>JAJZVN010000179.1 GCA_021845685.1 bacterium
TGGGCAACGAAAAAATTACATCATTCGGCGGCAGTATTTTAATAGCCGATTTTATTAAGCAGATAGGGCTCGAAGAAAGTTTGGATTCTCTTCTTCCTAAAGCCGGAAGCAACAGAGGCTATAAGCCTTCTCAAAAAATATTATCATTCCTATCTTCCGTTATGTTGTCCGGCGAAGGCAGATACGTTAATATAGACCGTCTAAGAAAAGACGATACTATTAAAACTATATGGGGATTAAATAATATGCCTCACAGCACTAAGATAGGCGAATGGTTTTTAAAGAACGGAGAAAGTAAAGGAGACTTTGCGACTGGAAAGACTAAAAAAATAATAGACGATATATCTTTAGATTTAGCTATAAAGGCATTAAAAACAAAAGATATAAAAGAAGCAGTGTTCGATGCCGATGTTTCCCTAATAGAAGCCAATAAAAAAGGAATCTAAAAAAACATACAAAGGCTTCAGAGGTATGGGTTCTTTATTAGGCTTTATAAACGGCTACTGCTTATATTCCGATTTTAGAAATGATATAAACATATTATTCCGCACGTTTATAAAAAGCATGCCTTTTTATGTGCGGCAATAATATGTTTATGGTTCACGCCTCCGTCGGATTATTAGATCAAATTAAGTATATTCACGCTAAATTATCCGAAAACGGCATTAAAATGGTTTACAGGTCGGACTCTGCAGGATACGATTCGGACATAATCGAATACTGCTCTAACAACAATATAACTTATTATATAAGAGCCAAAGAATTTAACTCTTTAAAAAAAGAAGCTTACGAATTAGAATTTAAGAATTTAACCGAAGGAAAACAGATATCCGAATTCGTCTATTTTTTAAAAGGACTGCCCATTAGAATGATAACCACCAGAGAAAAAGCAGAAACCGACCTTCCGATAGAAATTTACGAAAGCTACAGATTTATTGCAACGAACTCAAATAAAAACATAGTTAACGTATACGAAACTTATAACGACAGAGGAGTATGCGAATACAACATTAAAGAACTCAAACAGAACTTTGAACTTGACCGCTGAAAAAGGCATGCTTTTTCAATCTTCAAGCTATCTCGGAGCAAACGGACTATGGGCTTCAGTTGTAGTTCTTGCCTACAATATAATGATGGCTTTTAAACAGAAACTCAATATTAAAAGATTAACGGCAAGAACCGTAAGATGGATTTTAAGTATTCCCGATAAAATAGTCCGTCATGCAAATAAATTAACATTAAGCCTTTCTGCAGATAAGAAAACATTTAAAAGAATACTGAAATGGAGGGCTAAATGCCTGACGTAAATATAAAACTAAATTTTTTATATCAATTTTCATATAAAATATTACATTCAATATCTAAACCAAAGGAAGAGGTCTGTTTAAAAAACCCTCTTTTTTGCAATTTCGCGTTTTTTGGGATAAAAAAATCTAAAAATTATCCAAAAAAATTAAATAATGACGCCTGTTTTTGCTAAACATAAAAACTAATCTATAACTAATCATTAAAAATAATAAAAACGATAAAAAAATACTTAAAATTAAAATATTAAGTTTCTAACGGTGAGTTAAGGTACTTATATTTTACTAATGATCATATAAAGTAAATTTTCTATCTAAAAAAACAACATGAAAAGTCTTGTTATTCCTAAATCCAACCATAGGAGCTTTTTTATAAAATCTAAATGCTATTAATTGAACGTCGTCTGTAACCTGTGGCGGCAATGATGTATTAATTTTATCTATTTTTTCGTAACCCAAACCGTGTTTAGCTGCCGTCTTAAGTGTACTCCAAGTGCATTTAGATAATGTCAGCATTGTCTGTAAAAAAGATAATTTTTCTTCCCCCGTACATACATCTACGCCATAATTTTTATCTAAATAAATAAATGAAAACACTGGCTTTTCGTTATCATAATTTATAGTATCTTTAATTTTTGGTTGTTTGATTTTATTTGATTTAGGAAATAGCCTATTATCTAATTTAATTTTCCGTTTCATTTTCGATCTGGGTAATAAAATATTTTTTTAATTCTTCATGTGAAATCACAGAACCTTTTATCTTTGGAGTATTTATCCATGGACTTTCACTGTGAGTTAACTCTCTAAGTTTCCAAGCAGAAAATTGACCGTAGACATTATATATTTCGTCAAGCAAATCTATAACTTCTTTAGGATATTTTTCTAAGTCCATGTTTTCTATAATAGGTATTGCACAACTGCCAAATTTTTTATATTGGTAATATAACTCAGGAACAACCGGTCCGTGTATCCAAGCCTCAATATTATCATCGAATAAGGGTTTTCCATATAAAGCAAGATAAAAACCCTGTGCGTAATAAACCAATTTTTGAATTTTTAAATTTGAGATACTTTCCCCGGGTTCCGCGTAGCTTTTTGAAAGAAAATAATTTGCTATATCTTTTGCGCTAAGCATATACATCTCCTCTTTATTATTAATTTAAATATTTATGAAGTTATAAATAGTTTATATTTTCAGTATTTTACTATATCACATCCTGTCAATAAATATTGTATTTTTTATAGCCTTTATTGTCAAGCAAAAATCAAAGGAAAGTGATATAAAATCTCTCTATTTAATAATCGGAAATAATTATGCAAAAATAAAGATTATCTTGCAAAAAATAATATAAAAATATAAATTTAACTAATATTGACTATTCGCATAATCCAACTTATCTCCGCCTACCCAGTAAATAACGCCCTTATTTGACCTTTTAAGCCCTTTAATTTGACTTTTAATATATTTGGTAGTATAAATAAAAAAGAAGCTATTATTAAGGGAATAAGGGCGGTAAAATTAATGCCAAAGAGGTAGTGCGAAAGAAAGAAGAAATAAAATGTTAATTATAATATTGTTTGCACCATTTGAATTTTTTATAGTTACATTTTTCGGATTAATAGCTTTTTTATTAAGG
>JAJZVN010000032.1 GCA_021845685.1 bacterium
AATATATTTAAAAAAGTTTCGTTAATATTTTTAGATAAGATAAAAAATCATAAACATTATAAACCGGAGGATTTGATATGAAATTATATGTTGACGGGAATTTGACCGATTCTGTTTCAAACGCGGGTAATATGCACGATATTTTATACGAAGGCGACATAAAACGTTTTATTCCGGAAGGCAGGGTAATAAAAAACATAGCCATAAACGGAACCCGATACGACGATTTGATGCTGAACGCCGATAAATCAAAGGCTTTCAATTTGGGAGACGCCGACGAGATTAAAATAACTACTATGAGCCAGCTGGAACTTTTAAACGGCTCTATTGAAGCCGCCATAGCATTTTTAAACGAGTTTAAAGCGGGCATAATAAAAACGACCGACGAGATAAGATGGGGAAACAGCACCGGAGGGTTTAAAAATTTTTCGGAATATCTTAGGGGGCTTACTACGTTTATTCAGATTATGGAAAAAATATCGGAATTCTTAAAAATAGATTACGACAGCCTTGTTTATGACGGTAAAAGCGTCCAGTCTTATTTTAACGACCTCGAAAAAATTCTTTCTTCCGTTCTTTCGACGCAGGTAGAACAGGATTATGTCCTACTTGCCGATATAGTCGAGTTTGAACTTAAGCCTAATATAGAAATATGGGAAAATATTTTGAAAGACATGTCCGTAAAAGTCAATAATAATAAATCATAAAAATATATATAAAATTAATTTAATGGAAGAAGATAAATACAAAAATAAACGAATAATAGCCGTTACCGGAGTTCCAAGAAGCGGTACCAGCGTAATTACAAGAGGACTAAAAGTTCTCGGCGTTAATTTAGGAACATCCCTTGAACCGGCAAACTTCAGTAACGAAAAGGGTTATTTTGAAGATTCTGATATAAATAATCTTAATTACGCTTTTTTAGAGCTATTATTTGAAAGACCCGATTACGCTATATTAGTCGATTTAAAAAAAATACCGCAACAGGTTATTGAAGCCTTTAAAGTACCCGCTAAAACACTTATCGAAAAACGGCTTGACGAATATGATATTTTTGGTTTTAAAGACCCCTTTATGAGCAAGATTTTACCTATCTGGAAAGATATTTTTACTGAAACCGGCATATATGTTTCTTACGTCATTCCTTGCAGAAATCCGCTTAGCGTTGCAAGGTCTATTAATAAAAAAGGAAATATCGATTATATAATTGCCTATTATTTATGGTTTAGCGGCATGCTTTCTTCAATTATATATTTAGCAGGAGAAAAAGTCGTTTTCGTCGATTACGACGACATGCTAAAAGACCCTAAAAAACAGATTGAAAGGATTTCCGAATCCCTTTCGCTTGAATTTGACCCCAATAGTTCAGAATTTTTAGATTTCAGCGGCGATTTTTTAGAAGAATCATTAAGGCACGGATGTTTTACCATAGAAGATTTAGAATCTAACATTGAAGTACCTCCTAAAATAGTAGAATTTTATAAACTTTTAAGAAAGTTATGTTCAGATGAATTAAAAATAACCGACATAGAAGTTATTGCTAAAATTAAAAAATTCGTAAACTGGATGTCCGAGCTGCGTTCAACTATATTTTACATGGAATCTGCAATGGAAGTTATGGCAAAACTGAATAATACGCTGATAGAAAAAAATGTAAAAATAAACGAATTAAATAAATTGCTCGAAAATATAAATAAATAAGTATGACCCAAATAAACACTCAGGATTCCTGTGTAGTATGGCATGAACATAAAGTAAAAAGGAGCGACAGGGAAAAACTTAAAAACCAGAAAGGGTGCGTTTTGTGGCTTACCGGACTCAGCGGATGCGGGAAGAGCACCATTGCCAATTTACTTGAAGAGCGTTTAAACGAAAAAGGCCGCCACACCTATCTTTTAGACGGCGACAACATAAGGCACGGACTCAGCAGGGGACTGGGATTTTCAGAAGAAGACAGATTGGAAAACATAAAAAGAGTAGCCGAAGCCGCCAAACTTTTCGCAGATGCCGGAATTATCGTTATAGCTTCGTTTATTTCGCCTTTAATGAAGCACAGGCAGACGGCAAAAGAAATAATAGGTCCCGGCGATTTCATCGAAATATTTATAGACACTCCTTTTCACGAATGCGTTAATAGGGATGTTAAGGGCTGGTACAAAAGAGCGCTAAACGGAGAAATAGAAAGCTATACGGGCGTCGATTCTCCTTACGAAAAGCCGGAAAAGCCGGATATGCATATTAAAACTTGCGAAATAGATATTAATGAAGGGATTGCAAATATTATTTCAATTTTAAGATTAAAAACGAAACGATGATTTTTTATTGGTTAAAGAGGATTTATAATGGAACTCGGAAACAGCGAAAAAAATAAATTATATTCAGAGCATGACGGTGTGGAATATAAATATATGATACATGATAATTATATAGATATATCTAATAAAAATTCCGCTCCTTCAATTATAGCCGATTTAATAGCAGATAAATCGGTAGTGCTTGACGTAGGATGTTCATACGGCTTATTGGGAAAATGGCTAAAAATAAATAAAAATTGTGTCGTTTACGGCGTCGATAATGATATTGAGGTTTTAAATTTTGCAAAACAAAATTCTCAATATGACGACTTATTTTTAATGGATTTAGATAATACTGCTGGTAAGGATTTTGATAGATTTAATGAGCTTCAAGAAATTTTTGATTATATTGTTTTATCAGATGTTTTAGAGCATTTAAAAAATCCTGCTTACGCACTAAAATTGCTAACAAAAAAACTAAAACCATATTCGAATTTTTTAATAAGTATTCCAAATATTTCAAATATGGATATAGTTTTAAATTTAATAGAGGGGAAGTTTAATTACAATGAATTCGGCATTTTAGACAATTCTAATTTAAGATTTTTTACCAAAAATTCATTTATAGACTGGATAGATTCTATAAATGATGGCAAAGTATTAAATGAATTTAAATTTCAATTAAACTTTATTGCAAATACTTCTTATATATCCGATTTTGTTAGGAAAATTATTTTAGAAAAACCGCTTTTATATAATTTATTAAAATCGTCAAACCCTGAACTAGATGTTCTGCAAAACATATTTTCTTTAACAAAAGTTAAAAAAGAAGATAGGATTTTCAATTCAAACAGAAAAGAAGACATAAAGCCCTTGGATAAAATATATTTTATACTCGATGAATTGATTAAAATTTCTAAAAATTATGAAAAAGATTTAGATGATATAGTCAAAATGTTTAGAGTAATAGATGAGCAAAATACATATGTGCTGCAGTCTATTGCAAATAAAAATGTTACCGAAAATGCTTATGGCGATAACATATATTCCCCTGTTCTTTTGCCAATAGAAGAAAATATCGATAGTATAGAAGAATTATTTTTTCCAAAATTCGACAATCCTGATGTATCAATTATTATATCCATACATAACAACTGGCCGTATACTTATAATTGCCTTAAATCAATTTTACGAAATACGCAGGATATTTCTTATGAGATAATTGTCGGCGATAATCAGTCAAGAGATGAAACGCCGCAATTGTTTAAAGAAAAAATAAAAAACGTAAATTATTACAGAAACGAAGAAGACTTAGGTTACTTAAGAAATTGCAATTATGCTTCTGCCTTTGCTAAAGGAAAATATTTATGCCTTCTCAATAACGATATTCAAGTTATGAGAGGATGGCTTAATGAAATGGTTAAATGTTTCCATACTTGGAAAGATGCCGGCATGGTAGGCTCTAAACTTATATTTCCGGATGGCAGATTACAAGAAGCTGGAGGCATAGTGTGGCGTGACGCATCGGCATGGAACTATGGAAGATTTTCAAATCCAAATGATTCGGAATATAACTTTGCCCGCGAAACCGACTATTGCACAGGAGCATCCATTTTAATAGAGAGGGAATTGTTTAATAAATTTGGAGGTTACGATAATATTTACATTCCGGCATATTATGAAGATACTGATTTAGCCTTCAAAGTCAGGTCTGTCGGCAGAAAAGTTATCTATAGTCCGTATTCTACGGTTGTGCATTTTGAAGGAATTACTCACGGGGTAAATATAAATGAAGGTGTAAAGACTTATCAGTTGAGGAATCAAATAATTTTTTACGAACGCTGGAAGTCGGTTCTTGAAAAACAACATTATGAACATGGAACTAACGTAATCCGCGCAAGGGACCGCGCGCACGATAAAACCGAAATTTTAATTGTCGACTGGGGAATACCGCAGCCTGATATGGATGCAGGTTCGCGGGCAATAATGTTCACTATTGAGTGTCTTATAGATATGGGCGCTATAGTTAAATTCTGGCCTGATAATTTATTGAAAAACGAAAAATATATAAGGCAACTGCAGGATATAGGCGTTGAGGTGTTTTACGGTCCTAAATGGATTGGGAAATTTACAAGTTACATTAAAGAAATCGATTTAGACGTAATATTGCTTAGCCGTCCTAATATTGCAATTAGATATATAAACGATGTTAAACAATATAGTAGGGCAATGTCGGTGTTTTACGGTCATGATTTGCATTATGAAAGATTTATGATGCAGTATGATATAGAAAAAGACCCCAAAATACTGGAAACGGCTAAAATTTTTCAGACAATAGAACAAGAATTGTGGTCAAAAAGCGATCTTGTCCTGTATCCGTCTATAGATGAAGCAAACGTAGTAAAATCTAAAAACGATAAAGTTAACGTTAAACCCGTGCAGTTATATTATTACGATAATTTTCCGCAAATAGACATTAATTCCTTAAAAAAACGTAAAGATATATTATTTGTAGCTGGATTTGCTCATTCGCCCAACGAAGATGCGGCATTATGGTTTGTTAAAGATATATTTCCTATAATTAAATATAATTTACCGGATGTTAGGTTATTTCTTGTAGGCTCCAATCCTACAGAAAAGGTCAAAGAATTAGAAGCCGACTATATTATCGTTACCGGATATGTAACGGACGAAAAGCTCGCAGAATTTTATAGCAATGTCAGAGTTGCGGTAGTGCCGTTAAGGTTTGGCGCAGGCGTAAAATCTAAGGTAACAGAAGCATTACGATACGCAATTCCTCTTGTTACGACTTCAATCGGTGCTCAAGGCCTTAAGGATTTAGATTCTGTTGCATTTGTTGCGGATACGCCGGAACAACTTGCCGATGGCGTAATTAAGTTGCTAAGATACGACGATTTGTGGGAAAATTATGCAAGAAAAGGTCAAGAATATGCTAAAGCCAATTTTTCAAAACAATCAATGATAGAAAGTTTAAAGCCGCTGTTTGAAAAAGATAAAAAAATATATCATAAATAATAAATATTATAATGTTATGGCAATGATAAGATTTAATTAAATATGGCTAATAATATATATTTTAACAATAAAATGCAGAATTTAAATGCCTTATTGTTGGGAACATGTAATGTTGAGGGTCTTCCTGGTGTGGCAAAAAGATTTGGCTATAATGCCGACCATTATTTATATGACGGACGACATGTTCCCCAACTTCCAGCTAATGTATCCGATATTTACGATTTTGCCGTTGTTGCGATTACACTTCGTTCTATTTTGGAGGATTGTAATCCAGGAAAAGGATATTTTTGGTATACAGAGAACTTAAGCGAACAAGATTTTAAAATTGCATTTGAAAAAGCGGTAAATCTTATTAATGAACAAATTTCGATGATGGCAAAATTATTACCCAAAATACCAGTGTTTGTATTTTCATTTATCGAGCCTTCGTCAAACCCATTAGGTTTACTGCAAAAAAAACATTCTCTTAGTAATATAGCCTTTTTTATAAGGGAATTAAATAGGCATTTTGAATTAATTATTTCTAAATATTCTTGGTTTTATTATTTTGATTTAAATGAATGTTTGTCGTTGTTAGGACGAGAAAGATTGCAGGACGATATTTTATATATGTGCTCACACGGAGGTATCTTATCTAACTTTGACTATGGATTAGACATTAAAAACAAAAGGATAATTACACCAGTACCTGCACTGAATTTTTTTGAAGCATTCAAAGGCGGGAATTATATTGAATTAATTTTTAAAAGGCTTTCTGACAGTTTAAAAATAATAAAAAAAATAACGCCTGTTAAATTAATTATTGTTGATATCGACGATACATTATGGCGCGGTATTGCGGCTGAAGATAATTTGGATAATATTGAAAGGATAGAAGGTTGGCCGATGGGTTTTGTAGAAGCATTATTATTTTTTAAAAAGCGCGGCGGATTGTTGGCTATAAATAGTAAAAACGAAGAAAAACAAACCATTGAAAATATTGAAAGAATTTATGGCGGTAAAATTTCTAAAGAAAATTTTGTTTCGATTAAAATTAATTGGAACAGTAAAGTTGAAAATTTACGCGAAATAATAACCGAAACTAATATATTGCTACAAAATATCGTTGTTATAGACGACAATCCTCGAGAGATAGATGAAATTATAAATGCTTTTCCTGAAATAAGGCATCTTGGTTTTAATCCCTATGCTTGGAGGGGGTATATATTAAACGGACCCGAGTTCCAAGTCGAGGCTATAACCGATGAGTCAGGTAATAGAACGGAGCTTGTAAAAGCAATGGTTCAAAGAGAATTAAAAAGAAAATCAATGCCTAATCAAGATTGGGTTCAATCTCTTAATCTTACTGTTGAATTATTACATATAATTTCTGAAAACGATAAATATTTTCAAAGAGCGCTTGAATTAATAAATAAAACGAATCAGTTTAATACGACCGGTAAACGTTGGTCTTATAATGAAATAAAGAAATTTATTGATTCCGGAGGTAAAATTTTAGGATTTACAGCAAAAGATAAATTAATAGATAACGGTTTAATAGGAGTTGTGTTATTAAAATCTAATATTATTGAACAGGTTGTTCTTTCATGCCGAGTGTTTGGAATGGATATAGAAATTGTTATGGTATATGAAGCTGTACGAATAATTATGAATTTTAGCGATGTTATTAGGGCTAATCTTATATTGACCGGTAAAAATCATTCTTGTTTGAATTATTTTGAAAGACTTGGATTTATTAAGACTAATGATACTATTTGGGAAACAGATAAAATATGCAATCCTCCCGTTTGGATTAATATTGTGCGCAGTAACGATGATATAGAAAATCAGAAAGAAAAAAAAGAAGATAAAAAAATAATCGAAAAACAGTGTAAAATTATAGAAATAAAACAATCTGATATTATTCCAAATAATAAAAATACAAATACCCAAATTGATATTTTAAAAGCTGAATTAATTAAAAGCAAAAATCAAATAAAAGAACTTCAAGAAGCTTTAGATAAAATCTTATTAGCTTATTCTAATTCTCAACAGGAGTTAATTGACTTACGTTTGCTTTCAGAAAAGAAATAATAAAAAGCAGGTGGAAATCTTTAGAAGATTTTGTTCAAAGAATTATAATAAACGCTTTAGTGCCGATAAAAATATATTAATATAATCATTAGAAATAATATTTTTAATAAAATTATTATAAACAAATGGTTGATTAAGAACATATTATTGTTTATGACTGGTTCAGGATATTGGGATTTTGGCAATTTATATCTTTTGAAAAAGTCGTACCATAATATGTTAATGCAAAATGGTTATTCATTAGATAATTTTGGCCTTGAAAGTCTTTTTAATAGAATAAATAATATATATTTTTTACAATCAAAAGTTTATGATAATGATACTAATAATAAAAATGAAAATTCAATAAAATATGATTTAGAGCTTATCGGTAATTTTTATTATGATGAAAAAATGAAAGATAATCTTATTAAATGCGGGATAGATAAAAAAACATAGATAGTTATATGATTTTATTTGTTAAAGATAACTATGCTTCTATATTAGAAACTAATAAAATGCTAGAATTATCATCTCAAAAATATATTGATTCTTAATTGTCTTTGCATATATATGATGATGTTTAAAAAGGAAATTTCAAAGGTATATAAGTATGGAGTGCAGATTTTGCGGAAATAATCTAACTTATGAATTCATAGACTTGGTAAATTCTCCCCCGTCTAATTCTTTTTTGAGTAAAGATCAGCTAAGCGAACCTGAAGTATTTTATCCGCTTAAACTTTTTGTGTGCGATAAATGTTTTCTTGTTCAGATTGATGAATATAAGAAATCTAATGAAATATTTAATTCCGATTATGTTTATTTTTCTTCTTTTTCACAAAGTTGGTTAGAACACTCAAAAAATTATGTGATTATGATTATAGACAGATTAGGACTAGATGGGTCGTCTCTTGTTGCAGAAATAGCTTCTAACGACGGGTATCTACTTCAATATTTTAAACAAAACGGTATCCAATGTTATGGCATAGAGCCGAGCATTAATACCGCTTTAGTAGCAAAACAAAAAGGCATAGACGTAGTAGAAAAATTTTTTGACTCATACTTAGCAACTAATCTTGCAAATGAAGGAAAACGGGTAGATTTATTGTTGGGCAATAATGTCTTGGCTCATGTCCCGAATATAAACGATTTTGTAAGAGGGCTAAAAAAACTGATTAAAGACAAGGGGACTATTACTATGGAGTTTCCACATATTTTAAATTTGATTGAGCAAAACCAGTTTGACACAATATATCATGAACACTTTTCCTATTTTTCATTTTATGCTGTAAATAAAATATTTAAAACACATGGATTAAAAATTTATGATGTTGAAGAGTTACCGACGCATGGAGGATCATTAAGGATATATGCAACCCATGAAGAATCTGAAGTTTTAACGCTTGATTCGGTGAAATCAATGTTTATAAAAGAAGAAAAATTTGGTATTACGAAAATAGCTACTTATTCATCTTTTTCTGAAAAAGTGGATAAAATAAAAAATAATCTTTTAGAGTTTTTAATTTCGGCAAAAAAAGAGGGGAAAAAAGTCGTCGGATATGGAGCCGCTGCCAAAGGAAATACCCTACTTAATTATTGCGGAATTAAAAAAGACCTCATATCTTTTGTGGCTGATAGGTCTCCTTATAAACAAGGCAAGTTTCTTCCTGGAAGTCATATACCAGTTGAAAATGAAGAGTTTTTTAAAGCCGAAATGCCCGATTATGTTTTAATTCTTCCGTGGAACATAAAAAATGAATTAATAAAACAACTTTCATATATTGGCGGATGGAGTGGAAAATTCATTACGGCTATTCCTTATCTGGAGATTTTATGAAAATAAAACAGATACTTGATTTATATTTAATATAAAGGCATTATTAATACTATCATAAAGTGCATAATGTAAATATTTGGGACGCTAATATAAAGCGATTAATTGTTGATTTTAGTGTTCGATTAGAAACGGAATAATATGTACTTGTTATTGGAAAAAAATCAAAAAATAAGATAAATTTAGTATAATTTATGATTAAAATTCTAGATGATACGAAAGTTTATGTTTGGACACCAGCTAAAGTTGCAACAGGAGGGCCAGAAGCACTGCACCAATTAGTCTATAATTTAAGGAACTCATTAGGAATAAATGCTTTTATTTTTTATGTCAATTTATCTAATCAGATCATTCTTGATCCTGTACACGAAAATTATAAAAAATACAACAATCCATATGTATTTGAAATTGAGGACAATTCTAAAAATATATTAATTGTTCCGGAAATGTTTCAAGCAATAAGCATAGTAAATAATTTTAAAAAAATTAGAATATTGATATGGTGGTTGAGCCTTGATAATTATTATATAATTAGATTTAGTATTGAACTTGGAGTTTCATTTGAAGAAGTAAATAGAAATCCTTATTTTGCAATAAGATATTATCAAGACGTTGATTTAACGAAAGATGAATATTTAAAAAAAGCAATTTGCCATATGGCCCAATCCGTGTATGTCCAGGAACATCTTATAAATAAGGGATTCAGCAACGTAGTTTATTTGAGTGAATACTTAAATGAAGATTTTTTAAATGAAAATTTTAATAGAAAAGATAAAAGAGATATTGTTTTATATAATCCTGCTAAAGGCATGGAATTTACTAGTAAAATTATAAATATTGGACATTTTAGATATATTCCAATAAGCAACAGAAATAGAAAACAGATTATATATCTTCTGGAACATGCTAAGGTATATATAGACTTTGGTAATTTTCCAGGTAAAGATAGAATTCCAAGAGAAGCGGTCATTATGGGATGTTGTATTATTACAGGAAAGAAAGGTAGTGCCTATTATTTTGCTGATTTGCCTATATCCGATGAGTATAAATTCGAAGATAAAGAAGAAAATATTCCATTGATTGCAGATAAAATTCAGGATTGTTTTTATAATTTTGAAAAGAATATAGAAAATTTTATAAATTTTAGAAATATCATAAAACAGGAGCATCAAAAATTCATACAAGACTTGCAATGTATTTTTAATAAGAGATAATTATAAAATATGTATTTTTATTCTTACATAATATTAGGCGCTGGTTTTTCAGGCTCAGTATTAGCAGAAAGGATAGCAGTCGGACTTGGTGAAAAAGTTTTGTTGATAGAAAACAGGAGATACCCAGGCGGCAACTGTTACGACTATAAAGATGAAAACGGACTAATAATACACAAATTCGGACCACACCTGTTTCATACAAATAATAAAGAAGTTTTTGATTATTTGTCTAGATTTACTAAGTGGCTCAATTATACCCATAAAGTTTTAGTTTGCATTGATGACAAAAAAATACCTCTGCCCTTTAATTTTAATTCTATGGATAAACTATTTGAACTTAATAAAGCTAAAGAATTTAAGAAAAAACTGCTTTTACAATACAAAGAAAATGAGAAAGTTCCTATATTAAATTTATTAGAAAACAAAGACGAAGATTTAAGATATCTTGCAAAATTTATATACGAAAAGATATTTTTAAATTATACTATAAAGCAGTGGGGTATAAAACCTCAGGAATTAGACATATCAGTCAGCGCGAGGGTTCCCATATTTGTTGGCTATGATGACAGATATTTTAACGACGAATATCAGGGTGTTCCTTTATGCGGCTATACCGAAATTTTTAAAAACATGCTGAGTCATCACAATATAGAATTATTATTAAACACTGATTTTAAAAATATAGGTTTTTTAAAAGACGGCAAAATCTATATTTTAGGGAGAGAATATAAGGGTAAGCTTATCTACACAGGATCTATAGACGAACTATTCGGATATAAATTTGGGAGGCTAAAATATAGAACTCTTAATATGGAGTTTGAGGAGTTGGAAACCGGATATTTTCAGGAATCTGCTGTAGTCAATTACCCAAACGATTACGATTTTACGAGAATAACGGAGTTTAAACATATACATCCTGTAAAAACAGACAAAACAGTAATTCTTAAAGAATATCCTAAAGATGCCGTATCGGATGAAGAAATAAGGTATTACCCGTTTTTTACCAAAGAAAGCGCTAAGCAGTATGAGAAGTATAAAAATATTGCCAAAGATTATAGCAATCTGATATTATTAGGCAGGCTAGCAGAATATAAGTATTACGATATGGACGATGCAGTGGAAAGGGCACTGAAAGTTTATAACGATATCAAAGGAGTAAATCGTTTATAATTTTAAGTTTAGAATCATCCCCCCAGAAAGCCATAGGTTCATGATCGGGGTAAGGATAATAGCCGAAATTCAGTTTAATATCGGCGTCTTTTTCTTTTATATAATTTTCGACAAGATTTCTTATTGATATAGGTTTCCCGCTGCAGCAATTTATTATACCCGTTATTTTATTTTGAAAAGATATTTTTACAATATATTCTGATAATTTTTCTACTGGAAGGTAGTCTCTCAACTGTTCCCCGCCAGACATATTAAACACCTTTTCATTATTTTGTATAGCTGTATCTAATTGAGATAAAAGACTTTTAGGTGACTGTCCATTCCCGTACACATAAAAAAGTCTTAGCCATTTTAAATCGAAATTATTTATTTTTTGAAGCTCTTGTAAAAACCGTCTAAGGCTATCTTTGGCTACTGCATATGGAGTTATCGGATATGTTTCCATATCTTCGGATAAAGGACCATTTTTAATTCCATATTCAAAACAGGTTCCAGTAATAGTTAAATCTTTTAATCCTCCAAGTATCATATCTCTTATAAAAAAATAGTTTTCATAAAAATTCCGTTCAATATGGTTTATGTTTTTATAATCCGGAAGTCCGTCCCAAGCCAGATGTATCATCATATCCGGTCTTTTAAGTCTGTCGTAAACATTGGAATTTGTTTTCGATATATCGAACTCTATTATATTTACTTTTTTATCATTAAACCATGACATTTTTTTTGCTTTTTCGATATTTCGAGTAGTAGCTATTATATTTATATCATTTTTGGTATGTCTACAAAGATAGTCCATTATATGCGAGCCTATAAATCCGGTAGAACCGACAACAAGAACCTTCATAATTCCATGCCTTTAAAATCAGTTGAAATGAATTTATGATTTTTGTCTTTCTCTGAAATTTCTATTATTTCTAAAGGCCATGAGATGTTTAGAAGTGGGTCCATAAAGTTAAGTCCATATTCATATTCTTTATTGTAAAAATTTGTGTGTAAATATAAAAGTTCAACATTATCTTCTAATGTTTGAAAACCATGCGCAAAACCTTCTGGGATTAAAAACATTTGTTTTAATTTACCGTCAAGAATTTCTCCATGCCATTGCAAGAACGTAGGAGAATCTTTTTTTATATCTATTGCAACGTCATAAACAGAACCTTTTAGGCATATTATGATTTTAGTTTCTTGAAATGGCGGATATTGAAAATGCAAGCCTCTAATGATTCCTTTCTGTTTTGAGAAAGAGTGATTAATATTAACTATAGGTTTATTTAGTCCTAATTCTTTAAATTCATCCGTGCAAAACAATCTTTCAAAATATCCTCTATTATCAATTTTAGGTTTAGGTGTAATTAAGTATAATCCTTGCAATCTTGTCTGTTTAAATGCAAAATTTATCATAAAATATCGATTTATATTAAAAAATTAAAAAGTTTTATTCCCCATCCCACACCTTCCATGCGGCATTGTCGGTTTCCCACATATGGTTTAGCTGGAATTTATCCCTCTGGGTATCCATGCATTTCCATAAGCCTTTATGTTTATATGCAATGAGGTTACTTTCCTTAGCAAGTTTTTCTAAAGGTTCCCGCTCAAAAATAGTCGTGTCGTTTTTAATGTAATCGATTATCTCCGGCTGCGCTACGAAAAATCCTCCGTTAATCCATGCGTTATCGCCCTTTGGTTTTTCGAGAAATTTTATTATTGCATCGGTATTTTGGTCGATGTCTAAAGAACCGAAGCGGCCTTCCGGCTGGACGGCGGTCATCGTCATTAACTTTTTATGTTTTTTGTGAAATTTCAGGAGTTTTTCGATATTTACGTCGGATACGCCGTCGCCGTAGGTAAGAAAGAAAGGTTTATCGCCTATGTAGCTCTTTATCCTTTTTATTCTTCCGCCGGTCTGAGTGTTTAAACCGGTATCCACGAGCGTAATTTTCCAAGGTTCGGCTTTGCAGTTGTGGACGTCGATGGAGTTATCGGATAAGTTTATTGTAACGTCGGACTGATATAAAAAGTAGTTTGCAAAATATTCCCTTATCATATTTCCTTTGTATCCGAGGCATATAATAAACTCGTTAAAGCCGTAGGATGAATATATTTTCATTATGTGCCACAGTATCGGCTTGCCGCCTATTTCTACCATCGGTTTAGGGCGCATTTCGGTTTCTTCCGAGAGCCTCGTTCCGAGTCCGCCTGCAAGGATTACTACTTTCATATGTAAAATTATCGGTTATTTTAAGATTTAAATTAAGCGATTTTAAATATAAAAATTAAAAATTGATAGTAATATGATATAATTTTTTTAGATTAAAAACAAATTATAGAGCAAGGCAGGCTACATTATTGAACGATATTAAAAAAAATAATAATTTTAACGGCTATTTCAGAAACAAAAAAATATTAATTACCGGACATACCGGTTTTAAAGGTTCATGGCTTTCTATATGGCTTTTAAAGCTCGGCGCAGAAGTTGCAGGCTACGCCCTCGACCCATATACGCCCGACGATAATTTCGTTCTTGCGCGCCTGTCTGAAAAGATGTCCGATATAAGAGGCGATATAAGGGATTTTAATAAATTAAATTCCGCCGTAAATAATTTTAAGCCGGAAATAATATTTCATCTTGCGGCTCAGCCGCTAGTCAGGGAATCTTATAAAATACCTCTTGAAACTATAGAAACTAACGTTACCGGCACCGCAAACGTCCTCGAGGTTTTCAGGATGTCCGAAAGGGCAAAAATCCTCATAGTCATAACTTCCGATAAGTGCTACGACAACAAAGAGCGGCTATGCGGATACAAAGAAACGGACCCTATGGGCGGTTACGACCCTTACAGCGCAAGCAAAGGCGCGGCGGAGTTAATTTCTTCGGCTTACTTGAAGTCCTTTTTTAATCCGGAGGATTTTAACGTTGACAGATTCGGCCGAGGCAAGGCAATGGCAACAGTTAGAGCAGGCAACGTAATAGGCGGCGGAGATTGGGCTAAAGACAGGCTTATACCGGACTGCGTAAGGGCAATAGAAAAAGACGAGCCTATCGAAGTAAGAAATCCGGGTTCGATAAGACCCTGGCAGCATGTCTTAGAGCCTCTTTCCGGCTATCTGCTCCTGGCTTCCAAAATATTAGAAAACCCTAAAATATACTCAGGCGCATGGAATTTCGGGCCTCTTCAGGATGCTACCGCAACCGTCGGAGAAGTCGCGGAGAAAGTGGTAAAATATTACGGCAAAGGAGAATGGAAAGACGTTTCCGGCGGAACCGCCGCAACTATCGAACATAACAAAGCTAAATCGAATCTTCATGCCGGATCCGCCCTGCATGAAGCCAAACTTTTAAGCCTTAACATCGACAAAGCGGTCTCCGTTCTAGGCTGGAAGCCGAAGCTCAGCATAGATGAAGCCGTTAAGCTGACCGTAGATTATTATAAACGCCGCCGCGATGAAGACGTTTATGAATTATGCGGTAAGCAAATCGGAATGTATGAGGGGGAATAATAGGGACAGATTTATTTATTATCATACTCCCGCCCGCGTTTGATGGTTTTTATCTTTTTTTAGTCTTTCCGGCAGGCGATACAGTTACGGAAGATGCGATATGAAAACCTTTCCATTATTTTTCATATTTTGCCATTTTTAATTTTCATTTATTTTACAACATTATTATACCACACCACTTATAAAACCAATAAAATATAATGACTTTAATCCCAAAATTGCCGATAGAGATATTTAAACAGGTTTTAAAGCTATATGAACAGTCCATTCAAACAGCTTGATTTTGCATAAAAATTATATTAAAATTAATGCATAGTATTTGCATAATTTTAATAATATATAGACGAGGTATTTATATGCGCACTACAATCACAATAGACAAAGATATAATCGACGTTCTTCTGGAAGAAACACATGTGAAAAGCAAGGCCTCTGCCGTTAAAATAGCAATTGATTCTTATCTTAAAAAAAAGAAAGCTGAAAAAATAAAATCTATGAAGGGCAAGCTTGATTTCGACATGACGGCCGACGAGATAAGGCATTATGAGAGATAATAAAATACTGGTCGATACATCGGTCTGGATAGACTATTTTAAGGGGCAAAGCCCTTATATTGCAAACCTTATGGACGTTATTATTACGGAAAATAATATATATGTTCCGAGAGTAGTAATTGCTGAACTTATGCAGGGTTGCAAATCGGAAAAAGAAGTATCGATAATCGAAGAGTTTTTGGATGCATTTTTTATAATAGACAGTTCCGAAATCACTTGGACAAAGGCGGGCAAATTATCGTTTTTAATGAAGAAGCGCGGTAAAACCGTAAATTTAATCGACTGTTATATAGCCGTTATCGCTAATGAGAATGACTGCAAAGTTTTAACGCTCGATAAACATTTCAATGATATAAAAAACTTTTTAAAAATTAAAGTGGACGGAATAAGGCGGTAATAAATCTTATAAATTAAACGGAATTATATTAGTAGAAAAAACGACTATAAAAATAATGGGGACAGATTTATTTATTCTCTTACTCCCAGCAACGTTTGATGGTTTTTACATTTTTACAAATGATTTATCTCTTTTTAGTCTTTCCGGCAGGCAATGCAGTGCGGAAGAAGCGATATGAAAATCGTTCCATTCCTCGTTATCCAGTCCGTAAGGTCGGAGTAGTTCACCGGATAAAATCACCAATATTACAATTTAAAAAAATTGCATTATAACATTGCCTAATTTTTATTGCAATGTTATAATGTATTCACTATGAATACATTAACTTATAAAATTATTGCAGGGAGGGAGGGGAAGATAATAAAATGTTGACTATTAGAGTACCGAATGAACTTGAAAAAAAAATTCGCGCAAGGGCAAAAGTTAACGATAGAACTATTTCCGAACA
>JAJZVN010000033.1 GCA_021845685.1 bacterium
AATACAAAGACGAAATTAAAGAAAAAGAACAGAAAATAGAAGAGTTAGAGAAGACCTTAGGCAGAACGGTTATGGAAAGGGACTGGCTGTCAAAAAAAGTCGGGAGCTTGGGCTTGATTAAAAAAATGGTCTAACCCCCATATTGTTGGAGTAAATTAAGACACTTTTTTGTTATAATTCACCTTGATAAGTAAGTTATCATAAAATACTGATATTGTCAACATGTTTTTTTGTGTTTTTTATAACTTTTTTCAATTAAATTTTAGTACCCTTGCCCATTAGTTTATTATAAACGGCAAGCCGCATGGTTCAAGGGCGGCTTCGGCGGTGCCTTTATCCGAATATATTGTCGCCAACCCTTGAGCCATGCTCTGTTGCCGTTTTAAATAATTATTAAGGGCAGGGGGATTGTCATTTAAATATTCCTTAAGAAAACCTTCCGGCGATTTATATCCTAATGACGAATGAAGCCTTTCTTTATTATAAAAATAGTAATATCTTTTCAGCACCGCCTGAAGTTCTTCAAAAGAATCAAATTCATATTTGGAAAATAATTCGTTCTGTATTATGGAATGAAACGATTCTATATGGCCGTTTTCTTCCGGAGCGGACACATGCGTAAATTCCTGATACAGTCCTTTTTCTTTCAAATAATCTCTGGTATATCCGGCAATAAATTGCGAACCGTTATCGTTTCTTACGGTAGCGCCCTTTATATAGTATTTGTTAATAACGGAATCTAACAGATTTACGGTATCTTTGTTAGTAATAGAAGGTTTTGCAATATAGCCCAACGCCATTCTTAAGAATACGTCTAAAATTGTCAATAAAAAAACATTAATATGGAGACCTTTTATATGAACGTATTTAATATCCATTTCCATAAAGGCAAAGGGCTTAGTTACTATAACCTTCCTGAACTGGACGAATTGTCTGCCGGATAAGGGTTTTATTCTTTGTCTATGCAATAATTTATTTTCTTTCATAAGTCTGTAAACCTTTTTCTTATTAATATTGTAATTATTTTGCTTTAAATATTCTGAAATCTTAATATAGCCGTAATCTACGAATTCCTGCGATAAAAGTTTCGTTATCTCTTCTACGACCGCCGTGTTATCCACCATTTCTCCGGCAGTAACGGTAACGGAGGAAGATTTTCTTCCTTTTTTACCCGTTTTCTTTTTATAGTAATAAGAACTCGGGGAAAGGCCGACGTATTTAAGGACTTCGGCTATTTTATCTTTGTGCTTATCCGCTAATTCAACCTTGTCTGATTTCTTAACAGAGTTTTTTTTAAAAGCTCGTCTTTTATCTTAAGCTCAAACTCCTTTTCTCCTATAAGAGCCTTTAGCTTCTCGTTTTCATACTGCAGGCGTATTAATTCCGGATTCTTAGATTTATCGTTTAGCAAGGTTATGCCGCCATTTATAAAAGCCCTTTTCCACTTGTAAAAAAGGCTCTGGCCTATGCCGTATTTTCTTAAAGTCTGCGGAACGCCGTTAATTGATCCCTCCTGTAGGATTTTAATCTTGTCGTCATCTGAAAACTTTCTTCTCGTGTTTAATCCCATTTTTTTACCCCCCCCGATTGACTTAATTATAGTGTCTTAATTTATTCCAGTCAATTAGGGGGCTAATACAATATTTGCAAAATCGGTGCAAAACATTTTCAAAAACTCTTCTAACCTATCTTTTTTAATGTCCATAAAAAGTTTAACGTCTATCTTAAATGTATCAAGCGTCAAATCCTGTATATTCCCCGATTGAATCATCTCTTGTATCGTTTCGTCACTTGCCCAGCCATTGTAGTTATCGTAATATTTTTCAAGCTGTTCTTCGTCATTGGAGTCTATTGGAACCAAATCCTTGTGTATTAGCTTCCCTTCATAATATAATACATTGCCCACGAAGTCCCGATTTGTTGCATAAAATGTATCTGACACTATTGAATCCTTTAATAACTCATCTTTTGACAGAGTTCTAAGTATTGGGTCTATTATTCCTGGAAAAATCTCGTCTGTCATTCCAGAGTAGAATGTTGACAAATTCATACTAAGTATTCTATCTTCATTATCGTAATTAAAGTCATCTTCATAAGAATCAGTCACATATGAAGCGTTTCCGCCACATCCCCATTTTTCTGTTGTTTCATCTTTGTCCTCTGGGTCGTCAACTTCTATAACTTTGTTGAAGTCAATAATCATATTGTCTTTATCGAAATATTTTTTTACAAACCTTTTTTTTGCTTTTTCCGATAAATTAGTGATTGAAATGTAATTATCTAATTTTTCCATTTATTTTCACCTTTATTATTTTATAGGAACTGACCTTGTTGCAAGATAGTGTTGGCTTATATTTCAAAAGATAAAAGTCCCTATGGGTTAATTTACAAATGTAAATTTTTATTAATCTGCCCCGTTTATCTCTATTTTATAATTCCATGAACAGTCGATTTTGTCGTAATCGGCACCCTCCCACAATAACAAACGTAACATTGGACTAAAACGGCTTCCTTATACAACATTTCCTCGCCTTGCAGTAATTATAGGAACATCATAAAGTATGTTATCGCAAACCAGGAGACAAATATTACTATAATATAAATTAAAATAGATTTTCGGTTGTATATTTTAGACTTATATTGTTCCGGTATATGACGTTGTCTTTTCCTGGTAGCAATATTATTTATCATTATCGCCACAGGGATTATTATTATAGAAAATAAAAGGGGGGTGACAAAAAAAATCGCCACAGCATTGCTGCCTTGGAAAAGGAAACCTTCAAATTTGTTGTCCACTATAACAAAAATTTCTAACAGTAGGCTTATTATGATAGCGAAGAGCCAGACTAATGTAGTGCTGTTAGGGGAAATAGATTTCATGACTTCAACTAAATTACCCGCCAACCCTTCACTAAAGTCATTAGAGATATAATTACCCGTTTTATTTTTAATTAAACTTGTTATATACTCCTTTTTGTTTTTAGATGATTTATCCTCGGTATTTTTATATTCTTTCAATATAAAATCTATTGTTCTGTAACTTTTTACAGATTCAAAAGAACCAAGCACCTTGTCTTTATGTATAGAAAATATATTTAAAAACCTGCCTGCTAAGCTGGATTGTAAGTTTTTTGATACTTCGGAAAACACGTCGTTAAAGATCGGAGGCAATAAGATGCCCGGGATATTATTAACCAGTACCTCGGTATAGTTATTTTTTTTGACCGTAATTTTTTCTTCTACAACGCATAAGGAGGAATCGAGATTAAACAGATACTGGTTATCTCCTGACCACCCATGCCCAACAAGTTCAGGCCTGGCAATGTTTGTAATCTTTTCGTTTGTTTTGGAACCGATAAAATTTAGCACATCCTGAAAATGCAGATCTTCGTCAATGGATAAGCTTCTGATTGGTTCGGCATCCAAGATACATTTATAATACTCCGTGAAGAATCCGTGGCCACTACATGTGCTACATTCTTCCCTTCCAGACCCTCTGCATTTATAGCATTTCTCATCATGAAACTCTGTCCTAACTCCCCCTGCTCCGTGAATCTCTTCCTTTTTCGTCAAGTATCCCCTTCCATTACAAACATGACATGTTACTTTGCCCGAACCTCCACAATTTCGGCAATCATAGCTATAAGATGCGGTAGGGGACTCCCAGACATTGTATTTTTTGTTTTCAGAAAATACTTCAATAATATCATCTAATAAATTGTTTAAGAAATCTTTCTTTTCATCTTGCACGTCATTTGCATATCGCCAGTAAGAATATTTTCGAGATTCAAAGGCCGATTTGCTTTCATAAGTTTCGTCAGCCGCTTCCCCTCCAGCTTCCTTTCTTGAATCGTAGTAAGGTGTGAAATTATATGAAAATTTAATATGCAGCTTGTAATTTGAGTTCCGCAAGCCTTCAACTTTAAAATCTTCAGACCTTATTTCATTTCCCTGGAGCAAAGAATATAGATATAGCCTTGAGCTTTCTACCAAGCTTGAATAATCGCAGGAGTTATAGCGCCCCTCATATTTTTTTACATCATTCAGAAAATCATGAGCTGCATTTATATCTTTAAGTCTATCTTCTAGTGTTTTCTTTGCTTCAGGAGATAATTCTTGATAATGGTCGGTATGCAATTGTTTCACTAATTCCATCCATTTATTATTTACATCCTCAATTGACGAATCTGCGTCAACACCCAGGATTTTATAGCAGTCTTTGAGTTTCATATTTTGATAACCCTCTGTTTCAATATAAAATTAATTAAGAAAAGCAAAAAACCACTTATAAACGGAACAGGACATAAATCATTTCTTTGATGCTATATAATAATAAACAAAAGGCTCTACCCTGAAGAATAATTATTATACATGCTATCACAATAGCCAGGCCCCGATAAAGAATAAGACACTGACTTGTTCTCTTCTCCTTCAAATCTTAAATTAATTTTTGGCTATATCAACGTTTTATAAGCTTTTTCACAAGAAGGAAGAAAGAAAAGGTAATTCCTGCGCCTATAAATTCCCCTGTAGGATGTGTATAATATTTTCCAGTTCTTTCATCTTTTTCTTGAAAAAGTCCAAAAGCCATAATCAATAGAAAGATTACTATGCCACTTAACAAGAATTTGGATGCAAGTACTATTAAAGAAACTGTAACTTTGTTATTATTGTGTTTAAAGGTATTTATAGCGGTCAGAGTAAGGAAAAAGAGAATAGTAAACGAAAGCAATATGTTTATTATCGCTAAGTTAGCTGAATGGCCTATCAAATGGCCTTTATTTGCTACAATTAAAAACAAAAGAATTAAACCGCCTATAAATGGAATGAAGGTATAAATCACATCCTTTTTGTTATAATAATAAACAGCTTTGCCCTGAAAGGCGAGGACTATGCCTCCTATCACAATTAATAAGACTCCGAGAACCAGTAGCGTTTCCATTTCAACCTCCACCTAAACGTTTGATTATTGCGGCAAAATTCCAAAATATTCCCGCCGTTACTGGGACTTATTCGATATATTTCCAAACGCCCCTTTTAAGTATCACTATATGACTATTGATTATATTTTTCATTATTATCTTGATTTAATCTCTATAACCCTTAACAATTCAACCATGGCAAGAGTGTCCTGCTCGCAGTACTTTTTAAGCCCTTCGAATAATCGTCGTTCCTCTTCGCCGGAAAGCTCCCTGCGAAGATATTTTAAATAGCCTGCGGATGCCTCTCCTCCATTCGAAATATCCATACCTTCATAGGTCATGCAAGTAAAAGCCGGAAGAGTATGCTTAATCGAGGCAGAGCCATTCTGTTTAGGGTTATAAATATCTCTTTTATTGAAGGGCTTGTATAAATCCACCACTCTCTCATTGATATTATTCAATCTGGCTTTGTAACTGGGAAAATACTCCGCCAGTTCTTTATTGCGGGTTTTTTCAAAGGTTTCATTATATACGATAACGGAGCCCTTGCTTCCAATTGATTCGACCAGCTTATCTACTAACTCATAACGCGGATCTGATATCGATTCATGCAAAAATTCAACATGTTCCAATTCTAAACCGGGCTCACGCAGTATATGAAGGGAAAATTGAAAAGGAATCTGCTGGTGAGGGCTCGTGCCGTCAAAAAGAGGAACCGCTGATTTAACGGTTTCGTAATCAAGAAAATAAAGGGGGTATTCAAGACTATCGAGAAATCCTCTCAAGGCTTCTTTGTTTATGTGCTCCTTATTGCCCAGGTATGATTCTATGCCGATAACTTTCCCTTTTCCCTTGGGCCAGGCATTTTTAGGTAGGGTTTCTATTTTTGCGCCGTATTTTTCGTAAATTTCGTCAATTTTATTCTTATCGAACAAATCGAAAACGGAATATTCCGGAACCGGTTTAAAACATTCCGCCTTGTAACCGCATTCGTGGGGACTATTGCATTTTGCCCCTATGGACTCATTCGGAGGATTTTTTGAACCAATGACACTCATTCGGTCCGAAGCAATGCCCTTTACTTTAGGAAGTATTGAATACAGTTTATCGGTTACGTGATTTATGGTTAAAAGGCCATGCGGGTCTATTTCCCCATTTCTAACGTAACTGCTGTTTACCGTCATAAGGTAACAGTCTTTAATATCATATCCTGCATTACTGAAGACATAATACTGAAAAGCTATATCGTAATAGTAATAATAGTAATAATCCTTTATCTCCGTCCCGCTTTTTACCTCTATCATGTCCCACCGTCCGGAATCGGGGTCTTTGCGAAGTATGTCGATGCGGGAATATGATCCGTCCGGTGCTTGCGCGGCTGCCTCAAATATTATGCTTTCCCCGTTTGAAACGGCGCCAAGGGTTTCTTTTATCGCTTTACCTAATTCATGGTATGGAGCGTCTATCAATATCCCCTTTCCGAAATACCTCCTTCCGTATTCCCCAACCTCTTCTCCCTCTTCAAACCGTGCCTTCATGGATTCGGTCGGTTCAGGAGTCAGGTCTTTTCGGTTATATTTTAACCACAGGGCAAGGGAGCATTGAAGTCCCGATATATAATCCGACTTCGAAAGTTTTTTCATAAGCATATTATATTAGATTTATCAGCAAATTGTTTAATAAAATAATATAAACTTTACGCACAATTTATACTTTTTTCTTACCTAATCATAGTCGTGCCCAATAATGCCCCGTCCCAACCGAATTTCACCCATGCTTTTGTTACATCGAACTTGGGATAGTAATTCCACCTGCGCACACTTCCGTCAGGCTCCACCATTGTTCCGCAAAGACCCGGTAAATTAATCGTGCACTTTTTGTTGATCCTGGCAGCGTAAGCCTTCATAAGCTTGATTGCCCGCTCTTCGGAAACAGTTTCGCCAAAAGAATATATCGAGTAAATTGCCGGCATAATTCTTACTGTGCACCATTCATAATACCTGGGAAGCAAGATAGCGGCATCAAAATCAATCCTGTCCATATTAAGCATTACCGATAAAGTATTAATATCCACATTGATTGCCTCTAAATATTTCCTAGGGATAGGCTTTGAGAGCCCTTGCCATTGCAGGCGGTGATCCTGGAACTTATTTATATTAGCATAACCTGTGGCAGCGGCAAGTTCTTTATTGTCCTTGCCGCATTGTTGGAACTGCTGAAAGAGGTATTCCTTAACGTGGCGACAGTAACCATATCCTTCTTTCAGGTTAGATGGATTGTTTGTGAAATTAAAAGGCAACTTCCTGGATGGTTCTTCTTTCTTGTCCATAACTTCCTCCTTCCGGGAGTTAAATCCCGGAAAATAGTTTTGCCAATGGACCAAGAAACCCCTCGACTGGGGGCAGCCGAAGTGGTCTCAATGGCTTTTTAGCATCTTGTTAAGGCGGCTGCAATAGGCTCCCAAATCCCCGCCGTTAAAAAAATCCCTGTAAAATAAAAACCCGTGCTAAAACACGGGGCATTATAAATCAACCAGCGTTTTTTAGCACATTTATAAAGCGGAGCAATACACTTCAAATCACCGCTTTTTATTACTTAGATAATTTATACCACTAATGTAATGGGTTGTCAAGGATGTTCCCCCACACGTCGTCCACCGCCTTTTTCAGCGCATCCGGCACCAAATGCGAATATCTTTTCGTCATATCCGGCGTTTTATGGCCTAAAAGCTCTCCTGTAACGAATAAGCTGGTTCCGTTCATTACCATCTTCGAGGCGAACACATGCCGCAGGTCGTGAATCCTTAAATCTTTCAATCCGGCTTTTTTACAGGCGGTCATGAAGGATTTTCTGAAATTGGCGATTTTAGCTCCGTTTATATTAAATACATACGAAACGCCTTCCCGCCTTTCTACCCCACTTAAAAGGGCCTCCAGCGGCCTGGAAACCGGCATATATCGGTCAAACTTCGTCTTCGTTCCTTTTACCCTATAATGCCGTTTTTTAAGTCCACGTCGTCCCATTTTAAATTTAAAGCCTCTCCCTTCCGGCAGCCCCTATAAATTAAGAACAATATTAAATCCCGGGTGATCAATCAGTCAGATAAATTTAAGTTTATCAATAGACTTTAGCCTCCTGATAATCCGTTAAGAATTTACCTTAGAGTAACTATTCTAATTACCCCTTACGATATATTGTTATATTCGTTATATCCCTAAACTTTTCCGGCAGCGGCGGAAAATTAAAATTCAAAGTATCAATGCCCAGCATATTCGTCTTTAAAAATATGCCGTAAGATTTAATATTATTAGCCTTGCCGCCGTCCAGCTCTCGCTGAATTAAAACCGTATTAGAATAAAATTTTTTATTAATTTTATAAAAAAGCATATCCGAAGCCCTAAACTCATTGATAAGCCATAAAGTTTGTTCTTTTGCTTTTTTGCCTGATATAGAACCTATATATTCAAAACCTATAATGTTATAGTATTCTTTAATTGCCCTGTATATTGCGTTATTGCTGAAAAAAACTGCGCCGTTGCTTAAAATCATTGCATTGATATTACCGTTACTAACCGTATTAATCTGCTTTTTAAGAGTTTGCAGAAAATATTTTATGCTAATATTATATTCATGGTAAGGATTAATTTCTTTGTTGTCTGAGGATTCAACGGCATTAGAAATAGATTCGTTAAATTTATTCGTCTTTATAATAGATTCATAAAGCGTTATAACGTCGTTAACCCCCTTTTTTGATAATTCGATAATTCCTTTCAATATAAGATTTATCAATACATCTTTTGTTATGCCAGTTCTATAATTTAAAATCGTTACTTTATTAGATTTCCAAAGATAATTAATTCTAACAGCTAATCTGACGTAAGCCTTTCTATATTCAGTTTTAGCTTCGCTATAAAAAATATTTAAAGTTTTTGCAGCAGCTTTTAAAGCTAGTTTTGTAATTTTTTCATTCTTTAAATAATTTTGGAGAGCAACTTTATCAAAATACCTTTTAACTTTTTCTTTTTTATTCATATTTTTCGCCTCTGCTAAATTCTAATAACTGTTTAATACAATAATGCCTTATATTGTTTAATACCACTAAATTTCTAAACAAAATCTTAAATCTTTTGATACAATTAGTCGTTAAAATAAAATTTCTGAAAATATTTTCCGACCCTGTCTGAGAATTTCATTTTCTTGACCTGATCCAATATGACAGATTGTTTCAACTGGCAGATATTTTAAACATCCTCGTTCGGCATACTCGAAAAGAATATCTAAATCGTCGATCTGAACGCTATCTTTCATCGAACTTATTATTTCTTGCGACAGGTCGTAAATTTTATTTTCTATCAGTTTCAGCAGGACGTATTTTAAGTGAGATTCCTTTAAAAAATCAGCGTAATCGTTTACGTCTATGTATTTTTTTAAAACATTGATAAAAATGCTTCTTATCCGATCAGGGGGCAATGCGTCTAACTCTAATCCCATTTTTTCGCCGTTTATTCCGCCGGTAATATTGAACCATTTGTCAAAATTATCTGGTTAGGGTCATAATCGGTGAGAGTCAGTATTGTAATATCTTTTTCTATATGAGCCTTGCGAAGTAAATCTTCCATACAGGCTAAAGAATTTTGACCTTTCCCCGATACGCAAGACAACCCGAAATAAGTTGCAATTGTTTCGATAATCGCATAAATCGTATCTTTTTCGGTAGAAATAATAATATGAGGATATTTCGGGGTAGTCACATCATATGTAAACGTATCAACCCCTGGAGAAGATACAAATGTTGCAGGGGTAAATCTTCGGCGAGAATTATCTACGATTCGCAAATCCACATAAGAACAATCGCCACTCCTGACAAGTTCGGCTAAATATCCAGAGAGTTCTTTGTCCCACTTGGTTAAGCCTTCTTCCGTGCTGTCCGAAGCGCTTAAAAAGCCGAGACGACTTAGAATAGGTTTAACTGTTGCATACCAAAACCCGCGCAGACTCCTATCGTAACTAACGCTTAAGAACTTTTTCTCGTTAAGAATGATTGAGCGCATTAAGACTGATTTTTTTAGACCGCCGAAAATTTTTAATAATTCGTCGTCGCTTAATTCTTTAATACTTTTATCGATTTCGATGTATTTTTTCATTTTTTTTATATTTATATTTGTATTTCTTAGGTGATATTTTTAAAAAATCATTACTACTTTTATTACTACCGACTAAGATCCAATATTTATTTGACATAAAAGTATATTTTTTTATATATATATTTTATTACTACCGCATCAATCCCAATGTATTATTGTGTTTAAAAGCTATTGGTAATAAAGTAGTAATAAAATATAATCGTTTTTAATAAAAAATATTTTTTAACTCCATATTTTTTTTAAAAATATATACATATATACTGTATATATTTCCAAATCATTACTACAAAATGACATACCCGCGCAATAGCATAAAATATAAGGCTTTATAGATTTAAAAACGGTAGCAATATTATTGATATTAAATTACTACCGATAAATTTAAGATACTTTAAAGCAGTAGCATCTGAGCGGATTCCCATCTATTTTTTTTTGTGTAGTAAATTTCCCCTTGAGATCGCTGGATATTAATATTTCTTTTTCTTTTAATGATTCAATCAGCCGTTTTTGTTCAAACTTATATTCTTTACAGAGTGTTTCAATGGCCTTATTAGTGTAGAAATATAAAATACAGTCATCATTACTTGTTTCGATTTGACCAATAATTCCGCTAAGAGGTTTACGATAATTATTACCATCCGTTTTTTCCTGAATTTTATTGAAGAATCGTCCCGACGATACCGCAAATTCTTTAATTGCGTTTATGTATTTTTCATATTCATTTAAAACTTCATCATTAAACATCTCGGCATTTTCAGATACTATTTCCATAAGAACATTGTTAAAATTATCATTTGTTTTAATATTCAGCATTTTGCAAAAATAATTATAGGTAATCTTTAATAAAAATATTGCCTCATGTTTTCCTCCAAGATTTATATTTAATTTATAATCCCTAATTTCAAGAAAGTCGGCTTTAATTTTATCCAAATTTTCCTTAACGAATAAAATCCATAACGGTAATATATGTCCGTAGTTTTTATTGATTTCATTGGCTATATCTGCATATTTAACCATATCGGCAAACAAAGTTATCTTATCGTTTAATTCGATAACCCGGCGATAAATACCTAAATTAGCTTTCTGGCTTGTATTATCACCCAAGATTGATTTTATGCTCCGTTCGCTTGTTAAAAATAAGATGCCGCGATAAATTGCAGTATGTCGAAGTTGTAAGTTTTTCTGACTCCTAATTCTGCCTACGCCCGACTGAAAAGAATAAATTAAATTAATTAAAAAATTATTTATTTTTTCAGCGTTAATACCTGCCGTTTCAAGTTCATCCAATAGTACCGGCATATCAGATAATCTCGAGAATAATATTTCAACGCCAACGCTCGTGCTATTCATATTATTTTTAAGGGTTTCAGGGTCACCGAATAAGCTTAACATCAACTGATTAGCTAATGTTTTACCTGTACCTGTGCGCCCCGACGTAAAAAAAACATAATTGTTTAAACTTAACGGTTTAATTAATGTTGCCGCCAATCCAGCACAGATAATAACACTCGACCCTATATGTTCAGCAAAGACTTTTTTTAAAAACTCTACCTGCTTATCGGATTGCCCTTTAACAACTATTTTTCTCTGGATATCCAAATCAAATAAAATATTTTTAGGATCGCAGACTGTCGGGGCAAAAAATTCGTCGTCGGAATGCCAACCTGTTTTTGAGTAAGATTTTATCTTTAAAATTTTATCGTCGTTTATATCAATAAATTTTTTCAAATAAACGCTTATATTTCTTGCATCCGGTGGAGTAATAAAAATACCCTTTTCATTAAATTCTTTGCATAACTCCCGTCCGTCTCCAATGCAGACAGCATCTATTTCTTCTATAGCACTATTATCAAAATTTAGAGACAATAAAGTATTTTCGGAGACTCTTGTTATTTTTTCGACAACAAAAAACGGACAAATTGGGATGCCCACTTGCATGCCAAATTCGTTCTCAGCAAGCGCACATAATTTGCCGTTAAATTTTAAAAATCCCGAGGGCAAAATAAAACCATCATCTAGAATTACAGGTTCTGCGCTTTCGCTATGGTTATGTTTTAAATATCTTTCAAAATCTTTCTTTAGTATGCCAATTTTCTTGAATGCCGCCTGTAATTTATTTTTAGCAATGTCGTTAAAATTAATATTTTTTAGGACTGATAAGGCTTCTTGTGAGTATTCCGGATTCTTTTCTATGTATTCTAAAATACCAAGTGCTTTTTCTTTAACCATCTGAATATCCGCTTCCTCTGAAGTCAAATAGTCGTCTATACCTTTTAAATTAGTATCCCATTTGGTTATTCTAACGTTAATGTTGCGATTATAAAGTACAAGTGCAAGCTGGAACATCGCCTGACGAATCGCGCTATTTTTGCTTAAATCCATATCAAACGCTAAATAAAAAGTTCTGCCTGGAATTATGAATTCGTAAATTTCCCGCCAAAGTTCTTTATTATTGGCCGTTTCGTCAGAATCCTTGCCTGCCTTAAAGTTCCACACTCCGCCAATTGCAATAGCTTTTTCGCCCTCTTGCACTAGCTTTAGTGCTTTTTTTTCACCTTCGGTAATCCAAATTTCTACATTCTTTTTATCTTTAATTTCATAGACGGATTGTGGAATATAAGGTATGGCAGGGTGACCAGCTTTTCCGATATATTTAGCGTCATTTATCTGCGGATAAAGCCGAATTCTGCAATATATTTCATTTCCCGATGCGTTGTAATACGGTATTTTTAACATCGTGCAGGCTTGGGTTAACGACTGTCCTTGAATTGAAGAGAATCCAATTAGTTCTTTCAAGTCGTCCACTGACCCCCTGAATATCTCAAGTCCTGCTGATTTAACTGTTTTGGGAGATAAGCCGGATTTCTTCAAATCGCTGATAAGCATCGCCTTTTTACCGTCTAAAAACTCGTTTTCAGCCTTATCCCAGTTTTCGATAATATAATTATTTATACAAAATTGAGTTTTGGTTGTTTTAGTTTGGCTTGTGTTATCCGTAGTATAAAAATTATTATTAATCATAATATATTTGAAACGGATTCTTGTGTCCGCCCTTCCCTTTTTTAACTTAATTAATTTTTCGATTCGTGTTTATATTTTTAATTTGCTGGTCCGCCGACTGGTGAGTATTCTTATCGATATATTCCTCAATATCTGATAGTTTAAATAAAGTTTTTGCGCCTACTCGCACAAAAGGAATTGCCCTTTTATGAGTAAGATTATATATTGCCGATTTTTTAATTCTAATAATTTCTGATAACTCGTTAACGGTAATAAGTTTCATATTATTTTCCATTCCCATTTTTTCCATAATTTTCAAAAAAAATAAAATTAATCATTTTTTTCCAGAATATATTATTTTTTTGCTATTCTAAAATTTGCTAATGGAAATTATTAGGAACGAGTATTCAAGCGAGATTTAAGATTATTTGAAAATATAAAACTGCTATATTTACTTTCGTTTAAATATAGAAATTGCGGAATTTATAATAAAGATTTGTATTTATTTTTTATTTTTTGATAGCCGGATTTTTATGTTCGGATTATATTGGATTATTGTAAACTGTTTAGCGGAATGTATTTTTTTAAGTCTAAATCACCTATTTCTTCTCCAATTAAAATTATTGTATATTCTATAATAGACTGCATTGTTTTGTGCCAATCGACATCCTTGAATTTATTTTTATTCTCTATATTGGCTATTAAGTCTTTATTTGATTTTGTGATGTTTACGCGCAGATATCCGTAAGGATATAATAAACCCTCATATTCTAAGTGTTCTTTTTTAAAAATAGTCGGAATGTTTAATAATTCAAATAACTTGAAATTAATTAAATCGTCGAAACTGTAATTTTTTTGAATGCCATTACTATTTTTATTTTCAAAAACTTCTAATATGGTTAAATATCTGTTGTAAATCGTCTTATTTAAATAAAACGATTTGTATGAAAGCAAAGGCAGTTTTAATGCTTTTTTTCTTTCCTTTTGTTTTTCAATACGGTTATCGTCAATATAAGAAACTTCCCAATTTATTTGAATTTTTTTTTCGTTTAAATAACCTAAAAAATTAAAAACGCCGGATTTAATAAATTTTAAAATAATTAACGCTTTTTCAGATACATCAAGCTGATTAAATGAACTTATAAAGCCCTCAACTATTTTTTTAAACTCTAATGTTTGTTTGTTTTTAGCCTGAATTAATGAGTCTAATTTTCCCATTCCTTGATTATATGCTTTATCCATAACCTCTATTTCTTCTTCAATTATCGATTTAAGCATTTTGTTACGGTCTAAATTATATGCATCGATGTCGGCAATAATAAAATTGTATATTTTAATTTTAATCTGCTCCACATCTTCTTGATATGAAACAATATCTGAATTTAAGAATTGTTTATTTTTTAGAAGAACATTCAAACGATTATTTATATAATCAGCAACAGGAAATACCGTATTTCTTTTTTCTTCATATTTATTTACTGCAATATTAAAAAGGTCTAACACATCCTTTTTAATTTTAAATTTAGTGTCAAATGTAACGGTTGAATGGCGGCCAGGCTTAACTATTTTAAAAGAATTTTTTGTCTTGACTGGGTTTATGTCAATCAAATCTTTTTTTAAACAATAATTAAAAAATTTCCGCAGAGTTATTAATTCTTTATTCAGCTGCCGCAAAGATATTGAATTAATATTTTTATTTTTGTTTTTAGGTTTATTAGATATTTGAGATATCCGGAATGATTTATAGCTTTCTATTGTATCGTAGGTTATTTCTTCTACGTTATATTTATCGAAATAATCCGCTATATGTTTGGATATAGCATATTTTATATCTATTGTAGATTCTTTATTCTTATTATTTTTAAATATAACTTCATCTTCGTATTCTCTATAAACTTCAATAAATTTGAGATTTTTAGAATTAGTCATTTTTATATATTAATCTTTAGAAAATGCGTCATTAATCGCTTTTTTTAAAGTATCGGGAATAAGATGGCTGTATTTTTTTGTCATAGATGGAGTTTTGTGGCCCAAAAGCTCTCCGGTAATATAAAGAGATGCACCGTTCATTACCATTTTACTTGCGAATACATGTCGCAAATCGTGAATTCGCAGATCCTTCAATCCTGCATACTTACAGGCTGTTTTAAAAGAACGCTTAAAATCGGTTAATTTAGCCCAGTTTTTATTAAAGACATACAAACAGTCTTGATTTTTTTCAACTTGGCTTAAAATGGCTTTTAGAGGCTTTGAAATCGGAATATACCTGTCATACTTAGTTTTAGTCCCTTTGATCGCTATTACGTCGTTCTTTAAGTCAACGTCGTCCCATTTAAGGTTAAGGGCTTCACCTTTCCTACAACCTGTATAAATTAAAAAAGTTATTATGTCTTTGGTTAGTTTATTAGTTGCGCCGGCAATAAGTTTATCTATATCTTCGTTAGAAAGGGTTTTAAGGCGGGATAATTCGTTTAACCTTTTTACGCCTGAAGCCGGGTTTTTATCTATTATTCCTTTTTTTGTGCAGTAGTTAAAAAAATGGTGTAGGGTTGTTACTTCAATATTTACTGAGCGAAAAGATATTTCGCTGTCCCTTTTATTTTTGTTTTTTGGAAGGGTTAAAATAGCCGACCTGCGTTCGTTTTGATATTTTTCGATATCGGATTGGGTTATTTTTAAAATGTCTTTATTTTCAAAGAAAGGAAAGATATGTTTATAAGCGGTAATCTTAGATTTTATCGTTTTATCTGAATTGCTTAGGTTTTTTAGGTAGTCTTCGAAAACCGCATTAAATGTGTAAACGTTTTTATTTAGAGTAGGTATGCTGTGTACATTTCTTATAATATCTGCTTCTATTGCTTTGGCGACTTCCATTGCGAGCCTTTTATCTGGAGTTCTCGTTGAACCCTGAAAATGCTTGCCGCCTACGGAAGTCGAATAATACCAGATATTACTGTTCTTTTTGCGATATAAGCTTGCCATATTTTTGATATTTTAATGCTATTGATAGCTATTACCGCTATCTTATTTTAATTATATAAATTATGGTAGCAGACAGTAGCAAAAGGTAACAAAAATATTTAGCCTTACAAGATTACTCCATATAAAACATAAGTTTTATGCGTCTTCTACCATAATTTAATAGTAGCAATATGGTAGCAAAAAATCAAGAATTTTATGGAAAATTTGTTAAAAAATGGAAAATTTGGAAGAAATTTTATGAAATGAAATTGCCTTAAAAGTGCTTATTTACTGAGGTTTTTAATGGAGCCGGCGGGCGGAATCGAACCGCCGACCAGCTGATTACGAATCAGCTGCTCTACCCCTGAGCCACGCCGGCATGCGGAATATTTTAGATAAGTTAAAATTTAAAATTATTTAAATTTTACGTTTTTAACTTTTGTTTGTTTTACGAATTTATAATA
>JAJZVN010000180.1 GCA_021845685.1 bacterium
GGAGAAAAAAGCTCTTTCTGAATTAAAAGAAAAGATTAAAGAAAAATATCCGGATGCCGAAATAATACTTTACGGCTCTAAGGCAAGAGGGGATTACAAAGAATATTCCGATATAGATTTAATGATTATTATTAAAGATAATCACCAAATAAACAAAAGTATATCTTTTGAAGAACTTGAAAAACTTTATTTCTTGCCGGTTGATAAAAAAGTTAAAAATGAAATATTAGACATATTAACGGATATTCAGGTAAAATATTGCGTTTCTATCGATTTTCAAGTGAAAAATAAAAGCTACGTCGAAACAAATCTTGCCGGAGTCGTTCCATTATATAGAAATATTAGAAAAGAAGGTATAGAGTTATGACTTTGCCCGAAAAAGATAAATTTCCATTAATAAAATACAGAGTAGACAGGGCTAATGAAGCTATAATAGAAGCTAAAGAGGCTTTAGAATTAAATCATTTAATTTTAGCGGTTAACAGGATTTATTACGCTTGTTTTTATTCAGTCGAAGCATTAATGTTGACGAGAGATTTTTCGACGAAGAATCACGGCGCACTAAAAGGCGAATTCAACAAAGCATTTATCCATAGCGGCATACTTGATAAAAAATATTACAAAATTCTAAGTAACGCTTTTGAAAACAGACAAACAGGCGATTATGGAGATTTTGTAAAATTTAATAAGGATGAAGTTTTAGCCTCCTTAATGGAAGCGGAAGGTTTCATAACCGAAATTAATAAAACAGCTTTGAATTATATTGATAAAAAATAAATAAAGAATAATGAAATAATTAGCGGATTAATCTTGCCGCTATCAATTTTATAATTGCAAATTTTCATGTAATAATAAAATTAAAATTAGTTGGTAATATTAGTCAAATATTATTAATTATAATTATAGATTAAAAATTATAAGAAATACAATTTCGCATACAGCCTATTTTTTATAATATAAATTATTTAATTAAATAAATAGGTTAGTTCAAAATACTTTACGGCTCATATCCGTAGTGTCCGGGGTTCAAGTCCCTGCACCGCCACCACTTAAAACCGCAGTATTTCAACCTCCGAAGCAAATAGTGCTACTCTGCATAATTATTAAATTTTACTAAAATTTAGGTAAATTTAATAAATTTTGGATACAAAAACGGATATAGCGGATACGGTATTAATATCTGCAAAAGAGGCGTAACTTATTGGCGCAAATTCAGGATAGATAATAAATTACGTCAATATTTCTTCAAAACATAAGATAGAGAAACGTCTCGAGAAATAGCATCGGCAATTTACGCCGATACAATCAGAAACCGTTTTAACATACCTGGAAAAATAAAAGCAAATAAAGCGGATAAAGAGCGGAGTAATTTTTTAATTCTCCTGCTTTCCTTAATGTTTTCGACCCTGCTGAAATTTAATAGAACCCTGTGCTAAGATATGCCGTTTTCTTTATACGATTCTACAATAAGCGCGTAAGTGCATGTTTTTTATTGAAAGAAAATTTAATATAATGTAAAATCAAATTAATTTTAGTAATATTTTTTTATGATAAAATCTATAATATATATTTAACTTTTAACGGCAATTAAAATATAAAAATAAAATATTGCTTAAAAAAGGAGGGGTAGAAATGTTCGAAAATGCGTCTTTGAAAATGAAATTTTCGTTAATTATGATAATTATCGGTTTCTGTGCCAACATCTTAGTCGCCGCCGTTTCTTTTTATTATATTCAAAAATTCAAAAAAAACGAGCTGACGCACGAAGCGGCGATGGTTTTGTATGCCGAAAAATCGGTAAGAGATTATACTTCGAAAAAATTAAGGTCTGCCGTCATGAAAGCCACTCCTAAATTTGTTATACAGGCGGAATCTGCAACATTTGTAGCGCTTGGCGTTGCTAAACGTATTAAAAAATTTCTTCCTCATTACATTTATTCCGAACCTACTTTAAACCCGCTAAATCTAAAAAATAAAGCAAATACGTTCCAGCAAAAAATTATACGAAAATTTAAAAACAATCCCGGTATTAAATCATTAAGCGGCTATCACATTTTTAACGGACGTTCTTACTTTTACGTTATGAAACCAGTAGTGGCAAAAAAGGGATGTATGATTTGTCACGGCAATCCCGAAAACAAATCCCCTATTACGCAGGCTATAGTTAAAAAATACGGCGATACGCACGGGTGGCATTGGAAAGCAGGGCAAGTCGTCGGATTGTTAAGCGTATTAGTCCCTACAAAATATATAGATAAAGTAGCTTTAAAAAGCTCTTTAATAATAGTACTGGTAATATTTATCCTTCCTTTTTTGGCATTTATCGTAGCGCTATTTTTTATCAATAAAGCTATCATTAAACCAATTCATGAACTGACTAAATTAGCCGAGGATGTTTCTATGGGAAAATCGAACGAAAATTTTAAAGTAAAAGGGAATGATGAAATAGGATTACTGGCTAAATCGTTCAATAGGCTTAAAGCAAGCTATCTTAAGGCGCTGCAAATGCTTGCGGATAAGAATAAGGATAAATAAAGGCCCAATTCCTGACTTAAAAATTTATATTCTTATTTTCTTGCGCCTAATGCGCAATAACGGACATTCAGGTTTTTATTTTGGCTTGACTTGTTTTGCGCCGTACGATATTATATAAAAAAAAATAAAGCGGATTAATTGCCGATTTTAGCGTTCTATTAAAAACTTAATACGCAGGGAGTGTTTATGGGAAGTTTCGTTAAAGATTTCAAAACGTTTTTACAGCGCGGTAACGTGATAGACATGGCGGTAGCCTTTGTGGTCGGCGTAGCTTTTTCCGCCATTGTTACTTCCTTGGTAAAAAATGTGATAATGCCGCCCATAGGTCTGATTTTGGGCAAGGTAGATTTCAGCAATCTGTTCCTG
>JAJZVN010000034.1 GCA_021845685.1 bacterium
TGTCACAAATTTGTCTCATTATCGATTTTAAGTTTGTAATTTATTAGTAAAATTAATAAGTTATAAATTTAGGTTTCTACCTTGACACGGTAGGGGTCGGCGGTTCGAGACCGCCCGTGCCTACCAGATAAATAAAGGCTTCAGGGTTTTGACAATTTCCTGTCCTCTTTAGAGGTAAGAAAAAGGTAAGACTTCTTATTAAGAACGTTCACGGCATTTTTAATATGCGCATGAGACAAATGGGAATATCTTAAAGTCATCTTGATGTCTTTGTGTCCCAATAATTCCTTCACAGTTACCAGATCAACCCCTTTCATAATCAATTGACTTGCAAATGTATGGCGCAAGTCGTGAAATCTGAAGTCCAATATATGAGATTTGCTCAGTGCCGTTGCAAAACTACGCTTTAAGTTGTCATAAGGCTTTAATGTTTTAGGATTAAAAAATACATATGGCACATCTAACCGCCTGACGATAGAATTTAAAATCTCATAGAGATTGTCGTTAATAGGAACTTCCCTGCGTTCTCCGTTTTTTGTTTTATCTAAAAGAATTATGCGGTTTTTAAGGTCAACCCTGTCCCATGTAAGCCCGAATATCTCGCCCCTTCTCATTCCAGTGTTTAATGCAGTAAGCACTATAGGCTTTAAATAAGGCTCGCAATTAAATACTAATCGTTCCGCTTCTTCGTCCGATAAATACCTAAGGCGTTTAATCTCACCCTTTAAAAGTTTTACCTTTCTTACCTTTTTAAGTATTTCTTCATCAATAAGTTCCCAATCTAAAGCCTTTGTAAACATATGCTTTAAGATAGTGATTATCTTATTGATGTAAGCGGGTTTGAAATCTTTCTGGATGTAATTGGTCTGCACACTCTCTAAGACATCGTAATTAAAACAGGTTAGTCTCATATTTTTAAATCTGCCTGCTAAAATTTTAACGATATACTTTTTAACATTGTAAGATTTTTGCCTTCCTTTAACCCAGTCAATATACCTTTCCGCAAGTTCGCTAAAATAAACGTCAGTTTCGGCGGCGGGTTTAATTTCTTTATTCTTAACGATTCCGCCGTTATCTGCCTGTTGCCTTAACTCCGAAGCCCATCTTTCGTAAACCGCCTGCGCTTCCGTTTTGTAATTAGTTCCGGTTGATTGAAAATACTTAATGCCGTTAATGCATTTCGTCATCATATAATATTTAGAGCCTTTCTTTTTGTAAATGCCCATTATTTATTTACACCTCCTCGGGTGGGCATTCACGCTTGTTTCAGTTATTATATCATGGGAATTTTTTTCAATCCATGAATTAATTTTATCCCTGTCGAAGCGTTTAGTCCTGCCGATAGAAACAAAGGGGATTTGACGGTGGTAGCAAAGATAATAAACCGTATTTATGTTTAACTTAAGCAAACGCGCAACATCCTTAACGGTTAAATATTTGTTTTCTATCTTTTCTTTATCCATAGTGTTATTTTCCTCCCCTTTGTTTAGATTTTTAATACAAGGTTATTTCCCGATATAAGTACGGGTAATGTTTTCCCTTGAGTGCCCAAGCTCTTCGGAAATAATATTGCAAGCCCTGTCATAGAGGGATTTTTCTTGTTCGTTCATATCAGTATATTTCAGACCGCCGGAAACAGGGGCAAGTAGTCCCGTAATGGCAAAATACCGCTCTTGCGCGTAATTATGCCGGAGTGAATGCGGGTGCAATGACTTATTGTTGTCAATCATTTTTAATTCCTTAAACGTTCTGTCCAAGCGTCCCCGAAATTGTTCGAGCCTGCCCTTGATATCAAAGCCTTTGACAAGAGCCGCCGCTTTTTTTAAGATAGTTCCGCCGTCCCTCATTCCAAACTCGCGGGCTCTGCCGTTTTTGCACCAGCTTCCCAGAAGTTTTAAATTGCCGTTAACCGTAATATCGCGACCTTTACTTAATGCCCATGCCGCATGCAGAGCTTCATCGCGGCGCAGACCGTATGCTGCAATAAGCATAACAGCTGCTAAAACTCCTTTGTCATTAACAGACGACAAAGCTTTTTCCGATATTGCGGAACATCCCTTATTGATATTTGCGGAATTTAAAACATCTCTGCCTTTGCTTATTCCAAGTTCCGCATTGCTGAGAATAGCCTCCGTGTTGTTCGCAACGGTTAGAATCTCCCTTAAGACCGTCGCCTTATTCTGCATAGTTCCGGTAGAATAGCCCTTTTCTTTCCATTGTTCGGATAATTTAAGAAAATCTTCTCTTTTAATAGCCGTTGCGCTGGTAAATTTCGTGTTAACCTTATAGCCCATATCCTTAAAATCCGCCGCTATCGTCTGGGATTCTTTTCTGATGTTAAATTTGGATTTGTCTGATAACTGATGTAATCCGTCCCGCAGTCTTGTTTCAATTTGTTTTGCGTAATACATTAAATTGTGTTTTAAACTCATTTTATTGCCTCCTTATAAATTTATATTAATTTAGATAAAACTCTCGCCAGGCAGTTTATTTCTCTCTTGCTATCGAGATATTTTGCATTTATAGCCTTCAAAATAGGCTTGAAGCAGTTTAAATTCGTAAAATGTTTTTGATTGGGAACATTTATAACCCGAAAAACTAAAGCGTTAAAGGCGCTTTAAAGACCTTGCCCGAAGCGGTAAAAAAAATCGCAAAGCGACCGTATGCGCTTAAAGATTGCGACTTTAAAAATATAAGGGCTTATATGTTGTGGCTTTCGGTTTCATTTTTTATCTGCCAGATAAAAAATATAGACGCTAAAAATGCCGTCATTTTTTTTATTTCTTTAAAGAATATTGTAAAAATAAGGTTTCAAGGTTGCGTCTTCAGTATGCTTTTTTATTCGCTTTTAGCTCATAAAAAAATCATACTTAAGACGCATATTTGAGGTTATCGGCTTGAAATTTGGAAATAAAAGGTAATATTTGTCCTTGCTCCATTTTTCGCTAACCGCTCAAAATTTCGGCGGACAAATACATTTTTTGGAATGTTGTTGGAATAGTGGGGGGCTTGTGTATAATAAAGTGTTGAGTTACACACGCCCCGCTTTGTTTTAGGTTAAACGGGCTTTTGATATCGTACGAAACAGATAATCTTCTAAGTTGCGTTTGCGGGTTAAAATATCAGGGCTTTCGCTTATCAGCGCCTGCCTGACATTCTCATCCTGCAATCCGCAAAACATCAAAAGATATTTTGCATAGCGGATATCGGTTAAACTTTTGTCGTTGTTAATGGCGAAGTCTTTCCAGTGTTTTTGTTGTTTTTTTGGATTACTTCCGGCGGGTTTGAAATTAAATTTTTGTTTCAAGAGTTGCTCTTTATATAGCACCCTCGCTTTTTCAAGAACAAGATTAAAATCAAGAACCGGCTTGTAATCTACAATGCTGACTATAGGCTTGTCAGGGTATTTCTGATTAATAAATCCCGGAAGTCTTCTTGGCTGTAAGAATCCGGAAGCGCCTATGTCGCTTTGGTATAATCTAACCATTGCCTTTTGCAATTCCGGCGCCGAACCTTTAAAACCGGAAGGTAGTGGAATGTGGCACTGGTAGGAATTAGAGCTTGTTTGAACAATCACGGTATGAGCGGGCAATCGGTTAAACTTGTTGTAATCAAAATCGTCAAGAAAGATTACTTTGGATGACGTAGGCGGTATAAAATATATTCCGTTACATTGCGCCTCAAGATATGTAGCTCTCTTGAAATTCAACTCTTTAACAGAATTTACCGACTGAAGCTCGAACCTGCCCTTATTTCCGATAATCTGAACGGATAAAGGCGATCCATAAAGTTCAAGCATTATTCCTAATCCTGTTAAAACAGAAATAGCGGTTTCCATAAAAAAGAATCACCTCCTTAATTAAGTTTTAATAATAAATCTTTTTAATTTTTTTTAATGAATAAATTAGGATTACGTTACAGATAAATCCGTCCCGTAATAAATAAAAATAAAAACAAATAAATTGATTGGAATTTGTTAGGAATTTTGGAAGTAAATAAATAATCTAAATGATTTTCCGCTTATTTATTTACTTTTTATGATTTCAATAGGATTTTAAGGACAAAGCCATAGGCTCTGTCTTATTGATGGGGTTTTTATATTACTCTATACCTTGAATGCTTATGATTAGCAGGATTAATTTGAATATGAATTAATCTTTTACAGGATGTAAATTGAGATTAAATTTAGGTAAATCTCTTATTCTTCTAATTATTATCGAAATTAAAAAGGCCGTATCATTTTACGGCATCACTTTTTACTTTGGCAATAATTATTAAAGGCTTTTATGTTTAAGTTCTGCCTTCTTTAAAGTTTCCAATTTGGCGAACAACCAAAATTGGGCTTATTCTGTTGCAAGGTCTTAAGCTAAGTGCGCCTGCCATGCAGCGTCTTAAAATACAATCTTCGACGCGCCAGCGCACAACAAAAATGTTTAGTTCGTAGAACAGCATCTACATTCAAGCTATCGTTGAGTGACCAACGACAAGTCAATAATATATTATTATTATATCATAAAAAAAAAATAAAAGCAAAATTTTTTTACAATTTTATTAAATTTAGGTATAATAACTAATTATACATGTTTTAATAAAAAAGGCGAATAAGATAAAATTATGGAACTTAGCAATCCCGAAGAACTGAAAAAGTTTTTTAAAAGAATATCCACCGTTTATGGAGTTGAGTATTTAGATTCAATATATATGTTAGAGGTGATACTGGAAAAAGTGCTTTATAGAAAGTACACGGTGAACTTTGACGAGGATTTTAATATAATAGCGGTAAATAGAGAAACAAGAACAGAAATTCAGATTAAAGCTTTAAAGGACATTAAAAAAATAAGACAGTCTATCTATAAAAAGGTGAAAGCAAAGCAAGAAAGTATTGCAAATCTGCAAAGCTATATATCTATGAAAATGATAAGCGAGCTTTTTTCAAAAGCCCTTTGGAATAAAGCGGCTTTAGAATCATACCGCAACAATAAATTTTCTCTTCATAAAAATATAAAAGGCATTCCTATTTCTAAAACCGATGATGCATATATCGTAAATATCGGAGGTATTGCCGCATATTTGCCGTTTAAATATTCGGATATGCAGTTCGAGGAGGTGTTCGGAGAAACTTTCGAGTTTTATGTGAGAGAAGTCGGTTACGATACCGAGGAAGGCACATTTTCGATGGTTTTATCCAGAACGACAAAAAACTTCGTAAGAAATATAATAGAGCGTGAATTGGGACACCACGCCGTAGTTACCGATCGCTTTGTCGGCAAAGCAAACTATGTCAATGTTCTAAAAATGCCCAATAAGGATAAGAAAGAGCGCCTTGAGGGGCTGATCGGGGAAAAGATGGTTTTTAGGGTGGTTAAGAGATGATTTTTGGTGTTACAATAACTTGCCAAAAGAAATAAAACTTGTTATAAATAATATAAGATGGTTATATCCATAATATAAATAAAATTATGCAAAAAGAAGCCAAAGCCAGAATTAAAATCAACGAATTGCTTAAAAATGCGGGTTGGAGATTCTTTGATGAGGAAAACGACAACAAGGCAAATATTATTTTAGAAAATAATGTCAAACTCACAAAACAAACTATAGACGAACTTGGAAATGATTTCGAAAAAACAGGAAATGGATTTATCGATTTTTTACTTCTTGACGAAAAAGGTTTCCCATTTGTTGTCTTAGAAGCAAAATCAGAAGATAAAAACCCTCTTGACGGGAAAGAACAGGCACGCCGTTATGCCCAATCGCAAAACGCCCGTTTTATTATTCTTTCAAATGGTAATCTTCACTATTTATGGGATTTGGAACACGGCAATCCTGCGGTCATTATAACTTTCCCGACTTATGAATCCCTTAAACATCTTGAATCTTTTAAGCCAAGTTTTACTTCTTTATCGGAAGAAAAAGTCGAAAGCGATTATATTGCCAAAATCCAAAACCCAAACTATCAAAAAGACCCCCGCTGGATTAATGAAATCCAAAGAACGGATTTTAGCATAGAGCAGGATTTGAAATTTTTGCGTCCATATCAGCTTGTCGCAATTCACGCTTTGCAAAATTCTGCCAAAAAAGGAAATGACCGTTATCTTTTTGAAATGGCGACCGGAACGGGCAAAACTCTTGTTTCAGCTGCTGTAATTAAGCTTTTCTTAAGAACAAGCAACGCCAAAAGAATTTTGTTTTTGGTTGACCGGTTAGAATTGGAAGAACAAGCTAATAAAAATTTTAAAAAAATATTGCATAATGATTTTACCACCGTTATTTATAAAGAAAATCGTGATGATTGGCGGAAAGCGGAAATTGTCGTTTCAACTATTCAAAGCTTGTCTTTTAACAATAAATACAAAAAACTTTTCTCGCCGACGGATTTTGATTTGATAATTTCCGATGAAGCCCATCGTTCAATCGGCGGAAATTCAAGAGCTGTTTTTGAATATTTTGTCGGCTACAAATTGGGGCTTACCGCAACGCCTAAAGATTATCTCAAGAATATTAATGCGAAAAAAATAAGCGAGAAAGATCCGCGTGCATGGGAGCGCCGTCAACTTTTAGATACATATACGACTTTCGGCTGTCCTTCAGGCGAGCCGACCTTTCGTTATAGTTTACTTGACGGCGTAAAAGACGGCTATCTTGTTAATCCGGTTGTCGCTGACGCGAGAACGGAAATTACCACTGAACTTTTATCTGAAAATGGTTATTCCTTAATGGTTGAAAACAATGAAGGAGTCGAGGAAGAGCAAACCTTTTATCAAAAAGATTTTGAGCGCAAATTTTTTTCGGAAAAGACGAACCAGATTTTCTGCAAGACATTTTTAGAAAATGCACTCAAAGACTCGATTAGCGGTGAAATTGGTAAAAGCATAGTATTTTGCATCAGCCAAAAGCATGCTTCAAAAATTACTCAAATACTTAATCAATTTGCTGATCAGCTTTGGCCCGGAAAATATAATTCCGATTTTGCGGTGCAGGTTACTTCAGCTATTCCAAATGCTCAGCAATTTCCCATTAATTTTTCCAACAATAATTTGAACGGACAGACAAAATGGCTGGCAGGCTATAAATCTTGTAAAACCCGAGTTTGCGTAACTGTAGGCATGATGACTACCGGTTATGACTGTCAAGACATTCTAAATATTTGTTTAATGCGCCCCATTTTTTCGCCCACCGATTTTATTCAAATCAAAGGACGCGGAACGCGAAAATTTACTTTTAATTATAAAGATACTGACAATGAACAGATAAGAGCGGAAAAAGAAACTTTTAAGCTTTTTGATTTTTTTGCTAACTGCGAATATTTTGAGGAAAAATACAATTACGACCAAGTTTTGAAGATTCCGATTAAAGTCGGTAGGGGAATGGAAGTAGGCGAAGCTACGGATATTAATGAAGTAAGCGTTTTTAACCCCGACCCGCTCAAAACATTTTCGGAAAAAGTTGTCGGTCTTGCGGGGATGAAAGTTGATTGGAAATTCTTTGAAAAATTTGAGCATCTCGTTAAAAACGATACTGTAGTTAAACAAAAATATGAGCAAGGCGATGTTGACGGTGCTGAGGAATATGTTAAAGCCGAAATTTTCGATAAGCCCGAAGACTATTTCAATTTAGAAAAACTGAGAAAAGCCATTAAAGCCGACCGCCGTATAACGCTTAAAGAATTTATTGAAAAAATATTCGGCGGAATAAATAAATTTAAAACGAAAGACGAACTTTTGGAAGAAGAATTTGAAAAATTTGTGGCAATTTATAAACCGGACAATAAATATGCCTTGCCCATCAAAAATTACCTTAAAGCCTATATTACCGATTCCGAAATCCGAGATATTGTCGAAACAAAAGAATACAGTCGTTTTGCAACTAATCCTAAGGTTACGATGAAAGATTTCCGCGATTTAAACGGCTTTCGCGAAATAATACCCGAATATGTCAAAGATTATGTTTCTATTAATACTTTTATGTAAAGGTAAATATGCTTAATCAAGAAACAAAACGAAAAATTGACTCCGCCCGCCAAATCTTGGTTGGCAAAGTGCCGGACCCAAAAGCGCAAGTTGAACAAATCACAACGGCATTGATTTATAAGTTTATGGACGATATGGACAAAGAAGCTCAGGAGCTTGGCGGCAAAAGCACATTTTTTACTAACGGATATGAAAAGTATGCGTGGACAAAATTAATGGATCCAAGGTTAAGTGGTCATGAACGGCTTGATTTATATGATGAAGCGATTAATTCTTTATCTATGAATCCACATATCCCCCAGCTTTTTAGGGATATATTCAAAGATGCTTTTTTGCCATACCGTAGTCCTGAAACATTAGGCTTGTTTTTAAAGGAGATAAACGGTTTTACTTATGAACATAGCGAGGATTTGGGCGATGCCTTTGAATATCTGCTTTCTATTCTAGGCTCGCAGGGTGATGCCGGGCAATTTCGCACTCCTCGTCATATCATTGATTTTATTGTTGCGGCGGTTGCTCCGAAAAAAGATGAAACTATTTGCGACCCCGCCTGTGGTACGGCAGGCTTTTTGATTTCCGCTTACAAATATATTCTTAAACAGCATAATAATTCTGATGATTCAGAAAACTACGAAAAACAGCTTACTCCAGATGAGAAGAAGAATTTAATGAATCATTTTGTCGGTTATGATATTTCGCCAGATATGGTGCGGCTTTCAAGGGTGAATTTATATCTGCATGGATTTCCAACCCCAACCATTTTTGAATATGACACTCTTTCAAGCGAGGAAAAATGGGATGAAAATTTTGATGTGATGCTTGCCAATCCTCCGTTCATGTCGCCAAAAGGTGGAATTACGCCTCATAAAAGATTTTCAGTGCAGGCTAACCGCTCTGAAGTTTTATTTGTTGATTATATTTTAGAGCATTTACGGCCAAATGGTCGAGCCGGCATTATCGTGCCGGAAGGCATAATTTTTCAATCCGCAAACGCTTATAAGGCATTGCGTAAATTATTATTAGAAGACGGGCTTTTGGCGGTTGTTTCATTGCCGGCCGGGGTTTTTAATCCTTATGCCGGAGTGAAAACAAGCATTTTGCTTTTTGACAATAACATAGCCAAGAAAGCAAAAGAAATTTTATTTTTAAAAATTCAAAATGACGGCTTTGATCTTGGGGCGCAAAGGCGGGAAATTGACAAAAATGATCTTCCTATGGCTTTGGAGATAATAAAAAAGTATAACACGGCTTTAAAGGAAGGCAAAAAATTTGAATTGAATGTGAAACAGTCAAACATTACTCATCTTGTCGCCAAGGAAAAAATAGCTGAGAATGGCGATTATAACTTAACCGGCGATAGATATAGAGAATCGGTAGATTTTGTTAATCAAAAATGGCCAATAGTGGAGTTGGGCGAAGTTTGTGAGATTAAAAAAGGAACTTCGATTACAAAAGCAAAGGTTACTTGCGGCGATATACCAGTTATAGCTGGAGGACAACAACCAGCTTATTATCATAATAAAAGTAATAGAGAAGGACAAACTATTACTATTAGCGCTTCTGGCGCTTATGCCGGATTTATAAATTTCTTTGATGTACCAATTTTTGTTTCCGATTGTACGACTATTAAGTCAAAAGATGAAGATAAAATTTTAACAAAATTTATTTTTAGGTATTTGAAGGTGCAGCAAAAAGATGTTTATAAGCTTCAAAAAGGTATGGGGCAACCGCATGTTTACGGAAAAGATTTAGAAAAAATCAAAATTCCTCTTCCGCCTCTTGAAGTCCAAAAAGAAATCGTTGAACAGATTGAAATTAAGCAAAAAGCGATTGAGGCTGCCAAAGCGGTAATTGAAAATTTAGAGAGAGAGAGAGACGCTATTTTGGCCAATCGCTTAGAAAATTAGAAGATGTTGAGTTGGTGGAGCTTGGTGAGATATGTGAAGTTAATCCGAAAAAGTCGGAATTTAAAGATAAGGATTTCGAGATCAGTTTCGTTCCTATGTCCGATGTAAGTGAACAAAATTATTATTTTGAGCCAAAACAAACAAGGAGAATCAGCGAGGTTTACAAAGGATACACGTATTTTGCGGAAAATGACGTGTTGCTAGCCAAAATTACACCTTGTTTTGAAAATGGAAAATCAGCAATTGCCCGAAAATTGAAAAATGGGATTGGCTTTGGTTCAACCGAGTTTATTGTACTTCGGGCTAACAGCAAAACAATTCCTGAATGGATTTATAATTTTATTACTAATACAAGTTTTATTGAGGAAGGAAAAAATCATATGACTGGTTCGGCTGGTCAAAGACGGTTGAATATTGATTTTTTGCGTAAATATAAAATTCCGCTTCCACTTATTGAAACTCAAAAACGTCTCGTTGCCGACCTAGAAAAAGAACAGGAAATAGTAAACGCAAACAAGCAATTAATTGAAATTTATGAACAGAAAATCGCCAATGTTTTAAGTGAAATATGATGATAAAGAGAATTAATAAAATCAAAAATTTCGGTGTATTTAAGGATTTCAAATGGGACGACACGATTCCAGATTTTAAAAAGCATAACTTATTTTATGGCTGGAATTATACCAAAATTAAAAAAACAGAACTAATTTTTATATGGAGATTTTACAAAAATGGAAAGAGATTTTTCATTGCATGATTTTTCTTTAATCAATTTAAAGGTTAAAAAGATAATGCAGGAACAGGAATTAGAATCATGCTCTAAAAGCTTTTTATTCTTTTCCTTAGAAACATTATTAAGTTTGCAAGATGATGAAATAAAAGATTCAATTACAGACGGCGGAAATGATAGAGGCATTGATGCTGTATATGTAGATGAGGATAATAAGACACCTGTAATTCATTTTTTTAACTGTAAATATACTGAAGATAGCAATAAATCAAAAAATAATAATTTTCCATCTATAGAAATAGATAAAATTCTGACATTTATAAATAATTTAATGTCTGAAGATGAGGACATTCTAAAAGATGCAAATAATTTTTTGTCTTCAAAAGTAAATGAAATATGGGATTTAATGAAAAACAAAGAAACCAAATTTGTCATTCATATTTGTTCAAATTATTATTCTGGATTTATAAAAAACGAAAAAGAAAGATTTGAGAAAGAAATAAATAAATATAGAGATATAAAATTAGAATATAATTTGCTCACGAATTTATCGGATAAAATTTCGGAATATAAAACAATAGTTAACGCTAAGGTTAGGGTTATTAAGAATGAGTTATTTGATAAATCCGATGGAGATATTAGGGCTCTAATTTTAAATATTCAAGGGATAGATTTAATCAGAATTGTTCTTAATAATGAAGATATGCGAAATAAAATTGATTATAGCGATGCTAATTTAACTGATATGAATATTATAGATATTTTACCCGATGCGTTTGCGGAAAATGTTCGTATTTATCTGAAGAGGTCAAGGATAAATAAAAACATAAAGGGAACAGCATTATCAGATAAAAATGGTAAATTTTTTTATTATAATAATGGAATAACAATAATATGTAAGAGTTACAGCTATGGAGATGGAAGAAGCCCCATATTAACGTTAGAAGATATGCAAGTAGTCAATGGTGGGCAGACTATCTATTCGTTATATGAAGCATTTAAAGAAGATCCCTTAAAATTAAAAGAAGTTAATTTATTATGTAGAATATACGAAATAAAAGATAATAAAAGTTTAAGTGCAAACATTGCGGAATACACCAATAGTCAAAATCCTGTAAAAAGTAGGGATATAAGATCAATTGATTTTGTACAGCAGAAATTAGAAGACGAATTAAAGATTTTAGGATTTTTCTATGAAAGAAAGAAAAATCAATATTCAGATAAAGATAAAAATAGAAGGATTGATTCTGAAAAAGCTGGACAAACTATGATGGCGTTTTACAATGAAATGCCAATTGAGGCCAGAAATAATAAATCGATAATATTTGGTGATAAATATGAAGAGGTATTTGCTGAGGAGATAACGGGCATAAGATTATTATTATCTTATAATTTATTTAATAAAATCGAACGAGAGAAAAATAAAAGGAAATTAGAAATCGAAAATGATCCGAGTTTATATGAAAAAGAACATTTTATATTATATTCTTCATATTTTATTCTTTTTATTCTTAAGAAAATAACAGAAATAAAGGGAATAGAGCTAGAGCTTAAAAATGAAGATAAAATAATTAAATATTATAATAATGCTATAAATATTCTAAAAAAGGTATTGGATATGGAAAAGAAAAGTAACCCTAATTCATTATACACAACAATATTCAAGCTTAATAGAATTAAGTCTATCTTTGATTCGGAAATAATGGAAAAAAAACAAATAGAAAAATATCTAAATTAAACTTTATTAATTGTATTTTATATGCAATTGCTAAAAATAAAAATTCATAATTTTAGGTCTATTCTAGATGCCGATTTTGATTTGGAAAAATATTCTTTGCTCGTTGGGGAGAATAATGCTGGAAAGACCAACATTATAACAGCATTGAGAATTTTTTATGAAGACGATATAAAATTTAATGCAACAAACGATTTCCCAAAATGTAGTACGAAAGATAATGAAAGCTGGATTGAATTAGGGTTTTTAACCACAAATGATGAGCAGGAATCATTGAAAGATGAATACAAAACGAACGATAAAATCTTAAAAGTCAGAAAATATCTAAAGTCAGATAATGCCGATCTTGTAAAAAGTGGGACAAGTAATATTTTTGCTTATGAATCGGGTATTTTATCGACAAATCAGTTTTACGGCGCAAAAAATATCTCGCAAGCAAAGCTTGGAAAATTATTATTTATACCTGATATAAGTAAAACTGATGACAACTTAAAAATGTCAGGCCCCTCTCCTTTACGGGATATGATTAATTTTGTAATGCAAAAAGTTATCGGAAATAGCAGTTCATTTTCAGACCTTCAGTTATCTTTTAAAACTTTTAATGACAAATTTAAAGAAGAATCGTCAAAAGATGGGTTTTCATTAAATGAACTTGCAAATGACATTAATAATAATTTTATAGAATGGGATATAAAATTTGGGTTAGATATAAATACGATTACAACCGATAATATAGTTAAGAATCTTATTTCTCATTATGTTGAAGATAACCAGTTAAATGGTCAGAGAGTTCCTATAAGTAGCTTTGGTCAAGGGTTACAGAGGCACTTGATTTATACGCTTATTCGTGTCGGAGCTAAATATATGGATAAAAAGCAGGAAAAGAAAAAAGAGTTTTCTCCTGATTTAACGATTATTCTATTTGAAGAGCCGGAAGCCTTTTTGCATCCGGCACAACAAGAACTTCTCAATGTAAATTTAAAAAAATGGTCAGAGGACATTGATCAACAAATACTTTGTTCCACACATTCATCAATTTTTGTCAGTAAAAATATTGAATCACTTCCTTCTCTATTAAAGGTTATTAGGGATAAAGGAAAAACTGAAATTTATCAAATAAAAAAAGAAGTACTTAATGATTTATTTACAGAAAATAATAGTATGTTTAAAATGTTTTCGGATATAATTGCGGATCCTGCTGTCCCTCAAGATATAATAAATAAAATTAAAGATAAAGGTTTAGGATCAACCGAAACTAAAGATGATTTAAAACTTGAAGAAGAATCTTTGAAATATTTTCTATGGTTAGATGGAGAGCGGTCCGCTTCGTTTTTTGCAAAACATGTTTTTATTTGCGAAGGAGCAACAGAAAAAATATTTTTAGACCATTTACTTAATACAAAATGGGATGATTTGAAAGCGAAACATATATATTTTCTTGATGCTATGGGAAAATATAATATTCATAGATACATGAATTTATTTGGGAAGTTAGGCATTCATCATTCTATTATTTTTGATAAAGATCTAGACAAAGATATACATAATTTTATAAATAAATTTATTGAAAATAATAAAAATGGATTTACAAAGCATATTTATAGTTTTGATAAAGACATCGAAAATTTTATTGGAATAATAACGCCTCCTACCCGTAAAGATTTAAAACCCTTAAATATCATGTGTCAATATAATAAAGGTATAATTGGTGATGATAAAATATCCGCATTAGAGAAAATTATTAAAGATTTGTTGATAAATATTTAAAATTATTATAAATATAAAAAAATTTATAATAATTAAATTAATTTAAAAATCGAGGATATAAAAATGGGTTATAATGACGAAGAACTAAAAATAATTTATTATAAAACTGAAGGATACTGTAATATATGCGGTAAAAAACTTTCTTTAATTAATTATGGTAATCTTGACGGGAAAGGTTCGTGGGAAGTTGATCATTCAAAACCTGTTGCGCGTGGCGGGACAAATCATTTGAATAATCTTAGGCCGGTATGTATAAGCTGTAATCGCAAAAAAGGAACGGATACAACTCCTTCTGCTCGTCGGAAATTTGGCCAATAAATGGAAAATAAATTATAAAAAATATCGTTCAATTTTCTGCATAAGCCTGATATAATTAGACTAACCCTTAAAATTAAGTAAACTGACGCAGAATTTTGAATGCTACTTATAGCAAATACTTGATAAAAAATTCTTATATCTTATATTATATGATATAATTGAGTATATAAAAATGCTTAGAAAAGAATGTTAATATGTCAAATATCAATGCAATATTGCATTGGGCGGTATTAAATATAGTTTATAAAATATAAATTACTCTAAATTTTCGGTAATCCAGATTCTGGATTAGAATTGAAAAAAGAATTTAAGACAGGATTGGAAGAAAGATTTAAAAAAACGTCCAAGTAATATCCAACGAGAAGTTAATAAAAAAAAATTGCCCAAATTAAAGAAGGGGGGAAATTTGCCCGGTGTAAATAAATTACATGAAAATTATCTTATCGAAAAACAACCATTATATAAGACTGACTAATGAAAGATTTAACCATATTATAAAAAATCATCCTGAGTTAAGTGGGAAAGAAGATAATATTATAGAAACAATCGAAAATCCGGATATTATATTTGAAGGCAACTTTAACGAGCTTCTTGCCGTAAAGTTTTACGATAAAACGCCCGTCTCCGAGAACAAATATTTGGTCGTAATATATAAAGAAACCGAAAATGACGACGGTTTTATATTAACCGCTTACTATACCAGAAGATTAAACGACAGGAGGAAAATTATATGGAAACATTAAAATTAATGGAAAAAAAAGATAATCTGCAATGGGACTATGACGCTGATGCGGATGTGTTATATATTTCCGTCGGACCACCCGCTAAAGGGGAAGGGATAGATTTAGGAAACGATACCGTAGTAAGAATAAATCCCGAAACTAAAGAAATTATCGGTTTTACAATTATAAATCCCTTGAAAAAAACATTAAACGAATTGAATGTATCTGGAATTACCGATAAAAACTATCAGCGCACGTATTAATCTATCTTTACTAAACGAAAATTTTCACTATAAATGGCAGGTTCTTCTTTTCAGAAATTTTTCAGGTAAGAAACAGGTAAGACAACAGATAAAAAATAGTCAAAAATTCTATAAAAAACGATAAATCAAAAAACCAATTAAATATAATAAACAAGCGTGAATGCGGGTTTTATATTAATTTAAAATTTCTTTGACACGGTAGGGGTCGGCGGTTTGAGACCGCCCGTGCCTACCAGTAAAAATAGCTAAATTAAGCCTTTCACCGTAATTCATTCCATTTGACAAAAATGTAAAAAATAGGTAAAATTATGAAAATTTTACCTACAAAAACTCCCACACTTTTTTATGAGAATCTATAAACGCTGAAATGTTTATTGGACTGAATTTATAGTCGATAACAAGCGTTATCAGATGTCCACTAAGACTAAAGACAAAAAATTTGCGGAAGAAATAGCGGCTGCTCTTCAGGCGGACGTGGTCAGGAATAAATTTAATATCCCCGCAAAATATAAAGCACAGTATTTATTTACGGAAACCTTTCAAGAATACTTAAAAACCCTTACGAATTCTCAAGGGGCTATCGAAAAGAAAAAATGGCATTATAAGTGTCAACGGCAATCTAAAAGTGCACCACATCGGCGGAGTAAAAATGCACCAGTAAGTTAATTTAAAATAGCTAAGTTACCATAGGTTATATTTTCCTCCTTTATTTATGCCTTATGCCGGGT
>JAJZVN010000181.1 GCA_021845685.1 bacterium
TTAAAGTCAAAAAAATAGTTGAAATCAATAAAGGAATAACGGTTAGCAATAAAATATATTTCAAAGGAACATGGTTCGAAAAAAGTATCAGGGCGTAAATGCCTGCAAGGAAACCGCCCGTCTGGTCTAAAGCATGCAAAAAACCGAAGGCTTTTCCATAAAACTTTTTTATAACCGACCTCATAAGCAAAACTCTTCTTGAGGGCGACCGGAAATTTCTAGCCCACCATCCCGTAGAAAAAAATGCTACGGCTTCCGCAGGGTATATGCTGAAACCGGTAAAAGATAGAAGGGGTATTAAAATATTCCCCGCTATCGCAATTTTTTTATGTCCAAATTTATCTCCTGCCTTTCCGCCTAAATATCCTGAAAAAGCTCCTATTCCATAACTTATTGCGGAAGCGATGCCGAAATATATGACGGAACTGTGCAAATCTATTACGAGAAATATAGGGAATATAACCAGAACGACCTGATAGCCCAAATCTGCGAATAAAGCCGATAAAGATATAAAAAGAACGTTGGCGTTAAGCCAATTTTTATTATAATCTTCCATGACGGTTCTTTTTTAGTTTTATTTAATAATAAAGTAATAAATGGCAGTCAGCACAACGATACGATAAGCTCTTTATTAAGCCCTTCGGCACTTTTCCCAGAAATTCCGGGGAAGGATTGTATTGCCCGCTTTCGAGCCTGCTTATGTTGCTCTGTCTCGTTCCTATCTTTTCCTCTGGTTCTTTCTGCGTCAAGCCCTGTTCTATCTTTATTTTTATCATATAAAAATTTAGGTCTATTTATAGAAATATAATTTATTGTTGCTTCACGCCGAATATAACCGCAAACTTGTAAAATTTATACGCGCAGTCGGCATCGGTAAAACCGGCGTCTTTAAGCCAATTTATCTGTTGCTCTACCGTAGATTCTCTGTCCAATTTTAATCTTTCTTTCCATGCGGCAATTTCTTCTTCGGGGACCCCGCTTTGTCTGATAGTCTTCTCCCACTCTTTTTTATAGTAGGCCTCTATAGTTTCGGTATTGCCTAAAATCTGTTCGGCGTTGACGAATAAGCCGCCGGGGCGAAGATGATTATATATTTTTGCGAACAGCCCCTGTTTATCGTTGTGGGTCAGATGATGAATGGACATCGCGGAAATTATAACGTCAAATATTCCCCCGAAATCGTAATCGACATAATCGGCGATTATGTAATTTATATTATTATTGCCATTAAACCTTGTTTTAGCAATATCCATCATTCCTCCTGCCATATCTATAAGAGTTACGTTGGAATCGGGATATTTCTTGAGAAGAAAAGAGGTGAAGAGGCCGGTGCCGGCTCCTATATCAAGAACATTTAGCCGCGTGGATTTTTTTCCGGAAATTAAGGTAATTAACGAAATAGGAATAGAGTAAAGTTCGTCAAAACAAGGAATCAGCTTTTTTCTGTTGGAATCGTATTTCGAAGCTATGGAATCAAAAGCGTCCCTGATTTTTTCGTTCATATGCTTCTATTCTCCGAAAAATAATTAATTGCTTTGCATGGAGTCCTATTGACTAAAAGCCGTTAAATTTTAAATAACATATTCATAAAATAAATAAATCCGACCCCTTTAATTTCAATATCATATATGATATAAATTAGCAAATAAAAATTATTAAATTAATCATAAATTTTAAATAAAAAAGATACACTTTTAAAGACCGTTTAAAATTTATATCCACACGCACATCGTCAACCGCTTTTTTTGAGCATATCCGGCACTAAATGGAAATACCGCTTATTGGTCATATTGGGCGGCCTGTGACCGATTTGATAATGTTTAAGTCTTGAAGCTCGAAAAAAATATATGCACACGATTTTCCTTTTTCTGAAGTCAAGTGCTTTTCTTAAAGCGTCCGGCACTGAATAACTATAGCCAATAAACATCATATTTTTTTGTGAAAAAAGATTGACATTTATTAATGAGGGTGCTTTAATTTATATATTGTAAATTAAAATATTTATATACGTACCTCTATTAATGCTATATGTATATAGTTAAGTGATCTCAACGAGGCATTTATATACACTTATATCGTAGAGGTCTGTGTCAAAAGCCATTGTAATTGATGAAACGACAACGTTTGAGTTACAAATTATTTTAGTAGCAATGTTACTGAAATTGCTGGAGTAACTACGTGCGTTAAAACGCCTTTGGTTTCAAAACCTAAGTGATTGCGTATTCCGATAAATTTCTGGAAGATTACATTTTAAACTTAATAAAGTGGTAAAACAATAAGCTGTTAATAAATTAAAGCAAGTAATTAAATTAATTATTAAGGAGGAAGCATGAAAAAGAAATTTGTATTACCTATTTTACTATTGCTGTCTGTTGTTTTTTTATCCGGATGCGGATTAGCTACCGTTAATTCTACAAGCCAGGGTAATTCAATCCCAAAGAATAAATTGAGCGAAGTGCCTTTAGGGTCATCTCAAAATGCTGTATTGGCAAAATTCGGCGAACCCAGCAGGGTTTCAAAAATGGCGGTAACCGGCGGAAGCGAAGATGTATGGTTTTATTGCTGGTCAAGAGGGACTGGCGGAACTTATTTATTTGGAATGGTTAATACTTCCGGCACAAAATCACAATGCGCAACATTTATTTTTAATAAAAAAGGAAAGCTTGTTAATAAAGGTATAGGCAAAGGTGCAAATAACGGAACCGGCATAAGCCAGTTCCCTAGCGGCATACCATTAGGCGGAACAGCGGCACCGGCTCAGACAGGCGGCGGGCTTTAATCGTCAATTATATAAAAAA
>JAJZVN010000182.1 GCA_021845685.1 bacterium
ATTCACCTTAAAGAACAAATTAAAAAAATATACCGCACGCTATTAATAATTTTATTATAGCATATAAAAATATCTTGTCAAGTATTTTTTGTATCTTGATTGATTTTTTGAAATCAAGTATTGAGCGACTATTGTATATGTATACTGTATAATTATAAAATTTTAAAGTGAACTATGACGTTATATTATAAAGGAATTATATTTACCTTAACTCACCGTTAGAAACTTTACAATTTAATTTTAAATAGTTTTTATCGTTTTTTATTATTTTTATGGATTAATTATAGATTAGTTTTTATTTTTAGCAAAAACAGACTATCATTATTTAGTTTTTTCGGATAATTTTTAGATTCTTTTACCACAAAAACATGAAATTGCAAAAAGAGCGTTTTTTAAACAGGCCTCTCCTGTCGGTTTTAATATGGCGGTTTTCAAGTTTCTAACAGTGGATTAAGGAAATAATAATAAATTTTTTAATAAATTTTTTATTGAAATATTTTTGAAATAATATTAATATTAAAATAATTTTGGAAAAAAATTTTGTTTTATTTATATAGAGATAGTTAAGCTCATATAACTTTAAAAATTAGGAGGAATTATGAAAGCTAAATTGTTTTCATTGCAAACTATTTCAATTATAATTTTATTTTCAGTATTTTTAGCATTATTTATAGATCTAGCTTATACAAACAAATCTGCTAACGCTAATAATAACCGTTCTTCATTATTAGCCCTTAATTCAACAAATCAAAAAAATCAAGTTATTAAATCAGGAGATAGTTCTATAAAAGCATTATGCTATAACGCTGGTACTAGAGGTGTATCACAATATGGCTCCTTAGGGCATTGGAGGCAATATTGTGATACATTTGCACAAAGTTTAACCTTATATGGTTCGCAACAAGTTGAAGATTGCATAAATTCCTGTGAGCAGGCTGTTAGAGATAGTGGCGGCCATGAGTGGCCATGAAATTCCATTAGATATTTTATGTCAATTAATAAAATATCTTATAAATACATATTTATTTAATTTTTATACGATATAATATTTATTAAATAAAAATTGCATTTAACTTCAAGTAAAAAAATAAAAAATATTGTCTAACGAAAATAAATGAAAAATCATTATCTACTTAAATCACCATTGGGAATTTCTTTTTCTGGATTTCTGCCAACGCAGGAATGACTTTACAAGCATTTAACTTTTAACCCAACGCCAGTCTTTACTATATGTTGAAGCAGTTTTAATAACTTCTAGCGGTGATTTGGATGCATTTATATAATTTTAAACGGCGTTATCTGCTGTTAAAGATAGTCTCTGCTTTAATTTAAGTAGTTATTTTACTTTCTTTTTGATAGTTATTTTTTTGCTCTTTTCTTTTTAAAATAGATGAATCCGCCGATACCGCCGATTAAAACAATAACAGCAACTACAACTATATCACTAAAATTTGCTATTGCTGGTTTTGAAACTAAGACATATCCTTGATATTTTTCATAACCAACAAGATTTGTCCCAAAAAAACTTTTTTCGGAATAACCCTTTTTATCATCATTATTTTCATAATAATAAATAAATCTTTTTGCATAACTATTAGGATATGGCTTTTTGCTTGTAACAGCTAAATATTCAATTTTTGACGCGAAAGGGTGCTTTTTAGCAAGTTTAGCAATTGTTTGTCCTTTGACTAAAGTATTATATAATGCGGATTGTATATTTTCAGGGTAAGACATTTCAGAATTATTAAACCCTGCTGTTCCATTTAAGCTTAAATTACTATCGACATTTTTTACATAACTATCGACATTTTTTACAATCCCTGCGATTTTCATATATTTATAGTTAATTAAGTTGGCAGTGGTGTTTGTAATTGGTGTAAAAATAGTTATTTTATTAATAATTTTGGGGTTAATAGATAAAATGTATGCTTGCAAAAGCGAGTCGATCGCCTTAAAGTTATTTTGCCGATAATAACGCATTAACATTAAAGCGCCCGCCAAAACATGGTTGAAACCGCCCGTAGTCATAGTAAAGTTTTTGCCGATAAAATGGCAAAAACTAAGGTTATAATTAATATTAACAGGATTTGACGATGATAATTCATGAGACATATTTTTTGCAATATCGTTAGCATTTTCGCTTTTAGCTTGTTTATGGCTCCCTATATTTATTCCTGTTATTTCTGGTATCGATATCCCCATTTTATTGTCTATCTTATCTATGAGTTTCTTGGAAACGGCCTTAGATTCATTAACGGAACGGATTATTTGTTTATAATTAGAAACGGTTACCGGCAGACCTTCTATGCCGGTGATAGCGGAATAAGGCATGTTATTTACATATTGATTAAGACTGCCGTTCATATTCCAAGAAAAGTATATTTTTATACCACCCGCCATAGCGACGCACGATCCGTTTGTACAATTTTCGTTAATTTCTATCGCATTAGCGGCTTTGTTGATAAAAACGAACAAACCGAAAAATAATAATAATGTAATAGCAAGTTTTTTCATATTTAATAAACTCTTTTTACGGTTAATGTTATTATGCGTTGTATTTGCAAGGCTCAATGACTTATAAATTACAATATTATTTTTTCGAGCCATATCAAGTAAATATTACAAGTTAGATTTTGTCAAAATAAGTTAAAAACTACAGTATTTATTAAAATTAAGTTAAAATTAATCAATATCTTATATTAATTTATTCATTGACGGCTTAATATTATACAAACCGCAAAATAAAAATGCAATATTTTAATCTTCCAATGACTTTTTT
>JAJZVN010000183.1 GCA_021845685.1 bacterium
TAGGCTCCAATCCTACAGAAAAGGTCAAAGAATTAGAATCCGACGATATTATCGTTACCGGATATGTGACGGACGAAAAGCTTGACGAATTTTACAATAATGCCAGAGTTGCGGTAGTGCCGTTAAGATTTGGCGCAGGCGTAAAATCTAAGGTAACAGAAGCATTACGATACGGCATTCCGCTTGTAACTACTTCAACCGGCGCTCAAGGGCTTAAGGATTTAGACTCTACCGCATTTGTTGCTGATATCCCTGAACAACTTGCCGATAGCGTAATTAAGTTGCTAAGATACGACGATTTGTGGGAAAATTATGCAAGAAAAGGTCAAGAATATGCCAAAGCCAATTTTTCAAAACAATCAATGATAGAAAGCTTAAAGCCTCTGTTTGAAAAAGCTACCTATAAACCTTGACCAACTTTTTCGGCTACGGCTAATTTTTTTAATTTTAAAAACAAAAAAATATGTTATAGTTTTATTAAATTAATAAAACAAAAATCAGATTGACACGAAATATCTAACACTCCATGTTATGTGATGATAAAATTTAATTAAATACGGCTAATAATATATTTTAATAAGGGATTTTTAAAAATTATGATAGATTATACCAAAAATAACTATTCTAAGGTTTACGATTGTTTTACTTTTTTTAATGAGTTTGAATTATTAGAAATAAGACTTAATTTATTAAACGAGGTAGTCGATAAATTTGTATTGGTTGAAGCTACAAAAACTTATCAAGGTAAAGAAAAGCCATTATTTTATAATGAAAATAAAGATAAATTTGCAAAATTTCAGGATAAAATCATACATATTATAGTTGACTATCCTAGCGATGATATCTTAGATTTATTTAATATTTATTATTCTTTGAATGAAGGATTAACCTCATTTCAAAATTTAACTGAATCCTTAGCTTTAAAAGCATTGTCTTCATTTTCTAGTTCTTTTTTAGAAAAAATTTCAAGTAATAATAAAGTTGAAAGACTTGCTTGGAAAAGAGAGCATTATCAAAGAAATATGATTATGGATGGTTTAAATTGCAATCCTGACGATGTTGTTATAATATCAGATTTAGACGAGATTCCAAAACCGCAGAAAATATTGACGTATAAAGATAGACCCGGTATAAAAATATTTAAGCAAAAGTTGTATATTTTTTATCTTAATTATGAAAATAGAGTAAATATTAATTCTACTTGTAATGGAGCTGCAGGTTTGTGGAATGGTTCAATAATGACACATTATAAATATATTACCCTTCCTCAAGCACTTCGTATTTTAATACATACGCCACCATATCCAGTTCCAAGTAAATTTAATTTTATTCATTTTATAGAAAATGGCGGATGGCATTTTTCTTCTCTTGGTGGAATAGAGAATTTTAAAAATAAAATAAATTCGTTTGCTCATATAGAACTTAATAATAAAGCTGAAGATATATATAAAAGTCAGGAACGCGGTATTCTTTACTATGATAATTCACAATTAGTCTGTGTTCCTATAGATGAATCTTTTCCAGTTTACGTAAGAAATAATATAGATAGATTTTCTCATTTGATATGCAAAAACTACTATTGATACAAAAAAAATAATTAAAATCTCAATACTGTCTATTGTTAAACTGTCAAATATTAAGAGTATTAAATTTTAGTTCAAACATTGGGAGTACTTCATAATGGATATTTTATATTATTTTAAAGAAATAATTAATAACTCAGGTTTTTTTGACGAAACATTCTATATTTGTTCAAATCAGGATATTAAAAACATCAATATAGATCCAGTCATACATTATTTAATATATGGCTGGAAAGAAGGAAGAAATCCTTCCTTAAAATTTAATACAAAATCATATTTAGATTCATATTCTGATGTTAAAGAATCTGGAATCAATCCTTTATTGCACTATATATTATATGGTAGGGATGAAGGAAGAAATGCATTTGGCATTAAAATAGACCATTCTTTTTTAGAAATTATTTGCAATGATTTTCCTTTGTTAAAAGATAGGGCATTATATTACGGCAAGGATAGGATAATTATTGATAATGTTTTTGGTTGTGTTTCGGGCGTTAGCCTTCCAATTATTAAAGAGGGGGGAGTTGCTTGTGCTACTAAAACATGGATGAGGATTAGAGCAGTAGCCTATGCTTTGACCAAAGGATTAAACTTAAAACCTATTTTATCATTGAACAAAGTTAATAAGACAATTAAGGGAGTTTCGCTAAGCGATACTAGTTCATGCAGTTTAATATTGGATCAATTATTTGACCATCAAAATACTTTTCTAGATAAAAATCCTTTTCTTGATATTATGAACCCGCCTGCTACGATTAATAATTTAGATTTTATCATTTCAAGCGATGTTTTTGAGCATGTTACTCCGCCCATAGAAATTGCATTTAAAAATTCTTTTAATATTTTAAAGAATGGTGGAATACTTATTTTAACAGTGCCTTACATAAAAGAAGACAAAGAAACCATAGAACATTTCCCTAATCTTTTTAATTGGCGATTAAATAACAAAGAAGACGATAGAGGACAAAAATATTTTTATATAGAAAATATCACAAAAGATGGAAATAAAGAGATTTTTAAAAATATCATATTCCATGAAGGAGAGGGTCAAGTTATTGAAATGCGCCTCTTTACATTGAAATCAATATTGAAAATTGCTGAAGATGTAGGTTTTGTTGTGCGCATTATTGATGAAAATATACCTTTATTTGGAATAGACAACAATG
>JAJZVN010000184.1 GCA_021845685.1 bacterium
AGGATTACGACCTTGCTCTAAGATTTATAGAAAAAATAAAATACTCCGAAATCAGGCATATTCCAAGGATTTTATACCATTGGAGAATGACGGAAGGTTCTACCGCCGTTAATGTCGAAAATAAATCGTATGCGGTAACAGCCGCAAGAAAAGCAATTCAGGAGCATCTTGACAGAATGCATATAAAAGCTAAAGTAGTAGAAGCTCCATTAATACCTATTCATAATCGCGTAATTTACGATATAGATAAAAATCCGCTTGTAAGTATCATTATACCGACATATAACGGTTACAACATATTAAAAAATTGCATTGACGGCATAATTGAAAAAACCTCTTATAAAAATTATGAAATCATAGTCGTTAATAACAACAGCGCCGATGAACAAACTATTAAATATTTGGAATATATTAATGCTTTAGACAATATAAAAGTCATTGATTATAACAAGCCTTTTAATTATTCTGCCATTAATAATTTTGCCGTTAAATCCGCTAAAGGAGATATCCTGGTTTTATTAAACAACGATACGGAAGTTATTAACGACGACTGGTTAAGAGAGCTTGTTTCTCATGCCTTGCGTCCCGAAATAGGAGCGGTAGGCGCTAAGCTTTTATATCCGGATAATACTATTCGGCATGCAGGCGTTGTGACGGATAAATTTGGCGGCCATGTTAACGTGTTTCAGGGGCTTCATGGAAACGATGCCGGTTATTTTGGGAGAGCTAATTTATTGCAAAATTATTCTGCGGTTACAGGAGCTTGCATGGCTGTTAGAAAAAAATTATATGAAGATACCGGAGGTATGGACGATAATTTGCCTATGGCCTATAACGATATAGATTTTTGTTTGAAAATTATGAAATCAGGCTATTATAACGTTTATACCCCTTATGCAATTCTTTATCATTATGAATCTAAAACTAAAGAATATGATACCGAAGAAAAGGAACAGAGACTCAAGAAAGAGCTGAATTGCTTAACAAATAATTGGGGGCAGACGCTTGAATCAGATTTTGCTTACAATATTAATTTGAGCAAAGTTCCAGGCAGTTTGTTTTCGATAAAATTGCCTGAAGAATTCATTAGCGTTATTACGTTGTAAATTTCCAATATCGAAAATATAAAATATTTTATGGAAAAGAATTTATGTATAGGCGCAATTTTTAAAAATGAATATCCTTATATTTTAGAATGGATCGCATGGCATAAACTATGCGGTTTTGATAAAATTATTATAGCGGATAACGATTCGGACGATGGAACCAGAGAACTTTTGCAGGCGCTTGACGATTTAGGCGAAATTAATCTAATATATCAACCAAAAATTTCTGCCGTCAGTACTTCTCAATTTACCGCATACGACAGGATTGTAAATCAGTTTTGCCCCGAATGTTATGCTATTTTATTTATCGATGCCGATGAATTCGTTGAAAACGATGAAGACGATTTAAGTTCCGTTAATAGGACCATCCTTAGTTTATTCGATATTCCAAATGTCGGCGCTATAGGTTTAAACTGGAGAACTTACGGTTCTTCGGATAAAATGGTTTATGAAGACGATTACGTGGTAAAAAGATTTACCTGGCACAAGGATGATGAAAGCAAAGGATGTTCTATAAACAATCATTTAAAAACCATTTTTATCAGCAATCTGCTTAAAATATCCAATTATCATTCGCCTCAAATATACAACGGCAATTATATTTATTCAAACGGCGAAAGATTGACATTTTTCGGCGGCGCGATAGATGAGTCTAATCCTGTAGAAACGTATTTAAAAACAGGGTTATCTTATAAAATTTGCAAGGGGCCTCTAAGAGTGAATCATTATATTATAAAATCTTTTCAAGAATTTATGGAGCGCAAATCCCCTAAGGGACGCGCAGATAAAGTTCCTGCAGATGCGGATTACAACCCGAGGGATATTTCTTATTTTAAAAACGCCGATTTTAAAGATAACAATCGTTTAGTTTCCGAAAAAAAACTTTTACTTTTAGATAAAAAAGTACAATGTATTAAGGATAAAATAAATGCATACGGTTTTTACGATAAATATAAATGCGTTATAGAAAATGTAGATCAATTAGGTTTTTCAGGGTGGATAGCAAACATGAACGGTTTTTCCAATCATATTAAGATTAATGTTTTTGTAAATGGAATATACAGCGGTTATACGACTCCATGTTTTTATAGAAAAAATTTTATAAATTACGGCATTTCAGTTGACGGTATTGCCGGTTTTAAATTTTCTTTTCAGACACCATTAAAATCGGGCGATGAAATTTTCATACAAATACACGGAAGATTATTTCAATTTTCAAATGCAAAATATATAATGGTCTAAATAAAGTTATGATAATTGATGTCAAAAACAAACTATTTAGAGTTTAGCATAGGAGACATTGACAATGAAATTTAAAGAGTCTGCTCTTGCGCATTTTTACTGTAAAGGCGAAGGCTTGGAAATAGGCGGTTCGGCTCATAATCCATTCGGATTGAATACAAAAAACGTCGATTTTACAAAAGATATTACTAATTTTAAACAAGAAGAAATAAAATTATGCGGAGAATATCTGCCTGTCGATATCGAATCGCCCGGAGACGATATACCTCTTACTGACGATTCGATAGATTTCATAGTAAGTTCGCATGTCATAGAACATTTTCAAGATCCAATGAAAGCGCTTTTAGAATGGTATAGGCTTGTTAAAAAAGGAGGAATTATATTTATAATCGCCCCTCATA
>JAJZVN010000185.1 GCA_021845685.1 bacterium
AATTTTCTTGAATGAAAGCTGAAATTTTATTCCGGTCGAAGCGTATGATTTTGCCGATTTTAATAAAAGGAATTTGCTTTTTATAAACAAGCTGATACACCGTCCATGGCGTTAAATTTAACAATTCAGCTACTTGTTTAACGGTTAATAGCCTTTCTTGCACTTTATAATCCTCCCATAGAATCATAAAACACTAATAACAAAATTTTTTTACAACCGAAAAATAAATCTTATTTAAAGTCACGCCCAATTTCACAACTTAAAATCTTTGCTCCTTATATTTCCGTTAACTTTTTTATAAATCTCGTAAAAATATGAAAAACTTACGGATATTTTGTATTTTTCTTCCGCATATTTTTTTAACTGCCTGAAAGATAAATTTCGTTCCCGTTTAATACTGTTGAGTTTAGGCATTATTTTAGTTAATATGTTTGATTTTAGAGACAGCTTAGATTTCCGGCGAAGTTTTTCTATATGCCGCTCAAACATACCTAACGCCTTATAATCTGAATCGTTAAGCATATATCCTGCGGTTCGTTTAGATTGGGCATGAATAAACAATAAATTTAGGACTTTATCTAAAGCAGTATTTACGATATTATCGAATTTTTCGTCATCCATTTCGCAGAGATTTCCTATTAACTGCAGAACTTCCAATAACGCCGGAATTTTATCTTTCTTTTTGCTTAAGATTTTCTTCAGTTTTTCCGAGTTTATCATTTTGAATACACCCCCTCTATGATTTCATTCCGGTTATGACCCATTTCAAGGGATGTTAAATGAACGGCTTCAATATGCGAATACCCTTGCTCTTCAAAGTATTTAACTGTATTTATTGCGTAATTATGACGGAGCCTATGAATTGAACCTGAATCGCCGGTCGCTTTTTTTATTTCACGGTTAATTTTTTCGCCGGAAACCGCATCTCCGAATTTTCTCAAATTATTCTCTGCTAAAAATGTTTTTATCTCTTTTATTAAAGATTTATTAGCTATTACCGAAACGGTTCTATTTTTACCGCCTTTACCGCCGATTACGTTTATTGCATTATTATCTTTTAAGCTCTCATACTTAAGACCGAGATTTAGTATTTCCGATTTCCTAAGTCCTGCATTTAGAGCAATACGACAGGCGAGATTTACGGCTTTATCTTTAATATTTAAAATTTTATCTATGTTTTTTTGATTATAGGCTCTGACATCCGCGTGGCTCATATCTTTTTGTACCTGACGGTTAAAAGTTTCGTTAAGTTTAAAGTCGTAAGTTTTATTTAAGTTATGGCTTTCTGAATAACGGTTTAAGGCAGTTTCGAATTTATTTAACGCCGCTTTTTCAAGCTGGAAAGTTTTATGAGCATAATTTTCATTAATTCTTGATTGTAAATAAGATTGGGCTATTTCTGCGGTTATATTAGTCATATCGTTTATTCCGTTTTTCTTTGCGTAATTGCCGAAATTAATGCAGATTTCACGGTAAGAGTCTATCGTTTTTATACCGTATAGTTCGGTTTTTTTGGCTATTTCATTAGAAACGCGCGCTCCTTCTTCCCTGGCTTGGTTTTTTGCCTCATGCTTACTTTCGCCTATCGCTTTTATTTCTTTTAAGATTTCGTTTACCTGCCATTTTATATTTCCACGCATATTTATTTACCTCCTGAGATATGTTTAATTATTTTCTATTTATTTAATTGTATTTGTAGCAATAATATATATATTAAATTAAAATGTATATTATTTTATAAACAAAACTCTCCCGTCTAAAGTTAAGACAGAAGCATTTTTTATTAAAAAGAGCTTGCTTTTGCTCTTTAATGCTTTTTTTACAAGTAGCATTAGGCTAGTGCTTAATAAAACGTTAAGCAAACGGATGTTTTTGGGTAAATAGCAGAAATAGGCATGAATCTATTAAGCCTCTGCAAGGGCTGAAATGGACAGGCAAGGTAAAACATAAAATCTTGCGCTGCTTAAATTAGAAGTGTATAGCATTGCTGAGCATGCTATTTTTATATATATTATTTCAGAGATACCCCGAGCAATACGGGCGTGTAGGATTTAATTTGCGAATGAATTATTAAGGCATTGTCTTTCCCCCAAGTGGGGGGGGTGTGGCAATGTTATGCGAATAGAAAACTGTTTAAAATTTCTTGGTAGTTTTTAAATATTTATTATTTTTTCTTAATGGCATACTCAGTTATGCTATTTATTAAATAAAACGGAAAAAATGAAATATTTTAATTTTTTTGCAACTTGGAATAATTTGGATTTTAATTTTAAGACATAACTATCACTAGGATAGTAAAGAACGGTATAGTTGAATATTTTAAAATATTCAACCTGTGTTGATTGTTTGGGCAGGTAAACCTATGAAAATGCCTTACGACTTAGGATTAAAAATTCTGCGTTTTTTAATCGCTTAATTTATTTGGGTTAATTTTTAAGTAACGACTTTAAAAGCTAATCATTTAAATTTTTAAAATAAAGATGTATGCATTGTCGTCAGTGCTTTTGTTTTTCTCCATCGGAGATACCGTAAACATAAGCTTAAAAGATATTTTCAATTAATTAAGATTATTTTCTCAAATTTTTATATCACATGTCAAGAGTTTTTTTTAAATTTTTTCTATAGAAAATTTCGGCTTCCGATAACGCAATTTCTCGAGAGTTATCATCTTTAGTAAATTCTTTTTTATATATAGTTTCTGCGTGTTCGACAGGTTTTTCAAGCGATTCG
>JAJZVN010000186.1 GCA_021845685.1 bacterium
TAAATAACGATAATCCTAACAGTATTGAAGCAACAAAAGAAATTCCCATATTTTGAAGGAATGCATATTCTTTTATTTTTTTTAACCCTCGTAGGCTTTCCGAATTTATAATAAATAAAACGTAAGGCACAATTCCTATAGCGATTATTCTGAAATAATTTGAGAGGTAATCCTTATGAAAAAAATAATGAGATATATAAGGCGATAAAAAGAATATGCCTATACTAATTGCAAGAGAAATCGGTATGACAAGTTTTATAATCTTTTTATAAATCTCATTAACCATATCTTTTTTGTTTTGCGAATTATATTCTGCAACAAATCTTAAAACTGCGGTATCCATTCCGAGGCGTCCGATGATAGTTCCAACCTGCAAAACAACTAACGATAAAGCATAGATTCCCATCACTTTAGCGCCGTAATTTCTGGTTAATAAAATAGTAAAAATATAGCCGAATCCCATTCCTACTATTTTAAAAGCAAATGAAATTCCCGAACCTTTAAGAAGTTCTTTCAGATGTAAATCGCCGTTTATTTTATCTTTAAATTTTTTTAACATTTTTTATTTATATTGCATGATGTTTAACTAATATTATATTGTTAAATCTTTATCTTTAACAACAAACCAGCTATTAACTAAATTTTCTTTGTTATATGTAAGGCAGTCTTCAATTTTTCCGTCTTCATACTTATATAATTTCTTATCGGCTTCGAAAGCTATAATATCCCCTGCGGCAATATCCCACTCCATAGTTAAACCGAGCCTGGGATATATATCCGCAATACCTTCCGCTACAAGACAAATTTTTAGGGAACTGCCTTTTGAAAGCAATTCGACATTTTTATAATGTTCACGCAGATTGTTGATAAATCTTTCCGTTTCGTAATTAGAATGAGATTTGCTTGAGACTACCTTAATTAAGTTTTCAGATTTATTATCATATAGCGGCAGCTTATATTTTTGGCCTTTATCGTCTATTTTAAAAGCGCCATTTCCTTCTTCGGCATAATACAATAAATTTAGCGCAGGTGCATATATTACGCCTAATATAGGTCTATTTTTTTTAATTAAAGCTATATTTACCGTAAATTCTCCATTTTTTTTAATGAATTCTTTCGTGCCATCAAGTGGGTCTATCAGCCAGTAATATTCCCAGCTTTTTCTGGTATCATAGGCTATTTCTTTATTTTCTTCAGAAATAATCGGTATCTCAGGATATATTTCTTTTAATCGGGAGCATATTATGTCGTTAGATTTTTTATCAGCTTCCGTTAAAGGCGAATTATCGTTTTTGTAAACTACGCTAAAATCCTTGTTATATATATCCATAATAATGTCGCCAGCTTTTACGGCAATGTTTATAATGTCATCGATTTTAATATTCATTTTGTAAAGTGAAATAAGTTATGATAATTTATAACGTACAGTTGTGAATAACTTCCTTTTCTTTTAAATAAATCAATATGTTATCGACTACATCGTCAATACGGCATTCCGCCGTTTTAATTTCGATTTCTGGATTTTCCGGCGGCTCGTAAGGCGAATCTATTCCGGTAAATCCTTTGATTTCTCCAAGAAGTGCTTTTTTATAATGCCCCTTAACGTCTCTTTGCTTGCAAACTTCTAAAGGTGTATCGACGTAAACCTCGATGAATTCTTCTTTTTCAAACAAACCCCTTATTGCTTTTCTGGTGTCTTTGAACGGTGAAATAAAAGCGCATAAAGTTATAATGCCGGCATCTACGAACAGTTTTGCGACTTCTCCCACCCTTCTCATATTCTCGGTCCTGTCTTCTGGACTAAAGCCTAAGTCTTTGTTTAAACCGTGCCTTATATTGTCTCCGTCTAAAAGATACGTATGATAGTTAAGTTTATTCAACCTGAGTTCCAATGCGTTAGCAATGGTAGATTTGCCTGAACAGTTAAGGCCGGTAAACCATATGACGCACGGCTTATGATTCTTAACAATGCATCTTTCGGCTTTCCCTATATCCGTCTTCTGCCAAACTATGTCTAAGCTTGCAATATTATTTCTATTCACAATGTTCATATGTTTTCCTAAAGCTATCGTATAGTTTGAGACCGATAACGTCGGCCATATATTCCGGTATGTCGAAAGCGACGCGCACGTGGCTCTGGGCGGCTAAGTGGTATATCTCGCCCGGATTAATGCCGTAAAGAAGATTGGCAAGACGGGATGAATCAGATATATCGCCGTAATGCAGAAAGAGGCGCGCGTTTTTATCGTGCGAGTCGACGTAGAGGTGGTCTATCCTGTGGGTGTTGAAGGCAGAAGCCCTTCTTATTATTCCGTGAACTTCGTAGCCTTTGGACAAAAGGTACTCCGCAAGATACGAACCGTCCTGACCGGTGATGCCTGTTATTAGAGCTTTCTGCAAACTTAAACCTCCAAAACAACGATAAGATTATTAATTAATTAATTAATAATTGCTATAATTATTTATTATATTATTTATTATTATGCCTCTTTTTGTTCTTTTCAATAAATTCGAGAAAAAATGCAAGAAAAATACCGAAAAACAATGCCGAAATTCCGGATACGGCTACAATGAGCTTTTTATTGGGTTTAAACGGAACACTTGGAATATAAGGTTTGGTTAAAACCCACGATATTGCGTATAAATGATGTTTTAACATGAAATCTATATTTTTTATCTGCAATTTTGTATTGACCAATTTATTCATTAACGCCCTTAGATGAAAATTCA
>JAJZVN010000187.1 GCA_021845685.1 bacterium
ACATACGATGATTGATATTTTCTTGGATAAGAGATACTATTTTATCTTCTGCCTCACCAGAAAATACCTGTGATGATGGTAAGGCTATTTCCTTTTCATCTAAAATGGAATTCTCAGGATTGAATAAAGCATCTAATTCATCGGCGGCGGCTTCACTAATTTTCTCTGCTTTTTTTTCATTATACCCCCTCTGCTAATTAAGTTTAATTAATTACATATCACAAAATTTGCCATTTGTCAAATTAATTAGCTATTAAATTTTATTAACATCTACGAAAGTAGGATATTCTCTTTCGCTATCCCCTGAATAGCTTTCGTTCATCACACCTCTAATTTGATATTTTGTTCCGTCTGTCATAGTGAAAATGCAAACCTCATCATCATAATATTCATCATTTATAGGTGTTTTTGAGAGATTTTGCACTTCAATAGATTTAATAGTTTTGCCAATAATAGTGTTATCTATGCTTGTTTTGTAATTCATAATGCCTCCATTAAATTATTTTTTTATTTTCATCATACTTGGATTGCAAATATATGTTCTTATTATCCCGTGTTTTCTATCATATTCTAATCCTGCCTCGTATCTTTGTGTTTGCTTAATCTCTTCTTGCTTGTTTTTATCATCTTCTTTATCTTGCCATTTTTGCCATAATTTGTCTGATAATATAGGCAATATTGTCATCACAATTATTAAACCAATTATTAAACCAATTACATAACTTATCAAAAAAACTATCATAGTGCCTCCCTTATTTAGCTATTTTTTTGAGTATACCTAATATATCCTTAATTCCCGTCTTCGCCTTAAAAGTATCTGCGACCGCCATTTTTGATTGTATCATATTATACATTTCGGTATCTATTGACGGTTTATCTTTGTATATATCCGCCATTAATGCATAATACATCGTCATGGCTTTCCTCTGTCCATGTCGTGGAAATCTTCCCTCCGCTTGCGTATGCGCCGTTGCAGTCCACCACATTTCAACAAATAAGGCAATAGAAGCATTTTGTAGGTTTATACTGACACCCGCCGCCCTGATTGAAGCTATTATAAATTTGCAATCTTTATCTTCCCAAAATCGCAGTTTTTGTTTGCCACGATTGGCAGGAGATAGTTTGCCGTGAATAAAAGCTGAACTCGGATAAAGTTGAACGAGTTTAGCTAAAACGTCATGATGTTCCACAAATATGCCAAGTTTCTCATCATTGCCTAAAAACACATCTAACCACTCTTTTATGGATTCTAATTTACCTAAACCCGCTATCTGCCGTAATGCGTTTAGCCTGATTAATGCCTCGTGCGATAACGATTTGCCTTTTGCTTTTTGTTTTATGGATTGTTCCTCAATATAGGTAAGTTCCTTTTGTGTTAAATTGCCGTCAGTGATTTTATTTATCAAGTCATGACGGGTCTTGTCATAATACCAATTTGAAATATCGTCAACGGCTCTTAAATACATCTCTTTGTATTTAGGTGATAGTTCAATTTTAAAAGGTATTCTTGTGGATTTTGGCATTTCCGGCATTATCTCTTCTTTAGACCTAACTATCATACAATTTGCACGAAGAATATCTTTGAGTTCGTCAATATTAGAAGCTCCGCCTGTATCATTATTGCAATATCTTTCAATAAAATATTGCTCTGATTTAAACAATTTTTCAAACATTCCTATGATTTTAAGTTGTGCAATAAGGTCTTTTGGTTTATTAGCGATAGGCGTTGCCGATATTGAAATTACATTTTCTTTATTTTTAGCAACTTCTATTAGCGATTTAAAGCGTTGCGTCTTTTTATTAGAAATATAATGTCCCTCATCTAAAGCAAGCGTTTTAAATGGTATAGTTTGAAGTTCTATAAGATATTTTTTAACCATATCGTAAGTTGTAATTACTATATCTGTTGTCAAATTAATCCTTTTCTGCGTGGGATGTAAAATTGAATAACTGACATTCTGATTAGCCAACCAGAATTTTATCTCATCTTCCCAAGTTGAAATAGCTGTTGCAGGGCATACAACTAAAAAAGGATATGCTTTTAGATATTGCAAGGACGATATAACTTCCAATGTCTTCCCGCACCCGACAGGGTCTGCAATAAATGTGCGCCTATGTTCTGAAACATACTCAACCGCCGTCTTTTGAAATTCCCTTAATTTTTCGATATGGTCAATCTTAATCTCATCGTTTGGAATTGACGATTTAAGGGATTGCGATAATTCTATACTTTTAAAGTATTCGTTATGCTTTGCGATTATAAAAGATTTCGCCAGCGGGTCAATATCAATAACAATATGGTCTTTTATGGATTCAAGAAAAGTATAGAAATAATCGACCGACTTTGGATTAATTAAGGATATATGCCATGTCTTGCTTATACCGTCATATATGCGGAGATTGAACGGCAATATATCTTTAAGCGTTTTAGCAAGGCTTGTGTCATTATTGAATTTAAGACACAAGCCTTGATTTTCTAATGTGATTAAAATTGAGTTAGACATTACCGATTAAACCATTTTTCGTTACAAATTCAATGCCATCTGAGCAAGCACTTTTTTTCTCCAAATATTCTAATGTGATTTTCATATCCATCTCCCGCCCCGCAGGGCTTTAAAATTTATTTTCAAAGAATTTTACTATATCATTTAAATCATACATATCCCGCCCGCCGAATTTTACAGGTTTCGGAAAGTCATTATCTTTCAGCATACTCAAGGTTATATAT
>JAJZVN010000188.1 GCA_021845685.1 bacterium
GAGAAAGATACCTTTTTAAAATTCGATGAAAAATGTATTAAAGATTAAATTCTAAGTCTAATTCGGATACGGATTGGTCGTTAAAATTATCATTAATTCTATTTAAAATAACGCTTCTAAAGCTTTTTTTATTTATTTCAATCCCTAATCCTATCCTTCCTAATTTTTTTGCCTCGATAACAGATGTAAAGCTGCCCGCAAATGGATCTAAAACAATATCGCCGGCATATGAAAAATATTTTATCGCCATTTCAGGAATATCTTTAGGGAAAGGTGCGCTATGGCCAAGTTTATTATTTCCTTTACTGTTAATTTTTATCACAGGCGGAAACTTAACAATATCCCTTCTCCATTTAGTTATAATTGATTTATCAATAGTGTTTTCCGGTATCCTATTAAATTCGTCCTGCATCATATTAGAACGAAGCGAAAACCTCTTTCCTCTATTATGCGGGCTTCTTTCAAGGCAATTTTGATTCTTACATTCCCAGCTTTGAACGCCGATTTCGGATTGCGTATTACCGTTTACGTTTAACGAACCACAAACCGGACACGGAATTTTATTAATATCCAACCTGTGTTTATGAAATATTAATATATGCTCATAGCAGTTTAACGGATATTGATAAAATGGATAATTTATTCCACCGTTTTTATGTCTTTGACTTTCAACCTCGCCTTTATCCCATATTATATCATCCACAAATTCAAAGCCTTCTTCTTCAAAAATTTTAATAAAATAAGCCCCGAGCGGGAGTCTCCTTTTGCCCCAAACGGATTTAGTTTTAAGATTATCCTTATCAAAAACATCGCCTACGTTAAAAACCCAAACTCTATGATTATCCAAGACCCTATAAGATTCCCTTATTATTAATCGCATATCTTCGAGATAATCGTTTAAATTATTCCATTGAGAATATTCCCTGGCGTTATAATAAGGCGGTGAGGTTACCATAAGATGTATTGACTCCGAAGGCATTCTTTGCATTGCCTTTAGACAATCACCCCAGATAATTTTTAAATCATTTTTATCTTGTAAAAACTCAGCTAATTTAATATCTAAATTCTGGTTATTTTCAAGTTGGTGCCTTTTTTTTAAGATTTCAAGATAAACATTAGTAAACTTTTTTATAGCATTGCTACCGTTAATATTTAAAAAATTGGATAGTTTTAATTTTAGTTCTTGTATTTCCTCGTTCGATAATAATCCGGATAAATATTTTTGGTTGTGTTCTAAGAGATACGATATTGTTATATGCGAATTATTACAAGATTTGGCCTTTTTAAGTTTAACTACTTCAATCTCGTCTTTAAATAACTCAAGTATCTGCATAAAATTTATTTATGTTAAGTTTAGCTAATATAAATTATACCAAAATCCCGAAAAGTATAATATGAATTTTGTGTTAAATTAATGTTAAGAATATGTTACAGTTTTGTTAAAAATATATTACAAAATCTCACAACTGTATAATATCTCTATTTATCTATATGTCTATATCCGGCTTTAAAGTATTATAAAATTGCAATTATTTTATAATTTTATCTAAATCTTTAATAATCTCATCAATATTAATTGAATTAACCAATTTTAAAATTTCTTCTGTATGGGAACATAATGGTTCAATGCCTTTCAAAAGAATATCTTCAAAAGAATATCTATTTAATAACATTGCAGGACCATCATAATAGTATGGAATTAGCAATATATTCTCGTGGCTGTTTGAATTTGATTTAACAGAAATAATCTCATCATTTCCTCTTAATTGTGATAATAAATTTTTTTTAACGTCTGAATGATCGTTAAAAGAAGAAATGGAAAAATTTTTATTCAATAAATAAATATTATTATTATCAATTCTTTCATTATTTGCTTTGACAAAAGATGAATCATCTGAAGAAAATTTGAGCATGCATCGCTTAACTCTGGAGAACCAATCATATAAATATGTGTATGATTTTTCTTTTATTGAAAAGTAATGCTTTGCGTCGACATGGAAAATATCATATTCTGTAAAACACTCTCTATTATTTTCTTCTAATAATGGAAGATATATATCTAATAAATAAGCCTTGTTAAAAACAAAATTATAATATTCTTCCCCATAATCTTTTAATTCTATCTCCATGCTTTTGATAATCTCATAGACTTTTATAAAATTAGAGATTAGCTTTTCATCATTTAATATGCCCAATTTGCTAATAACAGAATCAAATATATGAGTAAAATTAAATTCAGGTTTTCTATTTGCCGAATACCTTGTTATATGCTTATCTAACACTCGCAAATAATTTTCTTCATTATCTTTATATTTAAAATTATATAAATCAACAAATTCATTTGCCGTATTCTTAAAATACTCCAGCCCACTTTTAATAAGCAGCGCGGTATTTCTTTTTTCCTGCGACGTATTATAAAATAATGAATAAACGGTTATCATACTTAATAATATAGTTCCGAATGCAACCAAACCATTAAAACCAGGATTTATAAAATTAAAATTTGTTTTATGTATCGATTTTACCGCAACTTTAGCGTTTATTGCTTGATACCCAAAAAGTTGCGATCCATATACTGCACCCATTGTCAAGACATTTTTTTTAGTTTTCTTATTCCTTTTTATTCATATTTATTTATATAGTCTTTCAGGGGGGTCAGGGGGGATGTGCCCCCCGCATTTAACCCCTTTTATTCAT
>JAJZVN010000189.1 GCA_021845685.1 bacterium
AAAAGGAATAAAAATAATCAATAGCCGCCTGATTAATTAAATAAACTTCCCATGCGGGCGGCTCTTGTTTGAATTTCCGCAGGTTAAAAGGCAGTTTGTCTTTTAAAACGGCAACAAGCGGCGGGTTATAATTAAAGGTTAAAATTAGCTTGTTGCCATTTAGATTTATGTTTAGTTCTGACATTTTTTAAAAAAATTATTTCAATTTAGTTAGCAGTTCGGCAAGCGTTATATTGCCGTATTCTGCTATTAGTTTTTTTAAAAAATTTAAATCTTTAAATGTTAGTCCTTTCATTTTAAAGCCTCCCTTTTTTTAAAAAATTAATTATGGTTTTAAGATTATAAAATTTTCAATGGTATTGTTTAAACCTTCATATAAAGACTTAACCGTCTTTGTAAACTTGCTTTTAAACAATATATCTTCTTCCGCTCTGTTCCAGTTCCGAAAAATATAATAGCAACCCGCCGGAAGATTTTTTAAAAAATCTACTTCGTCTTTTTTTTCTTTTTCGGGTATCAGGATAGTAAAATCCTGATATGCTTTTAAAATCTCTTGCGATGTCATTTTAAAGCCTCCCTTGATATTTTTTTAAGTCAATGCGATTTTTATCTTCGTTATATTATACAATGAATTAAACCGCATTGACGGTTTTTTTAAAAAAGTGATTTAGTGCGTCTTTTTATTCACACCTGAAACCTGCTTTATTTAATTAATTTTTCTTCACCAATGTTTTTATTCTTTCCTGTTGTTTCCATTTCTCATTAAGCTGTGTGTCTGTCATATTATTGTAAAATGCTTTTGTTTCCTTGTTAACATAATGAAAAATTGTTTTATGCAAATCTAAAAAATAATCAATTATTGCTTGTCTGTCCATTTTGAAGCCTCCGTTAATTTAAATTAGATTAATTAATTTTTTTCTCTTTAATTTAATTATATCAAATTAAAATAATTTGTCAAGTCTTTTTTTTATTTTTTTTAAATTATTTTTTTTTGTCTTTAAATATAGATAATAAAATGAATTATGTTATTTTTGAAAAGAGGCTTTAAAGTGAATAAATATAAGGGGTCTAAAGTTAATGTAAGACAAATTCATTAATAGCCTCTGTGAAATTTAGTTCACAGCAGGGCGAGGTAGTTCACTAAAAATATTTTATTATGAAAAACGAAAGGGGAGTTTTGCTTCACTTGTCATGGCGTTATTTTGTCATAGCAAAATCAGCTATCGCAAATTTGCGTATAATTTGTCCAATAGCCGTTTTCATATGTGAAGTCTAAATTTGCATGGAGCTTAATATCATGAAAACATTTACGCAAAGCATCTCTTTTGTCCCATGATTTCATATCGGTATCGTTAAGTCCGGTTTTTTCATATAGCAAGTCTTCAGGGTATTGCTTCCACTGTGTCGATTGAATGAATAGGTCTAATAAAATTGTTCGGGGGGATTTGTATTGTAAAACTTGTTTAAAATTAATAACTAAAGCATTTTTAGAAATACAAAAATCAAAAAATGCCTTATTTATAATCAAACTAACTTCATTTTTGACTTTGTCAAATTGCACTTGATAAATAAAGGAAGATTTTGTTTTTCTCTTTGGTGTTTCTACGATATATGATACATCTTTCCAGCGCATTAAAGAATCTAATAAAACCTTTTGATTATTAACATCATTTATTAATTCTCGTTCTTTTACTAAATCCGGCAATTTTAATGTGCCTTTTAAAATAGTTTCCGAAGAACCTTCTTTTGTTATAGTCCTGAATACGCCTGTTTTCTGAATATAAATTTTTAAGAGTTGTAGTAATGTTATCAGGTCAAATGCATTTACGGTTTCTAAACTTTCTAAAGTTACCGTAATGTTGCCCCATTTTGAAACCTTTTTATATCCAGTCGTCCTTTTCATTTTAGCGGAAAAAGGCAAAGCGTGTAATAAGGTAGGGTCTGATTTTATTTTACTCTCATTTTCTTCCATGTCTTAATTATATATATTTTCAAAATTTTGTCAAATTATTTTTATTTCTTTTATTTATTTTCTTTTTATATATAATCTTTTTTCTATTAGCTTTTATATTATTTAATCTTTAACTTTACTTAACCCCCTTTTTTAATAAAAAAAAGGGGGTGGATTTATATATATTATATTATTTATATAATATATATAATTTATATAGAAATGAAACCCGCTTGGGAGTAAGGGTTGCGAGGGCATTTCACGGTTACTATTCGTGATTTCACGGTTACTATTCGTGATTTCACGGTTACTATTCGTGATTTCACGGTTACTATTCGTGATTTCACGGTTACTATTCGTGATTTTAATTAAAATAAATATCATTAAATTTATTTTCATTATCTTCAGTTTTATTTTCACTTATCAAATCGTAACGCTTTGTTTCATTATTAAAAACGTAAACATTTTCAGGTAAACTTCCATCAATTCTGCTATCTTTAAACCCATAAAGTAAAACATAATTTCTATATTTACCTTTTATTTTACGCCCTATACTCCACTTATTTTCAAATTTTTCGTCCTCATCGGCAAAAAACATTGCGTAGCCGTAGTCCACATCATAAGCAATGTCCCCGCTTTCCTTTATCCCATTCGCTATGCTTACCATATCTGGCAATTTTTCGGCTTTCATTTCGGTAATGCCCGCTTTTGAATAGCTTGCAAGAAAGC
>JAJZVN010000190.1 GCA_021845685.1 bacterium
GGGGGGGTAAACAAAAAGAAACAAAGCGGCCATTTTTTCAAACTATTTTCACCTTTAATTTAAGAAAAATCATTTTTAAGCAACATAAAAAAAATAAAAAAATATAGGTAATTTTAATTATAACTTATTCTGATGATTAGGTTATCATAAAATAACTATATAATCAATATCTATTTTCTATTTCTATTTTCTATTTTAATACGTTTATTTTTAACCGCAGCCCTCGCTCCGGCTCGCCGAAGAATTTCCTTTATGCGCAGAATAATATTTTTGTTTCTGTTTTTATGCTTGTAATATATAAATATTTTCTAAATCGGGAATTAGGGAAATACTTGGGAAAATAATTAATTATTGACTTAAAATATGATAATATAGTATCATTGTATCGTAACGCAAAATACAAAAGGGGGCTGTAGCTCAGTTGGCAGAGCGCTTGCATGGCATGCAAGAGGTCGTCGGTTCGACCCCGATCAGCTCCACCATTCAAAACCGCAGTAAATAAGAACCTTGCCGATATTTCTAAAAAACTTTAACTTGACAATAAATGCAAAAATATGACAAAATATGACATATGTTTGCTACCATATTGCTACTGATTGCTATCATAAAAATAGCAGGTAGCAACTCAATAGCGACAAATTATACATAATAGCTATTAAATTATTTACGCTTAAAAGAAGGTGAATAAAGCTATGGCAAGTATCTATCAGAAAAATAATAGCAAAGTTATTACTATTCCGTATCTTTAAACAGCAATCATTATCTGGGCTCATGCAAGACGCAAGACCGCAAAACGGCTCAACAGATAGCTAATGCCATAGAAACCGACCTTGCAAGGAAAAAATATCAGTTACCGGCAGCAAACGGTTATGACCTTAATTTTGAAAGACTTTTCAAAGAATATCTATCCGTTTTATCCAATTCGCGAAACACTGTCGAACTAAAAACTTTTATATCAAAACATTTTTTGCCTGTATTTAAAGACAGAAACATATCCAGCATAACAACGGCAGATATTAAAAACTATCAGCTTACAAGAAAACTTGAAATAATAGACTTGCCTAAAAACGCTAGCAAAAGAGAAAACGAAATATCTAACGCTCCCTAATTATTTCAGGAGATCAATTCTTAATTTATCCAACTTTTCATTTGCTCTAACCTTACCTAATGCCCAAATCACTAATCCCAAATTATCATAATCATTCTTGAAATTATCAATATACTGCTCGATATAATTTAAGATGTCCCTGTTTTCGGTTCTTCTAAAAATTAAACCGTCAAGGGGCAATATAACACTCGCTCTTATAATTGCATTTCCTTTAGCAGATCTTCTTACCTGTTTTTATTATTTCTAAGGCAAACGGATATGTTTCGTTAAAATCATCTTTAAGAATGGGATGAGGTTCAATATAATTTGAATTTGCTATTTTCATAAGAAAAGACATAAAATCAATCGCATCGCCGATATTTTTACCGTCTCCGACAAATTTATTTACTATTATAGCCAAATCAATATCGCTCCAGTCGCTGGCCGTACCTTTAGCATAAGAACCGAATAAATAAACGGAAACTAAATCGATGTTGTGTTTTTTTAATTCATTAATATATTTATTGATTATTTCATAAGCCGATTTATCGTTCTGCCCTGCGATTATTGCATTATTTTTTCTTTTAGCCATTTTCTAAATTCCTCTATTATTTCTATATTTTTTCCGGTATATTCTTTAGTACATTTTATATAAAAATTTAACTTTGCATCATTATATCTTGCCGCAATATTAAAAGCATTAATATCTTTTAATACATTCACCTGTTTTTTTGTTAATTTTAAGCCTATTTTGTCGGCAAGTATAAGAAGATTATGAATTTTTGGAACATCTATGGCAACATTTTTTACATATAATGCCTTTAATAATTTTTCAATAACAAGATGCCCCGTAAACAATGCAAAAGAATATCTTTCCGAACTATATAGGGCTATCATATCTTTATAATTCTCATCGGAAGATTCTATCCAAAATTTTATTATTTCATCCTTCGTCATTTTGAATTTTATGTTAGTAAAAAATTTCTAAATTTAAATATTATAATCATTTTATCATATTTTATAAATGATTTTATAAAATTTTATCCTTAGACCATTAAACTCGCTAAATAGTTAATACCGATTTAAATTGCCTGCAGTGGAATCGGCGTTCGGCTAAAAATAGAATGCGCAAGAATTAATTTCTGCAATTTTTATTACATTGCTATCCAAAATAGCCCTCTCCTGCCCCGCTATCCGGATAAATTCAGCCGTTATCTTTCTCCGCCTGCCCGGATGTTTCCGCTCAGCAATAAATTATAACTATGCAATAGATATAATTCTCCGAGACGGTATCCTCAAAATCCTCGCCGTAAACCGGATAAGATTCTTTTTTGACGACTTCTAATAAATGAAGCCATTCCTGTTCCTGCAGCATTTTTGCCTCCATGGAGGGGGCAAAACAAAACTTTGGGCGTAAATCAAGGGGTTGATAGGGGTAGTAGTAAGCGGGATTCGATAAACTTCGAAATATGGGAATATTTTAAGGGTTTTCTAAACTATAGATAAAAGTTGAAAATTACAGGTTAAATAGAAAACTGGAAATCACGTCTTTAGAAAAAAATTACGGCAAAAGGGAAGTG
>JAJZVN010000191.1 GCA_021845685.1 bacterium
TTTTAATAAGCATATTGCCTATAATGGACTAATAATTTAAGAAAAAATTTTTTTGGCAATATTTATATAAGTCAATTTCCGATAGCTGTTTAATTTTAATTTTCTTATAATTAGAACTTTTTTCAATCGTATTCTGTCTTTAATATTTGAGAAATAAAATTTGATAAAAACCTGCAAACACAGGCGGGAGTAAGAATACGTAGGCGGGCGTTTATAAAAGCGAAGCTTTTGTGCCTGCCGGAGTGAATAAATCTGACTTTATATAAAACCAGTTTAAAGATTTCTATTTAAAAAAAATAAATAAATCCGTAATCATTATTACAAAATTATTTAATCGTATTTTTTTTATTTTCTACCGGTTTGAAATTAACTATGTCTTCAACGGTCGTTTTTTCAAGAATATTAGGAAAGCCGAAAAAATTAAAACGTATATTTTCTCTTTTAAAAGATCTTCCGAGGTTGTCTAATGAGCGCAGGAAAACTTTTAAATCTTCATAATAATCGCCGCATTTTTTGGTTTCATAATATTTACGTTCAAAATATTCGCAAACTTCATTAAAACCGTACCAAGTTTTTCGGTTAAGTGCGGAGTCCGTTTTAAAACCAACGTAAGTAATTCTTATGTCGTTAGCATCTTGTTTATTACTTATTTTAATCCGCATCGTATCCAAGAAAATATTTTCTATAACGTCGTCGTCGGGAAAAGAATAGCCCAATGATACTAAATGTTCGGCTTCTCCGAAAGCATTTCCGTAATCGTAATAAACCTTTGAAACGGCAGGAGGTTGTGGAAATTTAATTATCGACTGGATTTCCATAAACGAATTTTTAAAGTAAACGTTATGTTCGCAAAAGGGGCAGTCTAATTCGTCGGGTTTTCCCGATTCGTATTTCTTTTTAAGTATTTTATTTTTGCTTGCATATTTCAAATCGTATTCAGAAGGAATTGGATCGGAAACAAAAAGTTCATGAAGATTATTTAAATTAAATTTACCTATCCTTTTGTTAAAAAACATAAACGGATTTTGGCACCTTGGACAAATCCTTAAATTTATGAAACCGTGGGGACCGAATAATTTTATAAGTTTTATAGCTACCCTTGATAACTTACCACCGGAATATTTATCGTAAGGATCAAAAGATTCTTTAGTCATTGAATTAACAAAAGATGCTTCGTTTTCTGAAGGAGTAAAACCTATCGACTTTATCGCCTTGTTATTTTCCGACTCCGCTTCTATAGTAAAATTAACCGCCCCTAAGGGCATACCAAAGTCCATGTAAAGTCTTTTTTTAATATTTGCGTTAGTATTAGGATAAATAGAACCGTTAAAAAGAGCTTTATTTAATTTGTAATTTGTTTTCATTGCATAAAACGGAAGTATAGGATCCCAGTTAAATGCTACGAATCCTAATTTGGATAAATAATTTTCTCTTTTGTCTATCTGCGTCACATTATCAAGCGACTCGATACCGGTAAAATCTTTTTGCAACTCTTCAAAAAATTTAAAATATCTTTTATCGCCGTAAACCCCATCAGCACCGATTACAGATGAATTTTCCAAATTACGCTTCGAATTAATTCTCAAAAAATGCTTAAATATTTTAAAGACCATAAGTTTATAAAAATTTAAAGCGCTTTCAAGCCTAAATCTGTCGTTATAAAAAATTCCGAGAGTGTTATTGATTTCTTTTGGAAAAATTTCTTTGGTAGGAACTGTAATATGTTCGTTTAACGCTTTGCTTATAGCCGTTAAAACATCTACTATTTTAAATTCATTTTTCGGATTTAATTTTATTTTTTCTATAGCAACAGATTTGAATGCTAATAAATCAAACCAGTTCATACAGTCGAATCTTAGATGCAAATCAAGCGCTCCATCTTGAAAATTTTCATTATTTTCGCCAATTATGTTACTGTATTGTTTTTTATAAGAATTGAAAGCTTTGTTATAATTTACATTAGCTTCATCTGCCGTTTTTGCGCCATTGCCGTCAAACAGTATATTTAAAGTATTTTTAAAATCGTTTTTTGCAATATCGTCAAGTTTTGTTTTGGTTAAACTATTATTCAATCTTTCAAGCCGCTCGTCGATTGTCGTCGGTTTATATGAACGGTGAGATTCATATAGGTCTAAATCCAGTAAAAATTTTATTATTTCTTCAATATTATATGTTGTGGGCATTCCAAGGTTAACGGAAAAGCCCGCGCCAACTATTAAAAGCGTTTTTTTTTTAACCCTTGACATATTTATATTATATTAGTCTATAAAAATAATTTATATAATTTAGCATCAATCAAAAATCGCTGTCTTCGACAAATGTTATGGATGCAGCAGTATTGTCTGAAGCAGGATGCAGTTCGCTAAGAAAAACTACTTCTACTGTAACGCCTGTTTTTAGCAATTGAACGATATTGGAAGTATGATTGTTAATAGGAACAAAAATTCTTAAATAATGTTCTTCATTAATTTTGTATAACAAACATAATTTAACTTCAGGTAATTTACCGTCAGTATCTGGATTGATTTCAATATTACCATTATTTTTTAAGTCATTTAAAGGTAATGGATCAGGTAGTGGGTTTATTTCTTGCGTATGAGTAGCGTCATTTCTTAGCCCTTTATTGTCATTAATAAAATG
>JAJZVN010000035.1 GCA_021845685.1 bacterium
TAAGATATAAGAAATAATGAAAATAATAAAATTAATGATTTTTTTAAAAAATATAATTTCATATTACTTTTATATTAACTTTAAATAATTTAAAGTATTATTAATATAAAATATCTTATATCTTATATCTTATATCTTATATCTTATATCTTATATCTTATAATTATATATTATTGTATTATAAAATAAAATATTAAAATTAATTTTTAACTTGTTTATTCTTATTAAAATACACAATAAATAAACTATAAACTGACAATAAACGATAGGTGATAAACGATGTATGACAATATATAATATATTATAGATGAAATTTTTTAACAAGTTTGCAATACAGTGCGATATTTTCTTCCGCAAGTTTATAAGGATTAAATTCTTCCGTTATTTTTTTATAGCAATTAGTTCCTAAGTCGTTGAGCATTTTTTTGTCATCTATAATGTCAAATATTTTATCGGAAAGTTCGTTAAAATTATCTTTTTCGAATAGAATGCCCGTTAAATTATTATTTATAATTTCAGGAATTCCCCCGACATTAGAAGCTATCACCGCTTTTTTTTCCATACATGATTCTACTATAATTCCGCCTAATCCTTCTAAACCTGAAGGAACAACAATTAAATCGCTGGCGCGGATATATTTTTCAATTTCTTTTTTAAACCCGGTCATTATAACGTAATCGCTTAAATTATTATTAACTATAAATTCTTTAATGGTATTAAATAAATCGCCGCTGCCTATAATTAAAAATTTTATATCTTTTCTTTTTTTAATTATCTGTTTTGCCGCATTCAAAAAAATCATATGCCCTTTTTCATTTGACAATCTGCCGATAATTGAAATAATTTTTTCATTTTCCCGTATGCCGAATTCCATTTTAACATCGTTAATATTATTTATTGTTTTATTTGTTTCTATTTCTGTTTCTATTTCTGTTTCTATTTCTGTTTCTGGTGCCATTGCCGGTTTAGTTTTTTCAGCTGTTTTAGTTTCTATTACTGATTTTATTTCTATTTCTGTTTTATTTTCTAAATTATTTATTTGTTCTTTATTATCATTATTATAATTATAATAATATTGATTATTTTTTTTATTGCTGCTATCATCATAACCTGTAAATCTAATGTCGTATATAACGGTTATCTTGTTTTCTTTAATTCTTAAATTATTAATTAAAATATTTTTAATATATTTTGAAATTGCGATATAATGATCGGTTAGAAGATGATATATTAGAAAACCTTTTAGCATACTGATATTATACGCAACGTGCCGCGTTAAAATTTTTACTATTCTTCTGCAGGATAAAAAACAAGCGATGCCGCCAAGCATCTGATCTTTTGATGAATGGAAAATAATAATATCTATTTTATATTTTCTTAAAAATTTTGCTATTTTTATAATAGCAAAAATATCGCCAAAATTTTTCATTTGTATTGAAAAATTTGGGATGCCGATATTGTCAAGCTCTTCTTCGTAAACCTTATTGGCATTATGGATAACATAAAAATTAAAATTATAATTACAATTAAAACTATGATTCAAGTTATATTCAGAGTCATTATATTTATTGTTATCAGACGAATTTAAATGTAATTTTGACAATTTCAACGATGAGCCGATAGCTTTTAAACTATTTATAGTGCTTTTTTGCGCTCCTCCATATTGGTCATAGCTGTCTATGTGGAGTATGTTTATATTTTTTATTTGTTTTTTTTGTTCCATTTAAAGTTGCTAATTAATTAATAAATTATTCAGTGTATTAATTGAAATAATATAAAATATAAAAAAATTAATAAAATAATTATAATTTTTTAATGCAGTATAATCTATTGCCGCTAATTATAGTCTTTGTTTATAACTAAATAACATTAGCTTAGTTGTTTAAATACAAATATCCTAAAGAAGCTGCATATATGTTTTATAGCCTGCCGCCTTCGGCTTGATTGCGAACATTATTATATAATATCATTGATAATTATAATTATAAATTATAATTTATATATAATTTATAATTATAATACTGCGTTAGAAAATGTTTTAGATATTTAAATGCAAAATAACACTGGATTTCCGCTTTCGCGGGAATGATGCCCGAAGGGTGTGAATGTTTAAATTATTGCTAAGTCATTCCAGTATAGGTAATAAAACAAGCATGATAAAGGGTAATTTTAACGGTGAATGTTTAAATTATTGCTAAGTTATTCCCGCATAGGGGCAGAAAAGTTCCGAAGATAGAAACACATGCCGTTTCTGTTCGCTATTTTATAAGCCCATAATGAAGCGTTCATCTGGAATATAAATTTCTATCGCAGGATTGATTAAGGTGTATAATTAAAATTCATAATTAAAATTAAAACGAAAATATAAAAATGAAAGATAATAATTTATCTATTTATATCCATGTTCCTTTTTGCAAAGCTAAATGTAATTATTGTAATTTTTATTCAATAAATTCTGAAAATACTGATATTATTAAATTTAAAAAATTTAATAATATTGATAATATACATAATATATATTTGCAATGCTTAATAAAAGAATTGGAAATTACGACGGGAAAATATAATTTTCATAGCAGCAGCGGGCATAGCAGGGTTATTAAAACTATCTATTTCGGCGGAGGGACGCCATCCGTTATGGATATTGATTTTTTTGAAAAAATGATAAATAATATTTATAAAACATTTACAGTGTCTGATAATGCGGAAATTACGGCAGAAGTAAATCCTGAAAGCGCCGGCTATGATAAATTAAAAAGTTTGCGCAGTTTAGGCGTAAACCGCTTATCAATAGGCGCGCAAAGTTTCAATGATAATGTTTTGAAATTTGCCGGCAGGATACATTCATCTGCCGATATTTTACATTGTGTGGATAATGCAAGGAAGAGTAATTTTAATAATATATCGCTTGATTTAATGCTGGGACTTCCTGGACAAACAAGTAATATTTTGCAAAACGATATAAATTATTTAGCGGAAATAAAGCCAGAACATATATCGGCATATATTTTAAGTATAGAAAAGGGTTCAAAGTTCTATAAAAATTCCAAAAAACTTAATGTCTTCCCAGAGGAAAATTACGAATTTAATAAAAAAGCATCTAATGAACATCATAATTATTATGCATATGATAGCGAAGATAAGTATAATGAAAATTACAAATATTCTAAAGACAATGAAGATTATGAAGATAAGTTAGCCGATTTATATATAACTGCAGCCGAAGAATTTAAAAAATGCGGATATAATCATTATGAAATTTCAAATTTTGCATTAAACGGATTTGAAAGCAGACATAATATAAATTATTGGGAAAGAGGCGAGTATATCGGGCTAGGACCTTCGGCATCATCGTTTATTAAATTAAGCAAAGACGGTAATAAAGACAATAATAATGACGATAACAAAAATGGCAATAATTGCAATAATGATAACTGCAATAATAATGATTACAACAACAATAATAATAATAAAAACGAGAGCAATGACGATAATAATGTTAATAATTTAGAAATTAGAATAACAAATGAAGCAAATATAATTAAATATATTGATAAAATTTTAAATTTTGAAAAAAATATATTACAATTGGAAAATAAAAAATATAAATTTAAAAAATTTAAGACATGTGAAGAAATTTTAACAAAAAATGATATAATTAATGAAGAAATATTTTTATCTTTAAGAACAAATAAAGGAATAAGTTTGGAAAATATTTATAAATATGCGGACAAAGAAATAATTAATAATCTTATCATAGCAGGTTTTGCCGAAATATATATAAAAGATATATGTAACGAAAATTATATAAAAAATGATATAAATGCCAAAAATATAAAAAATTTAGTTAAAACAATAAATATTGATGACGACGATGATGCCGGCGTTGATAATAATATTAATAAATTTAATTCTATTTCAAATAATTATATAAATAATTATATAAGATTGACGCTAAAGGGCATGCTCGTATCTTCCGAAATTTTTTCTAAAATTTTAGTTTAATTTAGTTTAATATAATATATTTATAATATAAATTGACACATATTCTTATGCCTATAAAGGCAGTGGATGAGCCGTCTAAATACCGACGCTATAAATCTTACCGGTATCAAGATAACTACTGGTAGGTAATATTTATTTATTTAAAATAATTTTTTATCAAATATTTTTTTTTAAATAAATTTATGATACAATTATAAAACTAAAGATTAAAATATAAATATAAATAAATAAAACATATAATATAATTAATTAAATAAATATTTTATTTTTTTATGGAGAGGTGGCCGAGCGGTTGAAGGCGGCGGTCTTGAAAACCGTTGATGGTAACATCCGGGGGTTCGAATCCCTCCCTCTCCGCCAATTTGGAAAATGCCATAGAAGCATAAAAATATTTTCGATTTGGAGTGAAAGGGCAAAATTGTAATATTATTTTTAGTTTTAATGGATCAGGGAAAATCACTATATCAAACGCAGTTTCATTATTAACTGATGCAAATAAATTAAAATGTGATATAATATAAATATAAGCAAATTTGGTATGTGTTGATATGAAAATCAATCAATTAATTGATTAAATAAATAAATGATAGGAGGTGTTTATTATGACTCAAGCAATTAATCCGCTTCAGCAGCAAGGAAATTATCTATATCAAAAAAATCAAGCCGCCGCTTCAAATGGACAGTATCAAAATATTCAAGGACCGAATGATGTTTATAATAAAACTGCAGCTGTTGCGTTAAATACCGTCAAAACATTAGATCAAGGTTTAGTTAATGCGTTAAAAGTATCGGTGGCAGGTTTAAATAACAATGCAAATCAAAATGCCGCTAAAGCTGCTAACAATGCAGCAACTGGCGCCAATAATAATCAATATAATAATCAGGCTCAGGTTCCAAACGCAGCAGATACTGTAGGTAATTTTATAAATAAAATTATTTGATTTTATTTTTTTAGGCAAATATTAACTGCTTTATTTATTATGCAGCGGTAATTGAAATTATATGAAGGGTATCATTCTTGCAGGGGGAAGCGGCACGCGGCTTTATCCTATTACTTTAAGCGTGTGCAAGCAGCTTCTTCCCATTTATGATAAACCTATGATTTATTACCCCCTATCTTCTTTAATGTTTGCAGGCATTAAAGATATACTGATTATAACTAACTCAGAAGATGTGTCAAAGTTTGAAGCAATATTTAAAGACGGAAGTTCAATAGGCTTAAATATATCATATAAGGAGCAGCCTTATCCAGGCGGTCTTGCTCAAGCTTTTATAATCGGCGAAGAATTTATCGGAAGCGATGATGTTTGTCTTATATTAGGCGATAATATATTTTACGGTCATGGTTTGCCTGATTTATTCAATAAAGCAAAAAAAACCGTGCAAAATGAAAAAGGCGGCGCAATATTCACATATTATGTTGAAGACCCTCAAAGATACGGCGTTATAGAATTAGGCGCAAACGACTTTGTAACTTCAATTGAAGAAAAACCTCAAGAGCCAAAATCCAATTATGCCGTTACGGGAATTTACTTTTACGATAATAGCGTAATAGAAATTGCTAAAAATATTAAGCCTTCCAAAAGAGGAGAGCTTGAAATAACAGATGTCAACAATGTTTATTTAAAAAATAAAAAATTAAAAGCTTTTCAGCTCGGAAGGGGTCATGCGTGGTTAGATACAGGTACTCCCGAAAGCCTGTTAGATGCTGCGGAATTTATCGCTATGATGGAAAAAAGGCAGGGTCTTAAAATAGGCTGCATAGAAGAAGTAGCATATAGAATGGGATACATTGGCATAGACGGTCTTAAAAAAGCCGCAAATACTTACAATAAAGGAAATTACGGCAAATATCTCTTAAAAATTATAAACGATTTATAAAAAGTAATATAATTCTATAGAATTATATTACATAGAAACAAATATAAAATATAATACAATATATTCTTTCCATTAAAATCCTAAAATATAATCCTGTCAAAATCAAAATTTAAAATACAATAAAAAATATTTTCCACGTTTATAATATATTTATATTTTATTTACAATGTAAGTTTATAATTATAATTAGATAACGATAATTACATTTATGTTATTTTTATATTACTTAATTAATTTTTGATTTATTTTAATATTTATTGTAATTATGATAAAAATTATAATGATTGAAGATGATAATGAAATAGCAAGTCTTTTAAAAGAATATTTGTATAAGTTTAATATAGAGCTTATAAATTTTGAAAATTCAAAAAAAGGACTTGAAGCAATTAGCAATAATAACGGCAATAATTTTGATGTATTAATTTTAGATCTTACTTTGCCTGATATTGACGGATTAGAGGTTTGCAAATTAGTTTCTGAAATTTCGGATATACCTATTATAATTTCTTCGGCTAGAAGTGACGATGCCGACATAGTAACGGGTCTTGAAATCGGAGCTGACGATTATGTTTCAAAACCTTACAACCCAAGAGAACTTGTAGCCAGAATAAGATCGGTAATAAGAAGAAAAGATAGGCTGAAACATGCAAAACAAATGCCGGATGGAACTTATATTCCCGATGAAAGTTCTAATATAAATATTTGTTCAAATAACAATATAAAACATTTTGAAATTGATGAAGATAAAATGATTATAAAAAAGGAAGAGAAAATATTAGATTTAACGTCTGCCGAATACGAATTATTCTCTATTCTGCTTAAAAATAAAGATAGAGTTATAACAAGAGATTTTATTCTTGAAAATATGAAAACAATGAATTATGAGAGTATTGACAGAAGCGTAGATGTAATAATAGGAAGAATAAGGAAAAAAATATCGGACGACCCTAAAAATCCAAAACACATTAAATCAATTAGAGGATACGGATATAAGTTTGTAGAGTAAAAAGTTGCACCAGTTATAACAGTTATAGTCAAAGAATATTATAGGATGCAGATACACAATAATGGCATAAGTTTTTAGAATAAGAATAAATAAAAGATTAGGCATAACAAACTATCATATATAAAGGCTTATCGTTATTGGTATAAATTTGTGAAATATAAAGCAATATGATAATCACAAGCCATAAATCATAAATATAGATAAAAGTATTTTTTTTACTCTATCTAATTTAAAACCACATGACAATAAATAGACATTCAATTTTATTTAAAATTAATATTACTTTTATTTTAAGTTTTACAATATTACTGTTTTTTTATCTTTTTGCGCATAAAATTGTAAATCATATTGAAACATTTCGTTTTATAAGAAGAACAATATTTTTGGTAAAAAAAAATAAATTAACAGATAGTAAATTTTCAGAAATCGATCTAATTAAAAATAAGAAAATTATTAAGAAAATTTTAAAAAATGGAAAATTAATTTTTAAAAGGACTCCGCCCAATATAAACTATACTTTAACTTTATTAAAGTTTAACGGAAGCGAATATGTATATTTAAAATCAAAAACAAATAAGGTCTATTTTTTGGTAAAAAGAGATACGGGAATTGATATTCAGGAAATTTTATTGGCTGCATGGCTTAGTTTAAATCTTATTCTTGCTTTTTTATATATTAGCATATACAGGTCTATACATCCTTTAAGCAAATTTAGAAAAAAGATGGAAGAATTTAAAAAAGGTGACATAAATATAAATTTAGATGAATACATTAAAAGAAAAGACGAAATAGGCTATATTGCAAAAGAATTTAAAGAGGCAATGAATAATGTTAAAAAAACTTTAAATACAAGGGTATGGTTCATAAGAAATGTTGCGCATGAATTAAAAACTCCTATTACTAAAGGGAAAATTGCATTAGAATTGTTAAAAAACGAGGACGAAGATAAAAAAAGAATATTTTCGGATATATTTACAAGGCTTGAAATGCTTATAAATGAATTGTTTGCAACGGAAAAAATAGTAATTAGCGATACGATGCTTAACTTAGCGCCATGCAATTTTGCCGACGTTATAAATAGGGCTGAAGAACTTCTTTTTATAGGAAACGGAAATTCAAAAATAAATATTATAGCAGATGAAGACTATATAGTTAAAGCAGACTTTGAATTACTCAGCATAGCTATTAAAAACTTATTAGATAATGCAATCAAATTCAGCATAGATAAAAAGATAGATAAAGATAAAGATAAAGATAATAAAGATAAAGATAAGAAAGATAAGGATAAGATAGATAAGGATAAGATAGATAAGGATAAGATAGATAAGGATAAGATAGATAAAAAAGTAATCATTAACATAGAAAAAGGCGTATTAAGTTTTATAAATACGGGACAAAAACCGTCTATATCCGAAGAACTGATGTTTGAGCCTTTTTTGAAAGACATTTCTTTAAAAAATAAAGACGGTTTCGGTTTAGGTTTGTATATAACTAAACAGATATTAGAAAAGCACGGACTAATTATAACATATAAATATAAGGACAATAAAAACATTTTTTCAATTGATTTAAATAAAATATTATATTCAAAAGGCAATTAATTTAGTTTGTCAATCTTTAAATAATAAAAATATAAGAAATATAAGAAATGTAAGCAAGATAAGAAAGATAATAATATTAAAAAGCAATCATAATAAAAATAAATATATAAATGACAAAAAAAATAACAAATTAAAATGTTAAAGGAGACTAAAATGAAAAGATTAATTATTGTATTGTTGATGGCATTTGTTTTTATGGGCAGCTATTTTATTGAAAATAGCACGGCTATGGCTTATGCAAATTTCATGAAACACAAAATGAATCATAATCATAATAAGTTTAATTTTAAAAAAATGGATATGTTTAACTTATTTATGTTAAAAAGAAAACTTCATCTTACGCGTGTCCAGTTTAAGCAAGTGCATCAGATTAAAAAAGAAGAAATTAAAGCATTGAGGAAAAATATGATGAATTTCAGAAATCCTATGCTAAATGCTCTTAAATCAGGAAAATTTAATAAAACTGTTTTTATATCTGATATTACAACTAATGTAAAAAATATTGCAGAAATTAAAGCAGATTTTATTTCTAAATTTTTTAATATTCTAACCTCTCAGCAAATGCACATTTTCACAAATACGATAAAAAATAAAATTAAAAATAAAATTAAACATTTAGAGATTATGAAAAAAATGATTAATAATAGATTGAAAATGATGAAAGAGAATTTGAATAATTAAAAGATACACACTATAACAATAAACAATAAATAATTTTATACAAGCCGTTCAATTTTAAAATGTACGGCTTGTATATCATCAGCTTATATTATTATCTTTTATTTTCTTAAAAAGTTTTTATTTTTTTAAGTCTTTCCGAGACAATATTTCTAACGCTTTCGCTTGCATCGTCCTGCATTAAAGAAAGATATTTTTCTTGGATTCTTTTTGCGACAGCTTTTCTAACTAATGCTTCAGGGTCTTTGGCCATATCTTTTAAATATTCTTCGTTTATTCTTTCCGCGACCATAATTCTCACGATGGGTTCTTTATCAGTAATGAGCGAGGGCAAAAATGATTTATCAATTCTTTCCGCAACGGCATATCTTACCCAGAACGATCTATCGTTAATCATTTTCTGCAATTCTTTGGCGTCGATTCTTTTTGCCACAATTAATCGAACTTCTTTATATGGGTCATTTATAAGAGAGAGTAAATTTTCTGCGGAAATCCTTGAAGCAACCTTGTATCTTATATTTTTGTCCTTATCGCTTATCGCATACATAAGATAAACAGGGTCAATTCTGCTTACGGCATCAAAGCGTTCTTTAAAGCTTCCCGTTTTTAAAATGTCTATAAATTCTTCTTCGGTCATCTTGATAAATTTAATTATTAATTATTAAAAATATTTTTATCAATCGCGGTCTAATTGTTTTGTTTATATATGTTTTAATTATATCATAAAATTTTATGCAAATTTATTATATAATTAAAATATATATAATAAATTAATAAATGCCCTAAAGTATCAATATGAATTATATAAGGAGAATGAATATGATAAATATAAAAAGAGTTTATGAAGAACCCTCAGATGAGGACGGAATAAGAATATTAATAGATAGGCTATGGCCTAGAGGCATAAGCAAAGAAAAAGCCAAGATAAATTTCTGGTTTAAAGATATTGCTCTTTCAAACGATTTAAGAAAACTGTATCATACAGCCGCAATTGATTTTAATGAATTCAAAAAAAGATATTTGATAGAACTTTCGGGATACAAGCATAGCCATAATGCAACGAATGAAGATGAATCAGATAATTCATTGGCTCAAATTTCGGCATTTGTTAAAAGCGGCGGCAAAAATATAACTTTGCTGTACGGCCTAAAAGATGAAATAAACAATAATGCCGCAGTACTAAAAGATTTTATATTAAAAGTATTATAAAGAAAATATATTTTATCACCCTGAATTTTAGTTGACTTTAACACTTTTGCCGTCAATTGTAAATTAGCATCAGTATGCATTTCCTCGTTTATATAATGTTCTATCCCATCATTAAAGTGCGATAAATATTGTGTCATAAATTTTTACTTTTTACCTTATTTTTGTCATTTTTAAGGATAATGTCAAGAAAAAGAGTATTGCTCCAAAGGCTTATTTATTAAGGTTTTAACTGGTGCCCCCGACCGGAATCGAACCGATGACCAAAGGTTTAGGAAACCTCTGCTCTATCCTTCTGAGCTACGGGGGCTTTTAAATTTTATATTATATAATAAATTCATTATTAAGTTAATTTTATTTTTTATTCGTAAAAAATAAAATTAATTTTTTTGTTTACGAATAATTATAGCATAAAATTATAACATAATAAGTTTAATAAATTTGCTGAAAAATATATCTTTTTTATTTATTATTAATATTGCAGTAGGTGCTATTTTGTATGATTTTGCAATGTTTCACAATAATTAATTGTTATCTTTAATTGTATATAATATTTAGTTAGAGCGGTATATTTAGTATATTTAAATGTCTTCTTCAACCCTGTTCCTTCCATTTTCTTTTGCACTGTATAAGGCTTTATCTGCCCTATTAATAAGACTGTTAGCAATTTCTTGCGTCGTATGCGGCGTATTCCTTAAATTATCTTTTTCTTTGTCATATTCGGCAATTCCAAAGCTGCAAGTGAGCCTAAAAATATATTTAAAGGCATGTTCCTCTATTAATTTTCTTAAACTTTTAGCTTTTGCTTTCGCATAGGCTAAATTGGTTTCAGGCATTAATATAATAAACTCTTCTCCGCCAAATCTTGCAAAAAAATCGGTTTCCCTTAAATTAACTTTTATAAGAGCGGTAAGCTCAACCAGAACATTATCCCCTATTTGGTGTCCAAATTTGTCATTTATTTCTTTAAAGCGATCTATATCAAACAAAATTAAAGACAGCGGTCTATTATATCTAAATGTTAGCTTAATATACTCGTCTAAAATATTTTCAAACTTTCTTCTGTTTAAAATCCCTGTAAGGTAGTCTATTTCTGATAATTCCTGAAAGTATATTTTTTCTTTTTCCAATTGCCTTTCTAATATTACTTTAGCGGTTATATCAAAAAATATTGTGAGCGCAACAAACCGTCCTCTATAAGCAACAGTTTGAACATGAAACAATGTATGTTTTTCTTCCCCCTTTTCAGTAAAAGTATCAAAGACATACTCAAAATAAAATTGTTCCCCGGCAAGTCTTCTTTCTATGCTTGCTTTTATAGCAGTCTTATTTTTTTCGTCAAATAAGTCCCATATGTACATATTGTAGAGCTCCTTTTCCGGAAAACCAAAAAATTCTATAGTTGAAGGATTAGCATAAAGAATCTTAGTATCGCTGATGTAAACCCCTTCAACCATATTGTTAACCATTGTTCTAAAAAGTTCTTCACTCTCTTTTAACCTATTCTCCAGTTCCTTTTCTTTGGTTATATCTAATAGCACGCAATCTATTACATCCCCTTTTTCCTCATCTTTTTTTAAGCGGCATGCAATATAGACATTAATAATCCTGCCTTTTAAAGTTTTTCTTTTTCCTTCAAATTCATAAACTCCTTGTTCTACTATTTTTTTTATAGCGGTATCTCTTGCTTCTCCTTCAATATATAAATCCGTAAGCTTTGTGTTCATTAACTCTTCTTTGCTGCTTGCTTCAAAAATATTTACCATATAATTATTTAACTCTATAAAATACCCTTTTTTCTCTATTGTTGCCTGATATACGCCGATAGGCAGGAACTCTACAAGATTATTATATTTAAGATAAGAATCCAAAAGCTTTTTTTGTAGCGCTTTCCTTTCGGAGATATCTCTCGCTATGCAAATGCCCATCTTTGTTTTTTCAATATTAAAAACATCATCAATTGCCTCTACTTGTATAATTCTTCCGTTTTTTGCAAGATGATCGGTTTCATAAGTTAAAGAACCTTTTAAAAATAGCTCCTTAAAATAATTTTTCATCCTGTCGTAATTTCCTTTTGGTATTATATCTAAAGGAGAAAGCTTAAGAAACTCGTCTTTGCTGTAGCCTAACCTTGCGAGTCCTGCCTTATTTACATCTATAAATCTTTCAGGAATACCGTTTTCGGAATATTCTATTACAAAAACTGCATCCCCAATAGAATCAAAAAGCATCCTGTATTTCTTTTCACTCTCTTTTATTTTTAAATCTTTACTTAAGATATTAAATAAAAATAGTGATAAAAAGATAAAAAATAAGATGGAACCTGCAATGGCAATCAGATTTAAAATTAAATGAAAATATAAAGTATCTTTAATCCGGTGTTTTAACCCAGATTCCATTAAAGGAGCATAGTTTGGGCCGGCTTTATACATATTAATAAAAAGAGGCGACATAAAAGCCTTTTCTGCCATAATTTTGTGGTGAATGATAAGAATAATAAGGATAGGAACTATTAAATTTTTCCAATTATAGTATGCTTTTTTCTCAAAAGGAAGAACGGATTTATTCAAAAAAGGGAACTTTTCAATGTCTTTATTAAACTGTTTAAATCTTTTATTTGTAAGACTTATTAAAGCTCTTAATTTTAAAAGAGATGATTTTAATCTTTTTTTATCGTTTTTTCGTGAAAAGTGGACCACATCCTGTGCCGAATTAATAGTCAACCTTATATTATTTGAAAGTTTTACAATCTTTAATTGAATATTATCATCTGCATTTGTGTCTTTTTCCATTCTTAAAATGACAAAATTGTAAATGATTGCAGAAATAAAAATATATATAACGAGAATAATAATACCGAATAAAAATGCTTTTGATTTAATTAATTTTAATTCCTCAAATTGCATTGCATAATCCTTTTAAAATATAATAAAATAAATAAATACGGCAAATGAAATGTAAAAGTTAACCTGCGAACACGAAGATTAAACAAACTTCAATTTAATTATCAAATTATCAAAAGCCTCTTTTTTTTATTTTTAGAGGAGGGTATAGCTAAACAATAAAATAAGAATAAGGCGGTTATTCTTACATTGAATGTTAATAAATTTTAATAAATATGATTTTTTAAGTAACGTAAACTGCCCCTCGCCATAATAGGACGGAGTTTCCTTGCCTGTGTTCAAATAAAAATATTTTTATGTTAAAGCTGTTGAAAGATGCAAAAGTAAATGAGACCGATAAATTAAAATTTTATATATTTATCTTTTAGAGTTCCGCATATTGGGCATTTATCAGGAGCATTATCTCCAGCGTGTGTATGACCGCATACAGGACAAATAAAAACATTTTGATCTAAAAAATCTTTATTTTGTTTATTTAATTCTATTGCTGTTTTATATATTTCTCTGTGGAGTTTTTCTGCTTCCAAAGCAAAATGTGTTGAAATTTCAGCCTGCTTTTCATTCTGAAATTTAGCAGTTTCATTAAATACAGGATACATTTCCTCTATCTCATAGTCTTCCCCATTATAAGCGCTGGCAAGATTTTCATCTGATTTTTTAATATTACCTAAAGCTCTAAAATGATTTTTTGCATGAATAAATTCTGCATGAGCGATAGCTTTAAATAATCTTACAAGATTAGGTTTATTTTCTTTTTCCGCAACTTCTGCAAATATCAAATATTTTATATGCGCTTGTGATTCTCCTGCAAAAGCAGATTTTAAATCATCCTCAGTCATTTTTCTCATTATTGTCTCCAAATATTATAACGTTTACAATAAGCCAATAAGCATTGTGAACATGTGTTTTTAATTTGTAAAAATGCAGCTATGAATATTTATATTAAAAAATTAAATTGTGTATTTATAGAATTAATTAATACAATTACAAATAAAAAATATATAATTAATTACTTCTAAATATATAAATTTTAATAATAATTTTAATAATACCTTAAATCACCGTTAGAAATTTCTTTTTCTGGATTCCTGCGTCGGCAGGAATGACTTTGCGAAGGTTTAAATTTTAACCTATTTGGTGCCATTCCCGTGAAAGCGGGAATTCAGTATTTATCATATATTAAATCAGTTTTAATAATTTCTAACGGTGATTTAAATTAATATATGAATTTTAATAAAACGTAAAAATGGAGTTTTGACTTTTAAAGCAATCTCAAATATAATAAATGCAGTGTTTTTAAAGTGGTGCCGAGAGGCGGAATCGAACCGTCGACACGAGGATTTTCAGTCCTCTGCTCTACCGACTGAGCTATCTCGGCACATAATATTGCTTAACTTAAGTAGTAAAGTAGTAAATGATAAGTAATAATATTGTTTAAGTAGTAAATAATGATAAGTACAGAATAACTATAATATAAAAAATATAAAATTATAATTTATAAAATAATTATAATACAATATCATTTAATGAAAATAAATATAAATATATAAACAATAGTTAGCTGAAAAATAATATCATAAATTATTTTATATTACAATATATTTTAAAAAAATATTTTTAATAATATATTAAAATCAAATTCAGCATACCATTTTTTTATATATTTTTTATATATTTTTATATATTTATATATAATAATATATAAAAAATTGCCGATAGAAAATTTTATTCTGGATTTATGTACGCATAAATGACTTTAAGGGGATTTAACTTTTTAACCAAACTGATGTGATTCCCGTGCAAGCAGGAATTAACTGTTTATTAACTTTGAAATATCTCAATATTTTTTATAGCAGTCCTTTTGTCCTTTTAAGATTTATTAAATTTAATCAATTTTACCATACTTAATTAAAAATTAATTTTTATAATTCATTAATACGTGAGGGGTTAATGGGGGTGCCCCCTTGACACCTCGAAAGCAATAT
>JAJZVN010000192.1 GCA_021845685.1 bacterium
AATTTATTTTATAGCCTAATTTTTGTATTTTGGAAAGCGTCCAAAACTTTATATTTATCTGAGGATATCCATAATCGTACTTATTATAAATACCTCTATTAAATTTAAAGTCATCGGATTCGGTTAAGAGGACCGCGATATAAAGCTCCCTAAAATCTCTTCTGACCGATTTGCTTTTTAACAAAACCTTGCCCGGACCGCATAGATACTTATTGTATCCGCAAACCCTGCTGTTTATATCTTTAAGAGATTGAGATTTAATAATCTCTTTTAAGTCCGTTTTGCGGACAGTGCAAACGACATTTCTTTTTTTAATAATTTTTTTAGCTTGTCCGCTTTGCGAATAACCAGCGTAAAAGCCTAAAAATAAAACTATTGAAGTAACAAATGTAAAGAAAAAAGCTTTTTTGACCATTGCATAACCTCGCTTTCGATTATTTATATAGCGAAGTTATTTTAAAATTTCAGGATATTAAGATAATCTTTGATTTTTTGAAACTGCTTATCTGTTAGCGTTTTATCCAATATATCCTCGAAGTTGCTCTTGTCGTACCACTGCGGCACAAATAAATCTTCATATTCTTCGTTCAAGTCCATTTTAAAATCCTCTTTTTTAATTTGTCCGGCAAACGGACAAGTTATTTATATATAGGCCGCCTGTTTTTCGGCATTTACAAGCACGAAAAACGGCTTACCGAAAATATCGTAAAACTCCCTCGTCTCGAAAGCTTTTGCTTCTCCGTTTTCGTATGCAAAATATACCTCATCGTCCTCGATGTTTTCAACCGCCCTGCCTAATAAAATAAAGTTCCCGTTTTCTGCTTTTTGATATACTTGGTATCTCATTTTTTTCACCCCCTTAATATCTATAGCGAAGTTTCTAATCCATCCATAAATTAAGCGATTCTAATGCGCCGACAAGCGAATGATAGTTAATTTCCGTCAACGATTCAAGCATGCCTTCATATGCTTTTTTGTCCCATAGTTCCGGATATTCCACGCCTTCCCAATCGGCTAACCTTAATATAAAATCGCAATCTATTTCTTTATGCCCCTCGTCCTGATATGTTTTTTGATAAAATTCTTCCGGGTTTATATTTTTAGCCCTGCAAAAGTTTATAAAAAGAGCGAATGCGGTCTGATCTATGCTCCCATCGCACGGCTGAGCAAGTTTATACGGTCTCGGCGAAAAAGTTCCATATTTTACAATATCGGATTTTATCTTTTTCACATCCAATTCTTTATACCAATAAACTAAATACCTGATTCCGCCCTTAACTTTTTTCTTGCATATCACAAGATATTTATAACCGTCTTCTATTTCTTTATACCCGACCCATAAATCATACTGTTTTGTTAGCTTGTCAATAACGGTTTTCATATATTGCCTCCTTTAGTGCTTCCCTTTTAAGATAAATTAAAATTATTTTAATTTAAATCCTTAACTGAAAATTTCAGGATATGATTCTTTTAACTCATTTAATAATATTCGAACATCTTCGGATATTGAGTCAGCGAGATAATCGCCCGACCCGTCTGTTAAATGGTCTTTAAGTCTCTGAAACTGTTTATCGGTTAAGTTTTGCCCAAGAAAAGACTCGAAATGGCTTTTATTAAACCACTGAGGTATGAATATGTTTTCGTAATCTTTGTTAAAATCGTAATAATCGGGGCTTTCTTTGCCGTATTGCTTCGAAAAATCATTTTTGTCCATTTTAATCTCCTTTTTCTTTTTAAAATGAAATATGGTTTTTATCTTTCTGTCCCATCCCACCAGTATCGGTTTTTATCTATCCTTCCCAAAAAAGTGTTTAAACCGTCCAAGCGTAGTTCTGTTTCTCTTTTCTGGCTCTCGGCGAAACTTCTGATTTTCTCCGCATAATTTTTAATCGCTTTAGAGACTAAGTCCGCGTCAAAATCGTATCCTTCTATTTCGTCTAAACTTATGCCATCCAGTCCAAAACTATACGAATATAAAGGTTTGTCGTCATAGTCTATAAACTCGTCTTCTAAAACGGTTATTTTCGTTTCAAATCCGTCATTTATTTCTCTATCAACTGCTCTAAATTCTTCCGAATTAAAATCCTCCGTATATTCGCTTTCTCCGACTATTAACGAGTTATTTAACTCGTTAATAAAATTGTAAAGCATTTCACTTGTTATCATGATCCCTCCGCCGTTATTTTTGGTCTTGTTGTTTCCATTATTTCAAAGTCGTCTCTCGTTAGTCTCGATTCGGGTGCCATATCTCCGGTTTTTATTGCATTTTCGATGTCTTCTATTTCTTCTTTTATCGCCTGTTCGGCTTCTTCCGCCGTATCAAAGTATTCGGGAATTTCGTTTCCGGATTTATCTTCCGTTGTCCATGCATTAGACCATCCGTCTCCCCAAGAATAGGTTAATATCTCAAACATAATAATCTCCGTTTTATTTGTTATTTTCTTTATTTATTTTAGCGAAGTTATCCGTTTCTTTGAAAAACTGGCATTCGCATTTGCAATTTGCAACATCGCCGACGTAATAATTAAATACTCCGCCCGGCTCTAAATCATTGATAGTTTCATCTGTGCATTTTGCCAATTCTTCGCCTTCCTCGAATAACCGGCATTTTTTACATT
>JAJZVN010000193.1 GCA_021845685.1 bacterium
AAAATAAAATCTCATCTTAATTTATTTTCCATAATTTCCGGGATTTTTTTGATATTAATGGGGATACTAACGCTTACCGGAAATTTTGAGGCTATTTCGCAATATATTATAGGTAAATTTTAAAATTATTATAATGAAGTTCAAGATAGGGCATAAGCCGCTAATCTAGCATCAGAATTTACATATAAAGGGAACATCTAAACATTTTCTATTGCGGAATTAACCTAAGGAAATATAGTTGACAGCCATATAAAATAAAAGTATTATAATTATATAATATTATAAAATACAATAATATCAATATATAATAATATGTTAATATTAAAATATATAAATGTTGTAGCGGCAATATTATTTTTATCCGTATCGTTATCATTGATTTCGTCGTCGGGAAGAGCTTACGCCGGCGGTCAAAGCAATGCAAATTCGATAAATTGGGAAAACCTTACCGTGGCAATAAAAAATAACAAGTTGTATAAAAAAGTTTTTTTACTGCACTTTTATTTCCCTACCTGCGGATATTGTATCAGGATGGACAAACATGTATTTAGCCGCAAAAGCGTAATAAATTTTGTCAATAAAAATTTTCATCCCGTACTGATAAATATTTACGGCAATAAAAAGATTTTATATTTTAACGGCGCTTATTTAACGGAAAAGCAGTTGGCTGCAAAATTTAACATTACCGGAGTTCCGGCGGAGATTTTTTTTACCCCCCATTATCGTAAAATATTTCTGCTCCCGGGTTACTGGAAAAAAAGCGACTTTATGATGGTATCGAGTTGGGTTGCTTCAGGTAAATATAAAATAGAAAGTTTGAGAAAATTTTCGCAAAATTATAATAGTAGATGATGCTATCGAATTACTTTAATATTGTTAACTTTAATTATTTTTTAAGGAGGTTTTAAAAATGGGTGACCATGTTTCAAGAAGGGATTTTATGAAAAAAACGGCCGCCGCCGCCGCTTTAATTATTGCAGGTCCGGCCGCCGGAGTTTTAGATGCTGAGAATGTTTTTGCGGCGGTTAAAAAGAAAAATTCTATTGCCCCTATCATTAAGTCTGATGTAAAAGAAATAGGAGGCAAAAATGTTATCTGGCTCGCAGAAGATTCTCCTGAGTACAAAAAAATGTTGCTGCCGAAGATTAATTTGCCGCTTATTGCCCAGAACGGAGGACTTGTTCCTTTAACTATCGAATCTAAGTATCCTATGAAAAAAGGAAATTATATTAAGGCATTTCATGTTTTTGATTTTAACAATCCTATATCAAAAGTAGCTACGTTTAATTTGACCCCGGAAAACGGAAAGGCTTACATATCTACTAGAATTAAAATTCAGCAGGATTCTTACGTTCAGGTCGTTACTGAATTTTCGGACGGAAAAATGTTTGGCGGAAAAAAATATATAAAAGTTACGGTAGGCGGTTGCTGATATTAGAATTTTTTAGAATGGATAAACGATAAATCATAACGAAATAATTAATAGGAGCGTATGAAATGAAAATAGGAAGCATTATGGTAAGAGTACCGAGAAAGGTAAAGAAAGGTGAAATATTTAAAATAATGTCAATAGCAAAACACCCTATGGATACCGGTCTTGTTAAAAATCCAAAAACAGGAAAGATAATACCTATGTGGATTATTGATAAAGTAGATATTTATTACGATAAAAAATTGGTAACCAGTTGCGATTACGGAATTGCCGTTTCAGCAAACCCCTTTTTGGCATTTTATTTAAAAGCCGATAAAAAAGCGCCTTTAGAATTTGTTATGTACGATACCCACCGTAATATTTACAAAAAAAAGGTAATGATAAATGTTGTTTGAATAAAATTAATTTTTCGAATATTTTCCGATATTAACATTTAATAGACACAGTGTTATGGAGGGGGTTTAGTTGATGATTAATAAAAAAAAGAATATAGGACTTCAGGCATTTTTAATTATCATTTTAATCGCTGTATTTAGCGGAGCGGTTTTTTTTGCCGGTAGTTCTTATGCGATAAAAATTCCCAAGGGACCCTTTTATATCCTGAAAGTTAAAAAAAGCTTCAAAAGCGCTCTTTTTGACCTCAAGCAAGGAATAGAAGACGCTAATTTCAGCATACTTGCCGTCGCTCCTATATCAACGGGCATAAAGAGTATAGGCCATAAAATACCTCATCTTAAGGTAATTGATTTCTGCAACCTTCAGGACGGCTACGACCTTTTAAAAAACGATTTGAACTACTCCGCATTTATGCCTTGCAGGATAGCTATATATAAAGACGGAAAATATACCGTTATGATATCTTTTCTTCCTACCTATTTTTCAAAATTTTACAAAAACACTCCGGAGCAGAAAAAAACCGTTATAAAAGTTACGAAACAGATAATCGGGATAATGGATTCCGTAAAGACAGGGTTTTAATATTAATAAAAACTTACATAATTTATAATTTATTTGCAAAAAAGGGAGGATTACAAATTAAATGGATTTAAAAACCGTTTCCAGAAGAAGTTTCATAAAGACCGCAGCTCTCCTTGCCGGAGCAGCTGCGGTCAATCCCGTTAATCTTCTAAAATTTAAACCCGTGGGTAATTTAACTATTATATGGAATTCCGATTCTCATGCGC
>JAJZVN010000194.1 GCA_021845685.1 bacterium
GATATATGGCAGAATTAATTATTTTTGTAATCCGCAACAGTTAAAACAACGATGTTGAGGTTTGTTTCTTGCTTCGTGCTTGCTCCGCTTCGCTCCGGCGCACTACGGCGAAACAAACATTTAAAAGAATTGTATCGGGCTCTGCCCGAACCCGCAAGCTGATGCCAGCTTGACCGCAGGGGGTTAGAAAGGCGTTAATAGAACATTATTGGCTGCTCCTGTAGGTCGCATATTGCATTTATAGGGATAGCCGATGATAAAAAACCTATTTTATAAAATTATAAGCGCAGGCATGGATGAGGGATAAAATAAATCTGGTGCTTTTTCTTGTAAAAACTGTAAATTTGGGATAGCTTTAAGATAAAATAAGTCTCATTACTTTTATTTACGACTTAGGTGTCTTTTATATCACACTCGTCCAAACCATGAATTTTATCGCATAACCTGCAGTCAATTAATGCGAACGGAAATTGGGTTTTTAAAGCTCCTTGTAATAATTTTTCTTCTCTTTCTTTTAAAATCTCAAATATCTTTTTATTTAGTTTATTCCTGTAAGCGATTGAATTATTTTCGTAAACAGGTTTAATCAACTTTATAGATGGAGAATTTTTTAGCGTTGTATCACCGCCAACTACCGGACCTTCTGAATATACAAAGTGACCAGCAATGGAATCAGCAGGAACTCTTTTTTCAAGAGCCTTTTTTATTTTTTCAATAGAATTACTTGCTATATTATTTGCATCGAAATACGCCCGCAAGCCATTGCTTGAACTATATGGATTTACGATAATATCGAGTAAAGCAACTTTATTAAACCCAGTTTTAATCATTGAATCAATTTTTAATTGTATTTCATTTTTTTTATCTTTTTTCTGAGAATAATCTTTAAAAGATTTTATTGAACCGGCTTCACTGTTAAAATATGAACACTTAACTTCAAAGCCGACTAAATATTTAGCGGATTCTTCAGAAATTCTAAATTCATCCGAATGAAATTTTAACCGTCCAGCAATAATGTCAATTTCACCGGAAGTTAAATTGTTTAATTTATTTTCCCTAATTTCAATTAGATACCACCAAAATGAATTTAAATCGGGGGTAATCTTCTTATACATTTTATATTTTTTTTTTAATATCGCGGGTAATGTATTGTAATCATTATTTTGCTCCACATTTTTTAAAAAATCTATACCCTTCCATAAATGGTATTGCAAAGGACTCCCAAGGATATTAACATCAAAATAAGCGTAAAGTAGTGGCAGAATTTTAATAAATGTTATTATAGCCTCGTGTTCCCTTTCTTGACTGTTAACATCTATTAGATACATATTTTATACCAAACATTAACTTAATAATTTTTAAAATCATTATTTTTTATAAAAGTACAAAGTAATAGAAATGCGTCTTATCCTTCCTATTAAACAATTTCAATAATATTTTTAAAAAAATAATGCATCAATCGTGGCGTCCGCAATAATGTCTATAATATCGCTATATGATGAATTATTACCGAAAATATCGGATAAAATATCAGAAAATATGCTTAATAATATATCTTTGGGTATTTCATTTTTAATTTCGCTAATTATGCTAAATCTACTATCGTGTTTAAATTCGCTGACAATGCCGTCTTTCCCCTTATGTTCAACAAATTTTCTGACATTTTCGAAATAATCATTGCCATATATGAATGATGGCATGGTTTTATGTAAAGGTGTCGGCTGCCACTCTTTAAACTTTTCATTATAAAAATTTTGACATCTAAAAATGGTATTATCAATCATAATATCCTCCGAATCTATAAAATTTAACAACTATTCAGTTTCTTTAATTACATATAAAAATAAATCTGATATATTATAATTTTAGAAAAATAAAACTCTTTAACGTTCTTCTATTGATATCATTTCTTTTATATTATTAACGTTATTAATCCATTTATTTTTTATATCAAGTTTATAAATTTTTATTTGGGGCTTAACATTGTTAGCGGAAAATATAATTTTAATTTTATAATCTTCAGGAGATTTTAAAATAATCCCTGTATCTGTAAATCTAAACTCAACCGAAGCCGGTGGAGGAAAATTGCAAAAACTACCTTCAGGCAATAAAGATGGTTCAAGAATATCTCCAAAATTAAAAAATTTATACGTATTCGAGGGAATTCTTGGTATAGTAGTACCGCCGTGGTCTTTCCACGTCAAATTAAACTCCACAGGATTTACTTTTTCTTCCCTGTTTCCGTCTATATCGCTAACCAAAGCCTCGGCGTTTTCTAAAGTGGATTTGCCGGTATTTTCAATTTTGAAAGCAAAATTATAATGAGGAATGTTGCCATAGTTCCTGTCCGTAATAATTGAAGATTCTTTGAAAGTAACTCTTAGTTTCGGCTTACAAAGCCAATACCTGATTCTATCTTGAAAAATTCCGGCAACGCCTACCATTATTACCCCTGCCAAAGAAACCCAAACTGCCCAATGGTTATTGATCCCTTCGGTTATTGATTTTAATTGTAGCATTATGCCGTGAATATTTTGACTGTCCATAGTTTTTTATATTTTCTTTATTTTTTTAAATATTACGATAAGAATAAATCTGCTTTTCTTTGTATCATT
>JAJZVN010000195.1 GCA_021845685.1 bacterium
CTTTAGCGATGATGAAGAAGGCAGATAAAATCCATTCGTTGCAAGATTATCTGTAACTGGATAATCACCTTTCATATCACAACCGTATTTTTTTAAAGATTCCTGTTGATGCATACCTGTAAAAAATAACCTTGTATCAACTCCTTTATTTTTTAAAAAAAATATTAAATCGTTTCTTGTTGCTCCATAAATTTTAGGATCAATAAATAACCCGTTCATCCAGTAAACATTTAAAACATAATCTCTATCTTTCTGAAAAAAGACACCAGGAACATCTTTTAGTAATTCCCTATACATCTTACCATTTAATATTCTTTTTTCGCGATAATAGTCGGCTTTTTCAACCTGAGCTAAACCAATTGCAGCGTGAATATTAGACATGCGATAATTAAAACCTATATCATCGTGAATATAATTTCTTGAACCATCCAAAGGAAAACATAAATTTTTATAATATAAAGCGTTTTTATAAAAATTTTCGCTATTGGTTACAACCATACCGCCTTCCCCAGTCGTTAAATTTTTATTAGCATAAAAACTGAAAGATGTTATATCGGCAAGATTTCCTGTTTTAACACCTTTATATTCCGCTCCGTGAGATTCTGCTGCATCTTCAATGATAAACAAATTATGTTTTTTTGCAATTTTTCTAATTTTATCCATTTCGCAAGGATATCCAAAAATAGAAACAGGCATAATAGCTTTTGTTCTCGCTGTTATCTTTTCTTCTATCAAATTGGGGTTTATATTCCATGTATCTTTATCCACATCTACAAAAACAGGCATTGCCCCTGTATAACAAATAGAAAAAGCTGAAGCTATCATTGTAAAACTTGGAATAATAACCTCATCACCTTTACCTATACCTAAACTTATTAAAGCCAAATGTAAGGCGGCAGTTCCATTGCAGGTTGATATGGCATATTTTGCCCCACAATATTCCGCAAATTTTTCTTCAAAAAGTTTCACGAATTTTCCGTTTGAAGATATCCAGCCCGTTTTAATTGCTTCGGATGAGTATTTCAACTCATTTCCTTCTAATAAAGGCTCACATACCGGAATAAATTTATTTTCCATTTTTATTATCCTTGTTTGGAATGAATCTTGTTTTATCAGCTTCGCCACAATAAGGTCCTTGTTTAACCTCAATCATCTCTGTATCTTCTATAACTTCAAAACCATGACCACCTTCAGCAAGCAATATAAAGTCTCCCTCATAAAGAACCTTACTCTCAATAAAGTCGTGATGTTCAGAGTAAAAATTAACTTTAAGCTTGCCTCTCTTTATAAACAATACTTCTTTTGTATAATGTATTTCTCTTTTTACTACATTATGAACATGCGGTTCTATTATCTTTCCTTTAGGATGAGACATATAGGCTAACTGTTGAGAAAAATCTGGAGGGGTAAAAAAAGTTATCCCACTTTTTTTAAAATTTGCTCTAATTATTATTGATAACAAATTACCATTATGAATTATTTTCTCTATTAAACTTTCCATTTTATTTGGCATCCTTATAATAATTTTACAAATATTTAATAAAATTTCAAAATTAATATTAATTAATTTCAAAAAATAAACTTTTTTTATCATATTTTAAAATAAATTTATTTAACATATAACATAAATTTCAAAAATTTTAATGCAAATAAAAAGGTTTATAAAATACCCAACCGCCTAAAATACTGCTAACTTTTAACCCCATTGTTAGGTTCCAGAAGATTAAAGTTATCATGCTTGCAAATGCCGCTCCGTCAATACTATATTTAGGCACTAACAATAAATTCATTATAATATTCATAATAACCGAAGCTATCATAATATTTTGCGTAAAATTTTGAAATCCCGTCATTTCCAGTATATATCCGACTGAACCACTTATAGAGTTTATAAATTGACCGAAAGCCAACATTATTAGCGCCATTTCACCTGTTCTAAATCCATGCCCAAAAAAACCAAGTATATAATTAGAAAAAATTACCATTAAAAGTAAAATAGGAAAAGATATCCAGAATATGATCTTTGTAGATTGTCTTGCAATCTTTAATAATCCTTTTTTGTCGCCTTTTACCCAAAATTCTGCAAATTTGGGAGCGGCTATTACATTAATAGTTACCAGAGATAAAACAACGATTGAAGAAAGTTTAACTACTACACTGTAAATTCCAACAGCCGAGCTTGTCTTGAATATACCTAGTATTGTTATATCTATAAAACCCAAAAAAACCCCCAATGAACCAGAAATCAACATAGGTGTCGAAATTGATAAAATATTCTTATAAGAAATTAAATAGGGCTTATTACCAAAAGAAAGATTAGGATTATTAAGATTTGATGATAATGTTTGAGGTTCGGATATATTTGTATTTGAGTTAAAATTAAATTTTTTAAACCATAGAAAAAACGATAATAACGACATCAGGAACATGGATATTATATAAATTGTAACTGGAATATAATTATTTTTTACTATAAATAACGATAATCCTAACAGTATTGAAGCAACAAAAGAAATTCCCATATTTTGAAGGAATGCATATTCTTTTATTTTTTTTAACCCTCGTAGGCTTTCCGAATTTATAATAAATAAAACGTAAGG
>JAJZVN010000196.1 GCA_021845685.1 bacterium
ATTTTAAGACCGCCCAACATTTTTGCCTGATCAAACAGTTCGTAAAACATGGATGCTTTTTTTTCTTTTATCTGTTCGTAAAGTTTTCCGCCGGTAAAATTTTTCTTTTCCACCGTTTCTTTTAAATAATTGTAAACCGCGTTCATAGTTACGAAAATAGAAACCTCTACTCCCGAAACCGCCGCAATCGATGCAATCATTGAAGCCACGTGTGATTTTTCATACTCTTCGGATGCGATAATAATCGCTAATTTGTCAGACATAATTTACTCTCCTTATTGTTTCGTTTTTTAATATATTTTTTAATATTATATACTTTTTTATATTTAAGTCCCCATGAATATTTGTTTTAAATGTTGCAATAAACGTGCCATTTTTAAATTTAGTATTAAGATAATGAATTAATTAAATTTTTAAAATTATTTTTTTTAAAATTCAAATTAATTTTATGCCAATTTGGCATAAATATTTATGTCAAATTGGCATAAATATTTATAAAATAAAAAGGAAAAAAATATCTGTATAGATGGAAACAATAAAAGCTATAAACCGTCTCAAAAAATATTTGCTTTAATTTTTTCTATAATACTATCCGGTGAAGGTAGGCGCGTTAATATAAAAAGGCTATGAAACGATAAAGTATCTAAAACAATATGGGGTTTTAAAATATTATATTAAAAAATTAGTTTTAACAGAAAAAAATTAGTTTCCGTTCAGCGTGTAATTTAATTTTAATGAAACAGCATTGAAACTCCCACGGCAATCAAAGTAATGCCTAAAATAATAATAAGCGTCTCTTTTTTACTTCTAATTGCTATTCTTGCAAACAAAATTCCTGAAGGAATTGCAATAATACCTATAAAAAATGCATCAAATAAATTTATATGTTTTAAACCTATATAACCGATAGCTCCGCTTAATGCGGCTATAATCATAACAAGCGTCGATGTTCCTACTGAATCTTTTATCGCTAATCCAAAGACTATAATATACGCAAGCATATATAATACGCCGCCGCTTGTGCCGAGAAGACCTGCGAGAATTCCTATAATAAAACCAAAAATAAGTATAATTATAAAATTTATGCGGGGATTCTCAAAATAGAAAATTCTTTTTTCTTGATATTTTCCTTTTGTTTTTAAGAAAAAAGCACCCATTAACAGCATAAATATACCGAATATTATTTCTAAAAGCCTCTGCGGCATACCGACCGAAATATACGCGCCGAGCTGTGCGCCTGCTACCGCTCCTATTATTGTAGGTATGCCGATGCGATAATTAACTCTATTTTTAAAGGCATACGTTGCCGTCACCGAAAATGAGACTATAACGTCAATTAAAAGGCTTGTACCTATTGCTGTTGAAATTGGTACATTAAATATAAAAGCAAGCACTGGAACGACTATTATAACGCCTGACGCTCCAATGAGACCCGTTGCTGCGCCGACTATTATTCCCGTTATAGAAATTATAACTATATTTAAAATATCCATATAATAATATACCTTAACTCACCATTAGAATTTTTTTTACTGGATTCCCGCTTTCGCGGGAATGACAATGCGGGGATTTAACTTTTCACTAAACGGGTGTCATTCCCGCGAAAGCGGGAATCCAGTATTTATAACTTGTTGAAGAAATTTTCATATATAAAATAATAAATTAAAATTGCATAAATATTTCGGATTTATTTGCTTTTTCAATTAAAAACCATGCGGCTCCTACTATGCCGTCAATTTCAGGCAGAAGCATTTCAGCTGTTATAGAAAATTTAGCGGCGGCATTTGAACAAATATAAAAATTCATTCCTTCAGTCCGCTTTAATTCTTTAATTATTGAATATAAATTATCAGGCAGACCTATTCTTTTTAAGCCTTCCTTTAATTCATCAAGCATATTTTTATGGATTAAATAATCTTCGGCAGTTTTTATACCTTCTTTTGTCATAAGTCTTGCGGCAAACCCGACAAATAAAACATTTATTTCGTCATAAATAGCAGTTCCCAGATGTATAAAATCAAACGGCGTTAATATCGCATCAAATGCATCATTGGATATTACAACAGACATTCTTTGCATTGTTCCTCCTTTATTATTTATCAAATGTTTCTTCTAAATCTTCAATGGTCTCTTCTTTTACTTCCGCTGTTTTTTCTTTAAGTATTACAAATATAATGCCGCCTAATATTAAAATAGCCGAGATGAAAAAATTTAACGATATTTTTTCATTTAAAAATATTATGCCTAAAGCTGCTGCTATCGCAGGAGCTAATAATTGAACGGACGATGCTAAAACACGGGATAATTTTGTTACTACCTTATACCATAACATATAAAAAAGCGCTGAAAATATTGCACCTGATAAGACGCCTAAAATTATCGGATTTAAATAAACATAGGGCGTTTTAATATATTGCCAATTAATAAACCCGCCTTTAAAAAACGCAAATATTATTATTAAAGGAATAAAATAAATTAAAGAATAGATGAAATTTGATGCGGTTCTTAACAAATATTGTTTTTCAAATTTACCTTTTAATGTATAAATTCCCCAGCCTATTCCAGAA
>JAJZVN010000197.1 GCA_021845685.1 bacterium
ATCCAATAAAACTAATGGATTATATTGAAGCATTAGAAGAGGCTATCGGCAAAAAAGCAGTTAAAAATCTTTTGCCCATGCAGCCAGGAGACGTAAGGGGAACTTGGGCTGACGTTAGCGATTTAGTTGAAGATTTAGGATATAAACCTAATACTTCGGTAAAAGAAGGCGTTAGAAGGTTTGCTAATTGGTATAAGGAATTTTATGGAGTAAAATAAAAATATAAAATTATTGATAACTAATAATATAAAGAAATACTGAGATACTTAAAAAAATAATAATGTGGAGATTTAAATGGATATTAAGATTGCTGTAATTGGACTCGGTTACGTTGGCTTGCCGCTTGCCGTTGAGTTTGGTAAAAAATATAATGTAGTTGGGTTTGACGTAAATCAGAAAAGAATAAATGAATTAAAAAATAAAATAGATAGAACAATGGAAGTATCTAGAGAAGATATAGAAGATGCTCATTATTTGTCTTATACTAGTGATGTTCAAGATATTAAAAATTGCAAATATTATATAGTAACCGTTCCGACCCCTATAGATGAAAATAAAAAGCCCGATCTTAAACCTCTTTTAAATGCTACTAAAACTGTCGGCAGTGTTCTTAAAAAAGAAGATATAGTAATTTATGAAAGTACAGTTTACCCTGGTTGCACTGAAGAAGAATGCGTTCCTATTTTAGAAAACGAATCTAAACTAAAGTTTAATGTCGATTTTTTTTGCGGCTATTCTCCAGAAAGAATAAATCCTGGTGATAAGGAACATACGCTAAAAAAAATCAAGAAAGTGGTAAGCGGCTCTACTAAAGATGCATTGGAAAAAATAAATAAATTATATGGAAGTATTATCGAAGCCGGTATATATACAGTTTCGTCTATAAAAGTGGCTGAGGCGGCCAAGGTTATAGAAAACACGCAAAGAGATATAAATATAGCTTTTATAAACGAACTTGCTGTTATTTTTAATAAAATGGGCATCGATACTCAGGATGTACTTGAGGCTGCCGGAACAAAATGGAATTTTTTAGGATTTAGACCCGGTCTTGTAGGCGGACACTGTATTGGAGTTGACCCATTTTATCTTACATTTAAGGCTCAACAAATTGGTTATAATCCTGAAATAATATTGGCCGGAAGGAGGCTTAACGATAATATGGGAATTTTTATAGCTAATAGAGTTATTAAGCTAATGATAAAAAAAGGAAAAAAAATAGAAGGAGCAAATATTTTAATACTTGGAATTACCTTTAAAGAAAATGTACCCGATATTAGAAATAGTAAGGTTATAGATATAATTAAAGAATTGAAAGACTTTGGATGCAAAGTAAATGTGTTCGACCCAATAGCTGATAAAGAGGAAATTAAGAGTGAATACGGAATTAACCTTATAGAAAAAGAAAAAATATATTGTGATAATTACGATGGTGTCGTTCTTGCAGTTTCTCATAATGAATTTAAAAGCTTTGATTTTTCGTTTTTCAAAAAAAATGACAGTATAATATATGATATTAAAGGGATTATTGACAGGTCGATAGTTGACGAGAGACTATAATTTAAAAATGAAAAATCATAAAATAGTTTTTACATCCAATACCTCTTTTTCGCTTTATAACTTTCGATACGGAGTTATGAAATATTTAAAAGATAAAGGCTTTGAAGTTATTGCTTTAGCTCCGAAGGATGATTATTCCGATTTACTCAAAAAAAATTTTGAATTTTTCGAAATAAAAAGTCTTGATAGAAAAGGAACGAATCCCCTTGTCGATTTCAAATTAGTCCTTGAATATATGAAAATTTACAAAATTATAAAACCTGATTTGGTTTTTAGTTATACGATAAAACCCAATATATACAGTTCTTTCGCTTGCCGTTTCTTAAGAATTAAATACATAAATATGCTTACCGGTCTCGGTTATATATTTATTAAGGAAAATCTTTTAACAAAATTTATAGAAAATTTGTATAAAACGGCATTCGGAGCTTCTTATAAAGTTTTATTTCAAAATAAGGATGATATGAAGTTGTTCATAAATAGAAAAATAGTGTTTGAAAATAAAACGATATTGACAAAAAGCTCAGGAATTAATACAACTTATTTTTCCCCTGATTTTTGTAAAGTGAAAAATAGCGACAATAAATTGATATTCCTTATGATAACAAGACTTTTATGGGATAAAGGAGTTAAAGAATTTGTAGAGGCTGGTAGAATTGTAAAATCTAAATATTCAAATACTGAATTTTTGTTGCTTGGGCCGATTGATAAAGATAATCCGTCTGCTGTGTCCGAAATTATAATAAAAGAATGGGCAAATGAAGGGGTTGCAAAATATCTTGGCGTTAGCAAAGATGTCAGGGACTATATATGTGAGGCAGACGTAGTTGTATTGCCTTCTTATAGAGAAGGCGTGCCGCGTTCTCTTATTGAAGCCATGGCTATGGGAAAGCCTATAATAACTACCGATACCTCAGGATGCAGGGATGTTTGCAGGGATGGCGAAAACGGTTTGCTGGT
>JAJZVN010000198.1 GCA_021845685.1 bacterium
TAACGGGCTCCCGTAAAGGCGAGGCTTTAAATCTCAAATGGGACGACGTGGACTTGCAGAACGATGTAATAGCAATTAAGGGAACCAAAACAAAGTACGATAGATATATTCCGATAAGCAAGCCGCTAAAAGAGCTATTAGCGGCAATAGATAAAAATCAAGATTGTCAATATGTATTTAATAATAGCGGGGCCAAAATCGGCAATTTTAGAAAATCGTTTATGACCGCCTGTCGAAACGCTGGATTAAAGGATTTAAGAATTCATGATTTGCGCCACGTCTTTGCAAGTAAAATGGTTATGAACGGTACATCGCTTTATATAACGGGAGAGTTGTTGGGTCACCGAACGACTCAGATGACGAAAAAGTATAGCCATTTAGTGCCGGAGACCCTAAAAAAAGCGGTGGACGACGTTTGGGGGAAAAAATAGGGGGCTGTGTCTTTTTCTATTTTGCACTAGTTATCTCGACTTACCTCGATGGTCGGATGAATTTAGTTGTAATTTAACGGCAGGGTAAAAAGGTTAAGGGTTTTATATTTGCCAAAAGATTTTTTCTTCCTTTTGTATAAATTCCCGTATTTCGGCAATAAAAAAAGCCCGCTCGAGGCGGGCTAAAATTGAGTTAAGCTTTTCTGCCGAGATACGTTGACGTTATTGAAAGCCTTTCGTGCCCAAGCTGTTGAGATACATCAAGTCGTATTTCGGTATCGATTTTTCTAATTTCTTCTGCGGATAATCCCGTTTTCATTTCGACATATCGCAGCCAATCCTTACCGAATAGCCCGCTTTTTGCCGTTCCCTCTATTACCGCGTCGGTTCTTTCTTTCCACTCGTTTTCGTATTTATTGTTCGCCCAAGCGTGCCTGTTGCCGTGGTTATGATAACCGACCGCGATAATCCCGGCCTTTTTCAAATTATCCAGTTGCCGCCAGCTCCATGCCGACCATTCCGTCATCTTTGAATCTGTTTTAGAAGCCGCAATATCTTTAAGTCCGTTTTCTTTAAGCCACTGCCTTGCCTCCAATACGGCTTTTATACCGTCTTTATCTAGAATAATAATTCTATCGCGATCGTTTTTCGCGAGGTCTTTTTTACCGTCAATTTTTAAAATCCCGTTTTTAATATCCTCAACACTCTTATTGAGTAATTTAATACCGCCGCTCTCAGACATCCTTAAACCTGCAACTTCCTGCAGTCTGCTTGCATGATACAGTCCTTGGAACTCGATCTTTTCAACTCCTCTAAAATAATTATTGACGGTTTTAATATCAGCCGCAAAATTGCCCTTATAAGTTGTATTGTCGTTTAGTCTGCTTAAATTTAATTCTTTGGCGGTTTGTTTGAGTTCCGATTTTCCGGTATATTTTAGAATTTGATTAAAATAGCTGACCTTGTTGGAAGCGTCCGAGTTAGACATTCCGCTATTTTGCAAATATTCGTAGTAATTTTTAACCGTTCTGGAATCAATATTGTGAAGATTATTGATACCGGTTACAGTTTTAAATTCCTTAAGAACCGTCCCTACTTTTTTAGCGGAAGCGGATTTATCCGGATATATTTGCCTTGCCACCAAAGAAATTTTAAAGTCGTTCCTGATATCATAGATTTTTGACATAATCTCTAACCTCCCTTTTATTTAATTTTTTATACATTATAAATAACCAAATTTTATGTTTCCTTTTGGTTTCCGGGGATTTTTTTGAAAGCCTTTCCTTGATGTATTTTGCAATTACGTTTTCGTTAAGTTTTTTGGTATGGCAAATCCCAAGATTTTCGGCGTATTTTATAAATTGACGGATTATTTGTTTATGCTGCGCCTGTGTTTTAAGAGTGTTTTGATGTCTTAAGGGTAAAAACTTTTCCGGATTGTTTTCAAAATAATTTAATAGTTTCCCCATTTTAATCACCTCCTTTATGTTTATGAGTTTAATTAAATAAAAAAAGCGGCATTGCAAGATAAATTAAATAAGCCTTGCAATACCGCTTTGAAAACGCAACTCTCCCGTCAAACTTTATCTATAATTTTTTAAACGAGATTATTTTTATACTACCTTAATCTATATCAGGCCGGTAATTTCTTAAATGCAAAAGCGCGTTATGCGCCACATTTACCGCTTCCCGCGGTGGGCCAGATATATAGAATCGGCAACTACATTTACCGCCTTTCGGCGCAAAATGTAATTCAGCCGGGTAGAAATTTATAAAAATAATCGCATCAAAAATTAACATTAAATGCAGGTAATTACTACGCTTGCAGGCTTCAGACCTCTCTTTTTGCGAAAAGAGAGGTCTGAAGTAAGATAAGGAAATATAAGGGGTTTAAGGCTATTAAAATCTACCTTGCTGTAAAAGACTGGATAGACACAGCCCCCCTATTAAATTAAGAGATGAAAGAATGAGCTTTAGCGGTAGTCCTTTTAAGGTAATCGGATAAATGTCCCGATTTACGTTCTGAAATTTCAGGGCTTTCCGTCTGCAATTTGTCCCATATCTCTTCG
>JAJZVN010000199.1 GCA_021845685.1 bacterium
ATAAAAGAATTTATTCATTAAACCTTATACGAAAAGAGCTTTTAAGCCTTATTTCTCAGTGCGAAGTAAAAAAAACGGGCAAAGGCGATTGCCCGATGCTAAACGTTTTAAAATTTCAAAGATAAATAGATTTTCTTAATTCATTCTTACTTTTATGGACGATATCAAATTCAAACAAATTCTAAAAGATTGCGGCTTATCTGCTAAAGGAATAGATGAACTCAATGAAATGCTGATGCAAAGCAGGGTGGAACTTCTTAATGCCGTAATTAACTTTAATAACGACGACTTAAATAATTTTGCCAAAATAAAAACATGTATGAAAAATTCGGCAAATGAAATATCCGATATATTCTATAACCGTATTGCGCTAATTGACGGATTAAAAGAAAAATTTACAATTGACGCAAACCTTTTGGAACAATTAAAGTTGAATAATGCAGATTATCTAAAGGCTTTTTTTGACATGAAATATGATGAAAATTATTTTAAAGACACTATGGCGGTTGGGCTGGCGCATGGTATAATAGGCATTTCTCCATCTATATACATTGTTATATCCGGTTATTACGCTAATCTCATTGCATCTTTTGCCTTAAAATGTTGTCAAGAAATCGGGCTTGGTTTAATAGATACGCTTAAAACAATAAACTCCATTCAAAAAAAAATAACTGTGGATACGACATTTGCCATAGAATCATATTACAAAAAATCCTTGGACGACAGTTATAAAGCAGACCAAAAAACGCTCGGCATGCTTATGTCTATTGCAGAATATAAAGATATAGATACAGGCAATCATATTGCAAGGGTGTCAAGTTATTCAAAAATTATTGCTAAAAATTTAGGTTTAGACAGTCTTCACCAAGAAAGGATATTTTATTCAAGCCCTATGCACGATATAGGAAAAGTTGGAATCCCGGATAATATCATATTGAAGCCCGGCAAACTTACCGATTCTGAATACACGGTAATGAAAACGCATTGCAATATTGGATATGACATATTAAAAGACTCGGATTCTCATATTTTAAAAGACGGAGCAATAATTGCAGTTTCGCATCATGAAAATTTTGACGGAAGCGGATATCCTTTCAGGCTTAAGGGCGAAAAAATTCCCATAGAGGGTAGAATTTGCAGGATATCGGATGTATTTGACGCGCTTGTTAATAAAAGGTGTTATAAACCTGCCCTATCAGTAGAAAAAGCAACCGAAATTATGGAAAAAGAGATGAAACCGGAGAAATGCTTTGATCCTGATTGCTTCAACGCTTTTTTAAAAGGCTTAGATGAAATTATAGACGTTAAAAATAATATAGATAAAGATTTATATTTAAACGGCGTATAAGTCCTTAAACACCGGTGATTTTTTTTATTTCTTCGTCTGTAAATATATTTTTGTCAAACCGCATAGTATGAGTTTTGACGTCTGTTTTTAATGTTTTTAGCATTGCGTTTTTAGAATTTTTATTGTCTTCAATATCTTTTATTGCTTTATCTAAAACTATTGTCATAGATTTGTTGTTTATAACGGCGGCTGTTTTCATTGCAGACTTAAGAATATCTATTGCTTTACTGGCATTTTTTTCAACCTCGTTTTCAGCTTGTTCTATCATAAAGCATATATTCCTTTGCTGAATGTAATACATTACTTCTTTATCGGTAGCGTAAACTTGACTTACGCCATTAACATATTCAATAATTAATTCTTTGGACGGCGTTTTAATGATATTAGAAATATCATTAACTTTTTCTGAATTTAATGTTAAATTTATATTCGAAAGTCTGACTTTGCCTGGTTTATATTCTGGAACCGACATTTCAATTAAAAATATATAAGCATCTGAAGTATTTATTTTGCCTATAAAATAAGGGTTCAATAATATATCGATTTCCGTCAACATAGGATATATTCCCGATATACGATTTATTTTTACATTTTTAACGCAATTTATATTTAAATAAGCTTCATAAATTTCGTTATTATTTAAATATTTGTTTTTTTCTGAATCTATTTGAAGAAGAATAAATAGTTTTTGATCTGATGTATAGGCAGGCAGATAATTTCTATGTAATTTTATTTTAAAATCAAACATATTTTATTCTATTCTATAAAGCAAAAAATAAGTATTTAATTAACTTTAATTTAACTTATAAATAATAATTTTTCATATAGATTATATCATATAATTTTTAAATAAAAAAATTTATTTCTTCATTTACATAAGAAAAAAAATAATTTAATATGAATTATGCATAGTTTATCTATAATGACATAAGTTAAAAAATTAATGTTGCAGTTAAAATTGGGGACAAAAACTTTTAAAGAAATATGCATTTTTTAAATCTGATTTTTATATATTTCACGCTTTTCATAACCGCTCTTTTAGTAGGAATCGTCGGAAATGCTATAGGCATCGGGGGCGGGATATTATTAGTTCCGTTTTTTATATTCTATATGCATTTATCGCCGTTAGAATCAAGCGGTTTGTCTCTTCTT
>JAJZVN010000002.1 GCA_021845685.1 bacterium
AAAACAAAAAAATAAAAATAAATTAAAATAAAAAATAAGTAATAAATATAATGAAGATAAAAAAATAAGCCTAATAAAAAGAAAAATATAATATTTAAAATATAAAATATAAAATAAAATTCTAATAAATATAAATATATAATAAAATATAAGCATAAAAATTATTAAATATAAAATATAAAATATAAAATATAAAATAAAACTCTAATATAAATATATAATAAAATATAAGCATAAGAACTATTAAATATTAAATATGAAATATTAAATATTAAATATAAAATAAAACTCTAATATAAATATAAATATATAATAAAATATAAACTTAAGAATTATTAATTATTAATTATTAAATATTAAATAAAACTCTAATATAAATATATAATATATATAATAAAATATAAGCATAAAAATTATTAAATATTAATTACTAATTATTAAATATTAAATATGAAATATATTGAAAAAAATAAAATTTATTTTGTCGGCTCTGGTCCGGGAGACCCTGAATTATTAACCATTAGAGCTTATAATATTTTAAAGGAATCTGATTGCGTTATTTACGCCGGTTCTTTAATTAATAAAGAATTATTGCAAATACTAAAATGCGACTGCATATTGTATGATATGAGCGGTATGTGCTTTGAAGAAATTGCCGAAAAAATTGAAGAAATGTACAAAACAGGTAATTTAACGTCAGTTCTTCATGCAGGCGATTCATCGCTTTATTCTTCAATAAGCGAACAAATTGCATCTCTTGAAGAAAAATGTATAAGTTATGAAATTATTCCCGGAGTTACCGCCGCTTTTGCCGCTTGCGCATCAAATAAATCCACATTGACATTGCCTGATATTTCTCAGGCGGTAATTTTTTGCAGGGCAGAGGGCAGAACCGGAAAATTTCCTGAAGGACAGGATATAAAAAGTCTTGCTTCGCATAAAGCAACTATGGCTATATATTTAAGTTTTGGATTGATAGATTCAGTAGTTCAGGATCTTTTGGAAAGCTATAATGAAAATACTTATTGTTTAATTGCAAAAGACGTATCTTTAAAATCGGAAATTCTTATAGAATGTAAATTAAAAGACGTCATAAGCATTGTAAAAGCCAAGTCTATTAAAAATATGGCTGTTTTAATAGTGGGAGATGCACTGGCGGGCAAATATTTAAAAGAACATAAATCTAAATTATATGACGAGAATTTTTTTCACTCATTCAGGAAAGCAAAGGAAAGCCGATAACTTTGGCAATTATATAAATAAAGCGGCTATATTTGCGTTTACCGAAAACGGTATAAGATTAGCATTAAAGATATCCTGCGAACTGAATAGTTATTATAACGGTGATTATAAAAGTGATTATAAAAGTGGTTATAAAAGTAACTGCAATAATAATTATGAGAAACATTATGAAAGCAATGAAAGCGGTTGCAAAAGCTTTTATGCAGGCGGCTTTGAATTTTTTAACTACAATAATATTAATTATCGTGAAAATATAGAATATGCTTTTAATGAATATGATTTTTTGATTTTATTTCTTTCGTTAGGGGCAGTTATAAGACTTATATCTCCATTTATAAAAAGCAAGTTATCCGATCCGGGGGTAATAGTTATTGATGAAAAAGCCAATTTTGCTATAAGCGCGCTTTCTGGACACATAGGAGGAGCTAACGAACTGACCGCCGGAATAGCCGAAATTATAGGCGCAACCCCTGTAATAACGACTGCCACAGATGTTTCAAATAAGTTTTCGCTTGATTTATTTGCAAAAAAATTTAATTTAAATATTGAAAATAAAAATTGTATCAAATATATTAACAAATCGTCTTTAAATAATGAAAAAATTATAATTTTTATTCCTGAATCAGACAATATTTTAAGTAAAAACAAAGAATTTAAAAATGAAATTAAAAAATATTTTGCAGGTTTTGATTTAGACATACAGTTGGTATATACTGAAAACGGAATAAAAGAAATATTAAAAAATTATTATAAAGAAGATAAAGAAAGCAAAGATAAAGAAAATATTGAAAATAAATTTAAAAACATAAATAATGATAGCCAATATAATAGCCGGCATAATAAACAATATAGTAATCAGTGCAATAGACAAGACAATAATCAATTTAAAATGATAAATAATTTAAATATTATTGTAATTTCTTATAAAACCAATGTTTTGGATTTAACAGGTTTTTCATTTAATAATTTACGCGTTGAAAAAAAATACAAAAATGAAGTTATTAAAGGCGTAAATATAAAAGATAAAAATAATTCAGATTTAGATATAAATATTAATCCCGATAATACAGCAGATAAAGAAAATATTCCAAATATAAATATATGCAGGCTGTTTCCGCGAAATTTAAGCATAGGGATAGGATGTAACAAGAATACGTCTTTTGAAGAAATTGAAAATTTTATTGAAGAAATATTTAATGAAAATAATCTATCTATGCTCGCCATTAAAAATATAGGAACGATAGACATTAAATCTGAAGAAAAAGGAATTTTAGAATTTGCTAAAAAATATGCAAAATATATCGACTTTTTTTCTAAAGATGAAATTAATAATTTTATTAATGATTTATCTAATAAATCATTAATAGATAAATTTACAATGCATGCAGATGCCGACAAGCATATCAATTGTGATATAATCAGAAATATAAATTTAAATTCAAGTTTTGATACAGCCAAAAATATAAGTCTAAATTATAGCATAAGTTCTGCTCTGAACAAAAATTCAAATTCTGATAAAAATTTAAATAAAAAATCTGATTATGCTTTAAATATAAATATGATTACTGAATCTGCGTGTTTTCGCTACACAGGCGCATACTCGGTCTGTGAGCCGTGCGCGCTTTTATCCTCTAACACAAATAAGGAGTTATTGATATGCAAGAAGAAAAAAGGAAATACAACAATAGCGGCGGCAATATAGCTGCAAGTGTAAACAATAATAATAGTAATAGTATAAATGATAGCGTTAATAGTAATAATATAAATAATAACAGCAGTAATAGTGATAATAGCTTAAAACCGTCAAAAAGAAATGAACTAGAAATTACTAATATAAATAATAACAGCAGTAATATTGATAATAGCGGCGTCAATCATAATATAAATAAAATAGCTGCCGACGATAATTTGCCGTCTGAAAAACGTAATAACGATAACGGCAGCAGTAATCTTAATATAAAATACGGCAAAATTACTTTAATCGGAACAGGACCTGGGGATATTAAACATTTAACAAAAACCGCGGTTGAAGCAATAGAAGAGTGCAGCGTTATTATAGGATATTCTACTTATCTTAAACAAATTAGTAATTTATTGAGAGAAGAACAGAAAAAACTGCATTTTAATATGAAAGATGAAATTACAAGATGCGAAGCGGCAATAAGCAAATCTATGGAAGGCGAAAACGTTGCAGTTGTTTCCGGAGGCGATGCAGGTATTTACGGTATGAGCGGACTTCTCTTAGAATTATTAGACAAAAAATCGTTAATAGGTAAAATTCCTTTAGATTTTATACCTGGCGTTCCTGCTTTTTGCGCTGCAGCATGTTCTATAGGCGCCCCGATAATGAATGATTTTTGCGTTATTTCATTGTCAAACCTGCTCACTCCATGGAAAGACATAGAAAAAAGACTAGATTTTGCTTCAAAAGGTGATTTTGTCATAATTATTTATAATCCTAAGAGTGCTAAAAGAAAAGATGAATTGACTAATGCTAAAGAAATTTTATTAAAAAATATTGATAAAAATAGACCTTCCGCAATTGTGAAAGCAGCTTCAAGACCAGATGAAGAAATAGTTATTACAACCCTCGAACATATAGACAAATTTGATTTAATCAGTATGAATACGACTATTATCATTGGCAACAGTACAACATTCGTAAAAGATTTCTACATGATTACAAAAAGAGGATACGGCAATAAATATAATTCCTTAAATCACCGTTAGAAATTTCTTTTTATGGATTCCTGTGCTGGCAGGAATGACTTTGCGAAGGTTTAAATTTTAACCTATTTGATGTCATTACTGCGAAAGCGGGAATCCAGTATTTATCATATATTGAATCAGTTTTAATAATTTCTAACGGTGATTTAAATTAATTTATAAAAACAATTTTATAATCTATAATCTATAATCTATAACTTATAATCTATAATCTATAATTTATAATTTATAATTTATAATTTATGTAATTATCGGAGAATTAAATATTATGAAAATTTTGATTACCGGCGGAGCAGGTTTTATCGGATCTAATTTATGCGAACGACTTTTGGGCGAGGGCAATGAAATTTTATGTATGGATAATTTTTTTACGGGGTCTAAGGAAAATATCGCAGAATTTAAAGATAATTCTAATTTTGAGACAATAAGACATGATATATCGGAATCTTTTAATATTGAAGCCGATTTCATTATTAATCTTGCCTGTCCCGCTTCTGTTCCATTCTACCAGAAAGACCCTCTTAAAACAATGAAAGATAATGTTTTCGGTATTTTTAACGTTATGGAAAACGCAAGGAGATTAAGGATTTCCGTATTGCACACTTCTACATCGGAAGTTTACGGTTCTCCTTCTGTTCATCCCCAGCCCGAGACTTATAACGGAAATGTTAATCCTGCTTCAATAAGGTCTTGTTACGATGAAGGGAAAAGAGCTGCAGAGACAATTATGTTTGATTATTATAGAACTTACGGTACAGATATTAAAATAGCTCGGGTTTTTAATACATATGGTCCAAAGATGCTTGAAAATGACGGAAGAGTGGTTTCAAATTTTATAGTTCAGGCATTAAAAGGGACTGACTTGACAGTTTATGGAGACGGGAAACAAAATCGTTCTTTTTGCTATATTTCCGATTTAGTTGACGGGATTATGCTTTTGAAAAACTCAAAAAAATTTACTGGTCCTGTTAATCTTGGAAATACTTATGAGTTTACTATAATAGAATTTGCAAAATTAGTATTATCTTTAACTAATTCTAAATCAAAGATAGTATTTAAAGACCTGCCTAAAGATGACCCTGTTCAGAGACGTCCTGATTTAACTTTAGCAAAAGAAAAATTGGGTTATAATCCAAAAATAGATATAGAAACCGGTTTAAAATTAACTATTGAATATTTTAAGAAAAAATTAAGAGTTTGAATTTAATTTCAAAATTATCACGGTTAACCGTATTTATTTTACCTTAAATAACCCATTAGAAATTTTATTTTAAGGTTTTGTTATGTTTTTATTTTTTAACAAAATTTATAACGTCTATTATAGGAAGATAAATAGCAAGCGCTAAAAATAAAACCATTCCGAATATAATAGTTAGGAGAATAGGTTCTATCGAAGCCTGCAATATGCTTAGCTGATGATCTAAATCTTCATCAAAATAATCGGCTACTTTGTTAAGCATCTCGTCTATATGCCCTGTTTCTTCGCCAATGCTTATCATTTGGATTACTATAGGAGAAAATATTTTTGAATCTATAAAACTCTGGGTAATAGAATTGCCTTTTGCAATTTCTTCCTGCAATTCATCTATTTTTTTTGTAAAATATTTATTTTCCACGGCATTTCTTATAAGTTCAAATGCCCGGTTAACGGGTATGCCGCTTTGAAATAAAAGACCAAAAATTCTTGTAAATTGACCCATCATGGATTTATAAAAAATACTTCCGAATATAGGTATTTTTAATTTATATTCATCCCACCATAATCTTCCTTTGGCTGAGTTTAAATAAAGTTTAACAGAAATAATTAATGCTGCAAAAATTGCTAACATAATATACCAATAATTAACAAAAAAATTGGAAATGACAACTAAAATTCTGGTTTCAAGGGGAAGCGGCACATTAAAACTGCTGTAAAGCATTGCAAATTTAGGAATAACAAATCCGATTAATATTGCCGTTGCAATAATTATTGCCGAAATAACCAATTTTGGATAAAATGTAGCGCTTTTAACTTTTGATTTAATCGTCATTTCTTTTTCCATAAGCAAAGCAATTCTGACTAAAACATCATATAAAAGACCTGTTGACTCTCCTACTTCTACCATATTAACATATATTTCAGAAAATATTTTTGGATGGTTGCCGAGACTTTTTGCTAATGTTTGACCGCTTTCAATATCATCTTTAACTTCTTGAAGAATAATTTTTAATTTTTTATTTCTAGTGAATTCTATCAAAGAAGTTAAGCTTTTGCTGATAGGAACGCCGGATTGATATAAAGTAGCAAGCTGGCGGGAAAAAATAATTATATCTTTTTTTGATACAGATTGAAAAGAAGGTATAAGTTCGCTCATTGAAATACTTGATTTTTCTTCAACCGATAATGGAATCAGTTTAAGATTTTCAATGTTTTTTTCTGCAGCAATCAGAGAAGCGGCGTCAATTTGACCTACAACCAATTTTCCGTATCTGTCTCTTGCCCTGTAAATATAAATTGACATTTTTAATTATGTTAGTTTTTAAATTAATAATATTATTATTCTAATTATTATTATGAAGTTATTATGAAGCTTATCGGCATTATATTATATTATTATACTATATTATTATATTAATATAATAATATCCCTTTTTCTAAAAATTGCCTATAGAAATTATTAAATATACTGCAATGCATTAATAACGTTAGATTATTGCTTTTGCAAGAATGACACCTAACGGGTGAACTTATAAAATCCCTCAAAGTCATTCCAGCTTTAGCGGGAATCCAGAAAATAAAATTCCTAACGGTGATTTAAGTATATAATATTATTTATTTAAATATCCAGCGTTGCCTGAAGAACTTCTTCAATAGTAGTAAGCCCCTCTATTACTTTTAATATGCCATGTTGTCTTAATGTCATAAAACCATTTTTAACTGCAGTATCTCTCATAACAGAAACATCTGCTTTTTCTAAAATTAGTTTTTGTAAATTTTTGTCCGGGATTAATAATTCATATATAGGAATTCTTCCATTAAATCCAGTATCTCTGCATGCGGGACAGCCTTTTTCTTTATAAAAATAAACCGTTTTATCTTCAGGCAAACCTAATTCTTTTAATAATTCGACATCGGGGCTATACGATTCTTTGCATTTATCGCAAAGTTTTTTTAGCAGTCTTTGTCCTATAATGCCGATAATAGAAGAAGCTATTAAAAATGGTTCTATTTCCATATCTATCAATCTTGATATTGTGCTTGAAGCATCTTGCGTATGCAGCGTTGAAATAACAAAATGACCTGTCAGGGAAGCTTGTATTGCTATTTTTGCAGTTTCTAAATCTCTTATTTCTCCAACAAGTATAATGTCGGGGTCCTGTCTTAAAACGGATCTTAAAATATTAGCAAAATTCATTCCTCCTTTAAGGTTTGATTCAACCTGATTGATATATTTTATTTTATATTCAACAGGATTTTCAACCGTAACTAAATTTTTGTTTATTTTATTTAATTCTGTTAAAATGGAATAAGCGGTTGTTGTTTTGCCTGAGCCCGTGGGTCCGGTTATCAGAAATAAACCGTATTTTTTATTTACGAGTTTTAATATTTTGTCTTTTGTTTTATTATCTATATCGTCGGATTCCGAGATTTTGTGTATCTTAGATGATTTGTCCAATATTCTAAGAACCGCTTTTTCTCCGTTTATAGTGGGAAGAACGGAAACTCTTATGTCAAGTTCTTTTCCCGAAAGCGTAATATTAAATCTTGAATCCTGAGCATTTCTTTTTTCAGCAATATCCATATTAGACATTATTTTAATTCTTGCAATCAAAGGATTAATAAATTGTTTCGGGATTTTTTTAGTTTCAAAAAGTTCGCCGTCTATCCTTTCTCTAATTAAAATTTCGTCTTCTAATGGTTCTACGTGGATATCCGAAGCTCTGTTCTTGGATGCCGAAACTATTATATCGTTAACTAATTTAATTATATTTATATCTTCAGATTCCATAATTTCTTTATTTATTTCGGGATTGACGGATGATGATGTATCAAAGACTGAATATGCCCCGATATCTTTCTGCGGCTCTTTGTTTAAATTGAGATTTATATGCTCATTTTTATCGGCTTTTATTATATCTTTCGCAGAATAAACAAAATCAATAGCCCTGAGTATTTCATGCTCTCTCGCAACTGCAATTTCTATATCATAGCTGACTGTTTTTTTTAAAGCATCTACCGCAAAAACATTTAAAGGGTCCGACAGCACTACCGTTAGAGTATTTCCATAAAGATTAATTCCAACCATTTTGAACTGTCTTGAAAGAGTTTCTGGCAAAATTTTACCGACCGCAGGATCAATAGCTATTTTTGATAATTCTATTTTTTTAATGTTTAACTGCTGCGATAAAGCATTAATTATATTGTCTTCCGATAGAATATTAAGAGTAACTAAAGCAGCGCCGAGCCTCATATTTCTTTTTTTAGCCTCGGTAAGAGCATATTCTAATTGTGTCGCATTAAGAAGCTTGGAATCAACTAAAATTTCCCCAAGTTTTTTTGATTTCAACAAATTGTTTAAAATTGCCATATTATATTATTTTATTAATAAAACGCTAAAAGTGAAATTTAAAAACAAACTTTATTATATGTTATATAGTTGATATGTTATATATTTACAAAAAAAATAAAAAAAATAAGAATTAATTTAATAATTTATTAATTTAATAATTAAAAATAAGAATTAAAATTAATGATTTAAAAAATAAAAATAAATAATGAAGAAATTAAAATAATTAAAATATAAGATTGCAAGAATTATAAACTTTATTAAATAAATCAATATTTAGCTGACCGGGAGCGGTTGATGATCCGTTGTCTACAGAACAATAAGCCAAAAAAGAACCATAATTTAATGAAAGAACCCGCGTTAATTTCCCTTTATCTCCCATGCCGAAAATTATAAATTCAGGATAATTTTCAATATCCGAATTTCTAATTTCATTTATTTTATCACAAATGGACAATATATCTAAAGCTTCCTGTTTTGATGTAATTATTGCCGCCATTTTAAAAAAATCTGCTTTTAGACAGCTTGCTTCAATATAAAATTGCATTGCTTTTTCTAAATCAATAAAAGAGTTAAAATCATGTACCGATAAAATAACCTCGGAGTTTTTGCTATGAGCAAATTCTATAAAATCGGCAATTAAATATTTGTCTGTTGTATCTTGTTCAATATCAACGGTTTTTATTCCGTTATTTATCAATTTTTTTAAAAAAGATAATTTATCTATTATTATATCGGATTTATTTTCAATAATATTAGCATCTTTATAAATATTTCTTTTAGTTGCTATTATAGGGAAATTGAATTTTTTGCTATAAAAAATTATTTCTTGAAGATATTTATTAAATAACAATTCTTCATTAAAATCATTTAAAAGATCAAATCTGATTTCAACGCATGAGTAGTTATTATTTATAGCATATTCAACGGCAGAAATAACTTTTGAGGTTTCTATGCTTCCGATTGATGCGCAAATGCATGGTTTTTTATTAATTTTGGATAATATCATTTTATTTTTTATTTTTTTTATTTTTATATTAATGATTATTTAATATAAAAATTTATATTTTATGATTATTTTATTTATTATTTATTATTTATTATTTATTATTTATTATTTATTATTTATATTTATAATTTTTATTAACTATTTTTTAATACAATCATAATATAAATTTTTAATTTAAATATATTATATTATGGAAGTTTATTATAATTTTATAATTTGTTTTATTTTTTAATTTTTTCTGACGCAAGGATTCCTCCTAATCCCCATTCGTCTTTTGGGAAATCTTCTACGACAACCCAAACATGCGATATATCTAAATCTAAAGAATCGGCAACAGATTTTGAAACAGATTTTATTAATTTTTCTTTTTGTTCTTTTGTTCTTCCTTCCAGCATTTTAATAGATATAAAAGGCATAATATTTTCCTCCTTAAGAATTAAATATAGTATTAAGAGTTAAAAACGTAAATTAAAGAATAGCGAATACTAATATTAATGGTTACCGATAATTAATAACAATCGCTTTTTTATTGTTTAGATTAAAGTTATATTGTTTATATAATATCTTTTTATATAATTATAATACCTTAAATCACCGTTAGAAATTTCTTTTTATGGATTTCTGCGTTGGCAGGAATGACTTTGCGAAGGTTTAAATTTTAACCTATTTGGTGTCATTACCGCGAAAGCGGGAATCTAGTATTTATCGTATATTGAATCAGTTTTAATAATTTCTAACGGTGATTTAAAGTAATATTAATATTTATGCCATTTATATAATATCTTATTTATATATAATATTTATGTCAATTAAAAATTTCTATTAAGAAGATTTAGCTAAATATATTTTGACATTTATATAAATTATATATTACAATAATATCAATGAGGGAATATAAATATATTGAATATTTATATTTAATATATTTAAGGTTTTCATCTTTTTATTAATTATTAAATTCCTCATTATTTAATGTCCTCCTGCCCGCCGAATCATTTAAACTATTTTTTGGCGGGTTTTTATTTGTCATAGACATTTTAATAATTGATGACCAAAGATAAAAAAATTATTGACATGATAATCTTTTTTAACTATACTTATTTTATTTATATATATTTTAGATATAATTAATTGAGATTTATTAGTTTATAAATAGTTTATAAATTACTTGACATTTTTTAACTTAATATTTTATTAACTTATTAACTTAACGCAATTTTGTAATATATATAATTGTCTATTTTATTCATTTATTCCCCGATAGCTCAGCTGGCAGAGCAAGTGGCTGTTAACCACTGGGTCGGCGGTTCGAATCCGTCTCGGGGAGCCATTAAAAACCGCAGTAAATAAGCCATTTATAATTATAGCATACCGTAAAAATAACTTTTATAGCTTTTTTGTGATATAATTACTTATAAATTATATAAAAAAAAGAGGAACGGTATGTATAATTACGATATGACAATCCGTTACGATAAAAAAGAAAATATACTCATAGCGAAAGTTCCATTTTTACATGGTTATATAGCAGACGGCAAAACTTACGAAAAAGCTGCAAGAAAATGTCCAAATTATTGTACCCTAATAAATTAAAACTGCAAAAGAGCTTATTATTATTACTTATTATTATTAAAATAGATAAATACCGTATCTTACTAATAAAGTAATAAATTACGCATAAAAATATAAAAAATGATTAAAATTAATTTTTTAGTTTTTTTTGAAAAAAAATAAGATAATACATAATACAATAAATATTTGGAGGTATCAATACTAATGAATATAAATTTAAAAGGTAAAAGGGCTTTGATTACAGGCTCAAGTTCAGGACTTGGCGAAGTTATCGCTAAAGAATTTGCGGCTGCAGGAGCAAATATAGGTCTTAACTATCATTCCCATCCTGATGCAGCGGAAAAAATAGCCGAAGAAATAAAAAAAATAGGGGTAGATGTTCTTACTTTGCAGGCAGATGTTTCCGACAGCATGTCAGTCAAAGGAATGGTAAATGCAGTTGTAAAAGCATGGGGCGGAGTAGATATTCTTGTGAACAATGCAGGAATTGACGGAACTCATTCTCTTACATGGGAAACAGATATAACAGAGTGGGAAAAGGTAGTTAAAATTAACCTTTTCGGTCCGTTTTACTGCGCCCGTGAAGTTTTAAAATATATGATAACCAAAAAAAGTGGAGTAATATTAAATATTACTTCTGTCCATGAAAATATTCCATGGAGCGGTTATAGCGGATATGCTGCTGCGAAAGCTGGATTGTCTATGTTAACAAAAACCATAGCTCAGGAAGTCGGGTCTTCTGGAATCAGAGTATTATCTTTAGCTCCCGGCGCAATTCAGACGCCTATTAATAAAAGCGTTTGGAGCAATTCTGCAAATCTTAATGATCTTCTTAAGAAAATTCCGCTCGGAAGGTTAGGTTCAACTGAGGAAGTTGCCCGCGTTGCCGCTTTTTTAGTTTCCGACGCCGCTTCTTACATGACTGGAAGTACTGTATTTGTAGATGGAGCTATGATAGACTATTCAAATTTTACACATGGCGGTTAATTTATTGAATTATTGAAGTACTTCAATCGCAAAAGTTATTTAATTTAATATATTAATTCTTAATCATGTAATTGGATTTTATATTTATGGATTCCTGTATTTGAATGAATGACAATGAATGACCTTGAAAAATTTTAAAAGATTTTATCTTTTTACCCGTTAAGCGTCATTCCCCTATATGCTGGATCCCATAGTTCTTAAAATATTGCTTTGTATTTAATAGTTTCTATTGCAGGACTAATGATAATATATAATATATAAAAATATAAAATGATGCAGTGTTATATTTAAGTTAAGTAAGGCAGTTTATTATATATATAAAAATTAAAAAAAATTAAAAAAAGGAGAGACTGAAAATGGCGGAAGAAATTTATGCTCCTGGATGGCCGGGAATTCCGGGGCGATGGACAAGCGCAAATAAAAGCGGGGTTGGAACAGCTTTAAAAGGAAGTGCTGTCTGGTTTACTATTTCACACGGCATCTTAAATGAAGTCTATTCTCCTATAATAGATGAGGCAGCTATCCGTGATCTTGGGTTTATTGTTACTTCCGATGATGGATTTTTTTCCGAAGATAAGCGTCATGCCGTTCATACTACAACATTTCTTTACCCCGGGGCACCTGCTTATCATATTGAAAGTAACTGTACTGAGGGACGTTATCGTATAGAAAAGGACATAATAACCGACCCTAATAGAACCGTAGTTCTTTTAAGAGTACGATTTACTCCGTTAAAACCTGGTAATTACAGGCTTTATGTAATTGCCGCCTCGCATCTTGACAATCACGGTGCAGGCAATACGGCATGGGTAGATGAATATAAAGGAGAGACCGGGCTTTTTGCTTCACGTAAGGCAAATAGCATTTGCCTTATGAGTAATAAGGGTTTTAAAACTTGTTCGGTAGGTTTTGCCGGATATTCCGACGGATGGCAGGATTTAATTGACCACGGCAGCCTCACTTCGGTTTATAAAAGAGCTGAAAACGGCAATGTAGCGCTCACAGGCGAGATAGACTTAAAAAATAATACTTTTGAGTTAGCCCTTGGATTTAGCCATTATCCCGTTGAAGCTGCACTTATATCACGAGCGTCTCTCAGTGAAGGATTCGAAACTCTTCTTCATAATTATGCCGAACCGTGGCAGCTCTGGCAAAAATCAATTTTATATACTAAAGAACGTAAACTTTTTTCAACAAGCGCTATGGTTATTCGCGTTCATCAATCCAAAAATATTACAGGAGCTATTTTAGCCAGTCTTGCAATTCCATGGGGATTTTCCAAAGGCGACGGAGACCTTGGCGGTTACCATTTAGTATGGCCGCGCGATATGGTAGAATCTGCAGGCGGACTTATTGCCGCAGGCATTAAAACGGAAGTGCGCGAATCGCTTATATATCTTGAAGCTACACAGGAATATGACGGACATTGGCCTCAAAATATGTGGATTGACGGTTTATCTTACTGGAGCGGCGTGCAGATGGACGAAACCGCTTTACCTATTCTGCTTTATGACCTTGCCCGCAGAGAGAATGCGCTTTTAGACGATGACATTCGTCACTTTTGGCCTATGATAAAAAAAGCACTCAGGTATATAGCTAAAAACGGACCTGTTACGCAGCAGGACCGTTGGGAAGAAGACGGCGGATATACCCCTTTTACTCTTGCAGCCGAAATTGCCGCTCTAATTACAGGTGCGGAACTTGCCGAATTAGCCGGCGACGGCAGTATCGCCGCTTATTTGCGCGAAACGGCAGACGCATGGTATTCAAATATTGACCGCTGGCTTTATGCTAAAGACAATGAACTTTCAAGTAAAATGAAAGTGGAGGGTTATTATGTGAGAGTTACGGCTCCGGATTTTGAAGAAGGCGATGATTTTATACCTATTAAAAACCGACCTCCCGCTTCCGCTCATATGCCTGCTTCTGCCGTAGTATGCACCGATATCACGGCTTTAGTCCGTTTTGGATTACGCAGGGCAGATGATCCGCGAATATTAAATACATTAAAGGTTATAGATGCTTTGCTTAAAGTAGAAACTCCCGCTGGTCCCTGCTGGCATCGCTATAACGATGACGGTTACGGTGAACATGAAGACGGCAGTCCTTTTGACGGTTCAGGCATAGGGCGGCTCTGGCCTTTGCTCACGGGAGAGCGCGCACACTATAATGTAGCTCTTGGAAATTTTAAAGAAGCATTGCGCTTACTTGAAACTATGGAAGGTTTAGCAAGTGACGGCGGTCTATTGCCTGAACAGGTATGGGACAGCCCCGACATTCCGAAGCACGGTCTTTTTTTTGGTCATCCTACAGGTTCGGCAATGCCTTTAGTATGGGCGCATGCAGAATACCTAAAATTAGTTCGTTCACTTGCGGAAAAAAAGGTATTTGATATGCCTCCCCAGACGGTTATACGTTACCTTAAAAATAATATAACATCCAATCTAATGCAATGGCGTTTTAATCATAAACTGCGCAACATGCCGCACGGCAAAATGCTGCGTATTGAAACCCTAACTCCTGCATTGATTCATTGGAGCAATGACAGTTGGCGCACAATTAAAGACTCCAAAACTCTAGATTCAGGTCTTGGTGTTTATTATGCCGACCTGCCTACTGCGGATATACCTGCAGGCGGCAAGATAATTTTTACATTCCATTGGATAGAGGCTGATAGATGGGAAGAAAAGGATTTTAGCGTAAATATAACAGCTTAAATGTAAATATTTATGCTATAGCCATTTGTTTGAGCGTTTTTCTTTAATCTTAAATACTTTATAAGGGTCATGCTCAAAATGATAAACTTTAGCTACTTCTATTTCTAACCAAGGCGCCCATTTGGCTTGCATGACAACGGCAATAAAAGCACCGAAGATTGGACCTATCCAATAAACCCACCATCCGTTCCATGCTCCTGCCACTAATGAAGGTCCTAAGCTTCGTGCAGGATTAGTGCTTGTCCCTGAAATAGGAGCTTCAAAATAAACCATAATAGCGTATAAAAATGGAAACAAGACTGGAGTAAAGTGTTTTAGCCGTTTATTACCCAGAAAGAAAAAAAGCCCTGCAATAAGACAAAATGTTGTTATAGATTCTCCGAGAACAGCGGCAAACGCTCCTTCTTTTCCGGGTGTCGTCGATCCGAAAGCCACGCTTGCCCCGATATGTCCCCATAAAAGAAGAGCGAATGCGCCTGTAATGCCTCCGAGAAGTTGAGCTATAACATAACCTATCGCCACATGACCTTTGATTTTACCTTTCATCCAAAATGAAAAAGTAACTGCGGGATTAATGTGAGCACCGCTCCACTTACCTACAGGAGAAAAAGTGATTAACATTCCCGTGCTTCCAAACAAAAATCCCGTAAGCGCCCGTCTGATTCCATAACTTGGAATCATAGCAGTTACAGGGCTTCCTTTACCAAAATCTAAAATAACAAAAGCAACTCCAACGCCTATAAGTAAGGCAGTTCCTATAAACTCAGAAAGATATAGCCGCCAAATTTTTATAAAATTATCTTTCATATTTTGGTCTGCAAATACTCTTGATTAATTTATTTTTAGTTATATTTATATTGCAATTTTAACATAAATTACACATTTGCAAACAACCTTAATTCTGCGATAAAAATCCTTATTAACTGACCTACCGCTTACTTAATAGAAGTGATTATTTCCTATTGAAGTCCTTTTGTCCTTTTAAGATTTATTAAATTTAATTAATTTTACCATGCTTAATTAAAAATTAATTTTTATAATTCATTAATACGTGAGGGGTTAATGCAGGGGGACACCCCCTTTTACCCCCCCCCGAAAGCAATATATATAATTAAATTATATAATAATTCTTCGTAGGAGGATTAAAGAATAATCTTTTATAGCATATCATAAAAAATAATTTGTATAAATTTTATTATAAGGAATCCAGAAAAATAACTTTCTATCGGAAATTTTCAGCAGCTTATCATGAAAATTTACATTTACTAACAAATGTATCTATAATTTACCTTGACATTTTTTAAAACATAAATTAAATTATATATATATTTATATTTATATATATATTAATTTTATCGCTATATAAACATTATATTTATGATATATTGATACATATATTATTGATTTTTATGTATTTACCTTATATATTTTAAATAGAAGGCAGTTTTTATATATAGTTATTATATTTATTTATGAAGAATTATATAACAATTATATAACAATTATATAATATATATAACATTGTTGAAGGTTTAATTTTTTTTAATATTATTAAGTTATTGAGGTAAAAACTATGGCAGAAATAAAAAATATGAAAATTTCCGAAAAAAAATTTAATTCAAAATCCTTATTCTTTTCTTTAATTTTACTTTTAATGCTGCCTTTAATTTTTTCAGGATGCGCCAAAAAACCGAAGTCTCTACAAAAAGCCAAACATATACTTAAAGTTTCGGCTATAAAAACAAAATATGCTATAATTAATAGATATCTAAAATCCCCTGGTAATATATATTCTTTAAACACTAGTGTGATATCCGCGCGCATAATGGGCTATATTGTTTACAACCCGCTTCATTCAGGCGAATTGGTCCGCAGAGGCGAACTGCTTCTTAAAATCAGCGCTCCTGCTATCGGATCTAAATATTATGCGGCAAAAGCAGGTTATTTAAATGCAAAAACTACTTTTAAAAGAATGGAAAAGCTGTACAAAGAAAATTCAATTTCAAAACAGTCGTTTGATAATGCCCGAATGAGCTATATGGTGGCAAAAGCTAATTTAAATGAAGCTTTAAGTTATCTTAATTATAAAAATATTTATTCGCCTATTACAGGAGTGATTACACAAAAAAATGTTTCCATCGGAAATCTTGTGTCTCCAGGGCAAATGCTTTTAACGATTCAAACAGTAAACTCAATAATATTTAAATCTAATGTAAATGTTAATTATTATCAAATTTTATTAAAAAATAGAAATGTAAATTTAAAAATTAATTCTATTAATAAAAAATTAAAAGGGAAAATTGTTTCAATAGTAAAATCCGCAAACCCGTATTCGCATACTGTATTGGTCAGAATTAAAATTTTAAGTTCTTCTTCAAAAAATATATTGCCGGGAATGTATGGAATAGCTTATTTTAAAATAGGTCAAAAAAAAGCTATGATTATCCCCGCATCGGCTGTATTTAGAAAACTTGGAATATCAGGTGTTTATATAGCAGATAAACAAGGTAAGATAACGTTTCAGCCGATTAAAAAAGGGCAGGTTTATAAGAAAAAATACATAATTATTTTAAACGGATTACAGCCAGGCTTAACTGTTATAACATCAAAAATAAATAAATTAGCGGTCGGAAATTATGTTTCCGCAACATTTAAAAATTAAATTTGATAAATTTTGCAATTTTTATATATTATTTATTTAATTTATGTATAAAAATTGATTAAATAAATAAAAAATTTATTGATTAAAGGTATATCGCAGATAAAAAAAAAATACAAACATTAAGCGGTAAGGTAAAATTATTTTTATTAAAGCGATACCTGCAATATTTAATATTTAATTTTAATATTTAATATATAAATTATATTTACATTTCGGAGTTTCTTTTAATATGGAAAAAAATTTTAGCGCTAAGATAACCGAATATTTCATAGAAAATAAAATAACGCTTTTATTAATATTATTTATTATCGCTTTCGGTATAATTGCAATTTTATTGACCCCAAGACAATATAATCCTCAGATAATTGTTCCTGCGGCAAATATTATCGTAAGATTTCCCGGCGCAACCGCCAATGAAGTTCAAAATTTAGTCAGCGATCCGCTTGAAAGAAAGATGTGGCAGATTCCCGGAGTTAAACATGTCTATTCAATTTCCATGAACTCGGAATCCGTAGTAACTGTCCAATTCCATGTAAACGCAGATAGAAATAAAAGTTTAGTAGATGTATATAATAAAGTTTTTTCAAATCTTAATGAAATGCCGAAAGGCGTTATGCGTCCTTTAATTAAGCCTATAGATGTAAATCATGTTCCTATTCTTAATATAACGCTATGGAGCAAACGTTTTTCAAACGGCAAATTAACAACTATTGCCGACAGAATATTAGATAAATTAGACGCTGTTCATGGAACCGGAGTAACATTGCTAAACGGAGCAAGGCATAAACAGCTTAATATTTATTTAAATCCGAATAAAATGGCCGCATATAATATTTCTCCGCTTATGGTGGCTGAAGAACTAAAAGGTACAAATATCACTATTCCCATAGGTTTTTTACAAAACAATAATAAAAAAGAGTTTTTAACTGCAGGCGGCTATTTTCATCATGTAAGTTCTGTTAAAAATTTTATTGTTTCGGTGCATAACGGTCATCCTGTATATTTAAAAAATATTGCAAAAATTAAATATTCATATAAATCGTTAAATTTTTTATCTGAAATAGGATTTGGGAAAAATTATTCAGAATTAAATCCGCACGATAAAATTATACAAAAACAAAAATTAAAGGGTTTATACCCGGCGGTAACCATTGCTATCGCTAAAAGACGCGGTAAAAATGCCGTTGCCGTAGTCAATAATGTATTAAAGAAATTTAATCACATTGCAAAAACTCAGATGCCTGCCGGCGTCCATTATGTCATTACAAGAAACGACGGCAAAAAAGCAAATAATGCCGTCAACAATTTATTGTTCGAATTAATTTTAAGTATTGTTATCGTCATAATATTGCTTCTTTTAATATTAGGCTGGAGAGAGGCTTTGGTGGTTGCTTTTACTATCCCGCTAATGCTTCTTTTAACATTGGGTATAGCTTTTATATTTCATCAAACGCTGAATAGAATAACATTATTTGCTTTAATATTAGCGTTAGGACTATTGGTAGATAATGCAATAGTCGTAGTTGATAATATTGAAAGAGTTTTCTCGCGGGAAAGAAATATATTGCCTACTTACGCTATAGATGCCGTTAACGAAATAGGAAACCCTAATTTTTTTGCAACCCTTGCCGTAATAGCTTCTTTTATACCTATGCTATTTGTTACCGGAATGATGGGACCTTATATGAGACCTATTCCGTTTAACGTACCTATCGCGATGATAGTGTCTTTATTTGTAGCTTTATCTATTGTTCCATGGTTTTATTTGAAATTAATGTCTACAAACAAAGGTTTTGCGCTTCTTAAAAAAAAGGAAAAAAAAGCTGAAAGTAAAAACGGTAAAAATAATTTATATGCTAAAATTATTACACCTTTACTTTTAAGCAAGAAAAAAAGATTTGTTTTTATCGGCGTCATAATAATTCTTTTTTTCGCCTCTATTTCTCTGCCTATTATTAAATTGGTAAAATTTAAAATGCTGCCTGTTGCCAATACTAATACTTTCTTGATAACTATCAATACAAAACCGGGGTCTTCATTTGAAAAAACTAATTTAATTACGATGAAGGTGATTAATTATTTAAAGAAAATAAAAGAAATTAAAAATTATACCGTAGATGTCGGAACTCCATCCGTTATCAATTTTTCAGGACTATTAAGAGGTTCTGATTTTAGAAACGCAAGCTGGTTTTCTGAAATAAGCGTTAATTTAATAAATGAAAATAAACGGAGCATTTCTTCGCATCAGCTTGTTTTAAATACTTTACCGATAGTCCATAAAATCGGGAAAAAATACAATGCTACAATTAAAGTTTTAGAAAGCCCTCCCGGACCGCCTGTCAAATCCACTATTGTTGCGGAAATTTATGGAAATAATTATAAAAAGCAGGAAAAATTTTCCTCTGAAGTTGAAAAACAGATGAAAATAACAAGAGGCGTAACCGATGTCAATTCATCATATAAGAAACCTATAAGAAAAATTGAAATTATTATAAGAAGAAGAAAAGCCGCTTTGCTTGGAATAAATACCGAGATGGTGGCAAAAACTCTGTATTTGCTAAACTATGGAATGCAGGCAGGTACTTTACATATTAAAAATAATTTAAATCAGGTAAATATCTTTTTGAGAATGTCCGCAAATTATAGGAAAAGCATCGGCTTTCTGTCAAATATATGGATTTATGCGCCTGCCGCAAATAAACTGATACCGTTGGATACGGTTGTAAGAGTTAAATATGCGTATTTGACAAATATGATTTATCATAGAGATTTAGAACCCGTAGTGTATGTTTACGGAAAAGTTGTAAAAAGAAGTCCTATGTATGCCAATCTGAGTTTAATATTGCATTTTTTAAAACATCCTTTGCCTAAGGGATATCGTATAAGATGGGGAGGAGAATGGCATTTAACATTGAAAGTGTTTGCTCAATTAGGCGCTGCTATGCTTATAGCTATCTTGCTTATATATGTTCTTTTGGTCGGCTATACGGGTTCATTTATGATGCCCGTTATTTTAATGGGAGCGATTCCTCTTGAAATGATAGGTATAATGCCGGGTTTTGCTTTTATAAATGTATATTTTACTGCTACATCAATGATTGGAACAATTGCGCTTTCAGGAATAGTTATAAGAAACTCTCTTTTACTGTTGGAATTTATAACTAACAAGAAAAAAGAGGGCTATGATATAATAGATGCATTGGTTGAAGCAGGTTCAATGAGATTTAGACCGATATTAATTACGGCTCTTGCCGTTATATTCGGTTCGGCAATACTTGTAACGGATCCTGTATGGAACGGATTAGCATGGGCATTGATTTTCGGAATGTTTGCATCTACTATTTTAACTTTAATCGTTATCCCTGTTATTTATTATATGATTGAAAAAAAATCATGGCATAAAGAAGAAATTCATGAAAATTTATAATAGAGGAGTAAAACTATGGCGGTTAATTTTGAAGTTAACAAAAATAATATCGGCGTTATAGATTTAAATTTTGGAGATAAAAACGAGTTATATATTCAAGAAATAAATGAAATAATTAAGGTTATCATAGAACAAGTTTCAAAACAATATAACATTAGAGCCATATTGATAAAAAGTTCCAATCCGCAATATTTTGCAGTGGGTCCCGCTATAAAAAAAATTAAAGATTTAGATAAAAATGACGCACGATATTTTGCTACAGTTTTAAATAAAATGATTAATCATATTGAAAATATAGAAATACCGGTTATTGCCAAAATAGAAGGAGCTGTTTCAGGCATAGGTTTTGATATTGCCGCCGCCTGTGATTTTAAATTTGCAGCGTTAGATGCTACATTTGCCGATTATTCAGTCAGATGCGGTATTGTTTCTCCTTCTGCATTAATAAGTAAGCTTATTTTTTTGATAGGGGCTCAAAAAGCCAAAGAGATTGCATTATCGGGCAAAAAATTTTCGGCAGAAGAGATGTATTCCTTTAATTTTTTAACTAAGGTTTTAAAAAAAGAAGATATAGATAATTATGTTGATAAGTTTTTAAATGATTTTAATGAATTATCTATTCAATCATTAAAAATAACTAAAAAATTTTTTAACGCGATGATGCAAAATCAAATAAATAATTCTCCATTTTCTATAGTTGATATATTTTCAGAACTTTTCCATTCAGATCAATCCCTTAAATCTCATTTTGAATCAATTATTAATTTGAATTTATAAATTTTTTATTTTTGTTTTGCAAATATAAAATATAATAGAATTAAATTAACTCAACTTCATCGTTTTTATTATTATAAAATTATAACTTATTGATATTGTTGCATTTTATTTTTTATTTTGTAGTCCCCCATAGACATTTTTATTGTCCCAATAAATATAGTAATATCAATATGCTGCTGTTAATTATGATGAAGTCGGGTTAAATAAAATAAAATAGAGAACTGACATATAACATTTTATAATATTCTACATGTAGTTGTTTATAATTCTATATAGAATTATATTAATCAATACTCATTTTTAATCATTATTAACTAATAACTATTAATTAATAATAATCCTGCAAAAACAACAACTTACTGTGACTTGCCGTTATTTATAAATTCAAAAATAAAATATTTTTTATTTTTTGCTTGACAAACATATTTAGTATATTCTATATTTAGAATATACGGATATTAAAAATTATAATTAATAATTAATAATTAATTAATTTAATATTTATTTCTTATTTATAATTTATAATTATAAAATTTTATAAAATAAGGTTTTGAAAAGTGGATAAACATTATTGTTTTGAAGAAAATAATTTAAATGTTAAATGCAAAGAATTATCTAAAATATTTAAACTATTATCAAATCCTACGAGACTCGGTATTCTTTGTATAATTTGCGATGAAGAAGTCAGTGTAAGCGATATATGTTCGGTATTAGGGAAATCTCAATCAAATATATCTCAGCATTTATCAGTTTTAAGAAATACAAATATGGTAGATTTTAAACGGGAAGATAATAAACTGCGGTATTATCTAAAAAATACCAATATAAGCAAACTTATTAAAGATATTAAAGATATTAAAAATGCTAGCGATTTAAAAGAATTAAAATTATCTAACGATAATTTTCACGATTAGAATATAAATATTAAAGATTATCAAAGGAGGATATTTTAAAATGAGTGAAGAAGTAAAAAATCCGATTACGGAAAAGATTGAAAGCACCAAAGGCGGACATTTTTATAAAGAAATCATGAAAGATTTCCGTATTAAAGAATCTCTGCACGGTTGTCTAAATTGCGGTACCTGCGTTGCCAATTGCCCTGCCGCCGCTTTTTATGATTACTCTCCCCGCGAAGTATGTCAGATGATGATTGAAGGCGATGAAGAAACTATTGAAGAATACATGAACGGCAAAATATGGAACTGCGCTCAATGTTTCAGCTGTAAATACAGATGCCCTAAAGAAAATTCGGCAGCCGATATAGTTATGACTATGAGAGAAATTGCCGTAAGAGAGGGAATGGCTGGAGAAGCCCTTGCAGGATATACAAGAATAGCCAAGCTAGTTTTAACTCGCGGAAATCAGCTTGCGCCCGATATGTTATCCCCCGACGCTTTTCCTGACTGGGGTCCAAGAATGATTGAGTTATCCGAAAAAAAAATGGAGATGAGAGAAGAACTTTTTAAAGGTTTTCCAGGAATGAATGTTGTTGACAGAGCATGGGCGGCCGAAGATTTTACGATTTATGAAATGCAAAAAATTTGGCAAGAAAGCGGAGCATTAGAAAAAGTAGGAATCGTATTTCCTTTTTTAGTAGATATAGTTCAAGATGATATGGAAGATAAAGCCGATGAAATGGAAGCAAAAATTGCTGAAAAGAAAGCTAAATTAGCTGCATCAAATAAATAATAAATTTGCTGCTTATTAAATCAATATTATTTTTAATTATTGATATAATTAAGATAAATTTAAGATAAAGATTAAGATAAAGATAAAGATAAAGATAAAGATAAAGATAAAGATAAAGATAAAGATAAAAACGTTAAAAAATAGTTCTACATTATTATAATTATAATAATAAATAATCATTTAAATTAAAAAGAAGTTATATTAAATTATCTATATAAATAAATAAATAAATTGATAGGGAGGGCATTATTCATGTCTTACGAAATAAATGATGTTAAAACCGCAATTAATCATGGAAAAGGAATGAATTATCATGTTCATGATATAAGAGCGGAAATGAAAAAATTAGAAGAAGAAGGAGAAATAAAAATTGCACATATTATAGGACCGTACAAAGAAGAAGAAGTAATGTACGGAATAAAAAAAAGAGTTCCTTTAGATATGCATTATCAGCACAAGAGCTGCGGGCAGTGCGCTAATCTTCCCGGCGTTCCGAGATCTAATTTTTATTATAGAGATAAACTTGGAATAAAGTACTATAACGATATGCAGCAAACATCCTGTACCGCATGGAATTATCATGCATCAGGACTCGGCAACTTAGTTCAGTTGGGTGCCGTTGCAGCAAGAAATTGGCACAGAGCTTATGAAGAAGGCTATAATTTTACAATCCATTGCGTAACAAGCTTTGGCAATTATCTTGAAATGAGACATTTGCTTGTCGGAAATAAAGAACTCAGGGATGAAGTAAAAAAAATAATGGCAAAATTAGGCAGAGAGCTTGTAATTCCTGAAGAAATTGTTCATGACAGCGAGATTGCTTATGCTTTAAGAGATAAAATTCTTGCAAATGCCGATCCAAAACGGCTTGCGGCTATTAAAGGTTTGAAAGCCGTAGAACATTACGGATGTCATTTCTTTAAACAAGTTTCAGATGATATAATAGGCGGTAAAAGACCTATAGTAGTCGGTGGATTAGCTTCACATTTAGGTGTTCAGATGGAAGAATATTCTAAATGGTTTATGTGCTGCGGATTTGGATTCAGACATATTCTTGTTAACAGAGAATTTACAAGATCTGCCCAAAATATTAAGTTAAAAGCTATCAAAGAAGAGGTTGATCCTGATATGATATTAGTTAATTGTACGGGATGCGGAACTACTTTTGATAAAACTCAATGGATACAAAAAGCCGTTGGAGAAGATTATCATTATCCTGTTGTATTTTATTCTCAGCTTGCGGCATTGGCATTAGGAGCGCATCCGTTTAAAGAAGCAGGATTGAATTTTCATGTTACCCCTGTAGAACCGCTTCTTGATAAAATGGGAATTTCATATAGTTAATTTATATTAAATTATATATATAATTGCTTCCGCAAAATATTTAGATATTTAGATATTTTTAAGATATATTATATAATCTAAAAAAAATTAAATATTAACAAATAATACATAAATTAATTTTATATAATTTTATAAAGAATAGCGTATTTTCTTGGAATAGGCAGATTAAATTTTATTAAGCAGGTAGTTGTTGTTGTCCTAATTTATGCCTTTAGGAATAAGGAAGTACATATTATGATGTAAAAAATATACATCAGAATATCTATATATCTATAAATTCCTGTTTTAAGGTATAAGGAATATGTCAAAAAAACTTATTTAAATATATTATTTTATTAACAAGGAGGTATTTTAAGGTGAAAACAGTTTTAGTCATAGGCGGCGGAGTTACAGGTCTTAAGGCATCATATGAATTAGCAGAAATGGGGTATAACGTTTCATTAGTAGAAAAAGAAGATTATCTCGGCGGACAAGTTGCAAAGCACAAGTATTATAAACTAGCTCCGGATATGCGTTTGGCAGGAGAAGTTATAGACCCTGTTATTAAAAGCGTAGAAAATAATTCTAATATTAAAGTTCATAAGCATTCAACTATCACATCATTATCAGGTGATGCGCCTGAATTTAAAGTTAAAATTAAAAATTCTAAAGGCGAATCGGAAGAAACTTTTGGAGCAATTGTTGTTGCAACAGGTTTTGAGCATTTTGATCCTACCGTTAAGCAGGAATATGGTTATAGCAGATTCAAAGATGTTGTTACAAATGCCGAAATAGAAGAAATGCTTAACCCAAACGGTCCTACAAAAGGGGAACTTAAAAGACCTTCGGACGGAAAAACTCCTAAAAAAGTTGCAATATTTCAATGCGTAGGTTCAAGAGATAAACAGGTTGGGAATCCGTATTGCTGCAGAGTAGGCTGTGTCGTTTCAACAAAACAGGCTATTGAAATTAAAGAAAAATATCCTGACACCGAAGTTTATGTATATTATATGGATATGAGAATGTTCGGCAGAGGATGGGAAGAACTATACGGAAAAGCAATGGAAGAATATGAAGTTATTTTTACAAGAGGCAGAGGCGCAGAAGTTACATTAAAGAATCAGCAGCTGTCGTTAAGAGCTGAGGAAACTATTATGGATAGACCTATACAGCATTCTGTAGATATGATTATTCTTGCGGCAGGACAGGCACCCGGCGAAGGAACTATCGAAGCAGCTAAAATACTTGGAATTAAACAAAATGAATATGGATATTTAGCGCCAAAAGATGATTTTTTGAGCCCGAATGAATCTTCCAGAAAAGGAATATTTATCGCAGGCGCAGACAAAGGTCCATTGGATATTGAAAATTGTATAGTGGAAGGTGCCGCCGTAGCAGCAAAAGTTGCATCATCTTTAAAATAATCTTAAAGAATATTGAGAATATTAAAAATTTTAATATAGAAATAAATAAGGAGTTAACATGGCGGAAAATACTGATAAAATGGTTATCGACGGCGTAGAACTTGTAGGCATTTGGAAAGAGTTTATGCCGTCAAGAATATTATATGAAGATGTTACTACGGAATTTCTTAATGAAGTTAAAAAACTGCCCGGCGGAGAAACTATCGCAAAATGCTATCAATGCGGTACTTGCACGGGAGGATGTACGCTTCCTGAATTTGTTGATAAATTTAATCCTAGAGGTTTTATTAATTTAGTAAGAAGAGGACATTATGATCTGTTAGTATCTGATTATAAAGAATTAGTATGGAAATGCGTTTCATGCAACAGATGCACGCATAGGTGTCCGAAAGGAGTTAATACTCAGGAAGTAGTGAGAGCTATAGCGAAATTTCTTGAAGACAGAAAAGTATTTGGAAAACTTACAAACGATGAAGCATTTGATGAAGTTTTTATGGATGAAGTTATCAATGACGGAAGAATTGACGAAGTTAAAATTGTAAAAGATTTTTATGCTAAAACAGGCAGGCTTAAAGAAATGATGAGCGGAGACCAATTATCCTTAGGCTTTAAAATGTTTACAAGCGGAAGAATCAAACTATTCGGAGGCAAAATTAAAGATTGGAAAAAAGTGTCTCAGAGGTTAAAGGAGGAATTACAATGAAATTAGGTTATTTTCCAGGCTGTTCATTAAAAGGAATGGCAAGAGCATATGATGAATCTACAAAAATAGTTGCCGAAGGTTTTGGCATTGAATTGATGGAAGTTGATGATTTTAACTGCTGCGGAGCTCTTGAAGCTAAAGGGTCTAATGAAAAACTTTCATATATGCTTCCTGCAAGAGTTATGGATTCTGCTAAAGGCAGATTTCATGTCGATGCCGTTGTTACCCCTTGCAACGGATGTTATCATAGCTTACTTAGAGCTAACGCTGCTATGAATGAAGACTCTGCTGCTAAAAGCGATGTTATAAGTTTTTTGAAAGATGTCGGTTACGGCACTTATGAAGGCGATATAGACGTAAGACATTTTCTTGAATTGTTTTATAACGAGGTTGGTCCTGAAAAAGTAAAAAATGCCGTAAAAAAATCGCTTAAAGGTTTGAAAGTTGCTTCTTATTACGGTTGTTTATATGAAAGACCTAAAACAATCACAAAAACAGGTTATAAAAGCAAAAGAGACGATTCTGAAAATCCATATTTTCAAGATGAGCTTTTAGCGGCTACGGGAGCTGAAGTTGTTAAATTTGAAGCTGCCGCATCATGTTGCGGAGGAGCTCATGCTCTTCAAGACGAATCATTGGCAGCAACACTATCCGCTGCGGTATTGTCAGCTGCTAAAAAAGCGGGAGCTGATATTTTGGCTCTGCCATGTCCATTATGCGGCGCCGCATTAGATATTAAACAGCCTGAAATAGTTAAGGCTCACGGAAATGATGCAAAGATTCCCGTTGTTTATTTTACCCAATTAATAGGACTTGCTATGGGAAAATCTGCTAAAGACTTAAAATTAACCGATCCTATTTCTAATCCTATGGAGATACTAAAATCTAAAGGATTGGTTTAACTTCTAACTTATAAGATTATAATTTATAATTAATTTTCTTATATAATAAAATATGCTTAATATGTTAATATGCCTATTTTTTAATTAGTAATGTAATTATTATTAATTAGATTATAGGCATTTTTTTAAATTAAATTTAAAAAAAATTATTTATTTATTTATTTATTTATTTATTTAATTATTTAATTGTCAAATAAATAAAAATATAGTATTATAAGTTTTAATAAAACTTATAAGTAATTTCAAATTTAATAAAAAACATATTTCAAGGAGGAAAGAAACTTATGGCTAAAATGAACGGGTGTGATATTCCCGAAGATCTTTATTACAATATTGAAAAGCACGTCTGGGGCAAAATTGAATCCGACGGCACTGTTTTAATGGGCATGACTAGCGTTGCCGCAAGTCTTGCAGGCAAACTTCTTTATATTACTCCTAAAAAAGTCGGGCAAAAAGTTATTCAATTAAAATCAGTGGCTACGGTTGAAAGCGGAAAATATGTCGGGCCGGTTCCTGCACCTTTCGGCGGTGAAATTTTAGAAATAAATGAAGATTTGAAAGCGGACGTTTCTTCCATTAACAGCGATCCTTACGGTAAGGGATGGGTATGCAAAATTAAACCTGCCGATATTGAAGCCGATAAAAAAAATTTACTTACAGGGAAAGAAGCTGTAGAAGCATATAAGAAAAAGATTGAAGCAGACGGTATTAAATGCGAATAAGTTAAAATTTTTTAACGGGAGGATATTTAATAATGGCAATTTTAAATGAATGCAATATTCCCGAAGATCTTTACTATGATATTGAAAATCAGGTTTGGGGAAAAAAAAACGACGATGGAACATTTACTTTCGGAATGACCGATCCTGCTCAATCACTTGCCGGAAAAATATTATATGCCGATGTTAAAGCTGTCGGTAAAATTATAAAAAAAGGGAAAAGTGCCGCTACTATTGAAAGCGGAAAATATGTCGGTCCGTTTCCTATGCCGTTTGCAGGAGAAATAGTTGAAGTCAATACTGAATTAGAACAAGATTCGCATATTATTAATTTAGATCCGTACGGAAAGGGTTGGTTAGTTAAATTAAAACCTCTTCCGGAAGCAGTATCTGATATTAACTTATTACCGACCGGAGAAACTGCCGTTAATGCTTATAGAAAAAAATTAGAAGAAGAAGATATCGTTTGTAAAAAGAGATAATAAATAAAATAAGTAGAGGTAAAATCAGACAAGATAATAAATAATATAATAATATAAAGAGAAAAAAATGCTAATATGAGTTATTATGAATTTAACAAAGATATAACTTCTAAATATATAAATGGTTTTAATATAAGGAAAAATAATTTCGATAATGCGATTCATTTTTACGCACCAAGCATTAAAGCTTATGAGACTGAAGATTTTAAAAATGAAAAATCAGATTCTTTCCCTCCTTTATCTATAACCGGTAATTCGTGTTCTTTAAAATGCGATCACTGCAATGCCGAAATATTAAAGTCTATGGATTCGGTTATTATACCCGATGATTTATATCATAGGGCAAGCCAAATATTTAAATCGAAAGGGAAAGGTTTCTTACTAAGCGGAGGATCTAATGCTAAAGGTATTGTTGAAATTTTACCGTATATTGACACGATAAAAAAAATCAAGGCTGATTTTAAACTTAAAGTTATAGTGCATTGCGGTATAATTACCGAAGAAATAGCCGATGGTCTGCTTGATGCGGGCGTTGATTCGGCTATGCTAGATATAATCGGCGACGAAGATACTATTCGCACCGTTTATCATTTAAAAGCCTCAGTTGATGATTATGATAATTCATTAAAATATTTATCGGAAAGAAACATCCCCTGTTCTCCTCATGTGGTAATAGGATTAAAACACGGTGAAATTGCAGGTGAATTTAATGCAGTTGATATTATATCAAAACATAACATTTCATCGTTAGTGCTTGTAGGATTTATGCCTATGGGAAATACAAAAATGGAAAATATTGCTCCTCCTGAACCTGAAGAAATCGGAGATGTTTTTATATACGCTCGAGAAAAATTTACCCGGACGCCCGTCCTGCTGGGGTGTGAAAGACCTTACGGAATGAATAAATTTAAAATTGAAGAACTTGCTGTTAAAGCCGGATTAAACGGAATTGCCTATCCTTCGGAAGGCATTATTCCTTTTAGTAAAGAGCTTAAGTTAAAGCCGTTATATTCAGATGTATGCTGTTCTTTGATTTTTGCCGAAGAAGCATTATCTGCTATCCATATCGGCGGTTAAAATTTTATTATTATTTTTTCAATAATATAGAAATAATATAATACTTTAATCCTCCTACGAAGAATTATTATATAATTTAATTATATATATTGTTTTCGGGGGTCAAAAAAAAAGGGGGGGGGGGGTATCTCCCTGCATTAACGCCTCACGTATTAATGAATTAATAAAATTAATAATAAAATTAATAATAAAATGTTTAGAGTTTAATAAAATGTTTAGAGTTATAGATACGGGCATTAAAGATTTTTCTTATAATATTGCTATGGATAAAGCTATGCTTGATCTAAGAAAAGATAATATAATTCCCGACTCCCTGCGTTTTTTGACATTTAACCCTTGCACTTTAGCAGGCTTTCATCAATCGGTGTCTAATGAAATCAGAATTGATTACTGTAAAGATAAAAATATTGATATAGGCCGCCGCATAACAGGCGGCGGTGCCATATATTTTGATGAAATGCAATTAGGATGGGAGTTAGTTTTTTCCTCAAAAACTCTTAAAGCCGCAAATTTTCAAAATTTAACTGAAAATATATGTAATGCATTTGTATCAGGCATTAATAGATTAGGCATTAATGCAAAATTTAGACCTAGAAATGATATTGAGGTTGAAGGAAAAAAAATATCCGGTACAGGCGGAACATATGATTCGTCTATATTTTTTTTTCAAGGCACTTTGCTTTTAGATTTTAATCCTGAATTTATGGTAAAATCATTAAAAATTCCGGTAGAAAAGTTAACTTCCAAAAATTTTGATTCTATATCGGCAAGAATTACTTCTATAAAAAAAATACTCGGGTATATTCCTGATATTGAAATTATAAAGTCTGCAATTATAGAAGGATTTTCTGAATATTTCAATATCCCGTTTAATTTCGGAATGCTGACGGAAGAAGAAAATAATTATATCAGACAAAATAAAAAATATTATAAATCTGATGAATGGGTATATTCATTAGATAATGAGCTGTTAGAAACTAAGACGATTCACGATACATACAGATGCGGCGGAGGCATATTTAAAACTTTTGCAAAAATAGATTATAAAAGAAATATATTAAAGTATATTTATTTTACCGGCGATTATTTTGTCGTTCCGGAAAGAGCGATTGCCGACCTTGAAAGTTTTTTAAAAGATTGCGGTATTGATGAGTTAGTTTTTAAAATTGACGAGTTTTTTGAAAAAAATAAACCTGAATTTCAAAATGTTTCAAAAGAAGATTTTTTTAATATAATAAATAATATATCGGATAAAATAACTTTTCTTAAAAATGTAGGAATTAAAGAAGATGAACTTTCCCGTTTTATGCTTGTCAATGGAATGCAATTAAGCGATATAAAATCTGTAAAAGCTATTCTGCTGCCTTATTGCGCTAAAAAAAAGGATTGCGAATTTAGAAATGCCGATTACTGTTCAATATGCGGAGATTGCGAAACGGGTATTGCTTATAAATTTGCAAAAGATTTTAAATTATTGCCTATTACTATAATTAATTATGAAAATCTCGTAGAAACATTAAATAAATTAAAAGATGCAAATATAAGTTCATATATCGGTTTTTGCTGTAAAGAATTTTATATAAAACGCAATAAAGCATTCAAAGATTCAGGCATTAAAGCTTTGCTTATAGATATTTCTTCTCCGTTATGCTACAATTATAAAAAAGAAGAAGATGCATATAAAGGTGTATTTGACGGCGAAACTTTGCTAAATGCAAATATCTTAAACGATTTATCTAAAATTATAAATAAATAGATAGTAAATCAAGATGCCGATAAGGATTGTCAATTTATAAAAATGATAAATAATATACAGTATACAGATAATAAATAATGAATATAATGGAGAATATTTATATGAATTATCAAGAAACGGCTATTCAAGAAACTTCTTTTGGAGAAACTGCTGAAAATACTGCCTTTAAAGAAACTTTTATAGATGAAAATTTAAATAATCATGCAGCCGAAAATTCGCCTGAATATCTCAAGGTCAGTCTTGCAGCAGCGATGACGCTTGGAATGGTACCCGGATTATTTCATAGAAATGCTTGCCTTCATTGCGTTAATGTTCTTTTGACTTATGATGACGGATGCAGAGCAAATTGCGCCTATTGCGGTTTACAAAAATCCCGCGAAGGAAATTACAGCGATAAAAGTTTTATAAGGGTAGACTGGCCGGCATTTAAAACTAAAGATATCATTAAACGCACGCTTGACAAAAAAGACGTTATTCATAGAATATGTATATCTATGATTACTCATGAAAAGGCTAAAGAAGACACTTTTGCGATATTACGGAATTTTAGTAAAAATCTTCATTGCCCAACTTCTATATTGTTAACCCCTACTGTTCTAAAACATTCCGATATAGATAAATTTAAAGAATACGGCGCAGATATGGTTACGGTAGCACTTGACTGCGCAACCCCCGAATTATTTGATGAATACAGAGGGACAGGCGTTAAAGGTCCGCATAAATGGGATAAATATAATGATACTTTAGACTATTCCGTTTCTGTTTTCGGAAAAAATAAAGTGGGATGTCATCTTGTAGTCGGTCTTGGAGAAACAGAAAAAGAAATGATTTTTAGAATTCAGAATATTAGAAATAAAGGAGCGCGTTCCCATTTATTTTCATTTTATCAAGAAAAAGGGTCAAAATTAGACGCTCATCCTCAGTGTCCGGCGGGTCAATTCAGAAGGGTTCAGGTAGCTCGGCATATTATTGATTACGATATGGGTCATGCGGAAGATATGGAATTTGACAATAGCGGCAAAGTAATTGATTTTGGAATTCCTTTTAAAAATGTAGCTGAAATAGTTGAAACGGGGACTGCATTTAGAACTACCGGGTGTCCCGGCAAATCGGAAATTTCTGCCTGCAACAGACCTTTTGGCGATTCTTCACCGAGAAACATAAGAAGTTTTCCGTTTGAATTAAATGCTTCCGATATCGCGAGAGTCAGGAAAGAACTTTTAGAATATGAATAAATAAAATTAAAATACAAATATGCAGTAAAAATTATTTTAGCTATTCCTTGAAGGACTTAACTTAATCATACGGCCGGAATGGTCGGAATTAACGCCTGCGGAGTATGCTCCGGCGGGTATCCAGAGTACCGGATATATCCGTCGTCATACGTCGAAACAGGAAGAAGCCTATTGATTTATTGATAGGTAGTTCACATATAATATGAGTAATATGAGTAAATAGAAAAGATTATAAAAAAATAAATTTGCAACGGAGAATAATATGGCGGAAGGAGATAGAGTAGCAGTAAAAATTAAACATTTGAATAATCTTCAAAATCAGATAATAACAGATAAACATACGATAATTACAGATGAGCCGACGTGTTCCGGAGGGGACAACCTTGCTATAAATCCTGTGGAGCTTGCTATGGGAGCGGAAGGAGCATGTACAATTTCGGTTATTATGATGTTTGCAAAAAGAATGAAATATGACTTAAGAAATGTGGAAATAGATGCAGTTCATGAAAGAGTGAGAGTTGAAGACCTTAAAAATGCGGGCGCAAATATTGATGCCGAACGCGGATATGTTCATAAAATTATAAAAAAAATTAAATTTATAGGCAATCTTGATGAGGATCAAATTGAAGAATTACAGCGGGTTTCAAAAAGATGCCCTGTTCATACTATGATAGAAAATAGGTCTTATTACGATACATCGTTTGAATATGAAGAAATAAACAAACAATAAACTAACTTACTAATGGAGAATATAATACTATAAATGCATAAATTTAATCCTGCAAATCATAAAAGATTAACTTCTGAAGAAAGATATCAATTAATGCCTCCCCATCTTGCAATAGATGAAATTAAAAAAATTGTCGATATTTTACATAATAACGGCGAAAAAAAAGTAAATATTGCAGATATCGGATGCGGGAGCGGATTTTTTACCATTCCTTTATTAAAAACAATTACCGATATTAAAGGTATTAATACAAAAATATATGCCTTAGATATTAGCGAAGAAATGCTTTCTTGTATAAAAGAAAATATTGACGGCACAGATTTTAACGAAACTCAAAAAGATTGTGTAATTTTAACAAAGTGCGGAGAATCAAGAATTGCATTAAATGACAACTTAATTGATGTAGTTTTAATATCTAATGTTTTTCATGAGATAGAACAAAGATTAAATTATCTTCACGAAATTAAAAGAGTGCTGAAATCCGGCGGCTATTTATTTCTTATTGATTGGGATAAAGAAGATAAAGTATTGAAAATGGGACCGCCTGCAGAAGAAAGACTCTCTGTCAATGAAACTATAGAATTGTTGAATGCCGCAGGTTTTACTGATATAAATATCATTCCTCTTTACAGTTCTGTATTTACTATTAGATGCAAAAAATGAAAAATATATAAATATATGATACGCAAATAGCTCTAAATTATAAATAATATTTACTCTAAAATTGCCGATAGAGATTATTAAATATACTGCAATGCATTAATAACGCTGGATTCTTGCTTTGCAGGAATGGCATTCAACGGATGAACTTTTAAAATCTCTCAAAGTCATTTCCGCGTTGGCGATAATACAAAACTATAAATATCTATCAGTAATTTATAGCATTCAAAGATAAATAAATATTAATATTTTTATGCCATAATATCAATAAGTTATATTAATATTATTAAAGTTTTATTTAATATATTGTTTCTAATAAATGCTGTCTTATAATAAAAGAACTTCAATATTTCTTAAAAAATTTATCAGCACTATTGAAGAATTTAAACTTATTGAATGGGGAGAATCTGTTCTTATTGCAGTAAGCGGCGGCGTTGACTCTGTTTCTTTATTATATTCGCTTTATTTTTTAAGACATCTATTAGGTATTAAAATTTCCTGCGCAGTATTCGACCATGGAATAAGAGAATCGTCATATAAAGAAGTTGAATATTTAGAAAATTTGTGCAATATTTTATCCGTCCCGTTTTACACAGATAAAGCCAATATTGTTGCCGAGTCAAAAATTAATAAAAAAAGTATTGAAGAAACAGCCAGAAATTTTAGATATAAATTCCTTTACAAAACGGCAAATGAAATAAATGCCGATAAAATAGCGGCAGCTCATCATTTAGATGATTTTGCCGAAAATTTTTTAATGAGAACAATTACAGGCGGCGGAAGCGGGTCAATAGCGGGAATAAAAGTTAAAAACGGTATGATTATCCGTCCTTTTATTAAATTTTCTAAAAAAGAAATTATTGATTTTGCAAAATTAAATTCAATAAAATTTTTTGAAGACTATACAAATTATCAAGAAGATATTTTCAGGAATAATATAAGATTAAATATTATTCCTGTATTTAAAAAAATAAACCCTTCTTTTTTAAATACTATATACAGAACTTCCGAAGTTCTCAGACAAGATGATGAATTTATTGAAAATTGCGCTCGAGAAATTTTCAAAAATAATGTTTCAGATACCGAATATAAAAATTCAGGAATATTAACTTTTAATATTCCTGAATTGCTAAAGATGCCAGAAACTGTTCTTTATAGATTTTTTAAGCTTGCCTTATATGAAATTATAATTAACAAAAATGATAATGATAATAAAGATAATAATAACGGCATAGAAAATTTTATTTCGTACGGCAATTTTAAAAATTTTTTAAATATTCTAAAAAGCAGTAAACCTAACATCTTATTTAATCTTAATAAAAGTATCAGAATAATTAAAACTTACGAAAAAATAATTTTTGAAAAAATTGAAAACGACATATATATCGGGAAAATAAAAAATACTTACCATCATTTTCCTTTAGATTTTAAACATTATGAATATTTAATTAATCACGACGATATTGTTGAAAATAATTCAGTAAATATAAATACAATTAATAAATTTATTATTCATATAAAAGAATTAGATTTCAACTTAATAATCGGAAAATATAACAATATTAAAACAAAAACTGTTATAGATAAATTGATAAAAAAAAATTTTAAAAACCGATTAAACAATACAATATTATTTGATTTTGATAAACTGTCATTCCCTATAAAAATTAGAAATTTTATGAACGGCGACAAATTTACTCCGCTCGGCATGCAAAATGAAAAAAAAGTTAAAAAATTTTTTATAGATAAAAAAATACCTGTATTACTAAGACATAACGTGCCTATTATTTTGTCCGATAATAAAATTGTATGGGTCGGATTTATTATTATGAGCGATATGATAAAAATAACAGATTCAACAAAAAGCATAGGATATATGAAATTGTTAAATAATAATAAATAATAAATAATAAATAATAAATAATAAATAATAAATAATAAAACAAGGCTTTAAGTAATATATTGTAAATTATTAATTTAAAACTATTATTATAACTATTTGCAGGAATCATGAAATTAATAAAAATAATAAATAAATAAATAATTATAATAACTAACTATAAAAATAATAATTAACTATAATAATAAAAAATAATAAAATAAAAATACAATATAAAAACAATATATTTATTCTTGCCGACAATTTAAATTTTAAAATTATTTATATTTGTTTTTAATAATTTTATTGAAAAAAAAATTTAAATATGCCATATTTGATTATATAAATAATTATTTAATATTTATTTTTTTGCTATTTATCAATTTTTTTAATTTATTTTTTAGGAGCAAACTGCGAAATTCTCTCCTTATTTAAAGGAGAGATATATTTTTAAATAACGCACATCGCATTAAGCGTATTAAGATATAATTAATTAATATACAATAAAATAAAAATAAACAGTTCAAACTTTTAAGTTTTAAGGAGGTTATTCTAACTTGAATCCCAAATTTAAAAATATTTTATTATGGGTCTTTATAATTTTTTTAATGATATTTATATTTACAATGTTTAATCACCATAAGCCAAAAACACAGAAAATAATATTTTCATCATTATTAAGTTATATAAAAGAAGGTAAAATAAAAAGCATTACGATTGAATCCCATAATATAATCGGAGTATTCAAAACAGGTAAAAAATTTAAATCATATGCTCCTGCGCACCCAGGTTTAGTCAAATTATTAGAAAAACACAATGTTCCGATAACTGCCAAACCCGTACCGAGTTCTCCTTGGTATATGTCATTTTTATTATCCTGGCTGCCTATGATTCTTATCTTGTTTGCGTTCTGGTATTTCTTCTGGAGACAAATGCAGGGAGGGGCAGGGAAAGCAATGTCTTTTGGCAAATCTAAAGCCAAATTAATGGACGAATCCGCTAAAAAGATAACTTTTGCAGATGTTGCAGGCATCGATGAATCTAAACAAGAACTTGAGGAAATTGTTGATTTTTTAAAAGATCCAAAAAAATTTACAAAATTAGGCGGCAGAATACCTCATGGAGTATTGCTTGTCGGACCTCCTGGCACAGGTAAAACGTTACTTGCAAAAGCAATAGCAGGAGAGGCGGGCGTACCTTTTTTCAGCATTAGCGGATCAGATTTTGTTGAAATGTTTGTCGGGGTAGGCGCATCTCGAGTTAGAGATCTTTTTGCTCAGGGCAAGAAAAATGCTCCCTGTATAATATTTATAGATGAAATTGACGCAGTCGGAAGACATAGAGGCGCAGGTTTAGGAGGCGGACATGATGAAAGAGAGCAAACATTAAATCAGCTGCTTGTTGAAATGGATGGATTTGCGCCTAACGACGGTGTAATTTTAATTGCGGCAACTAACAGACCTGATGTTTTAGATCCTGCTCTTTTAAGACCCGGCAGATTTGACAGGCAGGTGATTGTTCCGAAACCAGATATAAAAGGAAGAGAAGGCATATTGAAAGTTCATACAAAAAATATTCCTTTAGATAGCGATGTTGATTTGGGAATTATTGCAAGAGGGACACCCGGTTTTTCCGGCGCCGATTTAGCTAATATGGTAAATGAAGCTGCTTTACTGGCTGCGAGAAATAACGGGTCAACGGTTAAAATGGAAAATCTTGAAGAAGCTAAAGATAAAGTTATGATGGGAACCGAAAGACGAAGTATGGTTATTAGCGATAAAGAGAAAAAAATAACCGCGTTTCACGAAGCAGGACATACTATTGTTGCAAAAATGCTTCCTGGAAGCGATCCTATTCACAAAGTTACGATTATTCCTCGAGGTATGGCAATGGGATTGACTATGCAGCTTCCTATAGATGAAAAGCATAATTACGATGAAGAGTATCTTCTTAACGAAGTAGCCATTTTACTTGGTGGCAGAAGCGCTGAAGAGCTGATATTTAATTCAATGACTACAGGAGCATCCAATGACATTGAAAGAGCTACCGATATTGCAAGAAAAATGGTTTGCGAATGGGGAATGAGCAAAAAATTAGGACCGCTTACATTTGGGAAAAAAGACGAACAGATTTTTCTCGGGAGAGAATTTGCCCAGCACAAAGATTATTCTGAATCGACTGCCGTTGCTATTGATGGGGAAGTAAGGGATATAGTTTCGTCTAATCACGAAAAAGCAATAAAAATTTTAACCGACAATATGGAAATATTGAAGGATCTTGCAAATACGCTGATTGACAAAGAGACTGTCAACGGTAAAGAAATAGACGCTATAATTTTAGCGCATAAACCTGATTATAAAAATAGCGATTCAAAAGATATTCCTGCTGAAACTATAGCGGAATAAAAATTATGCATGCTTATCTTGTTGATGTTTTTAATTCTAAATTAGCTATAAGCGAATTAGATAAAATAGGCGTTTCAAAATCAGGGAACCTTATTATGTCTGATAAGCTTATATTTATCGTTATTAAGTTAAAAAATATTAATCCTACTGCATTAAACATATTAAAGCAGGAGGCATTAAGCATAGGAGCCGAATTAGCAAACCATAGAGATGTTATAACAGGGAAAATTCATATATCTGACGGTATTTTGTTCGGAACTTTAGTTCAGCTGCGTATCGTCGTAAAAAAGATAAAAAATCAACAATTTGGACTCAAATCACTTTCTTCGGATATTGAGAATATATTAGATGTCGTCAACATTAATATTAAACATATTGATCCAAATAATTCCGATTTAAAATTTAAGATATTAAAAACAAATAAAAAGGACTTAATATTAGGAAAATATCCATTAATAATGGGGATTCTTAATATTACTTCGGATTCGTTTTCAGACGGCGGACAGTATCTCAATTTTAACGCCGCCGTTAATAGAGGAATTGAAATTGAAAAAGAAGGGGCTGATATAATAGATATAGGCGGAGAGTCTACAAGACCAGGAGCTGATTTTATTGATGAACAGACAGAAATAGACAGGGTATGTCCCGTAATTAAAAAATTATCCGAAAGTGTAGATATTCCTATATCAATAGACACCAGAAAGCCTAAAGTCGCAAAAGAAGCAGTTATAGCGGGAGCTTCTATAATAAACGACGTTTCAGGTTTAACTTATGAAACTGACAGTATGGCGGATGTCTTATTGTCTTACGATATTCCTTATATTTTAATGCATTCTAGAAATAAAAATCCACAAAATATGCAGACCAATATTGAACCGTACGAGGATGCCGCGTTTGATATTATTTTATATTTTAATGAGAAAATATCATATTTAAAAACTAAAGGATATGATATTGATAAAATAATTTTAGACCCTGGTTTCGGTTTTGCGAAATCGGCGGAAGACAATTATAATATTTTAAATTATATATTATCTTTTAAATCATTAAATTTGCCTGTTTTAGCAGGTATTTCCAGAAAATCTTTTATTAATAATATTACAGGAAAGCAAAAAGAAAATATGCTTATAGGCAATATTGCTTTGGCTTCTTATCTGTTTTTGAAAAATATTGATATAATTAGAGTTCATGATGTTGAACAAACTAAAACAGCTTTAAATATTATTACAAAATTAAAAGAAAACTTGTAAAATTTCATATCTTAGTTTAATTTAACATATAATTTTTATGCTTTCCTTATTGCTTCAAAATTTTAGGTGGCAAGACATTGTAGATATATTATTTGTAACTTTTATAATATATCGCATATTAATGCTTATAAAAGGCACTGGCGCATTTCAGGTATTAATAGGACTTATTGTTATTTTTTTAATTTTTTTAATAGCTGTAGCTTTAAAACTTTATGCTACGGAATTTATTTTTGGAGATTTTTTAAGTTCAATAATTATTGTTATAGTCGTACTTTTCAGAAATGAAATAAGAAAAGCTTTAATTGACGTGGGGAAAAATCCATTTGCTATCGCACAGAATAAACTTGAGAAAGTAAGTATTATAGAAGAAACATCGCATGCGGTAATAGAATTGGCAAATAAGCAAACAGGGGCAATAATCGTTTTTGAAAGAAATGTGTTTCTTGGAGATTATTTAAAAATAGGTATTAAATTAGACTCTTTAATTTCACAAGAATTATTAATAAGTATTTTTACGCCGCCTTCTCCGCTTCATGACGGTGCAGTTATTATTCAAAAAGGCAGAATTACCGCAGCTTCCTGCTATCTGCCTCTGTCAACCGAAGAAAATATAGATCAAAATTTTGGCACAAGACACAGGTCTGCCATAGGGCTTTCCGAATTAACCGATGCACTTTCTATCGTTATTTCCGAAGAAACAGGACATATTTCAGTAGTAATGCCTAAAAAAATTATTAAAATTTCAAATATAGAAGAGTTGAAAACCGTTTTATTTAAAAATACTTCTGAACAAACTAACGAAAATAAGCTCTTATTAAAATCTGTTTACGAATTAATTTTTGGTACAAATAAAAACGATAATAATAATGAATAAAAATTTAAAAAATATAAAAAATATAGTAAAAGGCAATTCCTGGCTTAAAATAATTTCTTTATTTATCGCTATTTTTATATGGATATACGTGATAGGCGGAAAAAAATACGATATTAATTTGCATGCCGGTCTTAAGATATACGCTTTACCTAAAGGGCTTGCTATCAGCAATACTCTGCCAAAAAAAATCATAATAAAATTAAGGGGTTCAAAAGTTTCATTTATGAAATTAAATAAAAAAATATATTTTAGAATTAACGGAAGCTCGCTTTTGAGTAAAAAAAACACATTGATTTTAAGTCAGTCATATTTAAATTTACCTTCAGGCATAAGAGTTGTAAGAATTTATCCTAAAATTATTCCTGTGATAATAAGCAGAGTCGTTGTAAAATATATAAAAGTTCTCCCTTTGTTTAAAGGTAAATTGAAAACGGGCTACTATCTAAAAAATATTTCTTTTTTCCCTCAATATATTAAAGTTAAAGGACCGAAAGATATTGTTGATAATCTTTCGGTTATTACTACGAAAAAAATAAATATTAATAATATTAAAAAAAATATATTAGTCAGGATAAGTTTAGTTAACCCTACAAAATTTCTTAAGATTTTATACAATAAAAAAATTAATATTAATTTAGTTATCGGCAGGATTAAAAAAAATGCGTAAATTGTTTGGAACAGACGGGATTCGCGGTATTGCAAACAAAGATCCGCTTACCCCGGAAAATGCTTTAAGGCTCGGAATGGCATTAATTTATGTTTTAAATTTAAAATCTCCGGGCAAAAAATTAAAAATTGTTATAGGAAAAGATACAAGAATTTCAGGCTATATGTTAGAAACGGCTCTTTCTTCGGGTATTTGTTCTATGGGTTCCGATGTATATCTAATAGGTCCTATGCCTACTCCTGGCGTTGCTTTTATAACTTCAAGCATGAGGGCAGACGCAGGGGTTGTAATTTCTGCTTCGCATAACCCATATTACGATAACGGCATAAAGTTCTTTGACTGTAAAGGATTTAAATTTCCCGAAGAACTTGAATATAAAATTGAGGATGTATTTTTTTCATCTATACTTGATTCAAGCGAATTAAGACCTGTAAATGCCGATATAGGCAAAGCCCACAGAATTGACGATGCAACAGGAAGATATATAATTTTTACAAAATTAACATTTCCAAAATGTCTTACGTTAAACGGACTTAAAATTGTGATTGACTGTGCAAACGGGGCAGGCTATAAAGCAGCTCCTGAAGTATTTAGCGAGTTAGGCGCGGAAGTTACTATCACGGCATCAAGACCCGACGGCTTAAATATAAATGAAAAATGCGGTTCTATGTATCCTGAATTTATCAGCTCGGAAGTTTTAAAAAATAAAGCAGATATTGGTATTGCATTTGACGGAGACGGCGATAGAGTAATTTTTTGCGATGAAAACGGTAAGATTTTGTACGGCGATGAATTTCTTGCTATTTGCGCTTTATATATGAAAGATATCGGAGAATTAAAAAATAATGGAATTGTGACGACGTCTATGTCAAACATTGCTCTTGAAATATTAATGAAAAAAAACGGCATTAATATAAGTTATGCTGATGTTGGCGATAGATATATAATGGAACAAATGATTAAAAAAGGATTTAATCTTGGCGGAGAGCAATCGGGTCATATAATTTTTTTAGATGATGCAAACACTGGGGACGCGACAATATCCGCTTTAAAACTTTTAACTATTATGATAAAATTAAATAAATCGTTGTCGGAGTTAAGAAAAATTATAACACCGTATCCGCAAGTTTTAATAAATATTGATGTTCCTTATAAAAAGAATTTAGATGAATTGCCTGAATTCAATAAAAAAATTGTTCATTATAATAAAATATTGGAAAACAAAGGAAGAATTTTTATAAGATATTCAGGCACGCAGAATTATTTGAGAATTCTTGTGGAAGGCGAAGATAATGAAGAAATAAATAAAATCGGATTAGACTTAAAAGAAGAAATATTGAAAAATTTTTAACAAAATTTATAATATGAAAAAAACTGCCTGATAAATAGATAAATAAATAGATAGATAGATAAATAGATAAATTATATTATAAAACTACCGGTTACGGAAATGAGTTTAGTATTCGAATTATATTATAAACTTATAGGAGCGTTTAAGTTTAGATTTATAAATATCTAATAAGTATTTAAGTATTTATAAATTTAAAATGACGGGTAAACAATGAAATTAGGAGTTAATATTGATCATATTGCAACTTTGAGAAATGCGCGCGGGGGCGAATTTCCATCCCCTCTGCACGCGGCTTTTACGGTTTTAGAAGCAGGAGCTTTTAATGTAACCTGTCATTTAAGAGAAGACAGGAGGCATATAAAGGACAATGACATAAGATTAATTTCGGAACAGACAAAAAGATTAAATTTTGAAATGGCTGCAAATGATCAAATAATCTCTTTAGCTCTTGAAGTAATTCCAAGGTCAATTACTTTAGTTCCGGAAAAAAGGCAGGAACTTACCACCGAAGGCGGTTTAAATGTAGTTTTTGATATTGAGAAATATAAAAAAATAAATGATAAATTCAGGTCTAAAGGCATAAATGTATCGGCTTTTATTGAACCAGAAGAACTTCAAATTGAAGCGGCAAAAAAAGCTGAATTTAATTTTATTGAAATTCACACAGGAAAATATGCTCAATATCTTGATCCTTTAAAAAGATATGAAGAATTAGCCAGAATTAAAAAAGCAGCCGAATTTGCTTTAAACATCGGACTACAAGTAAATGCGGGTCATGGATTAAATTATGAAAATACCCGCGATATAGCAGAGATAGAAGGAATTTATGAACTTAATATAGGTTATTCAATCGTAGCGCATGCTGTATTTACAGGTCTTGATAATGCCGTTAAAGAAATGCTTGATATTATTAAAACAGCCGGATTAATAAATAATTGCGGGAAATTAAAATAGTTAATTTTATAAAATTAACTATTTTAATTTAGTTTATTCTAATTATATATAATTTATATCTGAATATTTATAAACTATTTATTATTTTATTATTATAATAATAATAAACTTAAGCAAAATAATAAATAAAAATTATAATATAAAATAATTATTTATAAAAATAAAAAGGTATAATAAATTAAAATGCAAATTACAATAATATTTAAAATAATAATACTTAAAGGTTTTATAAGTGATTAGCGGCATAGGGCTTGATATCGTCAGCATAGACAGGATTAAATCGCTAAAAGAAAACTATGGCGACAGATTTTTAAACAGGATTTTTTCGGCGGATGAATTAAATAATATTAATAAAATTGAACATAAAAAAAAAATTGAACAAAAAATAGCAGGGTTTTTTGCTGCAAAAGAAGCTTTTTTAAAGTCTTTACGTATCGGTCTTTTTTCTATTCCGTTTAATTCTATAAATGTGTTTAATGAGCAAAACGGAGCGCCTTTTTTATTTATAGATGATGAAATTAGAAAATTTATTGTAAATAAATACAACGCTAAAATAAATAAAATTAGTTTATCTATTTCTCATGACAATGGTTTTGCCGCAGCAATTGTTATATTAGAGAATTAAAAACATAAAATGAAATTATATTATTCGGAAAATTTAAAACAAATAGATTCTAAAACATATTCAGATTTTGGATATTCTGAAGCTATTTTAATGGAAAATGCCGGTTCCGCCTGCTTTAGAGAATTTGTTAAAATTTATAATGATGATTTAAAGTGCGATAGCATTATTTCTGTTATTTGCGGTAAAGGAAACAATGGAGGGGACGGTTTTGTATTCTCAAGATATTTATTTAATGCCGGTTATAACGTAAAAACGGTTATAATTACCGATGCCGATAACTATGAGGGTATTGCTAAATTAAATCTTGAAATATTAATTAAATTAAATGCTGAAATAATTCCGGTTATAAAAGAAGACGATATAGGTATTTTATCAAATTTATTAGATAAAACCGATATTCTTGCAGATGCTGTTTTCGGTATCGGTATTAACCGGGAAATTACGGGCTTTTATAAAAATGTAATTGAAACTATTGAAAGCAAAAACAATTATGACGTGCTATGTATAGATAATCCCAGCGGTTTTAACACCGATAGCGGTTTCTATATGGGAGCGGGCATAAAGAATAATATTAAAAAAATATTTACATTTGGCGGTTTAAAAGTCGGATTTTATTTAAATGAAGGAGAAAAGTTAAATTTACATGATAAAACAATATTAATAGATATAAACCATCCGCGGTATTTATTAGAAAAATATTATTCAAATATTGAAACTTTGGATGAAAAAAAAATAGCTGCTTATTTGCCGGAAAGGTTACCTTTTAACACAAAATTTGATTACGGTCATGTATTAATTATAGCAGGGAGTCCCGGAAAAACCGGAGCAGCATATATGTCGTCTTTATCTGCGCTTAAGGCTGGAGCCGGGCTTGTAACTTTGGCAGTGCCTAACGAACTGAATCAAATTTTAGAAATTAAAACATCGGAAGTAATGACTTACCCTGTAATTAACGACGGTTCGGGCTATTTTAATATTAACGGGGTTGACGATATCGCAAAAAATTTATTAAAAAACAAAACAGCAGTTGTTATTGGTCCTGGACTAGGATTAAAAAAGCAGACTGCCGATTTTTTATATAATATTCTTGAAATAATTGAAGCCCCTATTATCATAGATGCCGACGGATTAAATTTAATTTCGGAAGATATGAATTTTTTTAAAAAATTAACCGCAAAAAAGAAAAATATTATATTAACACCTCATTATAAAGAAATGGAAAGACTTACTAAAATTGACAGAAAAATAATAGAAAAAGACCCTGTAAAAATCGGCAGCGAGTTTGTTGAAGAATACGGCGTCTATTTGCTGCTAAAAGATTCCAGCATGTTTGTTTTTAGCAGCAACGCTAAAGATAAAGCAATTCAATATAAACATAGTTCATTGCTTTCAAGCGGCGGAAGCGGGGATGTTTTAAGCGGCTTAACGGGTTCATTTGCGGCTCAGGGTATAGATTTATTTAAATCAATGTGTTTATCTTCATATTTATTAGTATATTCCGCAAATAACCTTAGATACAAATTCGGCGAATCAGGCGCCGGAGCTGTTGAAATAGCATTAAATATACCTAATTCTATAAATTTGTTAAAAAATCCCGTAATCCTAAATAATATAGAACAATAAGCAGAAATAAGTAAGCAGAACGGAATAATAATTATAGAGTGATAGTTAATAAATAATAACTGCATATTATAACTACAAACATAGAATAATAAATAAATTAATATAATAATATAATAAATAAATCAGGAGCAGGAGCTTATATATGATAAAAGCAAAAGATATAATGAGTACAGATTTGATAACTGTAAATCAAGACACCGATATTAAAACCTTATCTAAAATATTTATTGATAAAAAAATTAATTCAGTACCCGTAGTTGACGATGAGGGTAAACTAATGGGCATAGTGTCTGAGACCGATATTGTTTATCAGGATGCAAGTCTTCATATACCTACTGTTTTTACTATATTTGACAGTATTTTCTACCTTCAAAGTTCAAAACATTTTAAAGATGATTTAAAAAAGATAACGGGTTCTAAAGTTAAAGATATTATGACCGATAAAGTTGTTTCAGTTAAAGAAGATGATTCTATATATGATATTGCCACTATAATTACTGAAAAAAAATTTTATTCTATCCCTGTAGTCGACGATAATAATAAATTACAAGGAATAGTTTCAAGATTTGATATAATAAAATCTATGATGAGTGGAAATCAAAAGTGAATTTGCCGTTTAAATATTTATCAAAATTTCCTTCCGAAACGGAACAAATATCAAAAGAATTTGCAAGCATCTTGTTTCCGGGAGATTTCATTCTTTTAAAAGGAAGATTAGGCGCCGGAAAAACAAAATTTGTTTCAGGATTAGCTAAATACTTTTATCGCAATGCAGATAATAATATTGTAACAAGTCCGACTTTCAGCTTAATGAATAGATATTTTTGCGATGAAAATATAGTAATTGATCACTTTGATTTTTATAGACTAAAAAATTTATACGATCTTGAAAATTCGGGTTTTTTTGATTCTTTAGCTTCCGATTCTATTACAATAGCGGAATGGGGAGATAAAATTGATTTTGATTACATAAATATTTTTAAGAATTATTATTTTGAAGTTAATATAATTGTAAATGAAGATGACAGTAAATGTATAGATAATAAAAACACGGAGAACATAGCTTTGAGCATAAAAAATAATGCAGAAAATTTGCCTGAAAATTTGCCGAAAAATTTATATAGAGAAATTATTATTAATAAAAATTATTTATAATATATATATGTATATTTTATTTAAATTAAAAAAATTTGATATAAAAAGTTATAACTGCAAACCAGTTTTCAATAATTTCAATAAATAGATAAGTTTTAAATTAATTAATAAAAGAATAAAATATAAAATAAGATAAATTAAAAATTAAAATAAAGAAAAATTATAAATTGAAAAGTTTAAATTAATTAATTAATAAATAAATAAATAAAAGGAAACTGTTATGGAAAATTTTGATATCTGCGTGATAGGCGGGGGTCCTGCAGGTTATGTTGCGGCATTAAAATCAGCGCTTAACGGTATGAAAATTGCTATAATTGAAAAGGATAAATTAGGCGGGACTTGCTTAAATAGGGGATGTATACCTACTAAAGTATTATACTCAAAAGCTAAATTTTTAAATAGTTTAAAATCAGGAGTAAGCGGTTTTCACATAGATAAATATAATTATAGCTATGAAGATATAATAAACTATAAAGATGAGGTTGTTTCAACATTGGTAGGCGGCGTAAGTAAATTACTAAAAGCAAGGAATGTCAGTATTTTTAACGGCGCAGCTTTTATTGTATCTGCTCCCGATAAAAAAAATAATATTTCCGGAGTTATTAAAATTCAAGAAAATAATAATAATGGCGAATTAGAAATATCCGCCTCCAATGTTATAATTGCGACGGGTTCCTCTCCTGCTATGATTCCTGCATTCCATATAGACCATAGTAATATTATTACTTCTGACGAAATATTAAATATAAAATCAATACCGAAAGATATTGCTATTATCGGAGCCGGGGTTATCGGATGCGAATTTGCGAATATTTTTAACGAATTTGGTTCTAAAGTTACGATGCTTGAACTTTTGCCGTCTATATTAAGCACGGAAGATAAAGAAATTTCTAAATTTACCAATAAAATACTGGCATCAAAAGATATTGAAATAAAAACTTCTATTGAAGTTGATAATATATCGGCTGAGGACAAAGGCGCAATTGTTTTGCTAAAAACGGGGGAAAAGATTAATGCGGAAAAAGTATTAGTGTCTATCGGCAGAATTCTTAATACGAATAATTTAGGTTTAAAGGAAATAGGAGTAGAATTGGATTCTAAAGGAAAAATAAAAACGGATGTTCATAATGAGACAAATATTGCAGGGATATATGCTTGCGGCGACATAATAGACGGTCCTATGCTTGCTCATAAAGCATCTTATGACGGCATTATTGCTTCTGAAAATATTGCAGGCAGGAAAAGAGAAAAAAACTATTCCGTCTTACCATGGTCTATTTATGTTAATCCGCCTATCGGAACCGTCGGTATGAAAGAAGGCGATAAAGAATTAGAAAATATAAAATATAGAGTAGGCCGTTTTTCTTACGGGGCAAACGGCATGGCTCTTGCCATGGAAGAAAAAGAAGGATTCTTGAAAGTTATAACGGAAGAAGAAACAGGTAAAATTATCGGTGCGACGGGCATCGGTGCAGATATGCCCGAACTGATAGCCGAAATTACTGCTATTATGCATTTTAACGGAACTATAAAAGATGCCGAATTTACTATCCATTCTCATCCTACATTATCGGAGATAGTTCCGGAAGCTGTTCTGGACTCAATAGGAGAGGCTATTCATAAATATAATCCGAGAATGTTTAAAAAATAATTATATAAAAATTAAAAATAAGCAAGAGGTCTCTTTATGCCCCTTATAGTGCAGAAGTTCGGCGGAACTTCAATGGGAAATATAGAAAGAATAAAACATGCGGCAATGCGTGTAATCGGCGAAAAAATTAAGAATAATGAAATTGTCGTTGTAGTTAGCGCAATGAGCGGGGAAACAAACAGACTTTTAGATCTTGCTCTCCAAATTGGCGGAAGCCATAACAACTTAGCAACCGATATGATAATTTCTACAGGGGAGCAGGTCAGCGCAGGTTTGCTTTCAATAGCTTTAAATAATAAAGGGTATGAAGCCGTGCCTATGCTTGCTCATCAAGTTAAAATTAAAACCGACGGATCATATGGAAACGCGAGAATTTTTTCTATTGATATTGAAAATATAAAAAAAGAATTAGATAAAAATAAAATAGTCGTAGTTGCAGGTTTTCAAGGTATTGATGATTCAGGATATATAACAACATTAGGCAGAGGCGGTTCTGATACTACCGCAGTAGCGATCGCCGCCGCTTTAAATGCGGACAGATGCGATATTTTTACCGATGTGGAAGGGGTTTATACATCGGATCCTTCTATTGTTCCTGAAGCTCGAAGATTAGACAAAGTTTATTTTGATGAAATGATTGAAATGTCAAGCTTAGGTGCTAAAGTTTTGCAAATTCGTTCTGTTGAATTTGCAATGAAATATAAAGTTAATTTATTTGTAAAATCAACTTTTGTTGATGGACCCGGAACTCAAATTAAATTTTCAAGTAAAGAGGACAATATGGAAGAATTGCAAGTTTCAAGCGTTGCTTGCGATAAAGACGAAGCAAAATTATCTATAAGAGGTATTCCCGATAAACCGGGAATAGCGGCGGCTATATTTTCAAGCATAGCAGATGCGGGGTTAGTTGTTGACATGATAATTCAAAACATCTCCGTTGAAGGTTTTACCGATTTAACATTTACGGTTACCAAAAAAGACCTTAAAAAGGCTTTAGAAATTGCTCAGAATATCGGTAAACAACTTAATGCAAAAGAAGTGTTATCCGATGATAAAATTGCTAAAATATCGGCTATAGGTGTCGGAATGAGAAATCATTTCGGAACGGCATCTACTATGTTTTCGGCTCTTTCTAAAGAAAATATCAATATAATAATGATTTCTACTTCAGAAATTAAAATTTCATGCATAGTTGAATTAAAATATGCGGAGCTTGCAACAAGAATATTACATGAAGCTTTTAATCTCGGATTGAAAAATAATGGTAATTGTAATAATAAATAATAACAATAAAAATTCATAATAATGATAACAAAAACAACCCAAATCCCGATTTATAATTTTATAATCTGGTTTCCTGCTTTTGCAGGAATGACTTTTTGAGGTTTTATCGTTTTACCTTTTGGGTGTCATTAACTTGTCGGTTGTCATTCATGCTTTTGCAAGAATCCAGAGTCATTTAGCATTAGAACTTATAAATAGTTTATAAATCGGGATTTGGGTTATAAGTAATTTAATATTAATAGCAGCAATAAATAATATATAATTAATAATGAAAACCGAAACAGTTTTGAAAAATAAAGATTTCAATAGAAAAATTGAAATATACGATAGTACGTTGAGAGACGGAACGCAAGGCGAAGGTTTTTCTCTTTCTTTAGACGATAAATTGATTATAGCCGATATTCTTGATGAGCTTGGAGTGCATTTTATTGAAGGCGGCTATCCTTTATCAAATCCGAAAGATAATAAATTTTTTGAATTGTCGTCAAAGAAAAAATATATAAATTCTAAAATAACAGCTTTTGGCAGCACTAAAAAGAAAAATTCTAAGGCATCTTCCGATGCAGGTCTTTTAACTTTATCTGATTTAGACGTGAAATATGTAACTATTTTTGGAAAATCATGGGATTTACATGTGAAAGAGATTTTAAAAGTATCATATGAAGAAAATTTAGAATTAATTGCCGATTCTATAGAATTCTTAAAACAAAACGGCAAAATTGTTTTTTTTGATGCAGAACATTTTTTTGACGGTTTTAAAAATAACGAAGAATATTCCGTTAAAACTATTAAATCAGCATTATCTTCCGGAGCCGAAAAAGCCGTGCTTTGCGATACTAACGGCGGGACATTACCTCATGAAATTTCAAATATAATCAATAAATTATCCGATTATTATAATATTGACCCTGATAAATTAGGCATTCATGCGCATAATGATACCGATTGCGCGGTTGCGAATACTATTTCTGCCGTTTTAAGCGGTATTAACCATGTTCAAGGCACAATAAACGGTTATGGAGAAAGGACCGGAAATGCAAATTTATCGTCTATAATACCTGATCTTGAATTAAAATTAGGATTTCATTGTATTTCAAAAAATAAATTAAAAAATTTAACTAAAGTATCGCTTCTTATAGATGAAATATCTAATAATATTCCTGTAAAAAACAAAGCTTATGTAGGGGAAAGCGCATTTGCCCATAAGGCAGGAATGCATGCAAATGCCGTTCTTAAAAATCCTTCATCTTACGAGCACATTGATCCTTTATTGGTCGGTAATGCCCGCAGATTTTTAATATCGGATCTTTCAGGAAAAGGAAATATTGAAGCTAAAGCAAAAGAACTCGGTTTTGATTTAAGCAGCATAAATGAAGAGCAGGAAAAAGAATTGCTTAATAAAATTAAGGAAATGGAAAATCATGGGTTTAATTTTGAAAGCGCGGACGGTTCATTTAAGATGCTTCTTAATAAATATTCGTCTAAAAAATATAATAATTATTTTAAATTGATTTCCTTCAGGGTTGTAATTGAAAAAAATGCGCTTAATGCGCTTCAAAATAATATTGAATACAACGAAAATAATTATAATATTTTAAGCGAAGCGGTTGTTATGCTTGATATTAACGGTAATATTGAACATACGGTAGCGCTTGGTGACGGTCCTGTTAACGCTCTCGATAATGCCTTAAGAAAATCTTTATTAAAGTTCTATCCTATATTAAATGAAATGAAATTATCTGATTTTAAAGTTAGGGTCATAAATAACAGTAATATGAAATCCGGCACAGGGTCTTTTGTAAGAGTTTTAATAGAATCTTCTGATAAAACTTCTAAATGGACGACTATCGGCGTATCCGAAAATATTATAGAAGCCAGTTATCAGGCTTTGGTCGACAGTATTAATTATAAATTAATAAAAGAAAATATATAAATTAGTTTATTATTATATTTTATATATAATGTATATATAATATTTATTAAATATTATTTTTAAATTAAATTTGATATATATTTAATGTTAATAAATTATTTTATTTATTATTACATTGCGCCGAAAGTTTTACAATTACCTTAATAAATATAAGAATCTAGATAAAACATAAGATAAAATTAAGGAAAAATTTATGATAGATTTTGATAATATTAAAGAAAAAGGGTTTTTTAAAGCATTTGTTTTAACCTGGAAGAAATCTCTTTTTTCTCCTGAAATTTTTTTTGGGGAAATAACATCCGACAACAATGTATTGCATCCTTATTTTTATGCCGTTATTTTTGGCTACGTAAATCTTGTATTTTCTTTTTTTTGGGAAATATTTTTCTTCAAAATAGGTTTTTATTCAAATTATTCATTTTTGCCAAAGATTCCATTATTGTTTGCGCATAAAGATACTATTACTTTATTTATAATTTTCGGGATATTAATATTATTAATCTTCTTTGGAATTTTGTACAGCTTATTTTTATTGCTATTAAGCACTATTTTACATGGTTTTATTCGTTTATTCGGAGGCAAAAAACATTTTAGATATACATTCAGGATAATTTGCTATACGGCAGGGGTTAATCTTTTTTCTATAATGCCTATATTTGGCTATAATATAATTTTAGCATGGTTTTTTGCTCTGACGGCAATAGGAATTAAAAAGACGGAGGGTATTTCTACCGCAAAGTCAATTATTATAGTTTTGCTGCCTTATATTTTTATATCTCTGATTATAATAACATTTATAATTAAAATAATTACGACGAGGAGTTAATTTTTTTAATCTTATTAATTATATTAGTTGTTGATTTTTCATTAACATAATCTATAAAAATTACTTGACCGCCGTATGATTTAACTATATCGGATCCCGCTACTTCTTTATTTTTGTAGTCTGAACCTTTGACTAAGTAATCTGGCTTAATTTCATTTATTAAATTATAAGGCGTATTATCGTTAAATATAACAACAAAATCTACAGGTTTTAAATTTGAAATTATATAAGCTCTGTCATCTTCAATAATGATCGGTCTATCGTTTCCTTTTAGTTTCTTAACAGACGAGTCGCTATTGAGACCTACAATTAAAATATCGCCTAATTTTTTTGCTTTATTAAGGTATATGACATGTCCTGCATGAATAATATCAAAACATCCGTTAGTAAAAACTATTTTTTTTGATTTATTTTTAAGTTTGGCGACTATTGTATTTAAGTCTTTAGTATTACTAATAATTCTATTCATTTCTAAAATTTATTGCCGCTAAAAACTGAAAAAAATAATTAATTATAAAATAAATTTACAGGGATTCTCAATTTATTTATTTTTTTATTAAATTTTATTATTACTATCTCTAAAAATAAACCAAAAATAAACCCGCACTATTATTAATTAATTATAATAAATAATAGTGCGGGAAAAATGGAGAAAAGAAATACATATATATTTATTATATAATAAATATAAAAATATTGTCAATACAAATCTTTAATCCTTTCATAGAAACTATCACTATAAATAATATTTCAATAATAAGCAATACTGGATGACCGCTTCGCTCTCGGTTTGTAGTCTCGTGAACAGAAACGGCATGCGGTTTCTATCTTCGGAACTTTCCTGCTTCCGCAGGAATGACATCTGACGGATAACACAATAACTCCTCTAAAAGTCATTCTTGCGGAAGCAGGAATCCAGAAAATAAATTTTTATGAAAGAAGGACTAAGCGTTATATTGGAATATCTTAAAAAATACACTTGAAATTTATAAACAATAAATGTTAATCTATAAAGATTATATTATAAATATTAAAAAGTAAATAAAGATTGATTATAGTTTAGATTATATTCAATAAATATAATCTAAAAATTATAAGCAGTTTAAAAATAAACAATTTTAAGGAGAGGTGTCCGAGAGGCCGAAGGAGCATGACTGGAAATCATGTATAGATGTGAGTCTATCGAGGGTTCGAATCCCTCCCTCTCCGCCAGATTCCAAACAGCAGGTTTTTTTAATAATTAAACTAATTATTAAAAATCATTTAATGACAATTTAAATAATTTAAATGATAAAAAATTTATTAATTAACTAATAAAAATATATAACTATAGTGATAGCGATGAAATTTATTTTGCAATAACGGGATTTTTTGATTGCAAAATAAATTATTATTTATATTTATTGTATTTGTATTGCGGTATTATTATTTTTTGATATACAAAAAATAATATAATAAAATATTTATATGTTTAATGATTAATATTATAATGTTGCCATTATGGAGGTATAAAAATGTTCGGTTTTTCTCCTATAATTATTTTTGTATTATTACTAATAGTAGTTTTAATATTTGGAGTAGGTAAATTGCCTGAGCTGGGAAGCGGCATAGGAAAAGCGATTAAAAATTTCAAAAGAAGCGCATCGGGGAAAGATGAAATAGACGTAACTCCTGAACCAGCTAAACAACAAACTAAAAAAATATCGTCAGTCCCTAAAAGATCAACTAAAAAAACAGCTTCAAAAAAAAATTCGGCTAAACGAAACGTAAAAGTAAAAAAAGCTTAACAATAAAAAACAATTATGGATTATTAATCTGTTATTATTAAATCGGTAGTTTTATATTTCAATATGTAAGTGTTTTATGCTTTCTTATCCGACTAATTAACATATTGCGGCTTATATTTAACAGGAAAAAGAATACAGAATACAAAAAATGCAGGTTTTTACTTTTTCTTGATCACATAAAAATGACTGACATTCACTGAAAAATTTTTAGTACCTGTAGGCACATTAAGAAAAACAACCATAAATTTTATAGGGTGTTGAGGTAATATCTCTAAATCTGACATATTATTTCCGTTTTTATTTTGCAATGCCTGATTTATTGAGACGTTAGACATTGTCTTTAGTTTATTTATATTTATGAAATTTCCTGCATAAACATACTTTGTCGCTAAAATTATATTTTTTGAACTATACAGATTGGACTTTAATTTTGCGAACCCGATTGGAAATTTATTGTTATTTAATAAAAATCCTGTTATTAATAAATTATTTTCAGGCAATGTTTTAGATCTATAAAGTTTAGTCTTTAAATTAAAAATTTTTATGTGTATATTGTTGTTCGGATAAAATGTTTTAAAGATATAATATATAGAAATAATCGCCGCTATAGATAAAAAAATATAAAAAATTTTCTTGCCTATAGTGTTATATCTTATTTCCCTATTTTGGTTATTTTTTTTTTGAAATTTATTGTTTTCGGAAGTTTCCGATAGTTTTTTTCTTACATTTTGCACGTTTATATTTTCGCTAAAATCATCTAACGTAAAATCAATATTTTTATTTTTATCTTTACTTTCCTGACCTTCCTGAAGATTATCGTTTCCCAAAGTCCAGCGTTCCATATCTTTGTATTTGTAATAATTCTAATTAATTTTTATTATTATATTATTTCATTATTTCATTATATCATATATTATATCATATTTTTATTTGGTTTTAATTAAATTTTTGATATTAATTAGTTAATTAATTATCATACTATAATATAAAAAGTTAATCTAATATTTAGATTATCCCAAAATTGCTGATAGAAATTATTGAGAATACCGCAATATTTCAACAATAATGGATGCCTGCCTTCACAGGAATGACACCCAACAGGTGAATTTTTAAAATCCATCAAAATAATTTCCGCGTGGGCGGAAATCCGGTCTATAAATTTCTATCGGCAATTTTGGTATTATAGTTTAGATTATATATATAATAATAAATTAATGTAATATTAAATAGTTATAAATGCCTATATTTACAATAGTACAATAAAAATTCCTAACATCAATTTGGCAACCGCTATGTTTAAAACAAACAATATAATAATTTTTTAAAAAATAGTTTAAAATAAAAAAAGTTAATTTTAATATTAATTATTAATATTTGTATTTTTATGTTTGCATGATATTATTTAATTATAAAATAAAATGCTATCTATGTATGTGTATGTGGTATGTGTATGTGCCCAGTATCTAAAAATATTCTAAAATATCCAGGCGGTTTTACAATGTAGATTAGATTAAATTATAGTTATACTATAGGTAAAAAATAAAATATTGAATAAGTTTTGTAAGTTGCTTTTATTTTTAACAGACGAACAAAAATTCAAATCTTTTTTCTATAATCTGCCCCTTCCTTCTTTTATTGTTGATATTGAAAGCGGTTGTTTTATGGATGTCAACAATTCTGCCGTAAAATTTTACGGTTATTCAAAAGAAGAATTATTAAACATGAGCGTGGCGCAAATAAACATTTCTAACACCCCTCAAGAACTTAAAATTTTCAGAAAAACAGCGGCGGTAGAGGGTAGCGGGGTCACTACTTTTGAACATAGACTTAAAAACGGTGAAATAAAAATAGTCCAGCCTCATGCGGCCGCAATTACATTAAATAATAAACAGTGCTTACTCGTAATAATTTTAGACATTACCGAAAACATAGCAAATGAAAAATGGATGCATACTCTTTACATGGCAATAGAAAATAGCCCCGATTGGATGATGGTGACCGATAATCTTGGAAATATTGAATATGTTAATGACGGCGTGAAAAATATAAGCGGATATAAAAAAGAAGAGTTACTAGGAAAAAATCCGAGGGTTTTCAAATCCGGATTGCTTAGCGCCGGATTTTATAAAAATTTCTGGGATATAATAAATTCAGAAAAAGTTTTTAACGGTATTTTTATAAACAGAAGGAAAAACGGCGAATTATTTAGTTTAGTAACAACGATTGTTCCTGTAAAAAATAAAAAAGATTTTAAAGTTATAAATTTTGTGTCAATAGGTAAAGATATAACGCAGGAAAAGGCATTGGAAGAAGAATTAAGATATATCTCGATTTATGACAATTTAACCGGACTTCCGAATAGGAATCTCTTTATCCTTACCATTAATATCTACTTTAACAGTAGAGAATACAGAGAGAAAAAATTGAGTGCTTATCTTATAATAATTGATGTTTATAAATTATCCTATATTAACAATACCTATGGATATGATATCGGGGATAAAATTCTGCAAAGATTTTCAAAAAGATTAAATAAAATTATAGGGGTTGGTGATATAGTTGCAAGGATAGGCGGAAACGAGTTTGGAATATTATTTGTTGATTTACAAAATAAAGAAGATATTTTACAGATAATTGATAAAATAAAAGAAGAATTTAAAAATCCTTTATATGTTAGTAAACTTTCCGCTCTCAATTCGGAGACAAAAGACTGCAGCGTTGTCAATGCAAATGAAGATAATACAATAATACCCGAGTCATTTAATATTTCTTACACTATGGGGATATCTATCTTTCCTGATGACGGAAAAAATGCGGATGATATTTTAAAATCAGCCTATATTGCCCTTTTAAAAGCAAAGACTCAGGGGGAAGGGGGATTAGAATTTTTTAAAGCATCAATGAACATAGAAGTATCCGAGTTTTTACTGATAAAAGATAATATAATAAACGCATTTAAAAATAGAGAATTTTTAATCTATTATCAACCATATTTTGACATAAAAACAGGCAAAATAAGCGGCATGGAGGCTTTGGCAAGATGGAACAACGGGGATAAGGGAATTATGCCCCCTGTTAAGTTTATTCCTCCCCTTGAAAGAACAGGGCTTATACGGCATTTTGAAGAATATTTAATAGATACTATTTGCAGGAACTTAAAAGAGTGGAAAGAAAAAGGTCATAATATTGTGCCTGTTTCCATAAATATATCACCTGTCAGTTTTAGAAAATCAGGTTTAATAGACATGATAGCTTCCGCATTAGACAGATACGAAATAGCGCCGTCATTGATTGATATTGAAATAACGGAAGGCGTGTTTATACAAAATCTTGGCGATACTCTTAAAACATTAAATGCTTTTAAAGAAAAAGGAATTAAAATTTCCATAGATGATTTCGGCACCGGTTATTCTTCTTTATCTTATATAAAAAATATACCCGCAGATTTTATTAAAATAGATATTTCATTCATAAGAGGTATGATGAAAAGTTCTAAAGATCTGGCAATAGTTAATACAGTTGTAGTTCTTGCTTCTAAATTGGGCATGAAAACTATCGCCGAAGGAGTGGAAACCGAAGAACAGTTAAAAATATTAAAATCTTTCGGATGCGACATTGTTCAAGGATATTTATTTTCAAAACCCGTACCTGAAGATAAAATTTTATATTTTTTAAAACAGCCGTAAAATTATAAATCTAAAATAATACATTCGGTAATTTTAGGATTGATACGCTTTATTTGACTTTTGCGTTAATTGTGATATATTTAAAATATATTTATATAATAACTAATATTTATTAAAACTTAATTATTAGTTATTGTTAAATGTAAAAATTGCATTATTATAATAATAATAAATATTATTAATTATTGATTGTAAATCAGGAGGAAAATAAAATTTTTAAAACTTTGTATTTATCTTTAAAGAAAAGTCTTTTATTTTATTCATCTATTTTTTTTATACTATTTTGTTTTGTGTTGTTTAACAATAATAGCAATAGCTTAAAAAAAGCTTACGCTGGTGGATTTATGTTTAGTATAAACACGCCAAATATAAATTTCAGCATAGGAAGCGGGGTTAATGCATTTTTTTCTCCGTCATATGAAAATTATATTTATAGTGCTAACGGTATGTATTATATGTGGGCATCAAATAATTGGTACTACGGATTATATTCCGAAGGACCATGGTATCCGTTATCGCTTTCTTATGCTTATATGCTGCCGGGACCTTTAGCTTACGGACCGCCTATGCTTCCGCCGGGACAGCCCGGACCGCCGCCGCCTCCGCCTCCAGGACCAGGACCGCAGCCTTTTGGACCTCAGGGACCACCTCCTCCTCCTCCTCCAGGACCTGGACCGCAGCCTTTTGGACCTCCAGGACCGCCGCCTCCGCCTCCAGGACCAGGACCACAGCCTTTTGGACCAGGTGGACCTATGGGACCGCAGCAAGGACCGCCGCCTCCTCCAGGACCGCAGCCTTTTGGACCTCAGGGACCGCCGCCGCCTCCGCCATCGGGTGGACCGGGACATCCTGGACCATGATATAGGGGACGATACTATGGACATATATTTATAAATAGAAAGGTAATGCGATGCGATGTGAGGTAAAAAATTTGGCAAATAATATTAGGAAGCGGATAGTGGGCTGGTGCTCCTCGTTGACTTCAAATCAATTGGCGCCCCCAATAAGGGTGAGGTGGGTTCGATTCCCATACGCTTCCGCCAGTAAATATCATTTTATTAAATTATTAAAATAAATTGATTAACTTAATGGAGGTAAAATATGCCTTTGGTATCCGCTAAGGAAATACTTGATGATGCAAATAAGAAAAATTACGCCGTAGGAGCTTTTAATATTAACGACATGGAATTCTTGAAAGCTATTTTTTCGGCTGCTGAATCTGAAAAAGCGCCTATCATCATCGCTGCAAGTGAAGGAGCTATAAAATATGCAGGAGCGGAAATGCTTTATGCTATGACAAAAACAATGGCGGATAAGTCTAAAATACCCGTCGCTCTTCATTTAGACCATGGTTCAAATCTTAATTCAGTTTTAATTGCTATTAAAGCAGGTTTTACATCAGTTATGATTGATGCTTCGCACTATCTTTTTGAAGAAAACCTAAAAATTACGAAACAAGTCGTCAATATTTGCAAACCGTTGGGAATTTCGGTAGAGGCAGAACTCGGAAGACTAAAAGGTATTGAAGACAATGTTTCTGTTGCCGACAGAGATGCGGTTTTGATTAATCCTGCTGAAGCTAAAGATTTTGTCGAATCTTCAGGAATTGACTTTCTAGCTCCGGCAATCGGTACATCGCACGGAGCATTTAAATTTAAAGGCGAAGCCAAGTTAGATTTTGAAAGATTAAAAAAAGTAAAAGAACTTACACATATCCCTCTTGTTTTACACGGCGCTTCATCCGTTCCTGAAAGAGCTTCTAAAAAATTTGAGGAATTTGGCGGAGATTTAAAAGGAGCAAAGGGCGTTCCTTTTGATGTTTTAAAAGAAGCAATAAAATATGGCATAAATAAAGTAAATACCGACACTGATTTAAGAATTGCTTTTCTTGCAAAGGTAAGAGAAAGCTTTGCCACGGATAAGTCTCAAATAGACCCGAGAAAAATTTTCGGTCCTGCAATGGAATATGTTACAGATGTAATAAAAGAAAGAATGAAAATTCTCGGATGTTCAGGTAAAGCTTGACCGTCTATATATAAATAAATTATTAAATTAAGATGATATTAGTATTTTTGTAGTTTTGTTTTTACATGTGTTGTTTAAATTTTAGCATAGTAAATAGTAATATGATATTAAAGGTTAGTCGTTTGGTCTTTTATATATAAATAAATAATAACTTAAAAAACTCATACTCTGATCTCTATCTCTTATTTTTTATTTTAAAATACCGCGGGGCATGCGGAAATTTAAGCCTGTAGAATATTCTAAAACCCTTGGGGGTCAGGAATGAAGCGGAACGGACGAAAATTAGTTGCCGGCAGCAGGAACTATTGGGAAACCGTGAGGGATTATCTGTCCTTATATCTTATATAATGACTCCTCTTGCTTTAGCAAGGAGGGGGATGTCAAGTGTGAACTTACTTGAAAATAATATAAGCATTGTTCTTTCATAAAAAATTATTTAACATTAATTATTTAAATTATTTAAAGATTTAAAAAAAGAATAATACTTATATTATTTATTATATTTATTTTTTTATATGTTTACTATTCATTTAATATTTATGGCATTTTTTTTAGCTTAAATTATATTGCTTGCTTTATTGTATTTATTGTTTTTCAGGGACAGCACAAGAGTGTCCTGCCATAAGTTCCATAAATACCGTATCGCAATAAACCGCAATCTCATCCAATTTTTTTTCAACCTTTTTTTCAGAAAAATAGGGTATTAATTGGTTTAATAAAATTGATAATTTTGGTTCTAAATCTTCTTTAGAAATTTTCTCAAGATTAAAATTAGATAAATTTGATTTTTTTATTGAGTTTGATATTTCATCTAAAATCATCCCCGTAAAAGAAATAATACTTGATGCCGCATCTCTTTTATTTTCATTTAACCCGCAATCTTTTACATAATCTATATAAGATTTTATTTCACTAAAAATTTTATCTATTTTATCTTTATCGTTATCAAAATTATTTTTGTTATTATTCTTGCTATTGCTACTGTTGTTTGTTAAATTTTCCATTATATTTTTCTAATGCCTCCGCATTATTTTTTCTGATTCTTAGTTCTTCAAGCACATCGCTTGCTTTAAATATTATAACACGTTTGTATAATTCTTCAATTTCTTTTTTTTCACGCAATTTATTATTTATTTCATCAATAAATTGCTGATAGCTCTTACGCTGTCCTTTTTTTAATTTTCTTTTTTTAATTTTTTTCATGGCTGCTCCTTTTATTTAATAAATATTTTTAAGAATTAAATAATATCATTTTAATGTTACATTTTTATGACATTTTTAAATAAAAAATAAAATAAATAGAAATAAAATTTACGGCAAATATTGCAAATTTATTAATAATATTAAATATATATATAGCTATTTAAACAAAACTTTAATATTTAAATAATAAATTTGAAATAAAACTGACATAATATTGTAATGTTTAAATGATATAAATTTATATTATGAAATAAAAAATAAAATAGAATTAAATTTATTCAAATTAAATATATAAATTTAAATCACCGTTAGAAATTATTAAAACTGATTTAACAAACATATGATAAATACTGGATTCCCGCTTTCGCGGGAATGACGCCAAATAGGTTAAAATTTAAACCTTCGCAAAGTCATTACTGCGTTGGCAGGAATCCAGAAAAAGAAATTTCTAACGGTGATTTAAGGTATAAATACAGTCTTTTAAATATAATTAATTATAAATTAAATTAATATAAAGGAAATTTAAACGGGAGGGCAAAAAATGAAGATAATTGATTTTTATGACAAGGCTGCAATTCAATTAGAATCAGGAATTATTTCAGGGCTATTTGAAGAACAATTATTTAACAAATTAAACCGTTATACTTATTTTATATTTTTTTCAAAAAAATATATTTTTAATAATATTAATTTTATTAAAAAAAATAATAGAAATAATATTAAAAATTATAAGCATATTAACAATATTAACAATATTAACAATAGTAACAATAGTAACAACATATTTTATCAAATATTTCAAACTAAACAAAAAAATATTTTTTTTAATTACCGTAATAAATTTAAAAAAATATATTTGCCGTTATTTTTATTTTCACTTTCAATTTTGTCAATTGCTTCTCCAGCTTATTCTTATATAAATTTAAATCAAGGCTCGCTCGGTATAGGTGCTTCAGGAATATTAAACGAAGCTACAACATGGATTTGCTACAGGTTAGCTCCTGCAACATTAACATTAGGATTAATTAAAGGGTTTTATGATATAAAGCAGCATAAACCTGATGCAGCAAGAAAAGCTTTTATAACTGCAGCTGCGGGAACCGGCGTTATGCTTGCTCCGACAATTACAGGCGCAGTTTTAGGCATTGTTCAAAATGCCGGAGGCGCAGCTAACAGCGTAACTATAGGTTCGGGAAACGGTTCAACGACTGTAGGACAGCCTTAGTCTTAATAAATTAGGTTGAAATATAAATATATTATTTTTCGCTCTTTGTATAATCTTTTAATTGCCATGATTTAAATTATAAATTTAAAATATAAAAAAATAGAGTAAATATTCTAAAACTATATTAATTTTATTAAAACATTAAAATATATACAAAATTAGTTTAATTATATAAATCATAAAAAAATATACATAATAAGTATCATAAGTATCCTAAAAAATAAAATTAATAATGTATAAAAATGATTAATTAAAATAAATAATAAAATAAAATGGGTTTTACTAATTTTAAAATACACAGAGGGATTCATGAAAAAGTAACAAAATTAGGTTTAGAACTTTATGATTGGGGTTTATACATTTTTCTAACGATGTTCATAATATTATTATTAAAAAAAGAAATTCTGATAACTATTTTATTAGATCTTTTAATTTTTATTTTTCTAAAAAAGTATAAAAAAGGGAAACCTGATTTTTATACAACTACACTAATTAATTACTTTTTTATAACAAAAAAACTTTTTGTTTTAGAGCCGCACCGTGATATTGCAGAGGCAAAAAATATTATTGAAATCTATTATGAATAAAATAAAATTAATAAATAAATCGCTCTGACTATAACCTTAAAATTAACTATCTTATAACTATCTTATATGTTTGCAAATACTGTTTTAAAAAAACAAAATCAATATGAATCTTTAAATAATTATATAAATCTATTAAGTATATTTAAAGATATTATTATAGGTATAGACGGGTCGCTGACTATAGGATTCGCGGTACGGGGATTTGATTATTTTATGGCAAACGACGAAATAATTAACGATACCGCTTATATTAACGATGTTTTGTTAAATTTATTAAATGAAGACATTTCGCTTCAATGGGTATACAAAATATCAGGTTCCGATAAAGATTTTATATCAAATTATACAAAAAGTTCAAATCCTCCTGAAAAATATTTATATATAAAAGAAAAAAAGATTAAATCTTTAAATGCCGATTTAATTAAAAAAATAGATATATTTCTTTTTTGCACAATGTCAGGCTTTAGACCATGGAAAATTAATAATATAAATTTATTTTCAAAATTATCTCAATTTGTCTCTAATCTGCTAACAATTAAACCAAAGGACGCACTTAATAAAAATTCAAGAGAGAAAGCAAAAAAAGAGTTTGACTATATGCTGAAAAAAATTGAAAACATTGAAAATAATTTAAGCTTTTTTTCTTCAAGGTTAAACATAAAAATAAGACGAATGTCAAATCAGGAATTGGTTGATTATTTTTACAATGAACTTAATCCGGAAAGATCGCAATATGTAAAAGCTCCATTTTATAATAACATACTAGCCGAAGCTGCATATAGAAGTTCTTTAATATTTTCGCCTGCAGAAATAAATAAAGATTATTTTTATATTGACGGATATTATTTTAAATTTATTAATATGCATCGCCTTCCTTCGCAGACAGATTCATTCGGCATCACAAAAATATTAAATTTAGAATCTAACGATATTAAAAACTTTTTTCCGTTTGATATTCAAGTTGCCTTTAATATACCTGAACAGGAAAAAATAATTAATAAAATTCAATCGGAAAGAAATATTAAAGCAAGTTTGACAGATGCCGTCAACGGCGGTTATGTTGACCATAAAGGGACCAATATTACATCTCAGATGGATGAATTTTTGGCGGAAATATCTAAGTTTCAAAAAAAAGCCGTAAATATGTCGTTCTGCGTCAGATTAAAATCTAGAAATTTAAAAGAGTTGGATTATATGTCTTTGAAAATTTTACAATCATTTAAAGATTTTAATTTTATGGAAGGAATAACTGACAATATGGAACATCATAATTTATTTTTATCATTTTTTCCGGGGCAGTCTTTTTTCAATAGAAGATTTAAAACTTTGCTGTCTCCGGCGGCATCCTCATTTTTTCCGCTGCATGAGGGATTTAGAGGAACGAATAATTGCTCTATACCTCTAAAAAATAACAGATTTGAGCCTGTCAGTTTAGATCTTTACAATAATCAACTGCCTTCAAAGCATGGCGTGATTTTTGGAAAGACGAGAAGCGGAAAAGGATTCATGCTGAACGGATTTTTATCTAATTTCTTTTTATCAGGGGATAATTATCATATTATCGGAGTTGATATAGGAGGCACATACAGAAAATTTTGCAGAATATTTGACGGAGACTATTTTGAAATAGATATGGACGGAACTTATTGTTTAAATCCTTTCCCGCCTAAAAAAAATATTATTAAACGAATAAATAATGAAGAAGTATTTGATGCGGATATTATGGTTTTTTTAATCGGCATTATAGCTCTTATGGTAGAGCCTGAAAACAGCCTTTCCCCGAATGATAAGACAATTATAGCAAGAGCTATTCAGGCTTCGTACGATGCAATAAAAGACGAAAACGATATGCCTATTATTTCGGATATCAACAATGTTTTATTTAATTATAATGAAGCAAGAGATGCTGAAGATAAAAGAAGAGCTATGGAAATGGGAAAAAATCTTTTTCAATGGACGGACATTGGTTCACCATACAGTATATTGCTTAATAGAAAAGGCGGTTTAAATATTGAAAATAAAATAGTAATTTTTGATTTACAAAAATTAAAAGGGCATGAAGATTTACAAAAAATTGTGTTTGCCATAATAAAAAATTTATCTTTTAAAAAGATGTATGACAAACATGCCAGAGTATTTTTCTTTTATGATGAGTGCTGGGAATTTATGAATGATTCTAAAATAGCGGATTTAATAATACATTTATATAAAACTTCGGCAAAATGGGGGTCTTTAGTATGGAGTATAACGCAGGAGCCTTCTGATCTTTTAAAAACCGGAAATGCGGGAAAAAGCATAATTGAAAATTCTACCGTTAAAATTTTTTGCCAGTTAGATGCAAATGTTTCGCCCGATGATTTAAAAATATGCGGTTTAAGCAAAAAAGAAATTGACATAGTAAAAAATTTAAAAGTTATCAAAGGACATTATGCAGAATATTTTTTAAAGTTTGGAAAAGATTCTACGGTTATAATGAACAAACCGGATCCCTTTGAATACTGGCTGTATTGCAAATCATCGGAAGATGAAGAATTAGAAAATAAAATTGCAGATAAATATCCTGATAAAACCTTAAGAGAAAGACTTGAAATTTTAGCATCTAAATATCCAAACGGACCATACGGAGTAAAAAAGATATAAAAAAAAGACATCAATAAAGATGTATTTTAAAAAAGGCAATTCCGATGTATGTGTTTCAAGACAGCGTTTCAAATTACAAATGTATAGAATAGAGAAGATATTAAAAATAGGTATTTTAAAATAACAAATAAGTCAAGATTCTATTTTGCAATAATGGGTAATTTTATTATGCAATAAATAGTTAAGTTAAAATATTTTTTTATTTTATATAAAAAATAAAAAAGGAGGTATTGAAATGTATAATAATCATTTTGATAAAGATTTCAAAAAACTTAATACGGTTAATAAACTTAATGCATTTAATGCAATAGATAAATCAGATAATTTTTCTTGTAATCATCGTAATGATAATCTTAAAATTTATAAAAATTTTAAATTAAATTTTAAGAAAATTTTATTAACCGCATCAATAGTTTCTTTTTCATTATATACTTATGTTCAGACAGCTTTTGCTTTAGGACTGCCTTTGCCTGATATAAATCTAATTACAAGCCAGATTCAATCCGTTGCATCAGCAGCTTCGGGAGTAATGGCTACCGTCGGAAATGCTGCATCGACCGCTCAATCCGCAGGTTTGCCTGTTGCTACTCCGGGAATCGGGATAGGGCAGGCTCTTCAATCATTTGAATCTCTCACGGCTGATGAATCAAAAATGCAGGAAATGGAACAAAATATAATTATAAATTACGACAAACTAACTCATATAACAAATTCGGTTCAAAATGCAATAAGCAATTTAAATAGTTTAAACAGCCAAATTAAAACTGCATTTAGTGAAATACCTCAAGGATTAACCCAAAATGATGTTTCGGTAAATACTTCGCCTGCAAATTCAATAGCAGGTAATATTAATTCAGAGAATAATGCATTTAATTCATTGCAAAATACGTCTTACGGCAGCAATATACAAAATATAGTTTCAGGAAAATCTCCGAATAAAGAAGAGTTATCCGCAAATGCGCAAAGTTTTGCAAATTCAATGATATTAAATTCAAACGGTATTACAGCGCCAGCGTCCGTTAATTCTATAAATTATAATTGTCAGCCTGATTTAACAAACAACAACGGCGGCGGCAGTAACGGTATTTCGGCCGCTTCAAGCGGTATTGAAAATATCAACGGTAATAATGCCGGCAACACTGTTCCCAATACTCAAAATTGTATGGATTACGTAAATGGATTTGAAAGCGACGTTGCAGCGTCTAATCTTTATAACGCAGGTATTTCATCGTCAAGAGCTCATAAAGCCGAATTAGAAGGAGACGAGTTTGAAAACGAAATTGCAGGAGGAAAGTTAGGGAGCAGCAGTAATTATTATACTTACCAAAGTTCAATATTAACTTTAATGGCGGAAGAAAACGCGGCAGATTTAAAAAACATGGGCTATATTGAAAGCCAGCTTAAACAGCTTGAATTGTCTAAATCTGCTGCCGAAATTAAAAAAGAGCATATAGGCGCTTCACTTCTTGAGCAAAATAGCCGGAACCCAGATTTAAATTTTTATAATCAAACTACATTATAAATAATTATAAATAAAATTTTTACAATAATTGAAATAGTTAATTTTAATTAATAATAACGATAATAAGTATACTTGAAATCAATTAATAAACATATTTAAACATCACATAAATTATAAAAAATTATAAAATTTAATTTATAAATAAAATAATATCAATAAACTAAAATCAATAAATATTATGATAAATAAATATATTTTAATTTTTATACTTATTACAGGTTTTGTTTTTATAACCGAATTTTCTATAACGCCTTATGCAATGGCTTTAACTAAGGGGGGAAATAATTCAAATTTAAATTTAAATTCATCGTCGCTGTCTATTTCAAAATTAAATAATGGGGAAGATTTGACTATTCTGTCTATAGATTCTATTCCTTCAGCGCTTAATAATAATTCAAGTTTGGTTCAATTAACGACTTATTTGTTTTATTTTTTATTTGCATCGGGTATTATATTTTCTTTATGGGAATCTTATAAATTAGAATTAACGGGTCAATCTTCAAATTACTACGGCTTACTTATCAGAATTATTTTAATAGCGGCGGGATTCTTATCATGGAAATCTGCCGGAATGTCAAATTTTGCTCAGGATATTTTAACGCTTGCAGATAAAATTCAGCTATACATTATTAAACTAAATATATCAGGCATAGGGCAAAATGTTTCGCAGATTAATTCCTCTATCGTAAACAGCCTCCATTCTGTTTCATTGCCGACAATATCGTCAAACGGTACCAGTTCTGTTCAAAAAGGCTGGAATCTTAATCCCGTATCATGGTTTGCGGGAGCGTTACATGCATTAACAGGCGCAGTTTTAATGGGCATATTCTGGTTTTTGTTTAATCTTTTATATATCGGTATTCAGCTTTTTATGGCTTTAATTCAGGTTGTTATTCTAGGACTATTGTTTTCCATCTTTCCTATAATTATAGGATTTGAAACAATACCATATACAAAAGGCGTTTTTGGAAAATGGCTAAAGCTTTTTACCGAAATATCATTCTGGGGAGTGATAACAGGCCTTGAACAATTAATTTTTTTCACAATGCTCGGAAAAATAATGTCTGCAAATATGCAGTCAACGGGAACGGGATTAGGTCAGATATTAGGTCTATTCACTTTTGCGGAAGATATTGTAATTTTTATAGTAATGATAACAATTTCTGCATCTGTACCTTTTCTTGTCGGAAAAATATTTGACGGAATAGGCGATAAATATCATACAAGCATAAAAAAAACAATAACTTCGGTGGGTAAAGCAATTGTATTTTAATAATAGTAAAAATAATAAAAGATTTTTTTATGAAATTTGGGGCGATTTAAATGCCCAAAATACAACTTTAAAAATTGTAATAGTATTAATGTCTGTTATTACTTCTATTGCTCTTTTTACGGCTTATTTTACTTATAGAATCAATAGAGTCCCGATTGTTATCAGGGTTTCTAAAACAGGCGGCGCAAAAGTTTTAAGAGATTTGCCTTTTAATAATAGGGTGGGTATGGGTGAAATTGTTTATTTCTCAAAAACTTTTATAAGAGAATTTACGGGATTTAATTCTATTACTATTAAAACCCAGCTTTCAAGAGCATTGAATAAAATGGGTAAATCTTACGGTGAAAGTACGCTTAAAATGATAATAGGAGAAAAATTTATACAAAAAATGGAAAAAGCTAATATTTCTTCCGAAATTAAATATAAAAAAATTAAACTTATAAGACAAACCGTCAATCACGATGAATTAAAACTGTATATAATAAGAACCGTGATTTCTAATGCAGATTTAAGCGTTAAAAGCAGTGCCGCTTATGAAGATAAATTAATACTTAAAAGAATAAAAAGGAGTATTCAGTATCCTTTCGGTTTAGAAGTCGTATATTTTAATACGTTAAAATTAGGCGGAGCGTAATGATAAAATGGATGACAAATTAAATAATCCGCATATTATATCTGAAGAACAATTAAATGCGGAAAATTCAAATAATGATAATGATAATGATAATGATTATAGTTCTAATAATTATAATGGCGATAAGAATAAATATAGCTGCGCAGAAAATAAAAAACAATTGGAAGAAGATAATCAAAATGCAAATACTGTTATAGATACAAATACAGATACATATAATTCTGTGCCGAATTTAAAAAATAAAAATAATAAATATACTTTTTTTAGATCATTTAAAGGAATTATAATTTTAACAGGGATTATTATAGGAATTTTTATTATGTTTAAATTTTTATATTTAAATAGTTTAAATAATAATGGTCAAAAATACAATAACATGACCGGAAATGGAATCAAACCGATAAATAAATATAAAAATAAGATTATTAATTACAAAAAAAGATTTCGCCCCAATATTTTTAATTATACTTATAGAGATAAAAATAATAATTTAAAAACTGCAAATCAAATAAAATTTAGTAAAAAATTTTATAGAGAAATACAGCTTTTAAAAAAATTAAAAAATTATAAGAATACAATCGATAATAGCAATACTGATAAAAATAACTTAAAAAACACTAAAAAAAATTTATTGCCTATAAATAAAAAAATAGTTGTTTTTATTAAACAAAGCTATGCGGTGTCAATTCTAAAAAATGAAAAAGAAGCGAATAAAAGAGCAAATAAAAACAATAAAAAATTGGGTAATTTTAATTATTATAAAAAAGCCGCCGATAAAAAAATTTCTACTGCTGTAATAGCAATCGGTACCGTAGTTAACGCATATATAAAATATAAAATTTTTTCATATAACACTGAAGTTCCGGTAATAGCAATTTTATCAAACACATATTATTACAAAAGGAAACCGTTTTTAAAAAAAGGAGATAAATTTTTCGGTATGGTAAGCGTAAAACATTCATTAGACAGATTAAATATACATTTTAACAGAATAATCAAAACTAACGGTTTGTCTTTAGGTATTAACGCTTTAGCAATGATGCCGAACGGTTCAGGCGGAGTAAAAGGAAATATCCATCGCCATTACAAAACCAATATTTTGACATCTTTAGCCTCGGGAGTCGTCGGAGCGGCAGCGCTGTTTGCAGGAGGCGGGTCGGCTGCCAATGCATCAAATCCTTATACTTTTCAAAATCAAATAAGGCAGAATGTTGCGCAGAACGAATTAGGACAGGCGCAAAACGGTTTAAATTCAATTGCATCGTCAACGCAGCAAGCAACTATTACATTACCTGAAGGAACGCCGATAAAAATTATTTTTTTAAGATCCGTGAATATCAAGTAAATATAAGGATATTAATATGGAAATACTTACATTAAGCAGGTCAAATTCTGGAATCAACGAAGTAATAAAAAAAATAATTTCTATAATAAAAAATCTTGATACATATTTTTTTGAAAGATATGAACTTATAGAAGCTATTTTAATTTCAATTATTTCAAAACAGCATATGATATTAATAGGTGAGCCTGGACTTGCTAAAACCGCAATATTAAAAGCGTTGACAAAACATATAAACGGAATGAAATTATTTGATTATCAAATGACTCCGTACACGGAAATAAATGATTTATTATCTAATAATCCCATAAATAAAGGCAAAGGCATAGATAAATGCGAAATTATATTGATGGACGAATTTTTTAAAGGCAAACCTTCAACGCTAAATTCATTGTTATCCGTAATGAATGAAAGAATATTGTATAATCCTGAGCCAGTAAACATTCCGCTTATTAGTTTATTTGCAACTTCAAACGAAAAGCCGGATAAGTCTGTTTCTTCTAATTTATTGCCTTTATACGATAGATTTTTATTGAGAAAAGAGGTTTTACCGATAACAGATAAAGATAATTTTAAAAACCTTTTAAAACTAAATGAAGAATATTCATTTAATAATATAAATTTAGAATTAGACGATTTAAAAAAAATAATCATGATTTCCAAAGAAATAAATATTGCGGAAGATATTTACAATTTAATTTTCAGGATAAGAGAAGAATTAAAAAACAGGCAAGTAATAGTTTCCGACCGAAGATGGCGTGATACCGTTAAAATTATAAAAGCAAAAGCATTGCTTGAAAATAGGAATTTTGTCTCCGTAAACGATATTAAATCAATGGAATCGTCTATGTGGACTTATTATTCAGATATTAGAACGGTTAGAAACATAATTAATAAATTTACATGATTTTTTATATCGGAATAAGTTAAGTAATTAATTTTATGGATCTATTAAAAAAATGCAAACATTTTTTACATAATCTTATAAATTTATTTTTTATTTATACTTTTAATTAATAAATAAATTTTCTATAAAATATTTAAATAATATTATAAGAATTAAATGGATAATAAGAAAATTTTTTTATTAAAATTAACAGTTTCATTGTTTATCTTTGTTACGGAAATTATTTATCTTTTTATTTTTTCAAATTTTTTCACTAATAAAAATTTAAATTATTATTTCTATTATTTTAACGACGTGAAATTAATTTTAATATTTATGCCTTTTATAGTATGGTTTTTTTCTGCTTATTCGCTATCAAACATAATTTATAATAAATATATTTATTTAAAACCTGCAAAAAATAAAAAAATAAAAAAAGTTATTAAAAACGATGTTCTTTTATGGCCGGTTAAAGAAAACGAATTAAAATTAGTAATAGGCGAAATGCATAATAAAGACGGCAGCAGAAAAGAAAAACCTGATTGGCTTATTTTAAACGAAGACGGATTATATACGGGACTTATAATAATAGGTTCTACAGGTTCAGGCAAGACAAGTTCATGCGCCTATCCTTTTTTAGATCAGCTTTTAAACTGTAATAAAAATGACAAAAACAAAAAAATAGGCGGGTTAATTTTAGATGTTAAAGGAGATTTCTGGAAAACAGCGGCAGATATAATAAAAAACTACGGGAGGCTTGACGATATTATAATTATAGAGCCGGGTTCAGGTTATTTTTATAATCCAGTCCATTATCCAAATTTAGATGTTTCTATAATTGCCGAAAGATTATATTCTGTTTTAGAAAATTTAAATTCTAACGACGGAAGACAGGACAGTTATTGGAAAGACAAGTCTATTAATCTATTGGCAAATTCAATCGGATTGCTAAGGGTAACTTTTAAATATGTAGCGCTTGATGCAGTTTATGAAATTATATCCGATGAAGAAAAACTGTTGAATATAATTAATTATTCTAAAAATTTAATTGATTTAAAAAAAATAAATGATGATGATAAAAACAATTTAACTATGTATATAGATTATTTTTCAGGCAGCGACTATAAAAGTCTTGACGAAAGAACAAAAGGAATAATAAAAAGCGAATCATTAAGGGTTTGTTCCGATTTTATAAAACCTTTATATAAAAAAACATTTTGCGCGTCTGAAAAAGATTTAAATTTTCCCGGTTTTCAAGAAGTAATAAATAAAGGAAAAATAATTATTTTAAGAATGCCTGAATCTCAATACGGTTTAACAGGACGTGCAATAGGGATTATGCTTAAACTTGATTATTTCAGGACAGTTTTAAACAGAGTTTACAATGCAGTCATAAATAATAAAATTAATACGGCAAGACCAGTTCTTTTTCTTTGCGACGAATATCAGAATTATGTTACTTCGGGAGATATAGAATCGGATGCAGAATTTTTTGCAAGATGCAGGCAGTCAAAAGCAGTTAATATTATGCTTACGCAGAGTTATAGTTCTTTAAAATTAAAATTAGGTTCCGAAGAAAAACTTAATTCTCTTATCGGAAATATCAGATCTAATATATGGCTTTCTTTAAGCGACGATTATTCAAGAGAAAAAGCGTCAAAAATATGCGATAAAGAATTTAAAGCAAAAATTACGGAAAATATTACCGAACAGGATGATAGCGCTAAATTTAACTCATATATAGGCGGCTTATTATCCGATGACAACACATTATCTCAAGGTACAAGCAAAACAATGGAAAAAATGCCGGCATTTGATACCGATGATTTTGCAAATCTTAAACTTAATCAGGCAATATATAGAATTTATTCCGATAAAGGTATTAAAGGACCAGGTATAGTCTATCTTCATCCTTATTATTTATCTAAATACAGGAGTTATTTTGATATAGATAATTAATTTAAACGACAGCTTAATAGATAAATTTAAATTATTTATCATACATAACTTATTAATTGTTAATGATAATAATTAATTATAATAAATTTTATTCTATGATTTTTATTAAATATGAATTTAAAAAATGGATAATTCAAAAAAATACGGCAATAATGACGAACTGGATATTCTGGAAATAGCTTTTCTTTGTGTTTCAGGTTTATTTGCTTTATTTTACTTTTCAAACAGTGAGTTTAAATATTATATTGATTGTTTTTATACATTTGCAAGCTATGCTTTTAAGTATTTTACGGTTGTATCAATTTTATATTTAATTAATTTATATTTATTTTTCGCTGGCATTTACGGTTTATACGTAATAATTTTTGAAATAAAAGTTACTGGAGCCAAACTTAAAATGCATAATAAATTAGAAAATTTAAAAAAAGAGGATAATTAAATTGGAAAATAAAATATTTAAAGATAATTATTATAAATTTTTATCATCGCTGCTATTGCTATATTTTTATTTATTTTTATTGGTTTCATTAGTATTTTGCATATATAGTAAAACAGCAGATGCCCAGCCGTATTCAAATTTAGCTGAATACAGTTTTAAAAATAGATTATATATCCATAAGCTTCCTATAAAATCAAATATAATTTATAAACTTAATACCGCATTGGGTTATGTAAGTATTATAACGCTTCCGTGTATTCCGTTAAATGTGGCGATAGGCAGCGCATCGGATTTTTCTGAACAGATTGTAGGAAGACAAATATTTATTAAACCAATAACTTATAATAATAAAATTAATACAAACCTTGAAATTTTAACTAAATACGGACTTATTAATATTCTTTTAAAAATTACTAAGCCTGAATATGTAACTTATAATTTAAATTTAACGCAAAGAATCAATAATGTTTTTATTTTAAATTATATAAAAGCTAAAATTAAAAAAGAAAAAGAAATATTAAATCAGAAATATGATAAAAAATTCAACCTGCTTAAAAAAGAACGGCTAACAATAAAAAAACAAAAAAAAGAAATTATGAACCTTGTTTTAGCGGTCAACAGAATTAAAATTAACAAAAAAATCAGAAAAAAAGGATTAGTATTAACAATTATTTCTTTAAGCCGCATCGGAAAATTTTTTTATTTGCAATATCAAATTACAAACACGACAAATAGCAGTTTTTTTATTAGAAATATTTATTTATATTTAGAAACGGGAGAAGATTTTTTTAACGGATATAATCCTGCAGGTATAAAGGAAATAAACATAATCAACAGTACGCCTCATAATAAACCGTATATGCCTTACAAAATCATAAGAAATGTTATTGTATTTAAAAGAAATAAATTAAAACAAGGAAATAATATAAAATTTTCCGTTCACATATTAATTCATGGAAAATTTATTAAATTAAATATAGGCAATATATTAAAATAAAAAGATTATAAAATCAAAAAAATATTTTTTAATTATAAACATTTATATTCACAGCAATTATAATTTTAACCAATTTTTTAATCAATTTATATAAATTGATTAAAATTTCTAAAAATTGCAATATACATTATAATACATAATACATAATACAAAATAATACATTAAAAACAGTCTTTATATTGCATATTGTATAGTGTTAATCCTAATTTAAAATTTTATATCTGAAATTTTTAGTTTTTTTTATTTTTATTGATGTTATTTTAAAATTATATTATATTAAATGTAGTATAATATAATTTTAAATATACAAATTTTATATAATAATATTATTTTAAATTAAATTTTAAATATTATAGGGTTTTAAAATGAATAAAAAATCTCCTATTTCAATAATTTCAAGTTTTGTTTTGTTTTTATTTTTAATCGGTTTTAATTTATTTTTTATTAAATCCGCAAATGCGCTTAATAATTCAATTGCTATGCTTAATGCGCACAAATTAAAATACGTTAGCGCTGTTTATGCTTCAAATCCTATTATTTATGCTATATATGTAAAATATTCAGGTGAACCATTAACAAAAAAGGTTATTTCTACATATATTAAAATTGTTAATCCGTCAAAATACAAGCACGACCGTTTCAACGCATTTCTATGGCAAAAACTTTATTATAAAGATAAAATAAGATTTAAGAAATTACTGGATTATATTTCTCAAGTTCATTGTTTTAAAGAATATATTAAAGCAGATATCGGCAATTATAACTTTAAAAAAGACGGTTTTTATTTAAGATATTACAGGTCAAAAAAAATTATTCAAAACGGTATGAAGACTCATAGAAATATTGATTTTATAAAGTCAATTCACGGAAATATTTATTATTTATTTAAAAATTTAACCGTTGATAATATTAATGCAGGAAATTTCAATTTTATTAAAGTAAATTATAACAGGGCTAAACAATTTGTAGATTCAAGAACCGGAGATTTTGGACATATAGGCCGGAGTATTTTTTTAGAGTATTGCTATAAGCCCATAAAAGCTAAAAATAATATTTTAAAAGTTAAAATAACAAAAGTTTTTGTATATAATAATAAAAATAAAAGTAAATTAATAGGAAGCTTTTAAGAAAACAGTCGTATAATTTTACTAAATTTTATTAGAGAGATATTTAAAAAATGCCGATAAAGATTGTTAAATATAACACAATGCTTTGATAATACCGGATCCATGCATTCGCAGGAATGACATCCAATTGGTGAACTTTTAAAATTTCTCAAAGTCTTTCCCGTGTAGGCGGGAAAGATCCGAAGATAAAAATGCTCGCCGTTTCTGTTTACCGGTAATTAATTAATATAGAGGAATATAATTGAATAATCATAATGATAATATTAATAAGATAGGAAATATAAGATTAAACAAATTTATCGCTCTGCATACCGGGGTTTCAAGACGTGCAGCCGATGAAATAATAAGAGAAGGCAGAATTACTTTAAACGGAAAAAAAATTAATCAGCTTGCAACAGCCGTAGCCGATAAAGATATTGTTCTGCTTGACGAAAAAAGAATAGGGGCTGCAGATAAAAATTTTATCTATTTAATGATTAATAAACCAAAAGCGTTTCTTACTTCAAGAAAATCCGAAAAGGGTTTCAGGACGGTTATGGATTTAATAGATAAACCGGAAATAGCCAAATTTGTTTTTCCGGTAGGACGGCTTGATTTTATGAGCGAAGGTTTATTGCTAATGACTAATGACGGAGATTTTGCTTACAAAGTTACCCATCCTAAATTTAATGTTATAAAATCATATATAGTCGAAGTTAAAGGCGACGTTACGCCTGAAATATTCGCTAAAATTAAAAAAGGAGTATATTTAAACGATGTCGGTCTTCTAAAACCGCATAATGTAAAAGTTATTAAAAAAAATTTAAATAAATATATTTTATTAATTGATTTAAAAAACGGAAAAAACAGGGAAATAAGAAAAATCCTTGAATTTCTTAACTTAGAAATTATTTTATTAAGAAGGATTAAAATAGGCGGTCTTCCTATCGGAGATTTACGCTCCGGCGAATTTAAAATAATAAAAAAAAATATTGCAGAGCTTGTATTTAAAAAAGAGATTAAAATTGAAGATAAAGAACAAGAAAAAAAGGAGTTCAGCACGGGTGCGAAAAGCAAACTTTATTCTAAAAACTTTAAAGACAGCGATAAATATCATAGCGGGGATAAAGGCAAAAGCAAAAATGGCAGAAGTAATATTCTTACAGGCAAAAAAAAGGGTGAGGATATAATCTTAAAAAATAATTTACATACTAAATATAAAGATAGTAATGGTAAGGTGATTGTCAGTCTATCAAAAAAACCGATTACAAAAATAAATAAATCAGTGCGCTAAAAAATGAAAGTAGAAAAAGTAATATATTATTCTTCCGAAAACGGGGTCAGCCCCGTATTAAAATATATTGAGTCGTTAGATGAAAACACAAAAGAATTAATTTATAATTCAATTAATACATTTGCCAAAGAATTTCCTGAGGTTAAGACCGTTAAAATAAAGCATATGAGAGATAAATTCTGGAAAATTAAATTGACTGACAGGTTTAAAAGAAATCACAGAATCGTTTATGTCGTAATTAATAATACTGCTATAATTCTTCACGCATTTCAAAAACGCAACGCTAAACATCCGCCTGTCACTAAAATGGGCGTCCCTGGCAGATTAAACGATATTATAGGAAGATTATCATTATTATAAAGATAATATTATAAAAATAATAATGATATCGCAAAAATACAGTCAAATAAATATTAATAATAATAATATTAATATTAATATTAATAATAAATAATAGAGATAGATAGATGGATAGATAGATTAAAGTCTGCGGAATATTAAATAATTAATATTTTTTTAATTAATGTTTTCGATTTTTAATTTATAATTTAATAATTCATCTTCATTGAATAGCGAGATATAAATTTCTCCAAAATCTTCTTCCTGATATATTTTAATTATTGTAAGCCTTGACATTTCTAATATTGATAAAAAATATATTATAAATAATTCTTTACTATTATAACTATTACAATAAATAGATATAAGTTCTGAAAATTTTATTGCTTTTGAATCTTGCAGCATATTAACTATTTCAATTATTTTTTCTTTTATAGAAAATTTTATTTTTTTTAATTCATAAAAATCAATTCTTGATTTAGCTTCTTTTGCTATATAGTAAAATGCTTTTGAAAGGGCATATATATTAGCCTCAAATAACAAACTATCATTTTTTTCAATGATACTATCAATTCTGCTATTATTGATGCTAATATTAAACACATCCCTGCCTAAAATAGGTTTATTATCTAAAAAAGAGGCAATTTCTTTAACTTTTTGATATTCTATTAGCATATATGCTAATTCATTTCTTGGATCACCGTCTGTACTGCTATCGGAGAGGGATTCATCCTGAGTAATGCTTTTCGGCAGCAGCATTAATGACTTTAGATATATAAGATGAGCTGCCATAACAATGAAATCGCCACCTATATCAATATTAATATATTTGCCTATATTAAAACTATTATTATTTAGTTGATTTTCATTTAACCCTATAGCATTTAAATAATCTTCCGTTATTTCTTTTATCGGTATATCATAAATATTAATTTTTTTCTTTTTTATCAGAGATAAAAGCAAATCAAGGGGTCCTTCAAAGAATTCAAGTTTTACCGTATTGACAGAGTTATTCACTTCAATATTATAATTATTTTCATTATCGGGATGCATATTTTGATATTATCCTAATTCAACTTCATAGTTTTTATTATTATAAAATTATAACTTATTGATATTGTTGCATTTTATTTTTTATTTTGTAGTTCCCATAGACATCTTTATTGCCCCCATAAATATAGTAATATCAATATGCTACTGTTAATTATGGTGAAGTCGGGCTAATGCCTATTATAAATTTATACAATATAAGAACAATTATCGTCTTGTGCCCCCCCCCGATTTTAGCGGTTAAAATGAAGTTAGCAGTTAAAATATGGAGCTTCGCGGCAATTTTTGGTGAATTGAAACAGGAGTTTTATATTTTTTAACTTAAATATTTCTTAATATTAGATTATTTACAATAAAGTTAAATCCTGCTATAAAAAAATTATACGGGTCAATTAATAATAAAATTAATATAACAAAAATTCCGAACGGTTCCAAGCGGCTTAAAAATGAAGACAGAGGCTCAGGAAGTATACTTACGGCGACTCTTCCTCCGTCTAAAGGCGGTATCGGTATTAAATTAAAAAGACCTAAAATAACATTAATCATAATACTGATAAAAAGCATAAAAGTAACCGGATATATGAAATCTTTAAAAAAAATACCTGTATTTGAGACATCCTGAAATTTAAATGTATGTAAAAATTCAAATAAATATAAATTCATTATTGGATAATTAAATAAAATAATTTTTAATAATATAAATGAAACAAAGGCAAGAATAAAATTAGTTACCGGACCTGCCGCCGCAACAAAAGCAGTATCTCTTTTAGGATTTTTTAACCCGTTAAAATTAACGGGAACCGGTTTTGCGTAACCGAATAAAAAAGGGGAGCCTATAATAATCAAGATAAGGGGCAGCAGAATAGTTCCAAAAGGGTCTATATGTTTTACGGGGTTAAGAGTGAGCCTGCCGGCATTTTTTGCCGTATCGTCTCCAAATAAATGGGCTACAAAGCCATGTGAAACTTCGTGTAAAATAATTGCCGCCAATACGGGAATTATTGCAATAGCAATGAGCTGAATAGTATTGTTCATATTTTCCAACCTTATCCTTATTCTTAATTTATAAAATAAAAAATATAATTAAGATTTAATTTAATAAATTTAAATATTATATAATTTATATAATATTTAAATAAATTTTTGTATATATTGAATTTCTATATATACCCAAAATTACCGATAGAGATTATTGAACATATCTCAATGTATTAAGGACACTGGATTCTTGTTTTCGCAAGAATAACATCTTACGAGTAAACTTTTAAAATCCATCAAAGTCATTTCCGCGTAAGCGGGAAACCAGAATAAAATTTTCTATCAGTAATTTTGGGATATAATTAATGATATATTTAAATATTTCATTATTGTATAATATTTGTATATGATTAATCAATTAATAAAATTATTAAAATTGATAAATTCAATAAAGATACACGGTGTCCCGCCTAAATTATATAGGGCTTAAAAATATTATAAAATATTATTTTATCAAACAAATCAAGATAAGATAAGATAAGTAAGATAAGATAAGATTAAGATAAGATAAATAAAAAAATTTTATATTTTTCTTTATTTTACATAATTAATTAAATTTAAATGAATAAATCATTTTATGATATTTTAAAAGAAAAGATACTCCCGTATGTTCAGAAACCGTCAAGATATATAGGAATCGAAAGCAACGCCGTAAGAAAAGATTTTCATCTTGCCGAACTTAAATACGCGATTGCATTTCCTGATTTTTACGAATTGGGAATGAGTCATATAGGAATGGAAATAATATATGATATATTAAATTCTAACGACGATATCTTATGCGAACGTGTTTATCTGCCTTATCAGGATATGATTGCCAAACTTGTTGAAAATAAACTTCCGCTTTTTTCATTAGAATCAAAAGAACCTCTAAAAAATTTTGACGTTATAGGATTTTCTTTACAATACGAGCTATCTTATACTAACATTTTATATATGCTTGAATTGTCAGGCATTCCTATTTTATCTTTTCAACGAGATTTAAACGACCCGTTTATTGGAGCTGGCGGTCCTTGTGCTTTTAACCCATTGCCGTTAAATGATTTCATAGATTTTTTTATTGTGGGGGACGGAGAAAATGCAGTTGTTGAAATATGCAAAACAATTATAGAAGCTAAAAAAATATACCACAAAGAAGAAATAAATAAAAATACAGAGATAGATAAATATCCATATAATTCATATATAAATGCAGACGCGGATCAATTGTTAAAAATAGTAAAAAGTGACGAAAATGATGCATTGATGAATATGAAACACTCCGATATTTATAAACAAAATTATAAGCTGAAAGATATGAAATCTAAAAATTTCGGACAATTCAGGCAATATATAAAAGAAAAAATTTCTAAAATAGATGGGGTTTATGTTCCTGAAATATCAAAAAATATTAAAAAATCAATAATTTATGACTTAAATTCTATAAACTACATTAATAAACCGTTAGTTCCTGCAATTGAAACCGTGCATAACAGGTTTTCGGTTGAAATTGCGAGAGGCTGTTCGTCAGGATGCAGATTCTGCCAGGCAGGATATATTTATAGACCTGTAAGAGAAAGAAAAAAAGAAATAATAATAGATATTATAAAAAACGGAATAGATAAAACAGGTTTTGAAGAGATTTCATTATCTTCGCTTTCAACAGGGGATTATTCTGAAATTGAAAGTTTGATAAATAATTTATCTGAATTTACCAATGAAAAACTTATATCATTCTCTTTTCCTTCTATGAGAATAGGCAGTTTAAGCGAAAATATACTGCAAAAGACTTCCGAAATTAAAAAAACAAATTTTACGCTTGCTCCTGAAGCCGGAACCGAAAGATTGCGTAAAATTATAAATAAAAATATTTCTGAAGAAGATCTGTTATTAGAAGTAAGGTATTTAGTTTTAAAAGGTTTTAATAAATTAAAACTTTATTTTATGATTGGACTGCCATATGAAAAACTTGCCGACATTGAAGGCATAAAAGATTTAATCGTTAAAATTAAAAAAATATCAAAACAATTAAATATTACCGTTAATGTAAATAATTTTGTTCCAAAACCTCATACTCCGTTTCAATGGCATCCTATGAATACCGAAGATGAATTAAATTTTAAAATCAATTATCTTAGGCATTTATTAAAACCTTTAAACGTGAATTTTAAATATCAAGACCCAAAAGTAAGTTTTATCGAAGGACTTATTTCAAGAGGGGACAGGTTCACGTCAAAAATAATTTATAGAGCATATTTAAACGGGGCTAAATTTGACAGCGAAAGAAAATATTTTAATTTTAAAGCTTGGATTGATGCCTTAAAATCCTTTAGTTATGAAGATGAATACGAATATGATAAAGACAAATATAATTATTGTAGTTTAAATAAAACAAACAATGAAAAATTATATAATTATGACATTAAAAAAAATAATTATAATTATTTTAATGAAAAATTAATCTGCACCTATAATGAATTATTAAATAAATATCTTTATATTCAAAAAGATTTAAAAGAAATTTTACCATGGGATTTTATTGACATAATGGTTGATAAAGAATATTTAAAATCTGAATTTAAAAAATCGTTTGAATTAAATAAATTAACAATTTATAATAATTACAATTATAGCGCCGCGCATTTTAATTCAAATAATACAAGCGGCATAAAAAATTCTAATGAAAATGATAGCAATCCTAATTCTCTAAATGATGATATAACTAATAATAAATTCAGATTAAATTGTGATTTACATAATAATATAAATAATAATATTGAAAAAGAAATAAAAGACAAAATAACTGAAAATTGCAGAAAAATATGCTATATTTGCGGCGTATGCGATTTTAAAACTGTTAAACCTGTATATTCGTCTAAATCAGAAAATAATAAAATACATAAAAAAATAAATTATAATGAATATAATAATTATAACAAAAACAGTCATGACGGCAACTTTGACGATAGACAAAACATCAGCGGCAACTTTTTTATAGATATTAAAAATGTGAACGATAACATTAATATAATTAATATAAACGGTATTAAAGACACTAATATAAACTATGAAGTAAACGGTAAAGAAAAAAATGACGAAGAAATATACTGTAATAAATTTAGTAATAAATCTATCGGATTAAATGATTCTAAATTAAATGATTCTAAAATTCTTATAAAATATTCAAAAAAAGACGATATTAAATATTTAGGACATTTAGAAACAATAAAAATATTATTAAGAGCGTTGAGAATGTCTGATATTAAAATTTCTTATACTAAATCAAAATTCAGTCCCAAACCGAAAGTAAGCTTTTCAAATCCAATTCCTTTTATGGCTGAAAGCGATTCGCTCTATATTATTGCGGCAGTTAATAATTGGGATAATGAAAAGGACAGTTTTAATGATTCTATCAAAACCCGACTAAATAATAAATTGCCTGAAGGGTTAAAAATTATTGAAATAATAAATGTAGAATCTAATTTTAAAATTAAAGATATTAATTTAATGTCAATTAATTAGTTTATTCTTTTTATTATTTCATTAATTTATAATATGCAATTAATAATAAAATATTAATAATATAGATTTAATGCTTAAAGAAGGCTTACAGTCAGCAGCCAATGACGGCTGAAAGAATGTCCTTTGCCGTATTGTTGATTTTTTGATGAAAATAAAACATTAGCTTAGTTTAGTTAACTAATTATTTTATTAATCTATAATCCATTATTAATTATATAAGGAAAAATTATGAAAAGTAAGAAAATCTCTAAAAAAAGTTATTTTATTGCAAGTTTAATAAGCATTGCTTTAATTTTTCTGTTTATATTTTTATATAAAAATTTTACATCTTATAATATAAAATTAAAACCAACCGCAAATATTAATATTGCAAATCGCAGCAAACATTTTTTAAAACAAACTAAATATCAAAAATTCAGGATATTTTGGAAAGATATGTATTCACGTCTCAAAAAAGAAAAACTGCCTTATAGACTAAGGTTAATCGCCGTCGACAAAATTAATAAGATAAAAACTTACAGTATTACTTTAACTTCTTATGACGGTCTTCAGCTTAAAGGCTATTTTGCTATACCTTACGGAGGGGCAAAAAATAAAAAGTATCCCGGCGTTTTATTGCTACATGGATACGGTTCTTTCGGCACTCCCGGATGGGCACATTTCTTTGCAAGACGAGGATATGCCGCTCTTTCTATAGATTTAAGGGGTCATGGAAGAAGCAGGACGGTTTACAATCCCGGATTTCCGGGATTAATGACGGCAGGCATTACCCATGTTAAAACTTTTTCAATGGTTAAAATAGTTATGGATTCATTAGCATCGCTTAAATTTTTAGAAAGATTTAAACAAATAAATAATAAATTAATTTTTGTGACAGGCGGAAGCATGGGGGGGAGGGTTATCCCTTATAGACGCAAGCATTGACCGTCATGTTGTTGCCGCTGCCGCAGATGTTCCGTTTTTAAGCGATATTCCGGTGCAGATGCCTCTTGCAAAAATGGGTCCATATATGGAAGTTAAAGCGTTTTTAAAAAAACATCCGAAAGACAGGGCTAAGGTTATGAGGTCGCTATATTATGTTGATACAAAACATTTTGCAGGCTCGATTAAATCGCCGGTTCTTATCGGAATAGGGCTTAAAGATGAAGACTGTCCGCCTAAAGGTACTTTAATCGTATATAAACTGATTAAGTCTAAAAAACAGCTATTTATCGCAAAAAACAGCGGGCATGTAGTCCTGCCTGGTTGGAATTTAGAAGTATTTAAGTTTTTTGCTCCATATCTGCCAAAAACAATAAAGTCGAGCAATACTAATAAAAAAATAAATAAAAATAATGAAAGGAAGATTTTATGAACCGCAATAATAGCCTTAATGCCGTTAAACTTGCCGAAACAGTAATGCCGGGCGGCGTAAACAGTCCCGTGCGCGCATTTAAGTCGGTCGGTCTTTCTCCCGTTGTCATAAAAAGAGCGGAAGAGAGTAAAATTTTCGATATAGACGGAAACGAATATATCGATTATGTAATGTCTTACGGTCCTATGATATTAGGACATAGCGATAAGCGCGTGATTAAAGCTATAACGGATGCCTCGGCAAACGGATTCAGCTTCGGAGCAACGACGGAAGGCGAGATAGAACTCGCAGGTTTAATTAATAGACATTTCCCTTCCGTTGAGATGGTAAGGCTTGTTAATTCCGGAACGGAAGCTGTTATGAGCGCTATAAGGCTTGCAAGAGGTTATACAAAAAGAGATAAAATTATAAAATTTGAGGGATGTTATCATGGACATTCCGATTCTATGCTTGTAAAGGCAGGCTCGGGAGCTCTTACTACATCCGTTCCTTCATCATCAGGGGTTACCGAATGCCTCTCAAAAGATACGTTAGTTGCGAACTATAATGATATAGAATCGGTCAAAAACCTATTTCTAAAAAATAGGGGGGGAGTTGCAGGGATAATAATTGAACCTGTTGCCGCAAATATGGGAGTTGTTCTGCCTGAGGAAGGTTTTTTAAAAGATTTAATAGATTTAACTCATGAAAACGGCGGATTAATTATATTTGATGAGGTTATAACAGGTTTCAGGCTTTCCTTGGGCGGCGCTCAGGGCTTGTTTAATTTAAAACCGGATATAACCTGTCTTGGCAAGATAATCGGCGGAGGGCTTCCGATTGGAGCTTTCGGCGGAAGGAAAGATATAATGGAATATCTTTCCCCTTTGGGACCTGTTTACCATGCAGGGACGCTCTCAGGCAATCCAATATGCGTAGCCGCAGGAATAGCCACTATAAAAGCCATAGAAGAAGATAACGCAATATCTAAGGCAAACGAAGCAGCAAATTATTTGATTAAAAGTTTAAGAGACGAACTTAAAAATTTTGACGATAAAATAACGATAAATTCCATTTCTTCCTTGATCACGATATTTTTTAAATGTGGAGGGGTATATAATTTTAGCGATGTAATGAAATCAGATATAAATCATTTTAAGAAATTTTTCGGCATTGTGCTAAATGAAGGATTATTTATAGCTCCGTCGCAGTATGAAGCAATGTTTTTGAGTTCTAAACATACGCAGGCAGACATGGATAAAACCGCTTTTATTATAAAAAAAGCAATAAAGGAAATTCTTTAATGACAAATAACGAATATTTTTTTATTCGTCTTTAATATATAGGGTTTTGATATAGTAAGAAACAGTTTTTCTGCAAAAATAATGAAAGATCGTCTGTGTTGTTCTGTGTGCGGACAAAAATCCCTGTTCCGCTCCCGATTTCTTGGGGGTTTTAGGGGGGGGGTAGTGTCAATTTTTTACCGAATTTTACATTATTTTACCATTTTTAAGGATATGCTTGTCAAGAGGCAAGAGGATAGTTGCAAGAAGTGCTTATTTACACGGTTTTGAGTGGTGGAGGGTATGGGAATCGAACCCACGACCTGCGCCATGCGAAGACGCCACTCTGCCATCTGAGCTAACCCCCCGGTAATTATTTATTGTATCAGTATAAATCTAATAATAAATTAAATTTGCAAAAATATTATACTTGAATAATTGTATTATATTATGAATTTTATATCAATATTAAAATGTCTTAAAATTTATAATATAAAAATATAAAAATTATTAATTATTAATTATTAAAGCTATTAAACTTATTCAATTTAAATTAAAATGTTTTATTTTTCGCTTTATTTAACAGTTGCTTATTAATTTATTTTATTGATAGCAATTTAAATAAAAATTATCCTGAGGAGTTATATAAAAAGCAAAATTTATTGCCACTACCAAAAATTGCCGATAGAAATTATTGAGAATACCGCAATATTTCAACAATAATGGATGCCTGCCTTCGCAGGAATGACACCCAACAGGTGAATTTTTAAAATCCATCAAAATCATTTCCGCGTGGACGGAAATCCAGTCTATAAATTTCTATCGGCAATTTTGGGCACTACTTGAAATTTTATAAAACTAGAGTTATAATTTATAATGTAAGTATAGGCTATATTATATTAGTTAATAATTACATTATTATAATATTAAAGAATTGCAAAATAAAATATAGAAATAAAATATAGAAATAAAAATAGATTAATAAAAAATTAATAAATAAAAAAGGGGGGCGAGAAAAAAAATTTTAAAGATTTAAAAAAAATAAATATATTTATATTGCAAGTTATTTTTTTAACTTATATACAAATATATAAAAAATTATATATAAATTATATATAAATAGATAAATTTTTTTGTTTTTATATTATTACTGCCATTAATATATTGTATTTACTTTTATATTTTTTTTAATTAAATCTATTACAATTAGTTAAATTAAAATTATACAAACTTAAATAAATAATAAAGAGGAGCACTAATATGAAACAATTATCTCCTACCAAAGAAAATCAATTCAAAAATTATATTATAAAAAAAAGTGTATATTTGGCAAGCAATTATGTAGTTCCGTATTTAAAGGATGAAACTATTATGAATCTTTCTGAAAAGATTAATAATTTTAAGGCGCCTGCGGGGAAAATATTTTTTGATCATATTTTTGTCAACTTAAAAAGAAAATTACCTTTCTTATCTAAAAATGTTAAAAAGAAAATATTAGATAACTTTATATCTAATTTTTTATTATTAAGCGGTGATAAAAGAAAGGCATTTATTGAAAGAAACGGGTTTTATCCGCCGCTTTTTTATGTAATAAGCCCCAGCATGCATTGTAATTTAAAATGCTACGGATGCTATTCCGCTAATTATACAAGAGAAGATAAATTATCTTTTGAAAAAATAAATCAGATAATAGACGAAGGAAAAAACTATGGAATATTTTTTTATACTATATCTGGCGGAGAGCCTTTCGTCAGAAAAGATTTGATTGACATTTTTAAAAGAAACAGTGATTGTTATTTTCAGGTGTATACTAACGGTTCATTAATTGACGGAAAAATGGCGGAAAAACTTGCGGAACTTGGAAATGTTTTTCCGTGTATAAGTGTTGAAGGTTTTGAAGCTGAAACGGATGAAAGAAGAGGCAAAGGTCATTTTAAAAAAATAATATCGGCTATGCAATATCTTAAAGATAACGGAATACTTTTCGGTTTTTCGGCTACCGCCACAAAATTTAATAATGAAATTATAGTAAGTAATGAATTTATTGATTTTTATATTAAACAGGGATGTTTTTTAGGATGGTATTTTAATTATATACCTATCGGAAGAGAGCCTGATATCAAATTAATGCCGACCCCGGAACAAAGGAATTATAGAAGAAAAATGGTAGCGGAAATAAGGGAGTCTAAACCTATTGTAGTCGCCGATTTTTGGAATGACGGAGTACTCTCCCATGGATGTCTTTCGGGCGGAAGGGTATATCTGCATATAAATGCTAACGGAGGGGTTGAGCCGTGCGTATTTGCACAATTTGCCGCAGACAATGTATTTGACAAATCAATTGAAGAAATATTAAATTCAACATACCTTAACTCTATAAGAAGCGAGCAGATTAAAATAAAAAACAGACTTCGTCCATGTATGATAATTGATCACCCCCAAATTTTACGAAAAATTGTTGCACAAGGAAATGCCAAAGCAACGCAGGAAGGAGGAGAGTCTATTATAACAACTCTAAAAGACGATATGGACAGATACTCTTCATCTTATGCAGAAATAGCCGACAAAGTCTGGTCTGAAGAATTCGGAAAAGGAGAGTTTTTTATTGCAAAAGACGGAGAAAAAATTGGACTTAATGAAGAAGAATATTACAGAAGGCAATTATATCCGCTTAAAGGAGGAAAAAAAGAGGGAAAAGACAACAATAAACACAGAATTCATTTAGATATAAATAATTAACAATAAATACAAATCATGTTTATATTTTAATCCTGCGGGTAGAAATATTAATTATTCCCCTTTAAGAGGAAGGATAGGACTGGGATGAATAATAAACCGTGCATATTTCACTTTAGTCCTCTATAATTTCTCTACCTTTGCGGAAGGGGAGTTATAGAGGAGTAATTATTTTCCTATTTCAGGATTAAAGTTATATTTTATTATGTCAATTTTTAAAGTAATGAATTATAATTATATGCATGAGCGAAGCTAAAGCTGAAATAATAGTGCCTAAAAGCGGGTTGGATTATGCATTGACCTATTTAGTGCCTGAAGTATTCATAAATCTTTTGCAAATCGGTGCACCTGTGATAGTACCGCTAAAGAGCAGAAAAATATATGGATTTGTATCTTCTATAAATTCGGCATATCCGTCAAAGAGCGCTAATTTAAAAAAAATAATATCTATTTCTAAAAATTCATTTTTTAATCAAAATCATTTAAATTTTTATAATTGGCTTGCATCGTATTATCACGAAAGTATTGCACGTGTTTTAGATGCCGCATTGCCGTCAATAGACTCAAAAAATTTTCATCTATTGGACATCTATGCTGAATATAACAATCAAAATAAAAATAATAAAAATTTAGATAAAAGCAATATTAGCAGTAATATTCCAAAAGGAAATAATAACAATAACAACAATACTAATTCTACCGCCGTTCCCGTCATTTCTTCTATTATTTCCTCATCTATTTCGTCTATCCCTTCCTCTGCAATCTCTATAACAGGTACTGCAACAGACACCGCCGATTATTTAAAATTAACCGAAGACCAGATAAAAGCTATTAAAACTATTAAAGAACCAATTAAAGAAAATTTTTATAAAACATTTTTATTACACGGCGTAACCGCAAGCGGAAAAACCGAAATTTATCTGAATTTATTAGAATATACTTTAAGTTTAAATAAGCAAGTTATTATTATTGTTCCTGAAATATATATTACAAATCAATTTATTGATATAATAAAGAAAAGATTCTCTAAAATGTTAAATCCTCATGAATTTGCAATATTTCATAGTAAAATTGCAAAAAAAGAAAAATTAATTAACTGGTTTAAAATATTATCCGGAGAAATAAAAATAGTTTTAGGCGCCAGATCTGCTATTTTTGCTCCATTAATTAAGCCTGGACTTATTATTGTTGATGAAGAACATGACAGCTCATATAAGCAAGAATCAGATTTTTTATATAATGCAAGAGATATAGCCGTTATGCTAGCAAAAAAAAGTAATTCGGTTGCACTCTTAGGTTCTGCAACTCCTTCATTGGAATCATTTTATAATGCAAAAGAAATAAAAAAATATGAATACATTAACATAAAAGAAAGGGTATTAGGCAAATTTCTTCCTGAAATTAAAATTGTTGATTTAAAAAATGAATTTAAATTAAATAATTCAAATAATAATAAGAATAATAATAAGAATAATAATAACAATTTTAGCGATGAAATGCTTTCAGGAGTTTCAAAAAATGAAATTATAGAAAATATAAATCAAAAAAGACAGGTGCTATTATTTTTAAACAGGCGCGGATTTTCAACTTTTATTATATGTAAATCATGCGGCCATCAATTTATTTGCAAAAATTGCGCTGTTTCTATGGTATACCATAAAGAAAAAAACTATGAAAAAAGTTTCCTAAAATGCCACTACTGTAATTATACGGAAGAAGTTCCAAAACTATGCCCTGAATGTTTAAGCGATAATATAGAGCCTTATGGAGTAGGCATACAAAAATTAGAAGATAAAGTAAATGAATTATTTGGAAATAGCGCTAAAATAGCAAGAATAGATTCGGATATCGGCAGAAATAAAAAGATAGGTTTAGATATTTTTAATAAAATGAATAATGGCATGATAGATATACTTATCGGTACTCAAATAATCGCAAAAGGTCATGATTTTCCAAATGTAGGTTTGGTTGTCGTAATTTCGGCAGATAGTCTTTTAAATATTCCCGACTTTAGAAGCGCTGAAAAAACTTTTCAAATGCTAACTCAGGTATCAGGAAGAGCAGGAAGGGGAGATATGCTGGGAAATGTAATTTTTCAAACATTTAATAGTACAAACTATGTTATTCAATATTCATCAAAACATGATATTGAAGGATTTTTTGAAAAAGAACTAAGTTTAAGAAAAGAATATTCTTATCCTCCTTATGCTAAAATTATTGCGTTGAGATTAACGGATAAAGATTTTGATAGATTACAAGAAAGAGCGTTTTTTTTAAAAAAAATAATAAGTGAAACAATCAAAGAAAATACCGAATTTAAAAAAATTTCTGTTTTAGGTCCTTCGCCTTGTCCAATTTCTAAGTTAAATAATAATTTTAGATTTCAAATAATTATAAAATCACCTTTAATATCGGGTGAAAAAAATATTTCATATATGCATAACCTTATAGATATTATTAAAAATAAATCTGAACTTAATAAATTTTTTATTTCTAGAAAAATAGTTATAGATGTTGACCCTGATGTTCTTATATGATAATATAAAAAACTTAGCAAATTATCTTGAAGTATATTAATTTATAACATTAATTCAGTTTGATTTAAATTAGTAAAATTAATAAATTATTTTACTGCATATATCATTAATATCTATTAATATATAGAGGTGAGTATGAATAAAGCGGAATTTATAGAATTATTTGCGGAGCAAAATAAAATTTCCGTTAAATTAGCGGAAGCAATCGTAAACTCTATTTTGGAAACTATGATAGAAGCCATTGTTCAACAAAGAAGAATAGAAATAAGAGGTTTTGGAAGCTTTAAAATAAAAGAATATAAATCATATAACGGAAGAAATCCAAAAACAGGAGAAAATATTAAAGTAAAAGAAAAATTAGTACCGTTTTTTAAAATGAGTAAAATCTGCAAAAACAACCTCATAAAAGAAAATATTTGATTTTTTTTCTTTTCTTATTTAACTTATTTACATTACTACATTGAGTAAACTTATGGCTGTGGAAACTCTCAAGTTTTACATTAAAACTTATGGCTGCCAGATGAATTTTCACGATTCGTCTTTGCTTGAAGAAAGCCTAATTTTTAAGGGATTCAAAAAGGCGGCTTCTTTAAATGATGCAAATATTATAATTTTAAATACTTGCAGTGTTAGAGACAATGCAGACCATAAAATAATGTCCGATATCGGTCGTATAGATAAAAATAAAAAAATAATACTTGCGGGATGTTATGCTCAACAAAAGATTAAACAAAACATAAACATAAATAAAAATAAAAAAATAAAACAGGTGAAAGAATTAGACCCTAAAGAATTACTTATAAATTATTATGTAAGTCCTGAAAATATTTTGTCTATTCCCGATATACTTGAAAAAGAATTTAAAATTTTATTTAATAACGTTAATAATAATATAATATGTAATAATAAAAATAATAATAGTGATAATTATATATATAATAAGATAGAGAACAATACAGATAACAACAATACAGATAACAATGCAATCGCTTGCGATTTTGCAGACGGTAAAGCCGATATAAATAATAAAAATATTGAAAATTTATATACAAATAAATTTAAAAATGAAAGTTATTATAAAAGGATAGAAAAATCTTTTAATCTCAGGTCTGAAAAAAAAGGCGCATTAAATTATACGGAATATTTAAAAATAACGGAAGGATGCGATAATTATTGCAGCTATTGCATAGTTCCGTATGTCAGGGGAAGAGAGAAATCTATCCCTTTAAATATTTTACTTAACGCCGTTGCAAAATATACTAAAAAAAATGTTCAAGAAATTGTTTTATTAGGGCAAAATGTAAATTCTTATAAATCTCCTGATAATCCTGATTATAATTTTATATATCTTTTAAAAAAAATTGCAGAAAATAAAAATATAAAGAGAATAAAATTTTTGACGTCTCATCCAAAAGATATGAGCGATGAAGTAATTGATTTAATCGGAAAAGAAAATAAAATATCAAAATGTTTGCATTTGCCGGTTCAATCAGGTTCTGATAGAATATTAAAATTAATGAACAGGGGCTATGACAGAAACCATTATTTGAATCTTATAAAAAAAATTAAATCTAGTTATCCTGAAATATTATTGTCAACCGACATAATCGTCGGCTTTCCGGGAGAATCGGAAGAAGATTTTGAATTAACTTTGTCTTTATTAAAAGAAATAGAGTTTGAATTTATTTACGGATTTAACTATTCGCCGAGACCTTTTACCGCAGCTTTAAATTACAAAGACGATGTTCCTTTAAAGATAAAAAAAGAAAGATTAAATAAATTATTTGATTTGCAAAAAAATATTTTTACGTTATCTTTAAATAAATTGATAGGAAAGAATTATGATGTTATAATAGAAAAAATACGGGAAAACGATGACTATAATTCAGAAATAATTAATAAAGGTATATTTTATAAAGGAACTACCTTAAACGAAAGGGCAGTATATTTAAAAAATTATGAATTAAATTTGGATAATTTTGAAAATAATAATAATGCAATAGTTAAAATAACTGAAGTTATAAATAATAAATTATACGGAGAAATTATTTGATAGCAGATTTTCATACACATACATTATTTTCGGACGGTGAGTTAGTACCGTCTGAACTTATTAGAAGAGCGCTTTGTTCCGGCATAGACACTCTGGCGATTACCGACCATGCCGATTTTTCCAATATTGAATTTATATTGTCCAATATTATTAAAATAAGCGATAGAATTAATACCGAAAATATCAAAAATAATAATAAGTTTAGAGTCTTGCCTGGCGTCGAGATTACACATATACCTCCTTCTTTAATCGGCGAAGCCGTCAACTTGGCAAGAAAGTCAGGCGCTAAAATAATCGTAGTGCATGGCGAAACTTTAAGCGAACCTGTTGAAAAAGGAACTAATTTAGCGGCATTAAACGAAGACATTGATATTCTGGCACATCCGGGATTATTAACCGAAGAAGAAGCTCTAATAGCCAAAAATAAAAATATATATCTTGAGCTGACTTATAGAAAAGGACATTGTTTGTCAAACGGTCTTGTTTTTCAAATTGCCAAACGCATAGGCGCAAAATTAATAATTTCCAGCGATGCACATTCACCTGACGATATTTTAGATGAAAATACATATAACAATATTGCTTTTGGCGCAGGACTTAATGAGTATGATTTAGAAGAAATAAAAAATAATGCTAAAACTTTAGCCGAAAAATATTGTCGCACTAGATAAAACATTATATAAATTTAAATAAGTTTTTAAGAAAATTATACAAAATAATAACTAATAAGTAAGGATAATAAATATAATAATATATGGCAATTTATACATAATAACAATTAATATTAATAAGGACAATAAAACATGGCGATTGACTTAGCAGATTTTTTAAAAAAGAAAAAAATATTAATTATTTTTTTCTCTATCGGCGTTTTGATTGTAATAGGAGGCATATTAGGATATAGATATTATAATGGTTATAGAGATGATAGAGCTTATACTTTATTGGGAAAAGGGGTCAGACTTTATCTTTCAATAGGAACTTCAAAAACCGGAAATCTAAAAAATATAAAAAAATCTATTATTATTTTAAAACAGCTAAAAACAAAATATAACGGGACAAAAGCAGAGGTTATTTCAAATTTTTATATAGGCTCCGATTATTTATTATTAAGAAATTATAAAAAGTCTATAAAATATTTTAAAAAATACACCGACCGTTATCCTATACCCCATAAAAATAATATCAGTTATTTAGCTTACAGCAATATCGTAACGGCTGAACTAAATCAGAAAAATAACTTGAAATCTATTAATTATCTAAAAAAAATGGCTAAAATAAACAACGTGAAACTTCAAGAATACGCAATGCTTGAAGAAGCTTCTATTTTTACAATGATAGGCAAGCCTAAAAATGCTGTTGCTATTTATAAAAAAATGTTGGAAAACGATGCTATGACAAAAAATAGAAGTTATATTGAAAATCTTATTCAGCTTAATTCAAGAAATATTACTCATAAATAAAACATATAATAAATTATTTATTTTATTTTCCTTGCTACATATTTAGCTTGAAGAAATTTCTAACACAGGATTAAAAATAGTAATAGTATATGAGAAGGGCATTTAAATTTCTTATGTTTTAGTTTTGTTTATTATTATAATTATATAAATAATTTAGATGTCCCATAATGAACATTATGTAAACTAATTAATATATTAATGTTATATTTTTGACTGATTTAACCGAAGGTTAAAATAGTCACATATTTTTTTGACTATGGGTATAAAAAATTAGATATTTTTATTTATTATTTATGAACTTTCTTAACTTAAATATCTATTCTATAATATATTAATTAATATAGGATTTATAATAATTTTGGAAATAGATTTAAAAGATATATTTACTGAAATTTAAATATTTATTAAATGCTAAAATATTTTAAATATCTTAAATATAATCAATAACTTATAAAAATAATATTAATGTAATAGTTTTATTTTTTAAAATGAGCTTTAATTCTGCAGCTATTTCAAAACCTTTATCTATTGCAATTTCTTGCAATAAATCCTTTATATAACGTTCTATTTAAGGAGAAGATTTCGCAGTTTGTTCCTAAATTTTTATAGATTAATAATTACTATTTTTTATTTAAAAAAAGTCTTTTAAAAAAGGATTCTTTTTCTTTTTCTTCATTATTTATTTTAATCAAAACCACTATATTTCCATTTTTTCCACCAAAAACCCCCTCATCTCCCTTGCCGTTAAATACGATAATTTTATTATTGACGATGCTGTTGCTATCGGTGTTATTGGTGCTATGAGTATTATTATTGGTATTATTACTTAATATATTTTCCTTTTTAAAATTTAATGTAATTTCTTCTGACTTCTTTATTCTCCCCATACCGTTGCACGTTGCGCACTTATAAAAGAATATGTCGCCGTACCCATTGCAGCTTTGACAAACTTCATTAACCTTTGTTTCGCGATTTTTAACCATGCCGTATCCGTTACATTGAGCGCAAACTCTCGCAAGCGTGTCTTTTTTCTTGCCTTCTCCATCGCAGTCGGGACATCTTATATATCTTTGTAATATTAAAGTTTTAGCGATTAATTCATTACCTGTTGAGTCTAACGAGTCTAAAATATCGTCCGTAAAATCCATTTCTATATTTATATTCCCGCCATCCCTAAGCCTTGTTCTGTAAGGAATAATTTTATCACCAGGCTGAGACTCTTTTAATTTATTAAATTCTCTTAAGTCTCTATTATAATATTCTCTAAGAATTGGGTCTATTAGAGTTTTATACGCTTTGTTTAAATCCATAAATTTATCTGTATTTTTTGGATTTTTATCAGGATGGTATATAAATGCAAGTTTTTTATATTGGCTTTTAATTAACGTTTCGCTGGCATTTTCTTGAATTTCTAAAATAGAATAGTAATTCTTCATAAGATATTAATTTAAAAGCCTTCAAATTTTTGTATAGCATTTCTAATATAATCGGGAATTTTACGCGGTTTAAAATCAGTGCTGTTAACACAGACTAAAACCGTATTCCCTTTTGCTATGCTAATTTCAGATTCTTCATTATTTTCATTTTTTTTAACAATTTTATATAAAAAATTAAAGCTTGAATTTTTTATATATTCTACCTTGGCATATATTTTTAATGAATCGTCAAATCTTGCAGGTGCAATATAATTACAGTTTGATTCTACAACGGCAAAATAAAATCCGCTTTTTTCAATATCAATATAATTATAACCGATTTTTTTAATATATTCTGTTCTTGCAACTTCAAAAAAAATAAAATATTTTCCGTAATAAACAACCGACATAGCATCGGTTTCTTCATATCTCACTTTTAATTCCGTAAAAAATTTAAAATCAGCGATACCATTATTATTAAGCATTATTAAGCATTTTTTTTTAATTTTATCTATTTAATTTAATTAAATTAACTCAACTTCAACGTTTTTATTATTATAATAAAATTATAACTTATTGATATTGTTGCATTTTATTTTTTATTTTGTAGTCCCCATAGACATTTTTATTGTCCCGATAAATATAGTAATATCAATATGCTGCTGTTAATTATGGTGAAGTCGGGTTAAGGAATTTATTAATTTTTTCAAACAAAATGTTTTTATCAATGGGCTTTTCAATAAAATCATTAAAACCTAATGATAATAAATGTTCCTTATTTCCTTTCATTGCATGAGCAGTAACAGCTATAATAGGAATATCGGCGGTATTTTCCGATTGCTTTAGTCTTTTAAACACTTCTATTCCGTCTATTCCCGGAAGACCTATATCTAACAATATCAAAAAGGCATCATTATTATTATTTATTTTTTCAATAGCTTCAAAACCGTCATAAGCTTCAACTATATTAAAATCATATCTTTCAAGCATTGCTTTAATTAAATCCATATTTATTTCGTTATCTTCTACTATAATTATTTTTGAATTATGTATTTTATCATTATTATTAACACTGGCATTTTCAGCATCCATAAATAAATTACCGATTAGTATTTTATTATTTTTTTAGAGTTCTTTAGCATTTTTTTTTATATATATAATGTAATTTTATATAAATATGTATAGTATATAAAATTTTGGCATGCACTATTTATTACTTTATTTCAATTTTTATACGTTTACAGCATTAGTATTTTATTATATTTTATTATATTTTTAAATTTCTTTTACGATATTTCCTCCTGCGCCCTTAAGTTCGCATAATTTATTAAATATTTTAGATATAATTTCTTCAGGCGTCTCGCCGTCTTCAGGATAAGATGCGACCACAAATGTTGCCGTTAAAAGCTTTGAAGCAAGTTCTTCTTCTTTATAAAAGGGATATTCTTTTATTGAAGCAAGAAATCTGTTCGCAACATATAAAGCAGGTTCTTTTAAAGTGTTATTGAGTATTATTGCAAATTCGTCATATCCGTATCTGACGACTACATCTGAGCCTCTGAGAGATTTTTTGAAAATATCAGCAATCTTTTTAAGCGCAATATCTGAATGAAAATTACCGACTATGTCGTTATAATCTTTAAAATTATCTATATCTATAAATATAACGCTAAAAGCTATTTGGTATCTTTGAGCCCTGTTAATTTCCTGAGCAAACCTGATATTAAAATAATTATGATCCAGTAAACCTGTTATATCGTCAAATAATCCTGCTTTATGAGGATATATAAGTTCTAATTCTCTAATTGATCTCGTTAGTTCTTCGGATGAAAATATTCTTTTCCCTATTACTCTGTCAATATTATTTGAAAGCCTCATTCTTTCTTCAACCGTTAAATCCTTTGATGTTATTATAAAAATAGGTATTTGAGATGAGACGGGATGTTTTTTAATATTTTCCGCTACTTCAAAGCCGTTGACGTCAGGCATTATCAGGTCTAATAATATTAAATCAGGTTTATATTCAATAGCTATTTTTAATCCTTCATCGCCTGTATAAGCATGCAAAAGGTTAAATCCTTCAGGCTCAAGAATTTTTGAAATCATTTTATGCGTAATTTCTTCATCGTCTATTAATAAAATATTTACCTGTCTTTTTTTTCTTTTTGTAGTCAATGTAAATTCAGATAAAGTTTTTATCAAAGTTTCTTTGTCTATCGGTTTAACAAGATAATCCGTTGCTCCGAGCGCATATCCTAAATCTTTATTGTCAATCATACTGGTAATTACGACAGGAATATTTTTTGTAGTTTTATCCGATTTTAAATCGCTTAATACTTCCCAGCCGTCTTTTTTAGGAATCATTACATCTAAAAGAATTGCAAAAGGTTTATATTCTTTAGCTTTTTCAATAGCTTCTATTCCGTCATAAGCATGAATAACAGAATATCCCGATTTTACTAAGTTAACGGTAAATAATTCTGAAGTAGGCAAATCGTCTTCTACAACCAGCACAACAGGTTTGTTTCTTTTTTTGCCGAAATCGTCTCTAAATGTTTTATATTGAGTTTTGCCCATAATTAATTCGTTATTAACATTAATAGTTTGGGTTTGATCGACACATTGATTAATATCTATGCCTTCCGCTAAATTTGATGTATTTATTGCGTTTGGAATAATGAACGTAAACGTAGTTTGTCCATTTTCAACTGACTGAACGTTAATGTAGCCGCCGTGAAGTTCAATAATTTTTTTTGTTAAAGCAAGACCTAATCCTGTCCCTTCAAATTTTCTTGAGTAGCTGTTGTCAACCTGAATAAATTCGTCAAAAATAACTTTTAGGTTATTTTCAGGTATGCCGATTCCTTCATTAATAATATCTATTTGTAAGTATTCTAATGTATTTTTTTTAGATCCTTTATCGGATACTATATTTTGTTCCGTCCTGGATGTATTGTTAACGGTATTATTGCAAATAATTTTAATATTTGAATTTTCAAAAGAAAATTTTATGGCATTACTTAAAAGATTATAAACTACCTGCTTAAATTTTATCCTATCGGCATACAGCTTATAATTTTCATTGTTGTTATAAATAATACTTAAAGACAGCATTTTTTGATCAAATAATGATTTTAATACAGTATTTACTTCTCCTAAAACTTCTTTGATAGAAAATATTGAATAGTCTAAATTAAATTTCCCGGCTTCAATCTTAGCTATATCTAATATATTATTTATTAATTGAAGAAGATGTTTTCCTGAAACTAATATATTATTGATATATTTTTTATGTTTATCGGTTATATTAGATGAATCTAATAAAAGATCCGAATATCCTATAATGGCGTTTAAAGGAGTTCTGAGTTCATGAGACATATTAGCTATAAATTTTGATTTTAATTCATTGGCTTTAGCTAGTTCTTTGATAGAATTTTCTAATTGTTTGGTGCGGTCTATTATCTTTAATTCAAGGTTTTCATTAAGATTTTTAAGTTCTTTTTCATATTTCTTTTTTTCTGTTATATCTTTAGAAATGCCTATAGTCCCGATTATTTCTCCTTTATTATTTAAAATTCTGGAAATTGTAAGAGAAATATTTTCAAGACCATTATCTTTTCTTTTTAGAACAGTTTCATAATTTTGAACAAAATGTTCGGTGCGCAATCTATTTAAAATTTCATCGCGTTCAATTTTATTAATATATAAATCAGATGCTAATGTACCTATAATATCTTTTTTTGAAAATCCTAATATTTTTTCTCCGCCTTTATTAAATTCTGTAATTTTACCGTTTTTATCGGTAACTATTATCATATCAAATGAGTCATCCAGAATATTTTTAAAATAATTTTTCTGATTTTTAAGCTGATTTATTATAGATTCTTTGTCTGAATGTGCTTTGTGTCTGTCATACAGTAAATCCCATATTAATTTAGCGCTTGTAGAATCAATTATCTCAACATTGAATTTCTTTTTTTTATTGCCAACTGCATCTTTGTCTTCATTAACACTATCATTATTATCACTATCATTATCGCAATTATTAATGTTTAGAGTAAAATTAACATCATATATATCTTTAAGTTCAGGTATAGTATAAAAAGGTTCTCCAGTTAGATTAAAAATAATATTAAAATCAAAATTATTATCAAGAGCTTCTTGTATTGAGTTTAAACATATAATGTTTAAACTCTTCGCATATTGAACACCTTCTTTAAGCATATTTCTTGAAACTAATGCTGCAATTTCTATATTTTTATCTCCATAAAGAAGTTCTATAACTGATTTAGCGGCTTTCCCTCCGCCGTAAATTAAAATTTTAGCCATAAATTCTTTCATAAAATTTGTTTTTTTAATCATAAATCAAATTATTATTTAGTCTAAAGACTTAATTCTCCCTTATTTTTAATTTTTTAGAAAATTTAAATTGTAATAAATTATAATCAAAATTTTACAAATTTATAAATTTAATAAATTCATCAACTATTTCAGGATCCCACTGCCCTGAGTTTTTTTCATTTTCAAATATAAACAAAGCCGCTTCCATAGTCAACGCTTGTCTATATGGTCTATCGCTGGTCATTGCATCGTAAGAATCAACAACAGACAGGACTCTTGATAAGTATGGAATATTTTGGCAGATTAATTCACCGGGATAACCGTTTCCGTCAAACCTTTCATGGTGGTATCTGACAATATAAGATTCTTTTTTAAGAGAAATTAAAGGTTTGCAAATATCGCTGCTTGTTATGGAATGATTTCTTATCAAATTAAGTTCTTTATCGGACAGTTTTTCTGTTTTATTTAAAATATCATTCGGTATCCCGATTTTGCCTATATCATGTATGCATCCAGCTCTTTTAAGCAGTAAACAATCTTCTTGGTGCAACCCCAAATATTTTCCGAAATTATAAGCCAGTATACTGACCCGTTTAGAATGACCGCTTGTATATTTGTCTTTGGCTTCAATAGCTAAAGCTAGAGACATTATTATATTTTCTGAATTTTCTAAAGTATCATGCAGTTTTTTTAAATTTATTAGCGAATTTACTTTGGATTTGAAAATATTTTTTACAATAGGTTTTGCAATATAATCGTTAGCCCCGAGTTCTATACCTTTAGAAATAATAGAAGATTCGTTTAAAGCGCTTACAATCAAAACAGGGATATTGCCTACAGGATTACCAAAACTGCCGCAGGATCTGATTTTTTCCAATACATCAAAACCGTTGATTAACGGCATCATTAAATCTAAAATTATTAAATCAATATTGATCGAAGAAAATACAATATCTAATGCTTTTTTTCCGTCTTCTGCAATAATTATATTGAATTTAACCGACGCCTCATTTCTTGAAAATTTTTGCGGCGCAGAAGATTCTATTATAGCTTTCATAAGTTCGGCATTTATTTTATTGTCTTCGGCTATCAGAATATTGAAAGGGATTTTGTCAATTTCATCGGTTTGTTTTTTATAGGAGGAAGAAACATGTCTTGAGCCAAAGTTACTGCTGTTTCTTTTATCGTGTTTTAAAAGTTTATCTAATATAAATGCATCATCATTTTTTACCAATCTCAGCATTTTTACAGGATCCATCATTAAATGAATAAAATTTTAATTTTAATTATATTTATTTATATATTTACTTAACTTACATATATTATATTTTATTTATGTTTGTCAATATTATTGTTATGCCTTAATCCGCAATAGAAATTATTATATATAAAGCAATATTTTAAGAACTCCGGATTCCCGCTTTCGCGGGTATAACTTTGAGAGATTTTATTCTTTCACCAATTTGGTGTCATTCCACCGAAAGCGGGAATATAATGTTATTATTTAGCATTAAAATTTCTTAGATAGCTTTTAAATTAGGTTTTTGGTTATATATTGATTTATATTATTTCATTGTATAAGTCAATATATTCATTTATACTTTTTTCCCATGAAAAATTACTTTTCATCCCGTTTAAAATAAGTTTTGCCACAGTATTTTTATCATTATAATATAATGAAATTGCATAATTAACAGTTTTAATCAAATCTTCGCCGTTAAAATTATAAAATTTAAAACCGTTTGATTCTCCAATATTAATTCCGTCAAAATTAATTATAGTATCGTCTAAGCCTCCAGTTCCTCTTACGATAGGAACAGTTCCGTATATTAAGCTGTACATCTGGTTCAGCCCGCAAGGTTCGTATTTGGAAGGCATTACATAAAAATCGCTCCCTGCTTCAATTTTATGTGCCAGTTGATTATTGTATTCTATTTTTAAACCTACATTTTGCGGATATGCATCGGCTATTTTTTTCAGTTCTTCTTCTATTTTAGAATTGCCGGTTCCGAGAATTATAATCACGGCATTATTTTTTATTATTTCAGGAATAGCTTCTATTAATATATTAAACCCTTTTTGTTCATCAAGCCGCGCAATAATGCCGATTATCGGTTTATCTATTAAATCAGGAATTAAATCTTTTCCAAAAAAAATATTTAATAAATCCTTTTTACACGATTTTTTTCCTGTTTTATAATTTTTATATGTAAAATTTTTAGCTATATATTTATCCGTTTCAGGATTCCATTCATCATAATCAACGCCGTTTAATATTCCGTGAAGCTTTTTATTGCCGGTTTCAAGAACTCCTTCTAATCCAAAGCCGTATTCTTTTGTTTGAATTTCAAGGGCATATTTTTTGCTGACGGTAGTTACAACGTCTGCAAATTCTATTCCTCCTTTGAGAAGGTTTATTTTTCCAAAATATTCAAACCCTTCAATGTTCAATAAATATTTACTTAAAAAAGTGCATTGGAATTGTTCCGCAGGAAATAAACCTTGATATCCTAAATTATGAATAGTCAATAAAGTTTTTGAAGACAGCTTAAATTTAAATTTTACAAGAGCGGGAATTAACGAAGTTTGCCAATCATTGCAATGAATTACGTCAAATTTCATCATATTGTCGGAAGCATAAACAAGCGATGCGTAATTAAAGAAAGCAAATCTTAACAAATTGTCCTCATAATCAATATTTCCATTGGAATATAAAAAATCACGATTAAATAAATAATCGTTTTTTATAAATAAAATGTTTACCCCTTTATATTTATAAGGTAAAATGTCAAAAAATCGCAATTCGTTTGCAATTTTTTTCTTAGATAAGTTATCTATATTATTATTATGAAAAAATTTTAAACAATCCTCCGGCGGATCAATTTCTATTTTGGAAATTTTTCCTGAGATTCTGAATTTTTGCTGACTTACCTGTTTGTAATACGGCACGCAAACCGTAACATTTAAACCTTTTTGAACAAGATTGACGGTTATAGCTTCGGCAACTTCGGCAAGCCCTCCGCTTTTGGCAAACGGATAGTATTCAGGCGTCATAAAAAGAACATTCATAGTGTGTTATAATCTTATTTTAATTTTTAATAAAGTTTAAGTTTAAATATTATGTTTTTTTTCAAATTCTTCTTCTTTGGTTTTGCATCGTATGCACATTGTAGCTTCAGGACGCGACTCTAATCTCTTAACGGAAATTTCCTGTCCGCATTCAATACATATTCCGTAAGTTCCGTTATTAATTCTTTCAATAGCCTGATTTATTTTAGGTATAAGTTTTCTTTCTCTGTCTCTTATCCTAAGTTCAAAATTTCTGTCAGATTCTAAGGTCGCTCTGTCGGTCGGATCCGGAAAATTTTCTTCTTCGGTCCGAGACATAGTATCAACTGTTTTAATAGCTTCATTAATCAGAGAATTTAATTTATTATTTAAAATTTCTCTAAAATATACTAATTGTTCCTGATTCATTTTAAAATTTAATAATTAAAATATAAAAAGTTAAAATTTAATTTAGTTGACTAATTTAAAAATTATAACATAATTTTTAAATTTAAATAATAATAATTTATTATACTTTATATATTTAATCAATAATATTTAATTATCTCATAATTATTTAATCTCTGAGCAGGTATATAACCCGCATCTTTTATTATACGGACCATTTCAGTTTCTTCTATCATTGGATTGCATGTGCCTGCAGCCTTGACGACATTTTCTTCAATCATAGTGGAACCTAAATCATTCGCTCCGAAACTTAATGCCGCCTGAGCCATTTTTGCTCCTTGAGTTACCCAAGAAGCCTGTATATTATCAAAATTATCAAGAATAATTCTTGAAATAGACAAAACTTTAAGATAATAATGACCATACGTGTTTCTTGGATTTAACTTTGTATTTTTGCTCTGAAAACTCCATGGAATAAAAGCTCTAAAGCCGCCTGTTCTATCTTGAAGTTCACGTAATTTAAACAAATGCGCTATTATTTCTTCGTCAGTTTCTATAGTTCCGAACATCATGGTAGCAGAAGAATTTAATCCTATTTTATGAGCCGTTTCCATCACTTCGAGCCATTTATCGCTGCCAATTTTATTCGGACTTATTTTAGCTCTTACTCTGTCGGAAAGAATTTCGGCGCCTCCCCCCGGAATTGACTGTAAACCCGCCTCTTTCAAAAGCATAAGAGTTTCTTTAACTGTTAAATTATTATTGTCCGCCAGATAATATATTTCAGGGGGGGAAAATCCATGAATATGAATATCAAAATTTTGTTTGATGCAGGATAATAAATCTAAATAATAATCAAAATTTATATCAAAATTTAATCCGCCCTGTATTAATATTTGCGTTCCGCCCAAATCAACAGTTTCTTTAATCTTTTTAAATATTTCTTTTTTATCTAATGTATATGCGCCGTCATCGTTTTTGTTTTTATAAAAAGCGCAAAATTTACACTGCGACGAACATATATTCGTATAATTTATATTTCTGTCTATTATAAAAGTGACTATACTGCCGCCATGTTTTTCTTTTCTAATAGAATCAGCTATTTTTCCAATTTTAATTAAATCATTATTTTTAAATATCTTTAAAGCCTCATTTTTATCTACTCTTTTTTTATAATCGGTCGGCAGCATAATTATAAATTTCCTTAAACTTTAATATAAATTAAATATTTTTTTTTAATTAGTTTTCACTTATTATTTTTAGCGAAAATGCACCCGTTGGGTGAAAACTTAAATACCCGCAAGGTCATTCCTGCATAAGCAGAAATCTAATGTTTCATATAACTTTAGAGTTATTTTAAAGATTTATACCGGCAATTTTAAGTTAACCGTGTCTATTACTTTATAATTATTATATTAACTATATATTATATTAACTATTGCTAAATAAGTTCTTTTAGCTGATTTACACTTTCGCCGTAAGAACACTCTTCGTCAAAATTTTGTCTTATAAAATTTTTTATTTTATCTATACTGTCAATTGCAAAATCAATGTCTTTATTGGAACCTTTTGAATAAGCTCCGATATTAATAAGGTCTTCATTAGTTCTGTAGTCAGAAACCACTTTTAAAACTTTCCTTGCCTGAACAAGATGTTCATTTGAAATAATATCAGGCATAACCCTTGAAATGCTTGATAGCGGATCAATTGCCGGAAAAATACCCTCCTCGGCTATTTTTCTTGATAAAACTATATGCCCGTCTAATATAGACCTAGCGGTATCAGATATAGGTTCGTTTAAATCGTCGCCTTCCACTAAAACGGTATAAATACCTGTAATGCTTCCTTTATCGGATATTGCAGCCCTCTCTAATAGTTTAGGCAAAACAGAAAAGACATAAGGAGTATAACCTCTCATAGTAGGAGGTTCTCCTGCCGACAATCCTATTTCTCTGATTGCCATTGCAAATCTTGTCAATGAATCCATCATTAATAAAACATCCTCGCCTCTGTCTCTAAAATATTCTGCTACCGAAGTTGCGGCAAACGCGGCTCTCATCCTGACAAGCGGAGATTTATCTGAAGTCGCAACAATAATAATAGATTTTTTAAGCCCTTCTTCTCCGAGGCTTTTTTCTATAAATTCTCTAACCTCTCTTCCTCTTTCACCTATTAAAGCTATAACATTAACGCTTGCGGAAGTATATTTTGCGGTCATGCCCATAAGAGTGCTTTTGCCTACGCCTGAACCTGCAAAAATACCTATTCGTTGTCCTTTTCCTATCGTAAATAATGCATTAATTGCTCTAACTCCAACATCCATAACTTCTTTTATTCTGCTTCGCGACAATGGAGAAGGTGGGTCATTAACAATTTTTGCATAATCGGCGCATATTATTTTGCCTTTATTATCAATAGGATTTCCGAAAGCATCGACTACTCTGCCTTTTAAATTGTCTCCAACCGGAAATTTTTCTTCTTCGTCTAATAATATTACTTTGCTGTCCTGATTGATTCCTGAAATATCGCCATAAGGCATTAAAATAGCTTTTCCGTCTTTAAAACCGACAACCTCAGCAGTGATGAATTGTTCATTGCCCGTTTTGGCATTATTTATAATTTTACATATTTTTCCGATTGACAAATAAGGGTGTGTAGTTTCAATTGCAAGACCAACGGCTTTAGTTATATTTCCGCTTATAATATAAGTATCAGTATTATTTGCCGTATCAAGATATTCCCCTAAATTGATAATTTTACCCATAAAATCAAAATAATTATTATTTTAAAGTTTATTCGTAACTATACGGCTTTAGTTATATTTCCGCTTATAATATAAGTATCCGTATTATTTGCCGTATCAAGATATTCCCCTAAGTTGATAATTTTACCCATAAAATAAAAATAATTATTATTTTAAAGTTTATTCGTAACTATATAGGCTTCATTATCTCTATCCCTAAGCCAAAAGTTTTTTAAAATAATTATTATTTTAAAGTTTATATTAAAACATTAAGTTATAATATATATCCTCAATTATTCCGACCATTGACCTGTTAATTATTTTTTGAAAAAAAGGTTTCTTAATTTCCATATAAACAACTTTTTCCGGTTTCGTGCCTATTTTTTTACACAGGTCTTCTATTGCTTTATCTAAATCTGAAATCTCGTCAATAAGTTTATTTGACAATGATTTTTTAGAAGAAAATAATTCACCCGTAGCAAGTTTTAAAACATCGTCTTTAGGAATTTTTCTTCCTTCAGAAACTATTTCTATAAATCTTAAATAAATATCTTCTTGAAGTTCGTCTATGCTTGCCCTTTCTTCATCGGTATAATGCCGAGTAAAAGACCACATATCTTTATATTTGCCTTTTTTTAAAATCTCGTATTCTATGCCGATTTTTCCCAATATTTCTTTTAATACGGGTTTTAAACTTATTACTCCTATAGAACCTATTATTGCTGACGGCGGAGCATATAATCTTTCTAAAGACGAAGCAACCAGATATCCTCCCGATGCAGCAAGTTCAAGATATCCGTAAACCGTTTTACCTTTTTTCTTAAGCCTTTCTATCGCAAAATATAAAAGTTCTGAATGTATCGCGCTTCCTCCTGGGCTATCTATTGTAAAGAGAACGCCTTTTATTGAATTTGTTTTTTCAATTTTTTTTATTAAAGCAATGTACGGAGCAATACTTTGAGCTGTTATAGCGCCTGAAAAATTAACTACGGCTGCTTTATTTCTTTTAAATATATGCATTATAAATTCCTGTTTTTAAATTATTTTGTTTATTTTATATTATTATATTCATTATAATAATTTAAAACCTTTTTTACATAATTTTCCGTTTCCGTAAAAGGAGGTATTCCGCCGTATTTATCAACATTGCCCTGTCCTGCGTTATAAGCGGCAAGAGCTAATTCTATATTGCCGTTATTACGATTTAGCATTTTTTTAAGATACAGACTTCCGCAAAAAACATTAGATACAGGATTCAAAACATCGGAAATACCTAATTCTTTAGCAGTTTCAGGCATCACCTGCATTAACCCTAATGCTCCTTTCGGCGAAACGGCGGAAGGATTAAAGTCTGATTCTGTTTTTATAACAGCCTTGATTAAATTATAAGGCAGGTCGTAAATTTTAGAAGCGGCCTTTGCTAAACTGTCTATAGAAGTATAGCCGCCTGAAGTATTATCTCCTGAAATATTACCGCCGTCTTGATTATTTAAGGCGCTTAATTTTTTATAACTATTTAAAACATTTGCGTTGCCTAAATATTTATCTGAAGTATTTACCGCTTCCATAAAATTGTTTGAACCTGAAAGTTCGCCGGCTTCTGATTTTAATTTTGAAATATTTAAACTATTTTTTATCAATGAAGGGTTTTCCTTAAAATAATTAACAATCATTCTTGCTATGCCTATACCCCTTCCGTAAGATTCATCGTTTGCAATTGCTTCATACATCATAGAATTAAAAATTTTATATGCGCTGCCGTGGTTTATGAACGTCCCGCCGCTATTTTCTTTAGCCATAGAATTAAACAGCATATTTAAAAAAATAGATTCAAACTTGGATGCAACAAGTTTGATTTCGCTCATTTCGGCAGGAGTTATATTTTCATCGGCTTTATTATTGTTTATAGTATTGCCGGTTTTGTCGCCGCTTCCGTTTTCATCAATTTTATTTGTCAAATTATTAATTATTTCCATCATAATAATTAGTATACTAAATATATTATAAAAATTATAGAATATTTTTATAATATATTGAGAAAATTAAATTAATTTGATAATATTATAATAATATTTTATTTAAAGTTTTAAATTTATTTTTTATTTAAATCTAAATAAATTTAAAATAATTTAAAAATAGTTTCAAAAATATATTTTATTTATAAAAATTTTATTAAATTCTTTAATTAAGCCATTTATAAGTTTTGCCATTTAAATTAATAAATAGTTAAATTAAATAGTTAAATTAAATAGTAAAATTAAATAATAAAATTAAATAATTAAATTAAATAATTAAATTAAATAGTTAAATTAAATAATTAAATTAAATAGTAAAATTAAATAGTTAAATTAAATAGTTAAATTATTCAAATAACAAATAATAAAAAATGGATTTAGCATCAATTATCGGTTTTATTATGGGTATAGGCGGGTTAATAGCCGCTAATGCAATGCAGGGATCTACGCTTATGCAATTAATAGATCCTATCGGTTTTACAATCGTTATAATCGGAACGGCAGGTGCTACGATAGCAGGCAATCCTTTGCCGAATTTAAAAAAAGCGCTTGCAACCGTTAAAGAAGTATTTATTTCAGAAAAAGTTGATTATGCAAATACAATAGCCGACATTGTAGACTTTGCAGGAAAAGCTAGGAAAAACGGCGTCCTTGCCTTAGAAGCGGAAGTGGAAACTTCTGACGACAAATTTATGAAAAAAGCGTTATCATTAGTGGTAGACGGCATTGATCCGCAGGTTTTAACAGAAATTATGGAAACAGAATTAGGTAATTCAGAAGATTTTGGAGAAGAAAGCGTCAAAATTTTTGAGCAGGCAGGTGGATATTCGCCTACTCTCGGTATAATAGGCGCTGTTTTAGGTTTAATTCACGTTATGCAGCATTTAAATAACCCGAATAGATTAGGAGCAGGTATTGCAGTTGCTTTTACCGCTACTCTTTATGGTTTAGCGTTTGCTAATTTAATATTGTTTCCGATAGCAAGCAAGTTAAAAATAAAATTAAAAGAGAAAATATTAAAAAATGAATTAGTACTTAAAGGAGTACAATCAATTCAAAACGGCGAAAATCCTAGACTTATTGAAGAAAAATTAAAATCATTTCTGAGCGAAAGCCAAAAAGCCGCATATGAAACAAAAAATGCTAAATAAAAAGCAATGGCTACTTTAGCTATAACGATGTTCTACGCCGGTCTATAACTTTAATTAATTAAAATTAATTTAAAGTTATATTATACAGTATATTAAATAATAATTAATTAATGCCATAATCAAATAACATAATTATATTTAATAATTAAAATAATGAATAATTATGTTATAATAATTATTCATTGAAAAAATAAAACTTAAAATGAGCATAAAGAGAAGAAGAAATACTCAGGGGGAATCAAACAAAGAAAGATGGATGATTAGCTACGGCGATTTTTTGACTACGCTGCTATCATTTTTTATAGTTATGTTTGCTATATCAAAAGTCAACAATGTCCGCCTGAAAGAACTATCTATTTCAATTCAGCAGGCTTTCGGTGCCAGCAAATTTATTACTGTAACTAAATCAAAACCTAATATTGCGTCAACGCCAAAACTCGTCGTTGCTAAAGTTGCACCGTCAACCTTTAAAGTTTCGGCGCAAAATAAAAAACTGATCAAAGCGGAACATCATGAAGCTCAAGTCTTCAATATGATTTCTTCAAGTATAAAAAAATATATAAAAGGCAATAAGACATTTAAATCGTCTATTAGAGTCTACAGGTCTACTCGAGGATTAATTATTTCGCTTAAAGGGTCTAGTTTTTTTAACTCCGGAAGCGCTAAAATATTGAAAAAATTTCATCCACTTTTAAAACATATTGCATTTTCATTATTAAAAGTTAAAAACAATTTGTCTATAGAAGGATATACCGATTCTACGCCTATTCATACTTTAAAATACCCAAATAATTGGATGCTTTCTACCGCCAGAGCCGTTAATGTTCTTAGATTTTTCATAAAAAAAGTTCATTTTCAGCCCTTAAGGCTCTCAGCTTCGGGGTATGGAAAATACAAACCTATTGCTTCAAATAAGACCGCTCAGGGAAGGGCTCTCAATAGAAGAGTCAATATTGTTGTTCTTTCTACATTTCTCAATAATGAACTTCCGAAGAGCTGAACTTCCTTTAAAATTTAAAATTAACCTTTTTTTATCTGCTGCCTTTGTCTTTCAAGCGTATATTTAATAATCTCGTCTCTGTCATATTCGTTAATTGCAGCAAACTTGCATGCAATGGAATAATTACTGTCAATTTCAACTCTGACAACCTGAGCAATCAGTTTAATAATAAACTGCGGTATAGTAGGAAATAATATAGTCATTTTTAAATAATCGCCGTATTTTAATGAATCTAAAACATTATTATTTTTTTCATTAACCCGATAATTGAACATAATGCCTGAACCGCTAATAGATACCCTCTGTTCTTCTGCATTAGAAAGCAGCGATTTTTCAGGATTAAGCAAAGAAAGTATTATGTCTAATTTGCTATTTATGGCAATTAATAATTTTTCTAATCTTGGATTTATAGGCGCTCCTGTATCATCTATAACAGGCATTGAGGAAGACATATGCGGCATATTAATTTTATATATTCCGTAAACTGAAGTAGTAAAAGAAGATTTGGAAATATATTCTTCTTTTAATTCAATAAACTCCTGCAGACTTATTTTATCGTATGAAAATTGCAAAAAAGCGTTAACTCTTAAAAATTCCCTACCTTCTCTTTTTGCAGGTTCATTTAATACATTTATTTTTAATACGATATTATCATTTCCTTTAATAATCTCATCAATCTTAATTTTTGCAACATATGCGTCTTTAATATCTTCATAAATTAGAATATTATCATCAGTTTTATGTATTTCAGATATAATATTGTCTATATTAATATTTGTACGGTCGGTAAAATTAATTTCATTGCCCGAATCAAATTTTAGCATATCGTCTTCTTTAAATAATGCATACAAAATTACAAAAATATAATCCCCTTTTAGATCAGAAATATAACCCTTATAATTATTTCCTTCGGTTTTAATAATAACTTCTTGATTTTTGTAAAAATATATTTTGTAATCTATCATAGAAATATGACCTTATTTTATCAAGTAATATTAGATTTATAGACATCAAAAAAGAACAATATATTTATTGCTAATTTTGTTATCTTATCAAGTAATATTAGATTTATAGGCTTTCATAGCATAACTTATTTTTTTTAAAAATTTTATCTTTTCGGCTAAATTTTCTTGTTTTGCAGAAAATTTATCGGTAATACTTTTTTCGATATTTATATTTTCTGAAATAATTTTTTTCAAAATTATTATTTTGTTTGTATAGTTTTCATTTAATTTTGATAAATCATTATAATCTATTTTAATTTTTGACATAATATTGATAAATAATTGTTTTTTATCAAATATATCAGATAAATTTTTTATATTTTCTCTTCCTTCAAATATAACAAGTAATATATATTTATTTAATATAAGAATTTTTCTTGCAATATCTACTTTTAAATCAATTAATTTTTCGCAGCTGATTTTAGATAATTTCATAAAAATAATAAATATTTAATTTAATAAATCATAACGTTCATGCATCAGTCCTGCGCAGACAGAAATCTATTGTTCCTAAAGCATTGCGGTGCTCTATCGGCAATTTTGAGTATTTAGCTAAAACAATTATTAAACTTTATTATATAATATATACAATATTATATAATAAAAATATATATTTATTTATTATAGTTAAGTTTTTTGCTTTATTATAATATTAATATATAATACAATATAATATAATAAACATTGTTAAAATTCAACGGTCATTCTAACTTAATCGTAAAAAATAAATTTATTAAAAATATAATTATAAATGAAAAGAATAAAAATTGAAGAGGCCTCGGAAGGCAACATATTAGCTAAAAATATTGTTTTAGAAAACGGCATTGTATTATTATCAAAAAAATCAACATTAACTAAATCATTAATTAATCAAATAAAAAAACAGAATATATTTTTTATATATATTGAAAATAATAGCAAAGAATATGAAGATGATATCGATTATATTAAAAATGAAACAATAAAAAATAATTTATCCGATATAGAAGAAAGATTCATTCTTGTAAAAGATATAAAATTAATGAAAGATATTAAAAATATTGTAAAAGAAGTGATAACTAAAGGATATTCAGATTAATTATGAAAAAAGATAAATTTGATGAAATAATGAGCGCTATTAAAAGTACGTATAGTCTCCCCTCATTGCCGGAAGTTATTAATAAAATTAATTATTTGATGGATGACGATACCGTCTCCGTTAATTATATAGGAAATTTAATGACAAAAGATATAAGTTTATCTGCCAAGATACTCAAGATTGTCAATTCCCCCTATTACGGTTTTCCTCATAGGATTTATAATTTAAACCATGCTCTTGTTCTGTTAGGTTCCAACACATTAAAAAGCATTATAATTACATCTTCTATTTTTGATTTAATGAAAGATATAATGAAAGGGCTATGGGAACATAGTCTATTTTGCGGCTTAACCGCAAAATATATTGCAAAACAAATAAATAACGGTAAACAAATAATTGATGAGGATTTGGTTTTTTCTGCCGGTTTGCTGCATGATATAGGTAAACTTATCATTGCTATAAAATTTAAAGATGATTTTAATGCCGCAATTAAATTAGCTCAGGAAGAAAAAAAAGTTTATGTTGAAGCTGAAAAAGAAGTTTTAAGTGTATCGCATGCGGATGTCGGATATTATTTGACAAAAGAATGGAATTATCCTGCGTCTATTTGTACACCTATAAAATTTCATCATGAGTTTTTGATGTTATACAGTAATGAAAATATAGATAAAAATTATAATATAAAATCAATAACTAATAATAAAAATAAATTATATTACTCTAAGAACTATGTAATTGAAACTGCCATAATTAATTTATCTGATATTTTAGCTAAATCTTTAGGAATTGGTTTTTCAGGAAGTATTTATGTGGATGAAATTAAAAATGAAATAATGGAAATATTGTCTATAGATTTAGCTTTCTTAAAAAAAATTATTGAAGAAATTTATTATTTTAAAGATGAATTAAATGTTTTTAATTAAAATAATTTTATAACATTCTCTTAAAATGCCCGAAAATAAAGAAACTATTTTTATTGTTTCCCAAAAAAAACCCGAATTAAATAATTATTTTACAAAAGAACTATCTAATAATTATAACCTGCAATTTTATGAATCTATAAATCAGGCATATTACTCCGTGTATGTATCTCCTCCAAGTCTTATTTTAATAGACATAAGATATGCTTTTGACGAATCAGAAAATAATAGTAAAATAACTGACTTGAATGATATCCGTATTATCCGTAAAAACTATAATAATCCGTCCGACAATACCGAAAGTATCGCTTTAAAAAACGACTGCAGCAGAATTTATAACGATATATTTAATACAACCGATGATATTCAAAAAGATAATGTTATAAGCAACATTCCTTTAGTTTTTATTTTATCGCGTAATTTCAATTTTAAAAAAATTTTAGATTGCGGCTATGCTATGAGAGATTATATAAAAGAACCGCTTTTAGAAGGCGAGCTGCATTATAAAGTAAAAATTGCGGCATTATTTTCCAGAACTCAGTTAGATGCTAATCCTTTAACTAAATTGCCGGGAAATTCTTCTATAATTAACGAAGTAAAAAATAAAATATTAAGCAATATAAATTGCTCATTTGCTTATATAGATATTGATAATTTTAAATCTTATAACGATAAATACGGTTTTTTGAGCGGAGACGAAATAATAATGCTAACATCAAGACTCATTGCTTCAACCACATATGATGTATCAAAAAATCACAAAAGAAACATTAAAAGAAATGTTTTTATCGGTCATATCGGAGGAGATGATTTCGTAATTATTTCTCATCCAAATGATATTGTAGAAATTTGCAGTAATATAATTTCAAATTTTGATAAAATAATACCGTCATTTTATGATGAAACAGACAAATCAAACGGTTACATTGAAACTCATGACAGGTCTAATATTTTAAGAAAAATTCCTTTAATGTCTCTGTCTATATCCATCATCACCAATATAAACAAAAAAGTATCGCATTATGGCGAAATAAGCGAAATAACTTCATCTTTAAAATATAAAGCAAAAAGTACGCCCGGCTCTAAAATAATTATTGACAAAAGGGGAAATAAATAATATATTTTTTACGGCTGTTAATTCTGCTTCTGTTATTTTTCAACTATCATTTAACTGCTATCGGCAATTTTTGATTAACGGCATAACTATCATTTGAAAGAACGCACTGAATAGCTTTATTATTTAAGGTATTAATAACTACGGGACCTTTAAGATTGACGGTGGAGTCTGCTATATTGGCTGCCATAGTGGCTATTACAAATATTATAGCTTTACTTTTATCTTTTAAATCTATAATTTCTTTTTCCTCTTCGCTTATAAGAACGCTATAATCTTTAAAAAAAATATTTGGGTCTGTAATTATAAAACATAAATTTTCATTGTCAATACTTTGCAATATAAAAAAAGGAGCGTCTTTTTCTTTATCCACATTTAAAATGCAAAATTTTTTGTAATCATTAAAACCAAGAATGGGTTTTGAAAATTCAATAATTTTTATTTTTTCTACTTCAACTCCTTCAGGATAATATTTGCTTTTTACAAAAATAGTTTCAACACTCACTATAAAACCTCTAATTAATACTTAATATTTTATTTTATATTATATATTTTAATATAATTTTTACAATTATTTTTTTTTGTTTAAATCCTCTTCTAAATATTGCAAAGCAGATTTTAGCTCAGACATTTTTTCTAAGTTAATTTTAGAAGCATTAATATTTTCAGAAATTATACTATCATATAATTCTTTTCTAAATATGGAAACTTCACGAGGAGCTTTTATTCCTATTTTTACATTGCTCCCGCTCACAGAAATTATCTCTATTTCAATTTCATCGCCTATCTTTATGCTTTCACCTTCTTTTCTGTTTAATATAAGCATAATTATTTTATTTAATAATTAATTTGACATCTATCCTTCTATCCTAATGATTTATTTATAAATTTTAAAAAAAATTAAACAGCATAGATATTAAGCAATTTAATATAAATATTTAATAAATATTTAAAATATTTATACTTTTTTTACATCGCAATATTATCATTATCCTAAGTATTTTAATAGCATAGGCGTTAATTGTGTTATCTGGGAAGACATTGCAAGGGTCGCCTGATAAGTAGTCTGGGCTTGAGTAAGATTTGTCATGGCTTGAGGAATGTTAACGTCTTGAGTTTGACTTAACAGCTGCTGTATATTTGTTGTAACAGTCTGATAGCTTTGCGATTGTTCGGTTAATCTTTGCTGCTTGGTTCCTATAGTTGCCTGAGCTGAAAGCAATGTGTTTAAACCGTTGTTAATACTGGAAATAATATTACTTGAATCGTTGATAAATGTATTTGATTTTAATTCCGATTGAAATAATGATAAAACGGATAATAAACCCGACGGATTATAAGAACTATTTTGAGGATTAGGAACAGGATTGTCGCTGCCGAATATTGCATTGGCAGTTAGGCTCGGAGCAATTGTTTCGTTTTGAGTTATCTGATACCGTTGCTGAACATCATTGCCTGCGTAAGTATAGACATTATAATTAACCTGCGTAGGCGTTCCTCCGGAAGTTGAAGAAGGAACGCTGTAATAAGCTTGCGATGCCGTATAAGCCGGAACTTGAGAGGTATTTTCACCCGTAAATATATTTTGTCCGTTATAATTTGTATTTGCTATCTGCGATACTTCATTAATTAATTGTCCTACTTCATTTGCCGCAGCCTGATTATTCATAGATGTATTAGTAGCGCTGTTTGCCATTTGTATAGCAAGAGTTTTTGCGTTATTTACCACTCCTACGGCACTATTTAAAGTTGAAGATGCTAATGATGAAATTTCATTAGCCAAATTTACATTTGAAGTATATTGATTAACATCCGACATAGAATTTTGATATGATAAGACGTTAACCTGCCCTGCAGGATTATCCTGAGGAGAATTAATCTGCAAGCCGCTTGAAATCTGGTTCTCTAAATTATAAATAGAAAACGATTCGTTGGATAATTGGTTATTTATATTATTGTATATCATATTATTAGTTATCTGCATCATTTTTTACCCCTGATATCTATCTATACATTATCTATCTATTTATTTATTTAATCTATTTTTATTCAATATATTCATTTTTTAATAATTTTAATTGCCGTTTTATTACCGATAAATATTTAAAAATTCAAAACAAGTTTTATAATTAAATTTATAATTATTATATATTATTATCGCAAATAAATGTTAAAATTAAAATATTTTCATTACGGCACCATATTTAGAAGTGCAGTCATTATAGTTTGGGCAGATTTTGAAAGAGCTGCCGCAGCTTGATAAGAATTTTGATAATTGGTCAAATTTGTCATCTGGTTGTTCATATTAACTCCGACTGACGAAGAAAGCTGATTGTTAAGGTTTGTAAGCACTGAACTGGAATTTGTATAATTAGAATTGGTGCTTTGAGCCGCAGTACCTATATCAGATACTATAGAAGCATAATAATTTGAAATAGTTCCGCTTGAACCGTTTATATTTACACTATTGTTTTGAATACCTGCTATATTAAGCGCATTAGCGTTATTTCCCTGTAAACCTATGCTGTTCATTTGCGTTAAAGTCATAGGCGTAGCATATGCGGCAGGCGCTGAATTAGATTGCGGCGATAAAACATTTGCCGTAAAACTATCTCCGTTTTGCGGGACGCCTGTAATTGAAACATGAAAATTTTGCGCATTAGTAGTAGTATTTGAATTATTTTGATTTCCAAAAAAAACAGAATATACAGGCTGTCCGCTTGAATTAGTTGTCGACGTTATATCTTGATATTGGGTTTGTCCCGTCGTTGTATTTGTAATTGCAAAATTATAAGATGAACCGGCCGTTCCGTTTATAGTAGCAGTTTGAGGAGGATTATAATAAGTTATCGTATATTGCCCTCCTTCATTGCTGTTTGTCAGGTTTGTTCCATTTGTATAAGTCGTCGGATTAATAACCGAACCGGCGCTAATTGTGGCATTACCAGTATTATTGGGATTAACGGCAGTTGAAACCGCAGCGGCAGCCGCAACTTGAGACGCAGATAAATTTGGATTAACCGCCATTGTAAAAGCAGGGTCGGTTGTTAGCTGATTAACCGTAAATGTGTCTCCGCTTGCCGGAGCTCCGCCTGTCGTAGAAGTGGAGGTTATATTCGCCGAAACCCCGTCAAAACCTACAGTATATACTTTTTGACCATAATTATTAGTTGTGGAAGATATATTGACTGAGGAACTGCTTAAAGCTTGATTTGTTGTATTATTATAAACGCTAAAACTGCCTGCAGTTGTTCCTGCGGTAATTGTATAATTATCCCCCGTCAAATTTTGGGGATTTGTAACCGCGCCAGTTGATATAGTCGCATCGTTAACTGTTGTTCCAGTTAAAGTATTCTTTCCTATCGCAGTTTTTAAATCAGGGCTAAAAAAATAATTTCCCGTTGAACCGTCAAGACCGTAACCGTTTGATTGCGCCGAATTTACATTGTCGGTAATAGCCGCCGCTACCGAGTTTAGCTGATTAATATATGACGGCGCGGCTGTCTGCTGTAAATATACATAAGCGCCTAAAGTTCCTCCCGTTACGCTTGAAGTAATATTTTGAACGGTAGAATCAGGTCCGTTCCACATAATATTAAGAGAGCTGACGTTTTTGCCGTTAATTTGAGTAGACAAATTGTAAGATGTGTCGCTGGATACTAATGCATTTCCGCCGAGAGATATATTAATTTTCCCGTTCTGATTTTCATAATAGGATATATTAACTAACTTTGACAGACTATTTATAGCCGCTGCTCTCTGATCTCTCAATTCGTTTGCATTACTTCCCGCATTCTGGGCATATGTAACTTGCTGATTTAAAGATGCAATCTGCTTGGTATAAGAATTTATTTCAGGTATTACTCCGTTTATAGATGTTCCTGTTGAAGCAACGGTATTAGCAATTGTCGTGTATGCATTATTAATATTTCCGGTTAAAGTTGAAGCATCAGATAAAAGCGCTGTTCTTTGAGCAGTGCTTGAAGGATTATTTGCAACATTTTGCCAATCGTTAAAAAATTTAGTTATCGCAGAATTAAATCCGGACCCTGAAGTATCGTTAAAAACATTTTGTATTTGCTGCAGCCCTTGATAAAGAGTATTATAATAGCTGTTGTTGGTAGTTTCGCTATTAACCTCGTTTTGAACAAAAGAATCTGTTTGCCGATGTATTGTCGTTAAATTAACACCCGTGCCATAATTATAAGGAGCCCCTACAACAGCCGGAGCTTCCGTTAAAATAGGATTTTCATTGTTATAAAAAGGTGTATTTACATTGGCAATATTTTGACCTTCAACGTTCATTGCCGCCTCATTAGCGTTTAATGCAGAATTGGCAATATTTAATATATTATTTATACTTAACATTTTTTTACCAGAAAATAAATTTCTATGGAAGAATTAAAAATTAATTATTAATTTTCAAGCATAATTACAAAGCCTGTTTTAAATTTTTATATCCTTAACCAAACAAACGGATTTTTTTAAATTTTTATTATTATATGAAGCATTTTTATTATAATCACAGTTATAATCTTTATTGAATAAATTAATTATAAAAGAAATAGTCAACTGATTGTAATACATATTCTTATTTACGAGATCGCTGAGTCCGCCGCTTATGTTTATAATTTCATAAATAGAATTTCTTAATTCGTTTTTGATTTCATTTAATTCTAAATATTCATCATCATTATTTTCTGCATCGGCATCTCTTTTATCTTCTTTTTTGGTTACGGTTATATTGCTATAGTTAATTGCGCCGTCCATAATTCCGCTATATTTTATTTCAGAATTGTTATTATCTATATTATTTAGCATTAATATTTTTAAGCTGTTTAAATTTAAATTAATTTCTTTTAATTTTTTGTTAAATTCAATCAAATGATCGGAATGCGGAACATTTGATGATTGAACTATTATATAAAGTTCTTTAATATCTTTCTTTATAATATTAACTAAATTTAAAAGATTATTTAAAACTATTTTTTTTATAATATTTTCCATACAGATTTATAATATTTTATTTAATAATATTTATTAAATTTATAATCCCGGCGGCTATTTTAGAGCTATCCGCATATGTTCCTGCATTAATATTATTTTGTATATCGTTTATTTTAGAAACATTAGCCGTACCAGCATTATTTATTTGATTTTTTATATTTTCTATAAACATACCGCTATCTGATATATTGATAGAATCAGCCGGAACCGAACCCGAATTGCCGATATTTTTTAAAGCTTTTTCTTTAGTTTTATAAAGATCGGACGAATTATTGTTAGGTAAAATACTATTAATTTCGATTGCCATAATTATTCTCCGCTATATTTAATTTATTATATATAGCAATCGTCATTTTTATTAAAATTCTTTAATCATTTATCATTTATTGTTTATTATTTAATTATTAGATTACTTTTATTCTTGCCGACAATGCTCCTGCCGCTTTTATTGTTTCCAAAATAGATATAATACTTGAGGTAGAAGCGCCGACGGCATTTAACGCCTTAACAAGTTTTGCTACCGTTAATCCTCTTTTGATTAAAAAAGCCTTAGGAAGTTTTTTATGATTAATTTTCACGGTTATATTTCTGTTTGAAATAGCTACCGATGATATTTTGATATTTCCGCCCATTACTACCGTGCCAGATCTTTCATCTATAACTATAATAGCAGGGGTATGTGTTTTAATATTTATTGCGTTTATTAATGATATATATTTTGCAACTTTTCCGTAAAATGAAGGTTTAACGTTAACGGCGACGGCTGTAGAATTTAAATCGGATGCGGTGGCTTTGCCGAATTTTGCATTTATTGCCGATGTAATTCTTTCCGCATTGATAAATCCGGGATTTTTTAAAATTAATTTTAAAATTTTATATGAATTTAATCCTATAGAAATACCTTTTTCTACAATACCTCCGTCATCGATAATGCCTGCAGTCTGAAAATTTTCGGAAACAGGTATATAGCCCGGGAGCGGCATAATATTATCGGTGGCAACATTTCCGCCGGTAGAAATGCTGCCCTGCGCTAACGCATAAACTTTGCCGTTAGGTCCTTTCATAGGAGACATCAGAAGAACACCGCCCTGCAAACTCGTTGCGTTTCCTATAGAAGCTACCGTTACATTGATTTTTTGACCCGGAACCGCAAAAGGAGGCAGCTCTGCCGTAACCATAACTGCGGCAGTATCTCTAATTTCATATAATGACGACTCATTGGTATTTATGCCTAATTTTGAAAGCATAGTTACTATACTTTGCTGCGTTACATTTACTCCCCATTGGTCTCCCGTTCCGTCAAGTCCGACTACTATACCATAGCCTACCAAGGGGTTGCTCATAGCTCCGTATATTGAAGTTATATCGCCTATAGTTGCAGCTTCGCAATTATTATTTACATTTAATAAAGCAGCATTAAATAAAAGACTAAATATTAAAATTAAAAAAATTAAAAAATTATTTTTTAATTTTAATATAACTTTTTTTCTAAATGCATGACAATTAAATATTCGCATTTATTTTCTCCGATAATATTATTGTATTATATTTTAACATAACAAATAACACGCAAAGTGGGTATGTATTGAGTAATAGGTAATATTTATAACATTATATTATTATATTAAATATAAATATTAAATTAATACATTAGATATTATTGTATAAGATATTGATAATAAATGAAAACATATAAAATTATATTCACTTTTGGTAAAATTTACATTAAAACGGCCATAAGAAATTCAAAATACGATACAGCCAACCTGGTGATTGCTGCCAATTGACGGGACCCTGCCCGTTAATCCATATTCTTTCATCCGCAATTTGACTTGAAAGAACCGTATTGCCCGGGGATATATCAATAGGTCTAACTATCCCCTTAATTAAAATATATCTTTTTTCCCTGTTCAAAGAAACTATCCTTTCGCCTTTTAATTCTAAATTTCCGTTAGGATAAACCTTTACAACCTGTGCCTCTATAGTTGTATAAATCTGACCTGAATCTGAAACCCCGCCGCCGCCGTTAAAACTTTCAACATTGGAACCGTTATAGCCTGTGGGTTTTGACGTGGAACTGCCAAATGAAAAACTTCCCTGCCCAGATGAATTTTTAGATAATGTTGTGCCGGATGCGTCTTGAGCTTGAGTTTGATCATTAACAATTATCGTTACTATATCGTTTAAAGTAAAAGCGGTATTGTCGGTAAATAAATTTGATCCTGCCGATGTTCCTGTCCATAAAGAACCTGCTATTTGTTTATGTATGATAGAATTTTTTGCTGTAGGCTTAACATATGTCGGCGGAACCATTGATTTAGGAGGTGTTATATTTCCGGCGCATCCGCTCAAAGCAAACGATAAGCTGATAAGCATTATTGCGGTAATAATAATTTTATTTTTATGCTTATTGTTTTTAATTTTATAAATCAGCATATTTTTCATAATCTTTACTCACTTGTATATTTTTTTATTTTTATAATTTTAAATTTAATTCACCGTAACCAATTTATTTGTTTTTACTCTACCAGTAATAATATTGCCTGATTCAAGATTCTTTACTCTTATAGTCTGACCGTAAGCGCCCGCTTGCAGAGCCATTCCGCGCATTTTTATATTTATGCCGTACTTTTTATAAACTATTGATATAATATCTCCAAAATTAATAATTCTTTTTCTTTCGGAGTTTATTTTAGTAATAGGAGTATTTTGAGGTATAAAAATCACTGCTTCTTTTCCTGCAGTTTTATTTAAATAAAAATTATATCCTCCATAAATATTTGGAATATTAATATTTTTGATTTTCAACTCTTTTTTATTCAGAATCTGAAATTTTCCTATGGGGCATGAAGAAATAACAACAGGCGCAATTATAGTATTATTAAAATCGGCATAGAATAATTTAATAAGTTTGCCGTTTCTTTTGTTTATTAGTTTAATAACTGCCGTATGCATTCCTGCAAAACCTTGATTATAAAAATCGTATTTTATAAAATAATTCTGCATATTAATTCTATTAAAATTATTTATAGATAATTTAAAATTTGAAATATGCATATATTTAACATAATTTTTGTAGCCTGAAGGAATACTGTTAAAAAAAGATTTAATTATATTATTTTTTAAGCTCTTTAATAAAAGAAAATTTCCGCCTTTAATTTTGCCTGCCGCAGCCCCGGATGCGTAAACATCATTGGCGTTAGCATAAAGAAAAAAAAATAAAAAAAACATTATAGCTAAATTTAATTTAAATTTATATTTCATAGTTTATATTTGCTAATCTATTAAAAATCTAATTACGGAATCAAAGATGCAGCAGTTTGAAGCATCTGATTTGCAATAGTTATAGCTTTTGAATCTATCGTATAAGCATTTTGCGCCGTAATCATAGATACCATCTGTCCTACTAAATTAACATTGGACATCTCTAAGAATCCCTGCTGAATAGTTCCTAAGCCGTTTTGACCGGGCGTGCCGACTTGAGGAACACCTGAAGCTGATGTTTGAAGATATAAATTGTGCCCTATGCTATTCAACCCTGCAGGATTAATAAAATTGGTCAGCGTAATCGTTCCAACCTGAACAGGATTAGTTTGACCTGATACGGCAGCCGATACCGTGCCGTCCTGAGCTATACTTATAGAAGTCGCATTTGGAGGAATAGTAATAGGCGGAACTAATGTATAACCCGTTGCGTTCACCAATTGCCCCTGCGAATTAGTCTGTAAAGTTCCGTCTCTTGTATATGCCGTTTGCCCGTTTGCCATCTGTATCTGAAAAAACCCTTGACCTTCAATCGCTAAATCAAGCGGATTTGAAGTTTGCTGTAAATCCCCCTGCGTAAATTCTTTTTCAATAGACGAGACTTTAGACCCCAATCCTAACTGAATTCCCGTCGGAACTTGAGTGTATTCGGATGAATATGATCCGGGAGACTTTATCGTCTGATAAAAAAGGTCTTCAAAATTAACTCTTGATTCTTTATATCCTGTAGTATTGGTATTTGCAAGATTATTTGCTATATTGTCTATTTCAATCTGCTGTCCTTCCATACCTGTGGAAGCAGTCCATAATGCTCTCAATTTGTTCCCTCCCTTTATATATAAAATATATAAATATAATTCATATAACATAATATTGTCATATGAATTATAAAATTAAAAAAACCTTAACTCAACTTCATCGTTTTTATTATTATAGTTTTTATTATTATAGTTTTTATTATTATAAAATTATAACTTATTGATATTGTTGAATTTTATTTTTTATTTTGTAGTCCCCATAAACATTTTTATTGCCCCCATAAATATAGTAATATCAATATGCTGCTGTTAATTATGGTGAAGTCGGGTTAAATTAAGTTAAACTCCCCGCATAGATATATATATACGATAAAAATAGCAAAAATACAGCAGCAATATATATGTCAATCATAAGCATAAGTATATAATTATAAGCATCGCCATAGACAATAAAAGTAAGCTGTATATTTAAACTGCAGCTCCTACGGTATTTATTGCAACATTGTCAATTTGAGAATATGATTTTAAGACATTATTCATTGTAGATTTAACCTGGCTTATATCTATAAGTTCAACCATGCTTTGAATTTCATTGACATTTGATTCTTCTATATACCCTTGCTCAATTTTTGGATTTTTAAGCAGCACGGGTTTTCCCGACTTTTTAGTCTCTGAAAATAACGTATTGCCGTTTCTTGAAAGCAATGAAGAATTTTTAAAATCAACTGTTCCAATTTTACCTGCATATTGATTTTCATTGGTTTGCGGATTTAAAATATTTATAATACCGTTCTGTGAAATAGTAATATTTGAGCCTCTTTCCGTAAGGCTAATCGGTTTTCCGTTAGTGCCTAAAACAAGATATCCTTCTTGCGTTACAATCTGGTTGTCGCTATTTAACGAGAAAGAACCGTTCCTTGTATATTTAATTCCTTCAGGCGTTTTAACTACAAAAAAACCTTTGCCCGAAATAGCCAAGTCTAATCTGTTTCCTGTATGTTTTAACGCTCCTTGAGAAAAATTATTATAACTGTAAAGCATAATAGGATATTGATTGTCTGCGAGAGGTTTTTTATCACCTGCATTTACGGCGCTAATAGCTTTTTGTGATAAAAAATCGCCAAACACCGAACCTTCGCTTTTATATCCGACGGTATTTATATTGGCAAGATTATTAGTAATAATATTCATTTTATTGCCTTCCGATATAATTCCGCTTAAATTAATATATAATCCGCCGTTCAATTTTGAATCTCCTAAAAAAATTAGTATTTTTTTATTAGTATTTTTTATTATTATATTTATATATACGCAATAAATATGCCATTAATTAAGGAAAAAATTTCTCATATTTTAAATAAATACGGAAAAAATTGCCGATATTAAATGTAATTTTATTTTTAAATTGATATTATATATAAATATAATTTATAATATTTAAGCAATTCTAATATAAATATCTTGAATGTCTATTAAAGTAAAATATCTTGAATGTCTATTAAAGTAAAATATCTTGAATGTCTATTAAAGTAAAATATCTTGAATGTCTATTAAAGTAAAATATCTTGAATGTCTATTAAATAAAATAAAATAATAACTATTGAATATTTATGTTCAATCTAAAAAAAATTAAAGAAAATCCTAATGTAGATATTGTTTCTCGAAGTAAAGAAATAGCAAATATTTTAAAAAATTTCGCACAAACAAAAAAAAATTTAATAATTTACCCTTTTGTTCCTGATTTGCAAACTTCTGCTGACAATAGCGATTATTCTACCAATATTATTAAATTTAACGACGATATTATTATGATTGATTCTTTAATGCCTGAAGACGGCAATTTAAAAATGCTGTCTTCAACTTATCTTAAAGTTAATTTTAACTTTAAAGATAAAGATCATTATTTTTTATCTAAACTTTATAATTTTGCGGAAGATAATAATTATTTTAATTTTAACATTTATACGCCGTTAGAAATTTATTCTATTGAAAAAAGAAAATTTTTCAGAATAGAACCTTCAATGTCGGAACCTGTAAAAATATCATTTTTTTGGATAAATAAATATCATAACTTTACAATTTATGATATTTCAGGTGAGGGATTTTCTTTTTTATCCTATTTTTATTTTGAAAAACATACGGTAATAGAAAATATGAAATTAGAATTTCCCAACCTTCCTTCCATTATAGTAAGGGCTGAAATAAAAGCATCTATAAAAATAGATACAAAATATAAAATAGGAGTGCAAATAATTAATTTAAAACCAAAAGAACAGGATATAATGTTTAAATATATATTTAAAAGGCAAAGAGAAATAATGGCTAAAGACAGGGGGTTGTAATAAATCTATAAATTACGGGTATATTTATATTTTATTATTTAATTTATAGATAAACGCAAAAATATGAGCTATTACCTTGTAAAGTTCAGGGGGGACTTCTTCGTAAATTTCAAGTTTGTCTATAATTTCTGCAAGACCTTTGTTTTCTATTATAGGAATATTATTTTCTTTTGCTATGGCTTTAATTTTTTCCGCTAATTTGCCTTTACCTTTTGCTATTAAAACAGGAGCTTTATTTTTATCTTTATCGTATTTTAACGCAACAGCCGTTAATTCTTTATTATGCTTGTTCATTTATTATACCGTCAAATTCTTCATTTGAAATATTTTTATTAAATCCGATGTCCTTTAAAGTTATATTATCTTTGAGCAGTTCTTCTTTTAATATATTAATATTTTGTTTTATTAATATTTCCGCAGTTTTTGAATATGTTTTAAAATTTAAAACTAAATTGCCGTTAAAATAATAAGAAGACAATTTTAAAAGTCCGAGAGGTTTCATTTGAATTTCAACCATAAAAAAATAACCGTAAGAATTTAATTTATTTTTCTTACTTGAATCCCTGTTAATATCTTCTTCTTTTCGGGAAACTATAAACACGGATGCAAAATCGCCTAAGTTATTTAAATCAAAATTTAAAATTAATGTATTATTTTTAATATCCGCTGTTAAGTTGTTGATATTTATATTTACAGAACTATCAGCAAATCTTGTAAAATTTTCTTTAATTGAACCTGTTATATTTTTAATCGCTGCATTAAAAAGGTTTAAGTTATTTTGATCTAACGATTCGTTAACTATTTTAAAAATAACATTACTGCCGTTTATAGATTCTGCGCTTAATTGCAGTGTAAAGTTTTCTCCTGCTTGAGAATTTGCTGCAGCGGACGACTTAAACTCGTTATAAATAGATTCAGGTATTACGGCTTTAAATAATTTTCCGTTAAAAGATAGAATTCCTGTAAATAAAGAGTCTGATATTTCTGCGTCAATTAATTGAACATCAATAATATCATTGAGTTTTATAGAGTCTAATAAATTAGTTAAACTTTTATTTATTAATATTTTTGATATATTAATGTTTGTATCAAAGTTTGCTTTACCAATAATATTATTTTGCGATAAATTCATAAATTAAATAAATTAAATTTAGACCATAATATTAATATGATGAAGAATATTATTTTTTGGGCTGGCTGCATCAGCTTTAGTTTGTTCTTCATCTTGTTGTTGTTCTAGTTTTTGTCCTTGTTCCTGTTCTTCTTTATTCTCTTCAGAATTGCCGTAATTTTCGTCAATAGGCTCTAAAACTTCATTTGTTTCGTTTACGGTATCTGATTTTTTTATTCCTGCATTGTAGTTTTTTTCTTTAGAAATATTGTTGGAATTTATTGCAAAAGTTTGAGGGGTAGAAGCTACCTTTTCTACTAAAGAAGCATTAGTTATAATTTGCTGAATTTCTATTATACCAGCCATAATGCATGGGTAAAGTCAATTTATTTATTTATAATTTTAGATAATCATAAAGATTTCGCATTTCAATGATTGAAGAAAATTTACCTTCTTCATTTTCATATAATTTGTAAATCAGATTTTTTGAATTTTTATATTTAATAATATTTGGGGTTATCAGTTGTTTATTTTTTATTTTTTTTATTGTGCCTGCATTATTTATACATAAACCGAAATTTTCTTTATTAAAAGAACATATTACTATATATTTAAGTCTGTTTTCATTAAATAAAGCAGGTTCCTTATAAGAATCATGAGAGCTAACGGCAAAAAAATCATATATCGGAATAGCAATGCCTCTATGATTAATTAATCCTAAAAGCTCTATTTTGTTTGTGTATAGTTTAAAAGGTTTTATGTATCTTATAATTTCAATTATATTTTCTGCCGGAAAAGAAAAATAAGAATTATCAATATTGAAACTCAAATATGAATTTTCTTTTTCAAGATTTTTTTCAAAAACAAAACTGTTTAAAATTTTATTATCTATATTATTATTATCGGCAGTTAATATTTTTTTAACGGGATACGTATAAATTCTGGCGCCTTCTTCTTCTAAATCTTCGTCATTTTCGGAATTTGCAGAGAATATTACCTGATTTAACTTAACGCTGTTTAATGATATAACGTTAGTTGCGGATTTTTCGGCATTATTTTCTTTAATAATATTATCTATATTATCTATAACTAAAAGTTTGTCAATCCAGGGAGTTATAAGATCAGGTTCTTTTGTAAAAGCATTTTCTGCTACAAAATTGTTTTGCATTTTATTCTCCTCCTTTTACCGAAGCACTTAGAATCTCGCGAGCGATAAGTAGATAATCAATAGATCCTCTAGATCTAACTTCATAATAAGTTAAAGGTTTTTTAATAAAACTTGCATCTTTAAATTTTGTGTCTGCATTTATGAAATTATTAAAGCTATTATCTTTGTAATTATTTTTAAAATAATTCAAAGACTTTAAAGATGAATTGGTTCTTTTATCGAACATAGTTATTAAAAGTTTATAATCACGCTTTACATTAAGCGCTTTTTCCACCTTTTGTATAGTTTTTATAAGCAATTCTACCCCTCTTACCGATAAATAATCAGCTACAACGGGTATTATTATACCATCGCATGCTGCGATAGCGCTAATTAAAAGAACGCTTAACGCAGGAGATGAATCTATTATAACATAATCGTAATAATCAGGCAAATACTTTAATTTTTCTTTTAATTGCAGTCCTCCTCCATTAGAAGCCGAGAGATTTGATTCTATTTTTGCAAGATTAATATTGGAAGGTATAATGTCAATACCTCCGCCGCCTTTAATTTTATATTTTTTAATAATAAATTGTTCAACATCCGACGTTTCTGAAACAAGCAAACTGCCTATAGAATTTTCGACCATTTCAGGTTCAATAGCTAAGTGATTAGTTAAACTTGCTTGAGGGTCTATATCTATTAATAAAATATTTTGCTCTAAAATAGATAAAGAACTCGCAAGAGTTAACGCCGTAGTAGTTTTTCCAACTCCTCCTTTTTGATTTGCAATTGCATAAATAAACGGTCTTTTTTTACAAATCATAAATATTTTAAATGCTTATTTATTTGATAGTTGATTCAATTAAATTATGCTCTCCCGTTGTAAAAATTTTATCAATATCAAGAAGTATAATGAGTCTATCGTCAAGTTTACCTACACCTTTTATGTAATCTGAATCTAAACTTGCAACAAGCGGAGGCGGAGGCTGAATAGTATTTGAGTTTATCCGTAAAACCTCAGACACGCTATCAACAATAAGACCTATGGTTTTGCCCAATATATTTACAACAATAATTCTTGTGTCTTTTGTGGATTCTTTCAAATTTAAATGAAATTTTTTCCTTATATCTACAATAGGAATAACTTTACCCCGCAGATTTATGACTCCTTCGACAAAATTTGGCGCTTTAGGAACTTTAGTTATTTCTACCATCCTGTTGATTTCCTGAACTTTTAATATGTCTAAAGCAAATTCTTCGCTGCCTAACGTGAATGTGACTAATTGTATTATTTCGTTTGTGCCGGCATTTTCATCGGCTTTTTTATCTTTTGGCAAATTAACTGCTTCTTGCTCCATAAAAATAAACCTCCGCGATAATATTTTTTATATTTATTTATTTATTTATACTAATTTATTTTAACTGTGCTGTGTGATTATTGACCGCCTAATTGCTTTCTTTTATAATTTCTTCCGCTATTTTATATATAGGAAGAACTTTATCTGCAATACCTGCATCGACGACTGCTTTAGGCATACCGTAAACAACACATGTAGCTTCATCCTGAACAATAGTGCTGCCGCCGTATTTTTTTATAGCAGCCATTCCGTCTAATCCGTCCGAACCCATACCTGTAAGTATCACGGCAATAGATTTTTCACGATATTCTTCTGCTACGGATTTCATCATTACCGTAACGGACGGTCTATTAATAAGATATTTAGGCTCTTCGGAAACAAATATTCTCATGCTCCCGTCTCTTACATCTTTTTTAACACTGAGATGTTTATCTCCGGGAGCAAGATAAGCTATTCCCTGTTTAACAATTTCATCCCCCGCGGCTTCTATTACTTTTATATGCGAAATACTTGACAGCCTTTGAGCAAACGGACCGGTAAAAGCCTTAGGCATATGTTGAACTAACAGTAACGGAATCGGAAAATCGGCAGGAAGTAAAGGTATAACTTCCTGCAAAGCTTTCGGACCGCCTGTAGAAGAGCCGATAGCTACTATCTCTTTTTTAGAATATGATTTATGATTTAAATTAATATTACTATTATATAATGTTTTACCTGGATTATCGCCATTTTGTATTTTATTTTTATTTATTTCATATATAATTTGTTCGTTATTTTCAAATGACGGTCTAACAGATTTGACCCCGTAAATAATTTTATTTGCGGTAATCGCTCTTATTTTTGAAATTAAATCATCCTTAATTTTTATAATATTTAATGAAACATTTGAAAGATTTTTAGGTATATAATCTGCAGCGCCGTAATCTAATGCATCCAATGTAGCTTTAGCTCCTTCTTCGGTAAGCGAACTCAACATAATCACAGGCAATGGATTTTTTTCCATTATAATTTTAAGAGCTGTCAACCCGTCCATTTTAGGCATTTCAATATCCATTGTGACAATATCAGGTTTAAGATCTGCTACCTGTTTGACGGCATCTTCCCCGTCTTTTGCCTGACCTATAACTTTTATATCGTGTTCATCTTCTAGTAAAGAAGATATTGCCCTTCGCATAAATGCGGAATCGTCAACAATAAGAACTCTTATAATTTTTTCAGGCATCTAACTAAATCCTCCGAACATAAAATGAACTATTTTTTAACAAATTGCAAAGATTCCTATCTCCATTAAAAAGAAGAGAATTTTGCATTTTTTTTAAATATTAAAACTACCTTTTTTGTAAAATATCAATCATTGAAGCAATGTCCATGATAAGAACAACTTTCCCGTCGCCTGTAATAGTTGCTCCAGATATCCCTTTATAGCCAAACTGATAATCCCCTAAAGATTTTATAACAACCTCTTCCTGCCCGTAAAGCGTATCTACTACTATACCTATTCTTTTTTCTGCAAGAGCGACGACAACCACATAAACTTCTTTATTTGACAAAACTTTTGCCTTCCCATCAGATGCGCTTTCCGATGCGCTTTCAATACCGAATTCTTCGCTTAAGCGTAATAAAGACAAAACAGATTTTCTTAAATTGATTACTTCGTGATTATCTATAGTTTGTATTGACGATTCAGATATTCTTAAGGTTTCTACAACCGAATTTAAAGGAATTGCAAATACTTCGTCTTCTATTCCTATTATTAGCGTCTGGATTATTGCAACGGTTAGAGGAAGCTTGAGAATAATATCGGAACCTTTGCCTTTTTCAGATTCAATATCTATTATACCGTTAAGTTTTTGAATGTTAGTTTTTACAACATCCATTCCGACGCCTCTGCCTGAAATTTCGGTAACTTTATCTTTCGTACTGAAACCGGGAGCAAAAATAAGACTTAATGCATCTTTATCAGAAATACTAAAAGCTGTTTTCTCGTCAATCAACCCTTTTTCAATTGCTTTTTTTCTTAAAATATTCGGGTCCATACCTTTACCGTCGTCGGAAACTTCAATAATAATATAATTTCCTTCATGTTCGGCCGACAATTTAATTAAACCTGCTTTTGGCTTCCCTGCTTTAATTCTATCTTCAGGCATTTCTATGCCGTGGTCTATGCTATTTCTTATAAGATGAACAAGCGGATCGCCTATTTCTTCAATTACCGATTTATCTAATTCCGTTTCTTCTCCTGCAATATTTAATTCTATTTCTTTTCCTAATTCTTTAGATAAATCTCTAACCATTCTGGGGAATTTGCTGAATACTTTTTTAACTGGCTGCATTCTTGTTTTCATAACTGCAAGCTGCAAATCCGTAGTTATAAGATTTAAATTAGAAACAACCTGTATTAAACTTTCGGTAAATTCATCTTCAGGATATTTAAATTCTAATTTTGAAGCTATATTAAATATTCTGTTTCGAGACAGCACTAATTCACCAACTAAATTCATGACATTATCTAATCTTTCAACATCTACTCTTATAGTAGTTTCCGCAGACACGGAAACAGCCGGATGCATTTGAGGCTGGGGCGGAACTATATTAGAAATAGATTCTATTTCTATAGATTCTTCTTTTTTTTCTTCTTTCTCTTTTTCTTTTAATATTTGAGAAAGCTCGTCGGATGACATTAAATTATCTTCTAATAAAATATCTCCAAGATTTCTAACTTTTCGCTTAGGATGTTTTTCATTATTATTTGTTTTATTTGTCGGATTTAAAGTTTTTTCAATTTTACTATCTTTATCATCAAGGTTTTCTTTTTTTTTAGCCTTTTCTTCATTTTGTTCTTGAATTTTTATTTGTGCTTCTGCTTCCGCTTTTTTTTCAATATCTTCTGCCGCAGTATTTTGTTCGCCAGCTGCAGCTGTATTGCCTGTTCCGCCTTCATCTAATGCAAGCATATTAAGTTTATTAATAATTTCGGCGTTGTCAAAATCTCCTTCTTGACCGGTATCATTAATATTTCTAATCATAAGCATTAAAATATCCATAGTTTTAAGCAGATAATCCATCATATCCGATGTTAGTTTAATTTCGCCCTGCCTTAATCTATTCAAAATATTTTCGGCGCTATGCGCAAGTTCAACAAGATTCTGAAAACCGAGAAATCCTGCCGAACCTTTAATCGTATGGGCTGCTCTAAAAATGGTATTTAAAAGTTCTTTATCTTCTGGATTTTTTTCCAGCTCAATAAAATTTTCGCTTAAGGTATCAAGTAATTCTAACGCTTCTTGAACGAAATCGTTTATAATTTCTTTCATTGAATCGTCAATCATATATAACCTCAAAAAAATTAAGAATTAAAATTAATTATATTAATTATAATTACGGCAAAATAGGGTCGTTTAATCAGGAAATATTTTTTCTATTTTTTCTTGAAGCACTTCGGCGGTAAAGGGTTTGACAATATAATTATTAACGCCGGCTTTAACTGCCTCCACTACGTTTTCTTTTTTTGCTTCAGCCGTAACCATTAAAAACGGGGTATCTTTTATCGCTTCATTTGCCCTGACTGCTTTTAAAAGTTCTATACCTGTCATCTCAGGCATATTCCAATCAGATACCACTAAATCATAGTTATTATCATTTATTTTTGAAAGAGCTACCTGTCCGTTTTCTGCTTCGTCAATATCGGTAAATCCTATCTGTTTTAATATATTTTTTATTATTCTTCTCATTGTTGAAAAATCGTCCACAACCAGAATCTTCATTGATAAATCCAAAGCCATAAGTTTTAACCCCTTAAAATTTTTTACAATTTTAAACTTTTAAAGAATAAAACAAAACATTCTGCAATAATATACTATTTTTAAAAATTAGCAATATAACTTATAACCTTAATGTAAATTCCTATCGCAGGATTAAAGTATAATCTCAAAATTGCCGATAGATATTGTTAAATATACCGCAATGCATTAAAATATAATAAACAAAAATATATATTTTAAAATATTATAACAAAATATTAATATAATCAATCAATATTTAATGCTTTTTTAGAAATCTTCAATAAATCTGATTCCTTAAAAGGTTTTTGCAAAAATGCATAACTTTTTTTAAGTTCACCTTCCTTTGGTTCCATTGAAGACATAAGAATTACCGGAATGTTTTTAGTATCATCATTTTCTTTTAAATTTTTTAAAAGCGTAATACCGTCCATCTGAGGCATATTAAGATCGGTAATAATTAAATCTATATCGTTTTTAATAGCAATCTCTAAAGCTTCAAATCCGTCTTCCGCCGTTAGTACTTTAAAACCTTCTTTAGCAAAAGATAAAGACAGCAGCTTAATAACAACTATAGAATCTTCAACTATAAGAATAGTTTTAGTTTTCAAATTTTTATTAAAATTTTGGTTTTTCAATATTTTCATAATTTTCTAATTATTAATCATTCTTTTATATAAAGTGGAGTTTTTCCGAAACCGACCAATTTAAATGAACTTGAAATAAAGTGTAAAGATTCTGAATGACCTAAAAATAAATATCCGCTATTTTTTAAAGCGTCGTATAAATTTGATATAACAACTTTCTTTGAATCATTATTAAAATATATTATTACATTTCTGCAAAATATTATATCAAAATTCCCTAATTTTTTTATGGAATCGGAATGTATCAAGTTAATATTATAAAAACTCACCATATTTTTAATATTGCTTTTAACCTGAAATTGTTCATTGTCTATTTTGTCAAAATATTTTTCTATCAATTTTGAATCAGTATTTCTTAGCGTATAACTATTATATATTCCTTTTCTTGCGGAAGACAAGACATTTTCGCTAATATCCGAACCGATAATTTCGAAACTGAAGCCCGCAGGGATTTCATTTAGATGCTCCATAATTATAATCGCCAGCGTAAAAGGCTCTTCTCCTGTAGAACATCCTGCGCTCCATATTCTTATTTTTTTTGAATAATTTGCGGACTGTTCTTTAATTTTAATTTTTTCCAATATTTCCTTTAAAACATTATCTTCAAAAACTTTTAATTGAGGAATATCTCTAAAAAAACTCGTTTCATTTGTGGTTATACTGTTAAATAACTCTTTTATTTCGTCAGATTGTTTTGCAGAATATTTAAGAAGATAAAAATAATCTTCATAATTTTTTAAATTAAGATCCGCTAATCTTTTTGACAATCTAGTTTCTATTAAATATTTTTTTTGCTCATTATAAAATATTCCCGTGAGCTGATATATAAGATCTCTAATCTTACAAAAAGTTTCATCGCTAAAATCTATATTTGAATTGTTTTGCATTATTTATAATAATTTATGATATTAGAATATAATATTGTAAAACAGAATATTATAATATAAGTTTACGCTTCTGTTATTTACGCTTCTGTTATTGTTATTATTTATTTAAATTTAATCCGATTCGTACAACTTTTTTGCGACATTTCTTATATCTTCATTATTATCGGTTAAATAGTTTTTTATGACGGATTTTGATCTTATCCCGTCAACAATATATAATGATTTTAAAATACTTATTTTTATTAAAATATCGTCGGAGTTATGCAAAAGGTCGGCTAATTTATCAAAACTTTTTTCATCTTTTAATATTCCGATGAGTTCAATAACTTTAAATTTGAACATATTTGAACAGTTTTGCGGCTGTATAGCTTCAAAAAATACATTATAATCTTTAAAACCTGATTTTAGCAATGACTCTAAAGAATTAAATTTTATTTCTTCGCTGTTATTATTTTTAAGCAAATCAATTAAAATATCATAAAACGCATCCTTATACTGAAGCATATTTAAGATACTGTTAGAAAGATTGCCTATGACCGACGCGAGCAATATTTTAATCTTATCGGATTTGGAACCCGACAATTTTTTTAATTTATCATATATATTTGCGATGTCTTTTTTATTTAAAGGTTTATTTAAAGATATTTTAAATTTTTTAATAATACACAGCGATATTTCAATAATTCTAATATTATTTGAATTAAGATTATTTACAAAAAAATTAAAATAAGTTTTATTGTTATTACTTAAATTTACAATATTTTTTATATAAGAATCTAAGACATCTGAATAATTTTCGTTTATTGCTTTATTATAAATATTTTTTGTATAATTAATATTTTTTGATTGACCTATGAAATCTGCGGCAGCTTTTCTGACATCTCCGCTACCATCATCTAATAAAAACAAAGCATTTTTTAATACTGATTTTGAGAGTTTCGGAGCGCCATAATGAATTATAGAGGCAGATGAATTAAGCAAAGCAATTTTTAATTCAACAGGCATTTTCTTATTTTTATAATAATTTAAAAGCTTCGACAGTTCGTTGAAATTTCTATTTTCCGACAGAATTTCAATCAAAATGGAATAAGAATTAAAAAAAATACCTGAAGATGCAATCTTTGTTTCAAAAGAAAAGCCTATAGATTCCAAATATTTTTTTATATACACAGGATAAGAAACTTTTTTTAGAGATTCTTTAATATATTTATATTCTTTATTGTCTGCAGTTATTAAATTTTTATTGAGATACTCCATTAAAAAATTAAAAATTTTAATAGATTTCTTTGGATTAGATAAAGAAAAATAAAATAAAATTGCTTCTTTGGTTAATTTATCATCATAAAATTCTAATTTGAAAATATTTATTTTTGCGTTTATATTTTGTGTTTTTTTTATAATATAATTTTGTATTTTTTTATTTTTATAATTTTCGCAATATATTCTATAAATATTTTTAATCAAATAAATTTTATCAATTCTTTTGTTTCCAGAATCTAAACTTGCAATATCTATTAAAAAATCAAATCCTGTTTCACCGTCTATTTTAGCTATAGAATCAATTATTAATTTTCTTATAACATTGTCTTTATTTCTCCAGAACGCATATTTAAGATCTGCGGTAGTTGATTTTATTTTTAATTCTCCCAGAGAAAATATTGCAGAAGCTTTAACTAAAAACGTGCCGTTTATTAAAGCTTTTTTTAATGTTTGAACAAGTTTCAGTTTTAAAAAACCGACAGACTCTACGGCATTTGCTCTGACGATTTCATTTTCGTCATCGCAAAATTTTCTTAGACAAGGTGAAGGAAGGCTGCTGGGGGTAAAATTACCGAATCTTAATAATTCAGATAAAAATATTTTATATTTTATATCGGTATTGCTGCAATAATCTATTAAAAAATTTCCGTTGATTTTTGCTTTATTTTTAATAATATTAAAAGCGTTAGAACGCATTTTAACATTATAATTTCCCGTAATAATTTTAAATAAAATATTATTTAATAATAAAGAACCGGGGGTTCCCGATAACGCATTAAATACAATCTCTGTAACGGCATTATTATTAATGTCCAATAATCCGGTCAATTGATTTAATTCATCTTCGTTATCACGCTTAAGTATTTTATCAATTTCTGAAATTAATTCAAATTTGTTTTCTGAAGATATTTTACTGATTTTTTCTAATATATTATTCATTTGATTTTAATTGTGTTCTTAATTTTAATATTGCTTTTGAATGAATCTGACATATTCTTGATTCGGTTAAATTAAGAATTTTTCCGATATTTTTTAAAGTAAGCTCATCATAATAATACATCATTAATACATTCTTTTCAATATCGTCTAAATTATCAATATATTTTTTTAAAATTTTCTCTTTCTCATTAACAATAAGATTTTCATAGGCTACAGGATCACTGCTTTCTATTGTCTCTAAATTTTCATTGCCTATTTTTGGCGCTCCTGTAAAATCCATATTAGAAATAAAAGAAGAACCTCTGATTTTATACATTAACTCGTTGAATTCATTTAAATTTATACCGAGTTCTTCGGCTGCTTCAATATCCTCAGGAATTCTGCCCAATTTTTGTTCTAGCTGTGTATAAATTTTTTCAAGTTTATTTGATGCTTCTCTTGCATTTCTTGTCAAGTAGTCTAATTTTCTTATTTCATCAAGGATTGAACCCTTAATTCTTGGGACAGCATATTTCTTAAAGTTTTCGTTTTTTGAATGGTCATATTTTACCGAAGCGTCAATTAATCCTTCAATGCCAAATTCAATAAGGTCGTCTCTGTCAACAATTCCATGATATTTAAGTGTCATAAAATTGACAACGCTATTGACTAATTTAAAGTTTTCTTCTATAAGTTTTTTTGCTTTATCATCTAATTTAATCATAATCATATAAGATAAAATATATTTTAATTTCTTTCATTTTTAAAAAGATTATTAAAAAAAAATTGTAAATTTCCGTCTGAATAATCATTTTCATTTTTAGAAATTATATCATAAGCCAATTTTTTAAAGCATGCCGCCGATTTTGATTCAGGATAAAGTTCCATTGCGGTTTTTTGCATAATAACGGATTTAGAAATATTGTCGTCATATAATATAAATCCTGCATAGCTTAAAGAAACCTTAAGAAATTTATCGGCAACAATACTTAAGTGTTTATATATGCTTTTAGCTTCTTTTTCATTTTTTGCCACATTTAAAATAATAGAAAAATTCTTCTGCCCATGTTTAGTGCTCATTACCTTTATAAGAGCATATGCATCGGTTATTGATGTGGGTTCGGGAGTTATTACTACCATTATCTCGCCTGCGGCAAGATTAAAATAGATTACATTTGAAGATATACCCGCTCCGGTATCAATAAGCAGCATGTCAATATCCGAAAGCAAATCGCCGAATCTCGGCATTAATGTCATTTTTTGCATTTCCGTCAAATTAGATAATTCCGGTATGCCTGAAGAAGCAGGCAAAACTAAAATACCGTTTTTATCCGAAATAATAATATCTTTCAACTGCTTATCTCCGTATAATACGTTAGATATATTATACTTAGGTGCAAGCCCTAAAACAACGGAAACATTTCCAAGACTTAAATCTGCATCCATTATCATCACTTTTTTACCCATAGAAGCAAAACAATAGGCAAGATTACAAACAAGATTAGTTTTGCCTACTCCGCCTTTTCCGCTAGTAACAGATATAATTTTTGTCTGATTTAACCGTTTTCTATTTTTCATAATTTTTTTTATTAATTTTAATATTGTTAAATTTAATTATTAATTAAACTTTACATATACTTACTATTATAATACTTAAAACAATTTCTAAATATGGACTCGGACACCATATTGCGATTAAAAAAATTTTATTAATTTTAATTATAGTCAAATTTCCGGCTTTGGAAAAAATAAACTATACAAATTATCTAATTTTGCTTCTTCAATATTTTCGGGAACATTTTCTCCGTTTGTCAAATAATCAATAGTTAAGTCGGACTGTAAAAAAATGCCTGCCAGATTTCCTATACTGTATGATTCGTCAACTTTGGTTATAATTAAAGAATCTAAACCTATTTTATTATTAAAAGATTTATAAATTCTCATTGCATCATGAGATTTAGTCTGAGCCGACAAAAGAAGCGAATTCTTAATTTTACCTTTGTAAATATCAAAAAATTTAGCCAGATTATTCAATTGATAAAGATTATTGTGGTTTACGCCAAAAGAATCAATAATTATAATATCCGAATCTGCGTTTGATATAAAAGATTTAAATTCTTCAGGATTTTTTATAGACACAAACTCTATTTTTAATTTTTTAGCATAATTTTTTAATGCTTCATTGCAGCTTATTTTTAAAATATCGAGAGAACAAAGCGAAACATGTTTGTTTTTTTCAAATATATACTTTGCGCATAATTTTGCGGCTGTTGATGTTTTTCCGACGCCGTTATTGCCTATTAAAGAAATTAGCAGCTTTCCGTCTATAGTGGATGTCAACGCGGTTTTCTTTTCTAATCTGCGCTCAATTAATTTTTTAAAAAATTTTAAAAAATATTCTATTTTTTCATTTGGCGTAAAGTTTTTAAGCACAAGATCTTTAAAAAAAATATCATTTAACTTAACGGAAATTCTTCTGTCAAAACCCAATCTGTCTAAATATGAAAATAATTCTTCATCTATTATTTTAGAGCTATATTTTTCTTTCTTTAAAGAATCTACCGAAAATCTTATTTCGTCAAGTATAGATTTTACTTCATCAAACTTTGAATTTAAAACAAAAATAACTTTATCCTCTACAATGCTTTCAAAGTTATCTTTTAGAAATTTTATGTCGTCATAAAGCGGGGTTATTAAATCATAATTTAATTTTTTATCATTGTCTTCTTTGACGTTTACAGAAATTTCTTCATTATAATCAACTGCCGCCACTACTTCTAAAAACGGTTTGCCGAAAAAACCGAATTCTTCGGACTTATTAACCTGCCTTGTTGAAATAATAACGGCATCTTCTCCGAGGTCTCTTTTTATAAGCTTAATAGCTTCTTTTATATCTAATACTTCATATCTTTTAATTTGCATAATCTATCTCCATATTACCTATAGACTGCAATTTAATATTAGGAGCAATTTCTGCGGATGAAATAACGACTATGCCCGGAATAATATCTTTTAAAATATTTTTTACAAAAAGTCTTATAGCCGGCGAAGTAAGAATAACGGGCGTATGTCCTCCGTCTAAAGCCTTTTTGACTTGATCTTTGACAACTCCTATAATCTTTTGATAGACAGGCTGCTCAATAGCTGAATAAACCCCAAGCTCTTTAGCTTTTTTATATTCATTAAGCATGGTTGATTCAAAATTTTTGCCGAGCGTTATAACTTTTACTGACCCGTCCTGATCTAAAATTGCTTTGGTAATTGTCCTTTTTAGCGCGCTTCTTACGTATTCGGTTAGCAATAGAGGGTCTTTTATGTTACTCCCGTAATCGTGCAAAGTTTCAATAATAGTAAGCATATCTTTTATCGGAATACCTTCGGATAATAAATTTTCTAATATTTTCTGAACAGTGCTTAAAGATAAAACATTAGGGATAAGTTCGTCTACAACTTTTGGATATTTTGCCGATAATATATCAAGAAGTTTTTGCGTATCCTGCCGGGTTAGCAGTTCTGCAGCATTTTGTTTAATTATTTCAACAATATGGGTTGCTATTACAGCCGGAATTTCAACAACCGTCCAGCCTGCCAATTGCGCTTTTTGCTTTTCGCTTTCGTCAATCCATAATGCAGGAAGGTTAAACGCAGGTTCTTTAGTTACCGTCCCTGGAATATTTTCTGTCGCATTACCAGGGTTCATAGCTAAAAATTTAGCCGGCATTATCTCAAATCTTGATACTTCTATCCCTTTTATTAAAATAACATATTCGTTAGGTTTTAAAGCTAAATTATCTTTAATATGAATAGGCGGCACAATCATTCCAAGATCTGCCGCTATTTGTTTTCTAAGACCTTTTATTCTTTCAAGAAGTTCTCCGTTTCTTGAAGAATCTACATAAGAAATGAGTCCGTATCCGACTTCTAATTCCATCATATCAACCTGCATAACGCTTTCAATAATCTGTGATTCAGGAACTGTTTTCTTTTCTTCTACAGCTTTTTTATCTATATCCATCTTTTTTCTGTTGTTTTCTTTGGAAATTAAAAAAGCTGTAACGGCAACAATTATAGACAATAAAATAAACGGCCAGTGAGGAAGTCCTGGTATAATGCCGAAGAATAATAAAATACCTGCGGCAGTGTATAAAGCACGGGGATAAGAAGAAAACTGTTTTGAAAATTCTTTTGAAAGATTAGTTTCCCTGCTTGCTCTTGTTATAATGATACCGCTTGCGGTAGACACTATAAGAGCAGGTATCTGCGCTACAAGACCTTCTCCGACGGTCAGCAAAGTATAATAATCGGCAGCTTTAGCTAAAGATAAATGATGCTGAAAAATACCTATTAAAAGACCTGCTATAATATTGATTACAATAATAACGATAGCAGCTATTACATCACCTCTGACAAATTTACTAGCACCGTCCATAGACCCGTAAAAATCAGCTTCTTTAATAATATCCGATCTTTTTTGCCTTGCTTCCTGATCGTTTATAAGACCGGAATTTAATTCTGCGTCTATTGACATCTGCTTTCCCGGCATAGCGTCTAACGTAAATCTTGCGGCAACTTCAGCCACCCTGCCCGCGCCTTTGGTGACGACTAAAAAGTTAATAACTATAAAAATTATAAAAATAACTATTCCGACTGCATAATTCCCGCCTACTATAAAACTTCCAAATGACTGTATAACAATACCTGCCGCATCGGTTCCTTTATATCCGTACAGCAAAATTAGTCTTGTAGCTGCTATTTCTAATGACAGCCTAAATACCGTAGAAAATAAAAGTATAGTAGGAAAAGTTGAAAATTCAAGCGGTCTTAAAACATAAATAGAAATTAAAAGAACTACAATAGAAAAAGATATTGATAAAGTAAGAAAAATATCAAGCATCCAAGTGGTTATAGGAAGAACCATGAGGATAATTACCATAAAAAACATCAAAGCAAGAATTATATCGGAATTCTTTAATATAAAATTATCGCTCGCAACCGCACTATTCTTAGCCATTATTGTTCATACTCCAAATTTTCTTAAATTTTAAATTTGTTGAATACAAATGAGCAAGTATTTCAGCAACGGCTTTGTATAAAGCGTCCGGTATATAATCTCCCGGTTCGCATATTTCATAAAGAGACCTTGCAATATATTTATTTTCAATAACAGGGATTTCATTGTCTGCGGCAATTTTTTTTATTAAAATTGCCATATTGTCGGCTCCTTTTGCGGCAACTATCGGCGCTTTATGTTTTTTGTTGTCATATTTTAACGCAACTGCAAAATGCGTAGGATTTGTTATAACAACATGAGCACCTTTAACTTCTTTTAATATTTTTCTACGTGATATTTCTCTTTGCATTTTTCTTAATTTATTCTTTACTTGAGGATTTCCCTCGTACTGTCTCATTTCATCTTTTACTTCCTGTTTGCTCATCATAAGACTTTTAGTATATTGCCATTTTTGAATAAAAAAATCTATTATGCTCAAAATTATCATAACGACAATAATATTAAAAAAAACTTTGGATAAAAGTTTCATAATAAAAATCATATTTTCTTCCGCATCGGCATACTGTAAAGTAAATAATTTATGAAGATAGCCGATAGCTGAAAAATAGGCTACTAATATAATAATAAAAAATTTTACAAATGATTTTAAAAATTCATTTACCGATTGAAACGAAAAAAATCTCTGAATACCTGTTATAGGATTTATCTTGGCAAAATCAGGGATAAGCGGTTCAAAGGTTAATATGAATCCTACCTGTGCTAAATTTGAAGCAATAGAAGATAAAAAAATAATTATTATTAAAGGCAATATAGCAAAAAGAACGGTATAAATAATATCGTATAAAACATTGAGAGTGCCAGCCCTTGTAAGTTCTATGGCGGAAGCATTAGAGAAAAAGTAAACCATTTTCTCTTCAATTATATCTCCGATATGTCCTATATTAAATGACAAATATATAAATATTACCGTTAAGGCAAAAGCAGTACTGACTTCCCTTGATTTCATCACCTGCCCTTTTTTTCTAGCATCCTGTATTTTTTTAGGGGTGGGCTGTTCAGTCTGTTCCGATTTATCTGCCATAATTATATTTTTTTATTTTGCAGCTATTAAATTTAATATCATTATATATTCGCTGTTAAGTCCGTGAAATAAAAAGATAATATAATTGCTGAAATAAGGCATAAATAAAAACATAAATACAAGTCCCGCAACAATAATCATCGGAAAACCTACCGCAAAAATATTAAATTGAGGTGCTAAGCGTCCCATTATTGCGATAACTATATTTGCAAATAAAGCAACAATAACTAAAGGTATGCTGAGTTCAAATCCTATGACGAAAATATTATTGCCTTTCTCTGCTAAATATTTAAAAAGATACGGAGAAAATTTAAAAAAAGTTAAAGGAATAACCTGAAAACTTTTATAAAGACCGTCTAAAACTATAAAATATGCATCTGAAATTAAAAAAATCATCAGCGCTATAAAATTCTGCATATTTGCAAGCAAAGAAACCTGGTTCTCAGAAATCATCGGATTTATAAGACTTACCATGCCGTAGCCTATCTGAAAACCTGCAAATTGTCCTGCAAGTTCAACTCCGCTGAATATTATTAATACTAAAAATCCCAATATAAGACCTATTATAATCTGAGAAAGAATCAATAAAACAATAACTGGCAATGAAATATGCGGAATAACCTGAATTTTTACCACTAACGGATACATAATAACAGATATAAAAAAAGCAGTTCCTATTTTAACCCAGTTAGGAACCGCAGAACTTCCTATAAAAGGCAAAATAATGATCATAGAAATAACTCTAAAAAATATAAGCACAAATTCGATTAATAGATACCTGTGAATTTCTATCATCTTTCTTAGCTTCCTCCTCTAATATAAGAAGGAAAATGAATAAAAATAGCCGTGGTAAAATCAACTAAAATATTCAGCATCCACGGACCGAAAATAAGTAAAACCACAATAACTACTATTATTTTTGGAACAAAAGTAATAGTCTGATCCTGTAATTGAGTAACAGCCTGAAACATACTTATAATAAGCCCTATCGCCAAACTTGCGATAAGAGGCGGGGCGCTTAAGTATAAAACTGTCAATATCACTTTCTGTATAATAAAATTTACGAATTCGATAGACATAAAATAAATTTACCGATTAATTAATAATAATTTAATACCTTAATATTTTAATAATATAATAACTATAAATCAGGCATTAAATAATGTAGATAATAATTTACTTTAATAATATACATATAAGTTATTTAAAACTCTGAACTAATGAACCGACGACTAAATACCACCCGTTGACAAGAACAAAAAGCATCAATTTGAAAGGCAAAGAAATCATCGTAGGCGGCAGCATCATCATACCCATAGACATTAGCAAGCTGGATACTACCAAATCTATTATTAAAAACGGCAGGTAAATTAAAAAGCTAATTTCAAAAGCTGTAGTCAGTTCGCTTATAACAAAAGCAGGAACAAGTACATACATAGGAACATTTTTTGGAGATTTTATTTTTTTTATTTTTGCCATTTTGACAAAAAGCTCAAGATCTTTCATTCTTGTTTGCCTGAGCATAAATTTTTTAAGCGGTTTTACGCCTAATGTATATGCCTTTTTAATTCCTATTTTATTATTTGTATAAGGTATATATGCGTTATGATATATTTTATTAATTACAGGAGCCATTACAAAAAATGTAAGGAAAAGACTGAGCCCGATTATTACCTGGTTAGGCGGCATCTGCTGAACTCCGAGTGATGTTCTTAAAAAAGAAAGAACTACGACTATTCTAACGAATGACGTCATCATTATTAAAATGGACGGGGCAATAGAAACAACCGTAAAGATGAGAAGAATCTGAATAAGCATAGAAACTTCAGAATGATGCGGATGCTTGGTTAGAGCAATAACAGGCAAAGCAATTAAATTTGTTCCGTTTAATCTAATTTTTTTTAAAATTTTCATTTGTTTTTTCTTAGTCTTGGTTCATTTGTTTTTTCTTATATAGTCATGTTCCATTAATCCTTTTATTTTTTTTTCAATATCAAAAAAAACATTATCCGCTTTATTTTTAATTCTTGCTTCGGAAATATTTCTTATTTTATATTCATAGGATTCTTCACTACTATCTTCAGCAGGGGGTGGCAATACGTCTTCGTTTTTGCTTTTATCGTTTGACAATGCGCCGATATGCTGTTTTAAAAAGGTATTAAAATTATTTTTTGCGCCGAAATTATTTTTATAAATATCTTCATCTTTATAATTATTACCATTATCATTGCTGATGTTATTATTAATTGCAATATTTTTTTCATCATCTGATTTGTCTATATTATTATTATAAATACGGGTATTATTTTTATCGTTAATATTTAATGCGTCATTTAACGCATCTGCATTATTTGCATTAATATTATTATCATTGTCATTGTCTTTAATATGTCCTATTACTTGCATACTTGCGGGAGAAACTCCTATTAAAAAAAGCTGATTGTTGACTGATGCCAATATTAGAGATTTCTTAAATCCTATATTGACCGAAGATAGAATTCGTATACTGTTTTGATTTTTTTTAATATTAGAGATTTTGCCTTTAAATTTTGTCAGCAAATAATAAATGGCATAAATAAAACCTAAAACAAGAAGTAATGAAAATATAGTTTTTATAATTTCAAATCCAAAATTAAAATTCATTTTTACAGGCTGTTTATTTAATATTTTTTTATTATTTTTTATATTAGATAGAGGATTTAAGTTATTTTTTAAACCGGCTTTTTTTTTATCAAGATTATTGCCGTTTTTATTTATTTTTTTAAAGCTGTTTTTTAATAATGCAAGTTTATCTGCCGATGAGGTTTTTTTACCTATATTTCTAAATATATTATCTGCAAAATTATGATTTATTTTAATAATGTAATAATCTTTATAAATAGACTCCTCTATGTCTTTCTGATTAACTTTTATTCCTTTTTTGAAATAGATAGTGACATTAGTTTTGTTTTTTTTGCCGTGAATTAATTCTATGCCTGAAATTAAACGATTATTATACTTTAAAAATTTAGATTTAAAATGAAATCCCGTATTCGGAAATTTTAATTGAAAACCGTAATTATATAATTTGTATTGAGGATTTAATTTTTTGACAATATCATTATTAAATTTTAGCCATAAAAAGTATTTGCCGTTATTATTTTTTGTGACTAAAATTTTTTGAATTAAAAAATTTGACGGAATTTTGCCCGCAGCATAACATTTTTTTGACGATATTGATATAATTAATATAATAGATATAAATATTAGAAAAAGCTTGCTCATAATTTTTGGACCCTTTCTATTGGACTGATTATATCTGTTAATCTCACGCCGAATTTATCGTTTACAAGAACAACTTCACCTTTAGCCATTAGTTTATTATTGACATATACTTCCAAAGGTTCTCCTGCCAGTTTGTCAAGTTCTATAACGGAGCCTTGCCCTAATTGAAGCATATCGTTAATAACCATTTTAGTTCTGCCTAATTCAACAGATATACTGAGGGGTATATCAAGAATAAATTCAAGATTTTTAGGCGGCTCCGAAGTTTTATCGTTAACATCAAATGAAGCAAACTCAACTTTTTTAACATTAAATTTATTTTTTGAATCTGATTTAGTTTTTTCTTTTTCATCCGATACTTTATTTTCATCATTTAGGTTGGCAGATTCTGCGCTATCTTGCTTATCCTTATCCTGAGGGTTCTCGGCTTTTGCTTCTTCAAACGCATCATCCCAGGAAATATCGTCAACAGATTCAGCTTCTTTTTTCTGTTCAACAGTGCCCCTTCCGTTATCTGCGCCTCCGATTTCTTTGTCTCTGCTATCGTTTTTGCCGCTCCCTGATTCTGCTTCTTCTTTAAATGCGTCATCCCATGAAATGTTATCATCTGCAGCTTTATCTTCATTTTCATTATCTTCATTTTCATTTATGGAAGACGATTCTGATGCTTCATTAGTTTTTTTATTTTTTTCTTCTTCCTGCTGCTCAGTTTGACTCATCGTAATACCCCTCTTTTTCTATTGGAATAGATGAAATTAATTTTACCGCAAGCTGATTTTGCATTTTGCCCGGATAAGCTAAGTATTTCGGTATATTTTCGACTCTTACAACCAAAGGTTCTATAACCTGTTTGTCAAGAACAAGAACATCGCCTTTTTTTATATTTAAAAAATCTCTTGTCTTTATTTCAGTTCTGCCAAGTTCAATTCTCATATTTAAATCAGATTCCTTCAGTCTTTCTTTAAACCTTTGTATCCATCTTGAATCTACTTCTAATTGCTCACTTTGAAAGCCGCTGTATAATTTTTCCTTAACAGGCTCAATCATAGAATAAGGCAGACAAATCATAAACCTTGAAACAGCACCTTCAATATCCACTTCAAATCTGTTTACTATAACTACTTCGGTAGGAGTAACAATAGTGGCAAACTGCGGGTTAATTTCACTTCTTTGAAATTCCAGCTCAACGGGACTGACGGGTTTCCATGCCTCTTTAATATCGGCAAATGCCATATCAATAACTTTTTTTATCAATCTATTTTCTATAGGCGAAAAATCTCTGCCTTCAACTTTCACATGAAGATCGGTATTACCGCCAAAAAAAATATCTATAAGATTATAAACAAGCCGCGCATCAAGAACAAATATACCAAATCCGCGTAGCGGAGGCATTTTAAAAATTGTAAGGCTTGTCGGAAGCGGTATATTTTTTAGAAATTCGCCGAATTTTTGCATATCAACGGAAGTCCACGTTACTTCGGCAACTTTTCTCAATGTTGAAGTTAAATCATTTCTAAGGAGTCTTGCAAATCTTTCGTTTATAATTTCTAATGTAGGCATCCGTCCGCGAACTATTCTATCTTGAGATGTTAAATCATAAGACCTTACCCCGCCTGCTTGTTCAGTTTTTTTTTCAGCTTCTATAGCGCCTGAAGATATACCTCTTAACAGGGCATTTACTTCTTCTTGAGATAAAACGTCAGCCATAATATTAAATTAATTTTAGAATAACAAACTTTATAAAAATAAATTAAATTAAAACAAGTCTAATTATAACAACAGATTAAAATAAACAATAAAAAAATAAATTAAATTAAGTTAAGTTAAATTAAATTAAATTAAATTAAGTTAAAACAAGTCTAATTACTTACATTAAAATTAAAATTAAAAAATAAATTAAACTATTCAATAATTAAAATTACTGTACTAAATAGTTATTAAAATAAACACTGACAACCTGCCCTCGTCCTAAAATTCTGTTAAGGCTTCTTGCTATTTGATGCCTTAAGGCAGTTATCCCTGCAGGAGTGTTAATTTCATGGGATGTTTTTGAACTTAATATCATAATTATACTGTTTCTTATTTGAGGGGTAAGCTGTTTAAAAAGTCCTGCATTGCCTCCTGGTTTAAGTTCTACGGTTATAGAAGCTTTAACGTAGCTTGAAGAATTTTTATTTGCAAGATTTGTCAAAAAAGGTTTAAGTTCTATCATATTTCCCGGCGTAATATTTTTTCTAACGTTTATCGCATTAGGCAGAGCCTTGCCTGCAGGTTTAGATAAAATAAAATGATAAACTGCAAAACCGCCGCCAAGTAATATTAATATAGGAACGACTACAAAAATAATTTTTTTTAATCCTGATTTATTTTTAATTTTTTTAGAATCTAAACCCTCAATAGATGACAACTCGCTATCATCTCCGCCCATTTCTTTACTGCCGTTTGGCTTTTCAACTGCCATTATATAATTCCTCCCGTATATTTCAAAATTTTAATACAAAATATCTTCAATAATATTTGCAACAATTATGCCATTAACTAAATGTATTCAATATTATTGATAAATTTATATTTTAATATAACACATTTAATAGATTATGGTAAATATTGAAATACTATATATCATAATGTCATATTTTTGACAATTATTTTTTTCTATATATTAATAATATAAATACCTTAAATCACCGTTAGAAATTTCTTTTTCTGAATTCCTGCGTTGGCAGGAATGACTTTGTGAAGGTTTAAATTTTAACCTATTTGGTGTCATTCCCGCAAAAGCGGGAATCCAGTATTTATCATATTCTGAATCAGTTTTAATAATTTCTAACGGTGATTTAAATAAATATATTAAAATAATTATTAAAATAATGTAAAATTATTTTCCTGAAATGTAAGAAAAAAATAGGCTAATTTATTTTTATTAATTTATATAAATTTATATATTAAGATATGTAAAATTATTTTCCTGCAATGCTATTAGTAAAAAAAACGGCGGATTTTGTTTTCATACGTGAAATTATTGACGAGGCAGCTTTGGGATTCATATGAGACAGTATATAAATAGCCAACTGCCGATTTACATGGGGCAATATTGCAGCTGCTTTTTTAGGACTCATAGATGAATAGACGATAATAAGGCTTTTAACTGTAGATTTCTGCGAAGCTTTTATATTACTTATTTTAGTTTCTATTTTTTTTAGTTCGTTTAACTCGGTTTTTATCTGTTCTTTTAAAATTTTAATTTTAGATTGTTCAGCGCTTAACTTTGATGCATAAACATTTCCGACTGTTAAATAAAATTGAAATAATAAAAGAATTAAAAAAAATGAAAAAGAAAAAAATATATATTTATATTCTTTATTAACGCTACAAACCATATAGTTAATAGTTAATTTTATTTGTTAAAATATTTTATATTAATTATATATTTATCTCTCTTGAATATTAATCTTAAAATTTAATTGGAATTTTATTTGTTAAAATATTTTATATTAATTATATATTTAAATTATATTTAAGTCAAAAGCATCAGATAAATAATATTATTTTATATAAATTTTTTATAATTAGAATATGGATATTTTAATTTTGTTCAGTGTTATATTTATTTGATGTTAAATCATTTAGTATCATTTCTTCTTTTTTAATTAAATTTAATTTATCAATAGCAAGATATTTATCCTTCAATTTTTTTATTTTTTCAAATTCTATTTTGGATTGCAACAAATATAATCTTTTTTTTTCTAATTCTTTTTCAATAATATCCTTTTCTCTAAGCGTCGTATCTAAACTATTCATTAATCCTTGATATCCGCTTTCTAAAATCAAAAAATCATTAATAGATGAAATGCCTGAAGCATTCTTTGAATAGTTTAATTTAAAGTCTTCTATTTTATTTTTAATATTATTTATATTCAAATTAATTTTAATATATTCTTTTTGAACTTTTGAAAATTCAACATAGGATTTATCTTCTATTAATTTTCTATACTCTAAAATGTTATTAAATTTAAACGGCATTATTTTCAAGCCTTTAGTTTAAATCTATAATTATATTTAAATACAAAACTTAAACAAAATAATCAATAATAGAATTTGCGCGGAGTATTGGCAATATGCCGTTATTTATTACATCGCCTGCCAATGCGCCGGTATTCCCGTTATTTGAAGCTGAAGTATAATTTTTGCCGCTGTTTTCTGAATTTTCGGCATTTGCATTATCTCTGCCGCTGTTATTAAATCCTGAACTGATATTTAAATTAACACCCGTAAATCCTTGATTTTTAAGTCCGTCAGTTAAATTAGCGGCGGAAGACTGTAAAATAGTTTTTGCTTCATTAGTCTGCGTTAAAACATTAACTGTAATTAATTTGTTTGATGTAATTGCAAGATTAATTTTAATGCTGCCGAGCGAAGCAGGTTTTAGCGTTATAACGGCAGACTGCATATTTTTCCTGAGCATAACCGACAGAGTGCTTGCCGTAATAGACCCCGGTGTTGAACTGCCGTTATCGGCATTATGAATATCATTATTTAAACTGGCGGATAATTCGTTTGAAAAATTAGAATCTGACCCCCCTGCGCTGCCGCCGCTGTTTGAAGATTTGGATTGGGACAGTCCGCCGTTCAATATATTAATTTCTGAGTTTTTATCATTTAATAAATTTATTTTATCTGTTTTATTTTCGCTGCCGTTTAATTTATTAGATTCTATTTTACCTTTTTCGTAAATATTGGCGGTTAAAGCCGATAATTCGGCATTGTTAAGCTGTGATTTAGAAGATGAGCCTGAATTTGAATTTATGTTTGTAATATTTCCGCTGTTAATGTTTTTGCTGTCATTTATTTTATTTTTTGCGGCATCGGTATTTGAATCAGCAGTGTTATTTGATGAATTTGCATTTATATTATTGCTACTTTTGTTACTATTAACATTACTATTATTTTTAATATTACTATTATTAACGCTTTCATTTTTAACGGTGTCATTTATGTTATTAATTTTTTTATGTTCCAAATTATTCGTGTTTTTACCGCTGTCCGCGCTTGAAGACTTATCGGAAGGGCTATTATCGGCGGATTCGGCATTGTTATTGTTATTGTTAATAGCCGTTATATCATTTACATTCGTTTTGTTGATTTTATTTCCGCTATTTTTGCCGTTAGCGTTAGTGTTATCGGCAGTATTTATTGCATCATCCGTATTATTGCTATTACTATCGGTAATTTTATGTTTGCTTATTTTGCTATTGACGGAATTTATGTTTATATCTGCACTATTTTTGGTATTAATATCATTTTTAGAATTATTATGGTTCTTACCTGTAAACTTATGTTCTGTTTCTATATTACCGCTATTAGAATTGGATATTTCTCTCGTTTTATTATGTTTACTATGTAAACTATTATCATTATTAAAAGCGGCAGCATACATATCATTTTTTTGGGATAAATTACCGTTTTGCCCAGTATTAAGCTTACTATGCGCAGGTTTATCATTATTTCCTGCGACACTGCTTGAACCGGCAGTATGCGAAGTAGAATCTAAAGCGCTTGAAGATTGCTTCTGCTCTTCGGAATGAACCGGGTCGGGATTATTTTTAATAAAATTATCTGAATTATTTGCCGAATTTTCTGAATTAATATTGCCTCTGCCATAATTATTATAATAATTATTCTGATTAGAAACAGTTGAAGCTTGTATATTGCTTATTGAACCGTTCGGATATAAAACACTGCCCGTATATGCCGTATTTTCGGCATTAGCAGTATTATTGCCAACGTTATTTTCCAACAAATTTGCCTGCCGAAAACTATCGTTAGTCGAAGAATTATTTGAAGTAATACTTAAATAGCTATTATTGTGATTTTCTAATGACAAATTAAAATTATTCAGCATATTGCTGAATTCGGAATCGGCAGAATTACCGATATATGCCGACAATGAATTTTGCGGCAAATTACCTTCTGCATTGTTGAAATTAGAACCGATGGTCCCTGCTCCGATTTGCAATATATTAAAATTATTCAGCATTTTTATATTAATTATGGTTTTATTATATATTAATTTTTATTACTTTTTTTACCGTCTATCAATTTATAAATTATTAATTTATTCCAAAATCACCGATAAAAAAGTTTATACGGTATATTTCACAATCTCTATCGGTAATTTTAGATAACTTTTTGCTATGACTATATATTATAATATAATATAATATTAAGGTATGGCTTGTTCAAGCGATGTCAGCATAGCATTTTCGGTTGTCAGTACTTTTGAATTAGCCACATAAGCGTTTTGCGCTATTATCATATTTGTAAACTGGGTTGAAATGTTAACATTTGATTGTTCTAACGACGAATCGGTAATATATCCGAAATTTCCCGTCTGAGCTGTCCCTATTGCAGGCTGTCCTGAAGAATAACTCTGTGCATAAAGACTGTTGCCTTCAGATACTAAACCCGTCGGAGCAATAAAATTAGCAAGCGCTACTTGATATAAATATTTAGTCTGTCCGTTTGAAAATAGTCCTGATATTCTTCCAGATTTATCTACCGTAAAACTTGTAAGCGTCCCGGTAGAATAACCGTCTTGAATAAATGATGTCGTCGCCGATGTTGCTGCATACTGGGTGAGATTAGTCAAGTTTAAAGCAACATTTAAAGGCTCAGTTGCTCCGTCGGGAAGCGTAGTCGGAGAAGGGCTCACATAAGTGGGCGCATCAGTTAATGTTTGAGATGCTCCCGATGTAATCTGTCCGTTAGAATTAAAAGTAACATCCGGGGCTGTTGCAGAAAGCGACTGTCTTTGTGCCGCTGTTCCGTTAAAAGAATAATAAACATTCCAATTGCCCGCCGTTGAGGACGACGGAGCAAAAGTAACATTTAAAGGTAAGGCATTTCCTAAAGAATCATAAGTATTTATAGTGGTAGAATAATAATCGGAAGAAGGACCCGCTATAACACCGCCTCCTGCAGTAAAACCTGTCGACGGAAGCGGCATAGCATTAGATAAATTAACAGTGTTGGTCGTCGTACTAACGCTTGCAACCGTATTTAAAAATTGGTAAGGGTCAACCGTTGAACTTGCAGCTGTTCCGTTAGCATTTATCTGTATAGAATCCCCTTGCGATATACCCGACGTACTTGTCAACCCTAATGTATTTTGCGAAACCGCAGTATTTTGAAGAATAGAACTTGTAAGAGGTTGATTTAATGTAATCGTGTTACCTGTAATAGATTTAATAGTATAAAGATTATTGGTTCCATCACCGTTGCCTATAAGAATTGAATTAGCGGCATTACCCGATGTTGCGCTAAAATTTGTGGCAGAGTTAACAGTAATAGTTGTTGACCCTGCTGCAGCCGAAGATGTAAGATAACTCCCTGCAAATGTTCCTGTTGTTGTAGTAGGAGTTGTCTGCGGCGATATAGTTGAATTAAGATTTGCCGTCAAAGTTGCAGTAGTGGTAGCTTGAGGAGCTATTGCCCCAGTGTTAAGACTTATATCAGTCGGAGAGCCTGATGTTGCAACTCCTGAAGAATTTAGTGCATAACCCTGAACTATATTTCCGGTGGGATCTACGATATTTCCGTTATTATTTTCTGAAAATTGACCGTTTCTTGTATAATATTGAGTTCCGTTAGGAGCTTTTACAATAAAAAATCCATTTCCGTCAACAGCCATATCAAGCGGATTTGAAGTCGTTTGTAAAGCGCCCTGTCCAAATTGCTGCTGAATAGAATATAAATTTGTGCCGAGTCCTTCCTGCGAACTTGATGTTCCGCTTAAGGTTTGACTGACAAGATTTTCAAATATCGGATTGGAGCTTTTAAAACCGATAGTGTTAGAGTTTGCAATATTATTTCCTATAACCCCCAGATATGTTTGGTTGGCATTTAATCCTGAAACTGCCGTAAAAAGAGCATTGGCTGACATTTTGTTTTCTCCTGCCTAAAAAAATATTTAATTTTTTTTATTTTTTATTTAATAAATTAATAAATTAATTAATAAATTAGCTGATACCTTGAACGCTTGATAAAGGTACGGTAGTTCCGTTGTTAAGCTCAAGCTCTACCGCTCCGCTGCTTGAAGCGGTTATTCCCATCACTGTTCCGCCTGCCATAGTTTGTGCGGTTATAGAATTGCCCGACGAATCGGAAGCGTTAACCGAGAATGAGTAATTTCCTTGAGGAGCCTGCGTCCCTGAATTAGTCATTCCGTTCCAGCTGAAACTCTGGCTGCCTGCGGTTTCTGCGCCTAAATTTGTGTTATATACAAGATTGCCTGAACTATTGTATATGTCCATTGAAGTGTTTGCTGAATTTTGAGGAAGCGAATAAGCTAAATTAACCGTTCCGCTGCCGCCGTATTGCAAAGAATTTCCGTTTGCTTGAACGGTTTTACCGACTAAATTAACGGCACTGCCCATTGCCGCCTGATTTTCGGAAGAAACTAAACTGCTTATAGATGTATTCATCTTGCTTAATTCATTCATAGAATTAAACTGGGCTAACTCAGAAATAAATTGCGTATTAGACATAGGTTGAAGAGGATTTTGATTTTGAAGTTCTTTAACCATTAAAGTCATAAAAGAACTTTCGCTTATCAAATTGCTGTTGCCGGCAGCTGAAGCCGAACCATACATATTTGACGGCACTGCTGCTTGAGATGATGTCGAAGACGCGCTAGGTATTGTTGAAGCAGCGGTGGACGGCGCCCCAAAAAGAGAATTTACGGACATTTTATTTCCTCCATATTATTTATGAAAAATTTTCCTTTATTTATTATTTATTGTTAATTTGCGGAAAAATTTTCCTTTATTATTTATTATTTATATTTAAATTTACGTTTACACATTATTATATTATAAATTAAGCAATATCCGTGCCGTATTTTATTTTAACTTAAAAAAATTACGACTATTATTATAAATATTATAAAGAAAATTACTTGAAATATTATATATATTCTCTTTTTAGACAGTATTTTTTAGTTTTATCGTAAATCATCAACATTTGCAGGGAATATTTAAGAACCTCGTCAAACTTGCTTATTATTGAATCTTCTAAATATTCATGTACAATCTCATTCCTTAAATCTTTCATCGCTATTAAATCGTCTGCAGAATCTACAAAACCTCTTTTTTCGGCTCTAAACACGATATCCAATTTTGTTTCAATATTTTCAAGTTCAAGAATATCAAGACCTCTGAGAAATTTATTTATAAAAACGTCTATAGATCTGCCGAATCTGGCGCATAATGCTTCAAAAGCTTCCAATTCATTTTTTGTGTATTTATTTTTAATGCCGGTTTTATTACATTTTTTATAAGATATATTAAGCCAATTAATTGTTTTTGTATAAATTTCAAAATTTTCTTTAAATATTTCAATGTTTTTGCTCATAATAATTTTAATCAAATTTTATTCCCGTATGATAAATATTTTTTATAAAAGCGTTTTTGTTGATATCTTCCGTTAATATTAAATCAATTTTTCTATCTCCGAGTGCTTTTATCAATTCAACTCTAATTTTTCTTTTAATAATATTGTCAATATTATGTGATTTTATCATTATATCAATATCTCCGCCTCTTTTTAAAAGATCGGTTCTGGAACCGAAAAAAATAATTTCCGCTGCATTATCGTATTGTTTAATTATACCTATAATTTTTTCTAATTCATTTTCTTTATATCTAAGCTGCATATTCATAATATTTCTGTTTTTTATTTTTTATATATATTATATATATTATATCATATCATATCATATCATCTATCGTTAATTCACGGCTATATACGGTTATATTATAATATTTATTTATCTTCACTTTTAAATTCTTTTAATTTATTTCTTAATGTTCTTGAAGTTATTCCAAGTAATTCAGACGCTTTATTTTTATTTCCGCCTGTTTTTTTAAGAGCTTCGCCGATTAATTTTTTTTCCATTTCTTTAATATTTAGAATATCTATTTTGTTGTATTTATTGTAATCGGCTAAATTATTTTCAATATTATAATTATATTTATTTATGCTGTTTATATCGGTTGTATAATTTATATCAGATACGTCAGGATTCTTATTATTATCATTAGTAATAATATTATTCTTGCCATTATTATAGTTGCTATCGTCATTAGTATTTTTATTATCGCCGATAGTATTTAAATTGTCGTCATCGGCATTATTTATATTATCTGTATTACCGACATATATTGTATTTGTATTGATAATAATATCTTTTTTATTATTTTGCCCGCCGTCGGATGTAAATAATAAGTCTAAATTATTCTCGTTGTTATTATTGCTATTCTTGCTGTATAAGCCGCTTAGCATATCTAATCTGCTCAAATGCGATATATTTAGAATATTGCTGTTTTGCGCAAGTATCACTCCTCTTTCTATTATATTTTCTAATTCTCTTACATTGCCTTTATAATCTAACGACATCAGATAATTTAAGGCATCTTTAGATATATCGTTTATATTTCTGTAATATTTTTTAGAATATTTTTTAATAAAATAAATACTCAGGGGCTTAATATCTATTTTCCTTTCTCTCAAAGGAGGCAATTCTACTGGCAGAACATTCAGCCTGTAAAATAAATCTTCTCTAAATGTTCCTTCTTCAACCATTTTTTTTAAATCTTTATTAGTTGCAGCTATAACTCTAGTATTAATATGCACTGGACTGTCTCCTCCAACCCGGTCTATATAGTGTTCCTGAAGTGTTCTCAGAATTTTGGATTGAAGATTTTTATCCATATCTCCTATTTCGTCAAGCAGTATCGTGCCGTTATTCGCAAGTTCAAATTTTCCCGTCTTTCTGGCTGAAGCTCCTGTAAAAGCCCCTCTTTCATGACCGAATAATTCGCTTTCAAGAAGTGTAGGAACTATTGCGGAGCAATTAACGGCGATAAAATTTCCGTTTCTCCCTGATTTATTATGCAGATATTTAGCGACAACTTCCTTTCCTGTGCCTGACTCCCCCGTTATAAGAACCGTAGCATCGGTCTGCGCTATAATATTTATAAACGATTCTATTTTTTTCATTTTTTCAGACAAAAAAACAAAATTATTTACTTTATCGTTTATTATTTCATTCTTACTATTTTTACGTTTTTTTAGATTTATTAGATTTATTAGATTAGTTGAATTTATTAAATTATTAATATTATTATCCAAATTATTATCCAAACTGACTCCTGCATCATTGTTATCATTGTTATCATTGTTGTCATTATTTTTTTTATTAATATCTATAGCATCTATATCCGCATCCGCTGCACTATTTTTTATAAAGTTTATGCTGCTCTTTTCATGTATAATTTTTTCTATATTTTTTATTGTGTTTTCAAGATCCGATATGCTGAACGGCTTTAAAAGATAATCTGCAGCCCCGTTTTTTATGGCTATTATTGCGCTTTCTATAGTTCCGTATGCAGTAATAATAACAAAAGGCGTATTTTCAAAGTCCTTTATTTTTTTTATTTTGTTTAAAAAGCTTACTCCGTCCATTCCCGACAAATTTAAATCCGAAATTATCAAAAAAAAGTCATTGCTATTTTTATTTATATAATTTAGCGCATCTTCGGCAGAGGAAAAAATTTCCCCTTTCCTGTTTAATTTAGAAAGACCAAGATTCAATGCAGAACGCATATAAATATCATCATCAACAATCATTATTTTTTCTTTAAGCATTTATACTATACTCCGCTAATAAAAATTATCAGATTTAACTAACATTGCCGATATAATTCTCCGTCCGAAAGGGCGGGGATACATAGGCAATCTACTTGTTTTGTTTTTATTTTTATTCATGATATAATATGCTTCCAGGTTGAAAAACCTTTGTTCTTTGACAACTTATATACGGTTCGGTTGGTATCTGTCTAATGGAGATACCGTAAAATAAGTTCCTGAAAATAGTCTGGATGTATTTTAGTAGTGTTTTGCGATAGTTAGGTAATAAAGCCTCAATCGCCGTATGGAAACCAGACCCAAAGAAAAGAAAACACTGCGTAGTAGGGCAGGAAGTGCCCGAACTGACGCTTGGGGAGATAAGCTCTATGGATGACCGAGTGATATTCATAATATTGCTCCTAAAAAGTATCTTGTCTATGAACCAAGAAGCCCCTATTGTAAGGTAGCGGGCGCTTCACCATAATCAATATAATATAATTATATAATATATAACAATATAAATATACCCGAAATTGCCGATAGAAAATTTTATTCTGGATTCCCGCGTACGCGGGAATAATTTTGCTAAGATTTATCGTTTCACTCGTCGAATGTTATTCCTGTGAAAGCAGAAATCAAGTATTACCGCACTTTATAATAATTTCTATCATCAATTTTATAATATAAATATAAATTATGATATAATATCTAAGAAAAACAAATCGGGAAACACCTAAATACATTAATTAAATTGCAAAATTATCAATAAATAATATAACTTAAATATAATAATAATTAGTAAAATAAAACCATAAAAATATATAAAAATATTAATTATTAAATATGAAATATATTGAAAAAAATAAAATTAGCATTATGAATGATAATAATGATAATAATGTTTACAGCAGAGCTGATATTAAAATAGATGCTAATCCTGAGATTGTTTTAGAACCGTTCACTATTAATCCCAATAAAGAATCTTTAGAAAAAGCTTTTAAATCTTTTGAACTGGCTTCTGTAAAACTTTCTAACTATTACAACAGCTTAGAAGAAAAAATAATAGATTTAAAAGAAAATTTAAATGCGGTTTTAGAAAGCATGCCTTTAGGAGTTATTATTACCGATGAATTAAATAAAATAACATTTATAAATAAATATTTAACGGCACTTATTTCCCAAAATAATTTAATTAAATATTTAAATAAAGATATAAATGAATTTTTATATATCTTTTTCGAAAAAGCAACACTTGAGGATTTTATAAAACCTATCTTTAATCCTATTGAAAAAACAATGGCTATTTCAAAAAACAAATTCATTCCTATCTTTGCCTATATTAAAATTTTGTACGGAAAAAATAAAAAATTTTCAGGCAGAATATTTATTTTTCAAAATATAGAGGAAATTAAAAAAACAAAAAGACTTGCCGAAATAGGAGAAATGTCGGCAAAAATAGCCCATGAAATAAGAAATCCTTTAGGCTCTGTAGAATTATTCGCATCTATTTTATCAACAGAATTAAAAGACAAAAAACATAAGGAAATTATTTCCTATATAATTTCCGCCGTCAAAAATATGAACACGACAATTACCAATCTGCTTGAATTTTCAAAAAATATAAAACCTGATATTTCAAAACATAATTTATATGATATTTGCAGCAATTCTATTTTATTCGCATCATACATTATAAAACAAAAAAATATTACCATTGATGAAAATATTGACAGGAGTCTTTTTATTAACGGAGATAAAAATTTATTAACACAGAGTTTTTTAAATATTATAATTAACGCTTGCCAATCCGTTCCTGAAAATAACGGCATAATTAATATAAACAGTACAATAATAAAAAACGATTCAAATGATACAGACTATATTTGTATAACATTTGAGGATAACGGTAAAGGATTTGAAAAAGAAAATATGGATAAAATATTTACTCCTTTTTTTTCCACAAAAAAAAGCGGAGGGACAGGTTTGGGACTATCAATAGCTTTAAATAACGCTATTTTGCACGGCGGCTACATAAATGCGGAAAATTCTGCCTGCGGCGCTAAAATAAGCGTTTATCTGCCAATTTAAACTGTAATCATTTTTATATTTTAATTATTTAGGTTATCGTAATTAGAAAGTTCTAATAGTTTCATAACTTATTATTAAATATATGGCATATATTTTGCATATTTATATATTTAGATATTAGGAATTTTTTTGGAAAAATATATGATATAACTTATATTTAATTTAATATTTATTTTATTACTAAAGATTAAATGGAACTTTTTGGAAAAATATACAATATATTAGACGACAGTTTAAATGTCCTGAGCGAAAGACAGAATGTTATAGCTTCCAATATAGCCAATGCCAATACGCCGGGATATAAGGAAAAAACTGTTAATTTCGAAAAAGTAATGCAAGATATTGTTAATTCAGGCAGCTCGCTTAAGCTAAAGACAAACAGTCCTAAAGATTTTACAAATTTAGGTCTTAATAATTCTGAAAGTTTTGGAAACGCCTTTGTTGAAAAACAAAAAGTTCAATCTGTACCTGCATTGGACGGCAATACAGTAAATTTAAGCTCCCAAATGGCGGAAATGTCGTCAAATGCAATAAGATTTCAAGCTGTTGCGGGATTATTGACTAAAAAATTTTCAATGCTGAATTATGTTATCACGCAAACTGCTCCTTAACCTTAACTTAGTTAAATTCTTTAATAATTTAACGGTTTAGATAATTAAGATAATTAATTAGTGTTGTAAAATAATACTCTTAAAATGGTAAACTAAAATTAAAATAAAAAAATAAACTAAAATTAAAATAAAAAATTTATATTTATATTAATATAAATTAATATAAAATGAGGATACCAATATGAGTTTTAATGTTTCATTAAAAATTGCGGCTGAAGGATTAAATGCCGAAAGAATCAGAATGAATGTAATATCGTCAAACCTTGCCAATATTAATACCGACAATGCCGGAAACGGTTTGCCGTACGTAAAAAAAGAGCCTCTATTTAAGACTACAAATTTCGGTAATTATTTTGGGGTTGAAGTTGACAAAATAGAAAATGCAAATCATCCGTTTACTTTAAAATACGACCCTTCAAATCCTTTAGCAAATAGAGCTGGCTATGTTAAGATTCCGAATATTTCGTCTATCAGGGAATTGGTTAATATGATTTCTGCAACAAGAGCCTATCAGGCAGATGCTCAAGTAATAGCTGAATCTAAAGCGATGTCTCAAACATCTTTAAAAATTTGACTAAAAAATTTAATAAAAATTTAATAAAAATTTGACGTTAAAAATTTGACACTCAGTTAAATAACTTATAAAATAATAATATATATTTAATGTATTCATTAATGTATTAAATTAAAATAAAAAAATAATAAACTTAATTTAAATAAAAAATATGAATTAAATAAAAATAAAAAAATAGTTAAATATAAAAATAACTAAAATAAATTAAATAAAAACTGCATAACATAAATAATTTTAAAATATACATTTGGAGACTTATTATGGCAATCCCGATAAACAGCATAAATATTAATTCTATAAAAGAATTAAATCCGAACGATATAGCTAATCCTACTTCTGCCGCAGCTTCTTCCGTTTCAAACGGAAACGGTGCAGGCAGCTTTTCAAATATGCTTTCAGGCTATTTAGACAAGGTCAATAATTTACAGACTGACGCAAATAAGCAAGCAGAATTAATAGCCTCAGGAAAATCTTCAAATATACATCAGGCTATGATTGACGTAGAAAAGGCAAATGATTCTTTTGAACTTATGATGCAGATGAGAAATAAAATTATTACGGCTTACAACACAGTTATAAATATGCAGGTGTGAAAATTTTTTGTTTATATACATTGTATTTATACTCATAATTTATTCTCATTATTTTTTTTAAAATAATAATTTTTAATTCAATTTAATATTTATTTATTTTTATTTATTTATTTTTATTTATTTATTTTTATTTATTTATTTTTATTTATAAATAACCACAATTTTTACTTATAAATTTTTATAAACTAATCTATAATAAAATAATACAAAAATAATACAAATGGCAGCTACATTTAAAGATTTTGGAATCCAATTTAAAAAATTCTACGCGGATCTTTCAATAGAACGCAAAATTATATTTGCAATTCTTATAATGGGGGTTTTGGCTGCAATTTATTTTATGGCAATGTACGCCTCCGCTCCTAAATACCGTGTTTTATTTTCTAATCTAAACCCTGCAAGTGCATCTGCTATTATCAATAAGCTCCATACTTACGCAATTCCGTATAAGCTTTCCGATCAGGGCAAAACTATTTTAGTTCCAAAAAATAAAGTTTATACCACACGGCTTAAACTAGCTTCTGCAGGGCTCCCAAAACAGGAAGGCGTAGGATTTTCAATATTTGACAAATATCAGATAGGTATGACCGATTTTATCCAGCATGTCGAATATCAGCGCGCTTTGCAGGGAGAATTAGAAAGAACAATCAATGAGCTTAATCAGGTAAAATATTCAAGGGTTATTATTGTATTGCCGCGTCATTCTATTTTTGTGACTCGTAGAATCCCCGCAAAAGCATCGGTTATAATTAAGCTGCGTACTGGAATGCATCTTGACAGGCAGGAAATTTCCGGCATTATGCATCTTGTCGCAAGCTCGGTTCAAGGACTTAAATCAAAAAACATTACTATAGTAGATACTCGCGGCAAGATACTTTCTTTACCTCACAGAAAAAATTTTATTTATTCCACTTATCAGCTGAGCTATGTTAAAAAAATAGAACATAATCTTGAAAATAAAATTAACAATATGCTTATACCTGTCGTCGGAAGCGGCAATGTGGTTTCAAAAGTATTTGCAAAGGTTAATTTTTCAAAAAAAATAGAATCTAAAGAAACATATAATCCAAATACTACCGCTATCGCATCTCAGGAAACTTATAAATCATCTTCCGTAGGCTCGGTTAAACCATCCGGCATACCGGGAGCAAAATCAAATCTGCCTCCTGGAAAAGCTCCTATTCCCGTTATGACGCCAAAACGCAATAACGTAAAAAAAGTAATTACAAATTATGACGTTTCAAAAAAAATAGAAAAGATTTCTTATCCTGCGGGGACTATTCAAAAAATTGACGTTTCTGTTTTAGTTAACGGAGTATATAAAAAAATAAAAAATAAAGCAGGAAAAATTACGACAAAATATACGCCGAGACCTGCAAGCCAGATTGCTTTGTTTAAAAATATCGTAAAAACCGCCATAGGATATTCAAAATTATCTAAAGATAAAGTTATAGTTGCAAATATGCCTTTTAAAAAAGTTTCCCTCTATATACCTAAGCCTTCTAAAAAAACTTTTGTTTCAATTATTAAATCGCATTTAATGCTGATAATTAAATATTTCATTATTCTTATAGCGGTTCTTCTTTTAATATTATTAATTCTAAAACCTATTTTAAATTACATTACCGCATATAAACAAAAAGAAGAAATGACTGATTTAGAAGAACGCAGGGGCGAGGCAATATCTCAATTAAAAGAACAAGCGCCGCCTAAACCGGAACCTACGTTAAAAGAAACGGCAGTAAATATAATCCATTCAGATCCTGAATCTGCTACCAATTATGTTAAAACCCTTTTAAGAGATAGCGGAAGGGATGTATAATGATGACTAAGAAATTCATCGGAGCTGAAAAAGCGGCTGTATTCCTTGTTTCAATAGGTGAAGATGCCGCTTCTGAAATTTTTAGAAAATTAGATCTCGTTGAAATTCAAAAAATAACTAAATATATGAATCAATTGCCGCCTATTTCAAAAGAAGATTCGGATTTAGTATTAAAAGATTTTAATTCAAACTTCGGCAATGTCGGATTAGTTATTAAAGCTGACGACTATGTAAAAAATTTAATAGCAAAATCGCTTGATCCTGAAAAAGCTAAAAAAGTAATAGATAATTTACATGGCCCCATTGAAGAAGAAGGGCTCGAAACATTAAAATGGCTTGATCCGCATGTTATAGCCGATTTTGTGAGGAACGAGCATCCTCAAACCATTGCTCTTATATTGGGACATCTTGAACCTATGCAAGCCGCTTCTGTCTTAAGTTTACTTCCTTCATCTATAAGATCTCAGGTTGTTTTCAGATTAGCAAAGCTAGAAAGAATTCCTCCTGGAGTGATAAAAGATCTGGACGAAGTTCTTCAGGAACAACTAAAATCTACCGGATCCACCCAAAGCAAATTAGTCGGAGGAGTTAAAATAGTTGCCGAAATCCTGAATAATATGGACAAATCTATTGAAGAACCTATAATGAACGATATCGAGAAATTAGATAAGGAAGAGGCTGAAAAAATCAGGGAATTAATGTTCACTTTTGACGACCTTGCTTTAATTGACGATAAATCTATGCAGATTGTATTGCGTGAAGTTTCTCATGACCAGATAATTATGGCTTTAAAAGCTGCTTCAGACGAAGTTAAAGATAAAATTCTCGCCAATGTTTCAAAAAGAGCCCAGGAAATGATAGTGGACGATCTTGGGGCTATGGGTCCAAAAAAACTTTCTGAAGTTGAAAAAGTGCAGCATGAAATATTAAAAATTGCCAGAAGGTTAGAAGATGAAGGTAAAATAAGTATTACGGTCAAATCTGAAAGCGAAAAATTAGTATAGTAAATATATATTTAAATTTTGATTAATTATAATAATTATTATGTCAAATGTTATAAGAAATTTTGAAGTTAATTTAGAAGACAATACGATATACGACGGGTCTAAAATTATTCTTGCAAACGTTATAAAAAGCGGTAACAGCGGGGAAGACGAGGAACTGCTTATATTGCTGGAATCAATTCCTCCTTCAATTCAAAAATTTATTTTAAATCATATAGACGGCTATAAAAAAAAATTAGATAAAACAATCAAGGATAAAGAAGAACTTATATTTAAAGAAAATAAAAGCAAGGGATACGAAGAAGGCTTCGCAGAAGGCAAAATTGAAGCTATCAAATCTTTAGAGAAAGAAGTCAAAAATATGACGCAAATCGCATCGGAAATCGGTCAATTTAAAAATATTTTATATATTGACGTCACAAAAAACGTTGTAGATTTATCATTAAAAATTGCAGAAAAAATAGTTAAATCCGCTGTATTGTCGGACAATGATTTCTTGAAAAATATAATATCGGATGCCATAGACAAAGCGGCAAATTCTACCAATATTATTATATATTTAAACCCTTCCGATTATGCTTCGTTTAGTAAAAATTCAAAAATAGCAAAAGATTTGTCAAAAAACATACAATCAAATATTTCATTTGCATCAGACACTAATCTATTGCCGGGAAATACTTTTATTAAAACCGATTTTGGCGAAATAGACGCGAAAATAGAAACTCAGCTGCAGCAAATAAAAAAAGCTTTTAATAAAATTATCCCTGATTAAATAAATAAAATAAATAAAATAAATAAAAAACTAATAACTTAATTAAAAAATTAAAGTTTTTTAATTTTTCTCATTTTTAATCTTTCTTTTTTAGAAAGTCTATGAGGGTTACCTTTCTTTTTAGTGCTTAAATGTTTGGATTCATTACAAAAATCATCTTCGGCATCATCGGTAAAATCGTAATCATTTAAATATTTGCCGCTCCCCCCTTCTTCATTTATAATAATATTATTTACTATAAGTTTAAAGTCCTCAGGGCTTATACTGGAAACGTTATCTAATCTTTCAACATATCTCTTGATTTCATTATCATTTGTAACAACTAAGGAATTCCTGATTTTTTCAGCTATGCGCATTATAACGGCGTCAGCTTTTTCCCCTCTTTTTGAATAAATTACTTCAATATTTCCTATATTATATTTTGACTCGGCAGGTTCCTGAGTCAGATAACCGTCAAAAACCACTATCACTTTATTTTTTTTTACATTATAATATCTTGATAGTAAAATAATAGCGTTATTTCTTAATTCTTGTAATTTTTCAGATTTTACGCTGATTTTAAAATAAGAATTAAATATAAAATTATATCCGTCAATTATTACTGTAATCATAATACCTTTAATTATAAATAAAATGATGCGCGGCAGTCAAACAGAAAATAATTTTAAATACCTTGCATATATAATTACGCAAACTGAAGAAGCAGGGATTATCATTAAAAAAGCGCTTTTAAAAACCTTATCCTCAGATAAAATAAAACTGCTTAAAAATTGTAATGAACTTCCAAAACATTTTCAAAATTCAACTTATATTATTTTTGAATATAATGCAGTAAATATATCTTATATTGCAAAAATAGGCTCTAGAAGAAATTTAAATCTTTTTGTTTATGTTGAAGATATTAATAATTTAACGGAAAAAAATATTCTAGAACTTATAAAACATAAAATTGACCACGCATTGTATCCGCAAAATATCGGCAATATACAATATGAAAATTTCGTGGATTCAAAAATTTTCAAAAAAAAAAATACAGGTGCATTTATTGATATTGAATCTTCTCTACTAAACGATATTAACATAGAATTAGAAGAAAATATATACGGTATTTCTTATAAATTAAAAAAAATAATTGACGGCATAAAAAAAATAGCGCTTTCAGACAGCAATGTTTTAATTACAGGAGAATCAGGAACAGGCAAAGAATTAGTTGCAAGATTAATTCATCAGAAATCAAAAAGAAATAAAAAAAATATTATACCCGTAAATTGCGGAGCAATGCCTGGAGAATTATTAGAAAGCGAATTATTCGGCTATAAAAAAGGCGCTTTTACCGGAGCTTATGCCGATAAGCCCGGTAGATTTGAGCTGGCGAATCAATCCACAATTTTTCTTGACGAAATAGGCGATATGAATTTCAGCCTTCAGGTAAAGCTTTTAAGGGTAATACAGGAACATGAAATTGAACCGGTCGGTTCTATAAAACCGACAAAAGTAGATTGCAGAATTATTACCGCAACAAATAAAAATTTAGAAGAACTCGTCGCAAAAAATTTATTCAGGGAAGATTTATTTTACAGAATAAATGTAATACCTATTTATATTTTACCTTTAAGGGAAAGAAAATCTGATATAATTTTATTAATATACCATTTCTTGAAAAAATTAGCTTCCGCAAAGAATAATTTAGTTTACGGTATATCTGAAAATGCAGTAAAAATTCTTTTGAGCTACGACTGGTTCGGCAATGTCAGAGAGCTCGAAAATATTATAGAAATGCTTGTTGTTTTGAACGAAAAAGGGGTTATAACTGAAGATGAAATTCCGGATAAATATTTTAAAAACTCCGATATTAATAAAACTTACGATTTAGAAACAGTATTAAATCTAAATCAAAACGATATTAACATAAATAATATAAAAAAACATACAGAAATTAAAACTGCTATAGATAATTCAGCATCAAATAATAATATAGGCGGCAAAATAGATAATCATCATAATAATAATTTATTAAATACATTTGACTTAAGTATCAACCCTATAAACTTAAAGAGCGAAGTTGAACAATTTGAATTAAAGCTGATAAAACAAGCCCTGGAAATTTCTAACGGCGTAAAAGATAAAGCCGCAAAAATATTAGGCATCAACAGAACGACTTTGATTGAAAAATTAAAAAGATACCGCAGTAATAATTTAAAATAAATAAATCAAACACAAATAATTAAAAACATAGTATAAATTTATCTATCTATATATAATATATCAATCTATCAATTATATATACTATTATTAATTAATTAATCCATAATATATATAAATAAATAATCATTTAATAAAAAATATATAAAAATAAATAAAATTTAAAAATAAACATATAAATAAGTAAAATGAATAATAGAGTAATAAAAGAACATAAAAGAACTAATTTTTTATTTATATTTGTTATATGCGCAGTTTTTATTCTGATTTTTTATTTATTTGCTTTTATATCTATGCATAAAGCATTTTCTGCAAGTAATACCGGCAATTCGCAGCGTCAAGCCGTTATTCTTTACAAAAAAGCCGAGGGTTATTATAAATCAGAACAATATCTTAAATCATACAGTTTATTAAAATTTATTCTGAATAATTACTCGCTTAATAAATTAAATAATGCTAAAACATATTTTTTGCTTGGGAAAATTTACTATTACGGCAGTAATTTTTTAATTGCCAAATCGTATTTTCAACATATTATTTTTAAATATCCTGATTATTCAAAAATATATTCCGTAATTTATTATATGGCAAAGTGCGATTTTAATCTTAATAATGTCAGACGTTCCACTAGAGATTTTAAATTTTTAATAAAAAAAACTAAAGAAAAAATAAAAGCGGATAATAATTTGCGCTATATGAAAAAATTAAATTCAAAATCTTTAATTTATCTTGGAATAACTTACGCTGAATCAAACAAAAATAAAAAAGCTGCAAAAATATTAAGCGGTAAAAATTTGCGTCATTTTTTTGATGCAGATAGTTTTTTATTAACAAGGGGTAACAAATTTAATGAAATATACTTGAATTACCTTGTTAATATTAGATCAGATTTTAAAAAAGCACTTTTAGTTTTAAATATTAAAAATCTTTTTAAACCTTATAAAAAAGATTTATGTTATAAAAATTATTTTGAAGGATTAATTTTTTTAAAACTGAAAAAATATGCTTTTGCCTCAAAAGATTTTCGCAATAGTTTAAAAGTTTGCGGTATATATTATTACCACAATATATCAATACTGAAATACGGAGAATCTTTGATTGGAGAAAATAAAACAAAAGCAGGTCTAAAATTAGTTAATTTTGAAGCTGAGAATATAAACTACCCTTCTATTCAATTATCAGCTCTAAAATATTTATTTAAATATTATTTTGCAAAAAATAATTATAATAAAAGTCTTAACTATTTAAGCCGAATTCTATTTAATTTTCAGACCAGTCTGAAAAATAAGAAAAAATATCTGGAAATAGCCTCAAAATTATTATACATGGCAATAAACAATGATTTTTCAAAACATCAATATAATAAAGCTATAAAAATATACAGGCGCAAATCATATTTAATAGGGAAAAATAATTTAAATCCGAATATATATTATATGCTTTCTAAAATAGAATTTAATAAAGGAAATATAAAAAAAGCTATATATTATGCCAATAAATATTACAACAACAAAACCAATATTAATTCATTATATTATTTAGCTAATATTTATTATAAAGCAAAAAAATACAAACATTCGCTAAAATTAGCAAATATGATTAAATTGCCTCTAATTAAAAACAAAATTTTATTTAATAAAGCGCTAAATCTTAAAATTGAAGATAATAAAAAATTAGGGCTTAAAAAAGATACATTAAACATTCTTAAAGAAAATTTAAACATGCTTAAAGGAAAAGAATATGTTAAAACATTATACCTGTTAGCTGTAGATGATTATAACGACGGTATGATAAGTAAATCTTTGCATTATTTCAATGTTATAATAAAAAATAATTATGCAAAAAAAGAGTCTGATATTTTAGACTCAAGTTTTTATTATTCCGGTATTATTTATTATAAATTAAAAGAATTTAAAAACGCATTATTTAATTTTAAAAATGCTTATAGACTACAGCCGGCAGGAAAACATTTTCAATATGAACTCTCTCAGATAGGCTATATTTATTTGAAAAACAAAAATTATAAAAATGCGCTTAAATATTATGGAAAATTAGAAAAAAACGGAAGTTCTTCATTTTATAAAAATTTAGCAAAATCTATGGCTCAGGCAATTAAATTAAAAAATTATTAATTATTTTTTTAAATTCACTTTAACGACAAAATAAAAGGTCTCGTAAATTTAGAATAAATCAAAACATCGTTTATATTCATATTTTTAATTTCGTCGGCATTCATTAGCGGATATAACCCCGAAGCTACAGAAGTTTCTCTTTTGCGGATTATTCCTACAGCATTTAAAATATTATCAATTTTATTATCATAATTACTAAAATTACCATAATTATAGTAGTCTGCATTATCCAAATTAATTCCGTTTTGAGAATAATTGTTATAATAATTATCGGTGCCCATATTAAATTTTTCTTTATGCAAAATATATTTTTGACCCATTTTTTCCGAATAACGCTTGGCAGTATCAATACCTGCATTGCCCATTATGATATGAGTCCCGATATTTGAATCTATCAGGGAAATATCTCCATATTTATTTTTTAAAAATGAAATATCTTGTAAGCTTATACAGACTCCTGTTCCGGTTTTTCTTAAATTTGCAAGCTCTATATCAAAATTATTTATATTTAAAACAGGAAACTCATCTAAATATATAAAAATATCTTTATGATTATAATTTAAGTTTATATCAGTATTTTTATCTTCGTTAGCATTATTTCTTAAAATTGTTCTCCTGTATTCATAAATTTCTTTAATAACTAAATCGGTAATAAAAGAAATGAGCCTTGAGCCGCCTGAATTGATTTTTTCCTTCGGAACGGCAACAATGATTAAAGTATCATTATTATAATCAAACAAATCTTTTATCGTAAAAAAATTGCCGCCGTTTAAAACATCTTCATTTGTTTTAAAAGAATCTTCTACGGTACCGTTTTTGATAAAATCAAGCCCGTTTAAAATATCTGTAATAATCTTAGCCCGCTCATAGGAAGGAATTTCAAAAAAATTATTAAAAATTTCTTTTATTTTTTTGCTATTTTCTCCATTAAATGATTTTATTTCCTTTTCTATAAAATTAAATCCTTTTTCAAAGAATTTTTTTGCCGTAATTAAATTAAGATATTTAATATCATATTTATATTTCATATATAATAAACAGCCGTATAAAATATCTGCGCTCCTTTTAGAATAATATTTATGCGCTTGAATATCTCCTCCTTTTAGCTCATTATTATCGGCGTAAAAAATCATGGAAGATAATTCATAAAGTTTGTCATCGCTTACAGGTATAATTTTACTGCTTTTACTGTTGTTAGTTTTGTTTAAATTAATTTTAGTTTCATTATTATTATAATTATTATATCTTTCTATCAGAGGATTAAAATGAATTGAATCTGCATTGTAAGGGTCAAAATGGATTATTATTTTTTTATTAATTAGCCATTTATCTTTAACGGCATTATATAAATAAGGTCCATCTATATCTATTGCGTAAACGCTTGTATTATCAAAGCAGGCATCGTTTTCTATTGAAGGTATTATGTATTTTGAAGTTTTTCCGCCTCCTGTCGGTGATATTATCATAATATGTTCAAATCTTTTTTTTCTATCTATTCCTATAATTAATTTATTATTATTATTATTTTTATTATTGTTGCTATTTATATTGCTATTATTTAATTTATTATTATCATAAATATTAATAGTATTTTGGTTTGCATATAAATTGCCTCCGCACTTGTAATTATCAAAATCTAAAATCCCTAATTTAAAATAATTGTCGTTGTTCTCATGTGTTTTCCTTCTATTATTATTGTTGTTGTTATTGTTGTTTTTATGATAATTATTATTTAAACGCTTATCATTATCATCATCGCGTTGCATAATATATTTATATTTATCGGCATAATTGTCATCATTATTATTAATAGCTTTATAATAATAACCGTTTTTATATTTATATTTATATATTTTGTATAATAAAAAAAATAGGGCAAATAATACAACAATGAAATCTTTGAATATGAAAAAAGGAAGATTAATGCTGTTAATACGCTGAAAAGGCATAAGCAGGAATATCAAAGCAATTACAAAAAAAGCGTAAAATAATATATTTTTATTAGTAAAATTTTTAAAACTTATTGATTTATTTGAAACGCCTGTATAGTTGATGTTGGCATTGGCATGGGCATTAATGCTATCATTATCGCTATAAATATTAATACCTGTATCAGCAGTGTTTAAATTATTATTAATATTGGCGTTAATATTTATATTTGCATTAATATCAGACTTGGAATAGGATATTTCATTAACAGTCTCAAAATAAAAATTTTGTATTATTTCTTCAATTTCGGCAAATCTTCCTGTTGCAGCGATATGCCGATTATTATTATTCTGATTTTTATTTTGCGAAAGCTTTCTTAACATGCGCATATATATAAACGGCAAATAAAATGAATATTATTATAATCATAGCTATCCCCATTTTATGAAAAAACGGTTTTATCAAATATATATTTTGTCCAAGCTTTAAACCAAGATAAACAACGACTGTATTATATATAAGAGAACCTGCAATAACGAAAACAGCAAATTTTTTATAGTTCATAAGAGAAGCTCCGGGCGGAAATCCAATATACGTTTTTATCACTGGAAGCATTATTCCTATAAATACGGCAAAATTGCCGTATTTCGCAAACCATTTGTCTGCTTTTTCAATATCTTTTTTGCCGATAAGTAAATATTTTCCGTATTTTTCTAAAAATATTCTTCCGCCTTTAGCTCCGATTAGATAAAGCAGCGAAGAACCTATTAAAGTTCCCGCCGTTGCGGACAAAATTACTAAATAAAAATTAAATTTACCTTGTCCTGAGAGAAAACCTGCAGTTCCAAGTACAATTTCGGAAGAAACAGGCAAAGCGCAGCTTTCTAAAATCATCAAAAAAATAATACCTATATATCCAAATGAAATAGCAAAAGCTATAAGGGAAGAAAAAAATTTAAACAGGCTTGAGTTCATTAATAATTTTTAATTGATAATTTTAATTATAAGAAGACATTTGATTAATTATATTAATTATATTTATTTATATATATATTTGCAGATAAAATTTGCATCAATCAATAATGTTGTATTTAAATTAATTGTTTAATTTAATTTACTAAATATTGCCTGACTAATTCAGAATAAGCAATAATTTTGTAAATTATTTATAAATTTATTATATAATTTTATTGCTGGGTAACAGCCTTAATAGAATCGTAAACAACGCTTAAAAGTTCGTCAATTTCATTTTTTTCTATGACAAGGGGCGGCAAAATTACAATAATATCTCCCAGCGGTCTTATTATAACGCCTTTTTCTCTTGCTTTTAATATTACTTTATGCCCTATTTTATCTTTTTGCGGATAAGGTTCTTTAGTATTTTTATCGGCAACAAGCTCTATTCCTGCCATAAGACCTATAGTTCTAACTTCCCCTACATTATTAAGTGCATCAAATTTTTTAAGCAGTTTTGAAAAATGTTCTATTTTTGGAGCAATAGCATTAATAATATTATTTTTTTTAAATAATTCTAAAGATTTTACGGCTGCAGCGGCTGCAAGCTGATTTCCTGTATATGTATGACCGTGAAAAAAAGTTTTGTTATCTTCAAAATTTGCAAGAAACCCTTCATAAATTTCTTGAGAAAAAAGGGTCGCAGCCATAGGCAGATAGCCTCCGGTTATGCCTTTTGCAATACACATTGCATCTGGATTAATATCTTCATGCTCGCATGCAAACATTTTTCCTGTTCTTCCAAAACCGGTGGCTACTTCGTCTATAATCAGCAAAACTTCATTATCACGGCATACTTTTTCAATTTTTTTCATATATCCCGCCGGCATAGTTATCATACCCGACGCTCCCTGAATCATGGGTTCAATGACAACTGCTGCCGCCTGATCCGCATAATAGGCTATTATTTTCTCGGCTTCTTTGGCGCAATACAGTTCGCAATTAGGATATTTTAAATTAAACGGACATCTATAACAATATGGATAAGTTATTCTTAAAGTATCAAAAAGGAGGGGTTTGTAAATAGAATGAAAAAGTTCCATGCCTCCTATGGAAACGCTGCCTATTGTATCACCATGATAAGCCGAAGTCGCAGCTATAAACTTTTTTTTATTTTTATATTTTGAACCTTTTTGCCTGAAATATTGAAAAGCAACTTTAATTGCAATTTCAACTGAAGTTGAACCTGAGTCGGAATAAAAAACTTTTTTTAAGCTTGCAGGAGCTATTTCAATAAGTTTTTCCGCTAAAACCGAAGACGGCACATTAGCAAGACCTAATAAAGTGCTATGGGATATTTTATCTATCTGTTCTTTAATAGCTTCGTTTAATTCTTTATTGTTATGTCCATGTATATTAACCCATAATGATGAAACGCCGTCTATATATTTATTTCCGTGAATATCGTAAAGATATATCCCGTCGCCTTTTTCTATGACGATATTGTCCTCTTTTTCCCAATCAAGCATCTGCGTAAACGGATGCCAAACAAATTCTTTATCTTTTTTTTCAATAGCGCTTAATATCATAAAATAATAAAATATTTAGTGTTTAATTTTAATTAAAAATATGCATATTAAATGTAAAATTTAACCAAGAAATAAACAAATACAAAATTATTTAAATAATTAAGTAATAAATAAATAGATAGATAGATAGATTAAATTAAATTAATACAAAATTAAATAAATAGAATAGTTAGGTATATAAATAGATATATGTAATATACACTTATTCGCTAAAAATTTCAATATTATTAGAGTAAAGATATGTGATTTTTTTATACCCTTTTATAATATTAATCTCAATTCTGTAAAAATTTGAACTTTCAGGCTTACTATTATTAATAAAATCTTTAATTGTTTCAATGCCGTAATTATTATCGTTTTTATTTTTAATTTCAGTATTTAATTTATCTGTCAATTTAACAGGCTTAATATTTGCATTATTATAAGAAATCTTAATTTTAAATTCAAGGACGCTATTTTTAACTCGATATAATTGTTTTCCGTTTTTATATAAAATTATTTCATAGTTTGTCTTTTTATGATTTATATTTATCCCTGAATAAAAATTAATATATTGAATTTCATTTTTCAATTTTTTTAAATTTATAGTGTCTCCGCTTGCGAAATATTCATTCCTGTTGTTTTGCCCGATAGTTTCCGCTTCAAAATAAAAACCTGAAGGCTTTCCGAATAAATCAAAAGAAAAGTAGCAAGAACCTTTTTTGATAGCTTTTACTATTAAACTTTTGTCTTTTTCTATATCGCCGGAAAATTTTTTATCCAGCAGCAGATGCGTTCTGGCAATACTAAAAAGTTCCTCGTATTTTGGAAACCTTACTCTTTTGTTTTTGCTGATTTTAACATTAGAATGAGCATCTATTGATGCTATGCCTGTTATCAGCCTATTGTGCTTCTGAACGCTGTCCCAAAATTCTAATGTTTTTTTAGGTTTATGCGCAAGAAAATGCAGGGAATAAAAGCTATTTATTTTATAAGTAATCAGAATCAACAAAATATATAAAGGATTCATTCCTCTCCACTGGGAATCTAAATTTATTATTTCTATACCGTTAAAACCTGAAACGGAAAAATTTTTCCACGGAGTCCACCAGTTGTGCGGATGGCATATAATCCCTAATCCGTTTTGTTTTTTTATGTTTAAAAGAACATCTTTATAATCACCTCTTTTTATTTCGTCTTTTATTCCTAATGCAAGAAAATGACCGAATTCAGTATTAATTTCTTCGCCTGCAAAATAAAATAAATTTCCGTAATATCCTTCTAACCCGTCATACTTAGGTTTTAAAGTATTATGGTCTGATGAAATAAGAAAATCTGCTTTAAGTTTTTTTGCAATTTTAATTAAATTTTCAATTTTGCCTGAACCATCTGAATATGTTGAATGAAAATGGATTATCCCGTTTAAATCATAAAATTTTATATGAACTTTATAAGAATTATTATCTAAAAAATGAATTTTTATTTTAAAAGATTTGATTCTTATATAAATTAATATCAATAAGATGACAATAAGCAGAATAATATATCTTGCGCCTAATATTAAAAATATGGAATTAAAATACATTTTATTTTGTTATTTATTAAATTTTTTATTTATTGTCTGTTATATATTACTTGTATATTACTTGTATATTGCTTGTATATTGCTTATATATTGCTTGGTTTATTTATTAAATTTTATATTTTTATTTTATATTTATTGAATAATATATGGTATATAATTATTAAATTTTTAATAATTAATTAAATAGCTTGCTTAATTAAATTTAGTTTAAAAATTCATTTTTTATAAAATAATTTAAATTTTCGACGGTTTTTTCTTGCTGTTCTTTAAATATATTAAAAGAAATTTCACCCATTGTACTCCATACTTTATTATTTTCTATAAATTTAATAAATTCTATTAAAAAATTTTCTTTTTTAATTATTTTGACGGCATTATTTTTTATATAAGTATCTGCTATATTTTTAAAATTATTTATATAAGGACCAGTAATTACTGCTTTTGAATATAGTATAGGTTCAAGAATATTATGTCCTCCGCTTTCTTCTTTAAATAAACTTTTGCCGACATATACAATATCCGAAACACTATAGACTTCGTCTAATTTTCCATAATCGTCTATTGCTAAAATATCGGTTTCGGCAGAAAAGCTATAGTTTATAAATTTTTCTATACTAATTCTATCTTTTTTATAAAAAATTATTTTAAAATTTTCTTTTTCTGCTTTTCTTTTTATTAATTTTATAATCTTGATATTTCTAGGGGCAAAAATAAATTTAAATTTGATATTCTTACTAAAAAAGGCTTTATTAAGCGATTTTAATATGCTGATTAAAAAAACAGCTTCTTTTTTATGAACGGATATAAAAGAAATGACGATAACATTTTGGTTATTTCCGGTTATTTTATGCGTATCTATATTTTCATAGTCATACTCATGAGCATTTTCATGTTTATATTCTTTATGTTTATTGTCATTATTTTCTTTATATTTATTTTCACTTGTATATTTATCCCTTGTCAAATCGGCTAATTTATTAAGTCTGCTAAAATTGTTAAAAGACGATGCAGTTTTTAGAGGATAATCCGATATTTCCAAAATAGTCAAATTGCTTTGCAATGATTTATCCGCATCATAATTAAAAATTAAATTATTTTTTGTCAATTTATCTGCATTGTCATTAATAATTAAATTATTTTGCGATAGTTTATCCGCATTGTCATTTTTATTTTCTTCTTTATAATTAAAATAATTATTATAGCTAATTTTTTTGCAGCTTTTAAACAAATTTTCAAGGTTTATTTCATCTTCTTTATCATACACATTTATATATATATTATTTAAAATTTGCTTTTTTAATAAATTATATCTTCTTAAATATTTTTCTTTTTTAAAATTTAAATCTAATAAATAAATTTTAATATTCTTATTATAATTAGATAAAACTTCTACACATTTATTATTAATACTATGTTCTATGGAAATAAAATAATTCGGTTGAATTAAATTTACATAATATTTAAAAAAAATAGAAGTAAAATAAATAGGATGATAAAAAAATATAA
>JAJZVN010000036.1 GCA_021845685.1 bacterium
AGTTAATAGGCATAGCTTTTGTAATCTTAACTTTTTATAAATTTAACGGAGGTTTCCATGGATTTAATTATCGTTGAATCGCCGCATAAGGCGCAAACTATTAATAAAATTTTGGGCTCTGGCTATACGGTTAAAGCGTCGGTAGGGCATATCAGGGATTTAAGCCCGAAAGAATTAAACGTCGATTTGGAAACGTTAAAACCTAAATATTCCATTATTCCGGATAAACATAAAATAATAGGCGAGCTTAAAAAAGCTTCGGAAAAAGCGGGTAGCGTAATTATAGCAAGCGACCCCGACCGAGAAGGCGAGGCTATCGGCTGGCACTTAACCAAAGCGTTAAATTTAAAGAATTATAAAAGAGCTGAGTTTCACGAAATAACGGAAAAAGGAATAAAAGACGGGCTTAAGCATTTAAGGACTTTAGATATGAATTTAGTCTCCGCGCAGGAAGCCCGCAGGGTATTGGACAGATTAATAGGATACGGATTGTCGCCCGATTTAAGAAAAGCCATAAACGACGCAAAATCGGCTGGTAGGGTGCAGACGGCGGCGTTAAGGATTATAGTAGAAAGAGAAAAAGAAATTAAAAATTTTATTCCGGAAGACAGATACGGGGTAGAACTTAACTTGGAACAAAACGGAAATAAATTTATAGCTACGGTCGTTAGAAAAGACGGAGAAGAAAAAAATACTTTAACGGAAATTAAGGATAAATCCCTTGCAGAAAAAATAGTCGGTTATTTGCAAGGTAAGCCGGCAGATATAATAAATATAACGCATAAAGATATTAAAAGAAATCCGCCCGCGCCTTTTACCACGTCGACCTATCAGCAGGCGGTAAATTCAATGCTTGGAATATCCGGCGAAGAAGCTATGAAGATAGCCCAGAAGCTTTACGAAGAAGGTTATATTACTTATATGCGAACCGATAGCGTCCGGTTATCCGACGAGGCTATCGGCATGGCAAAAGGCTATATAATTTCTAAATTCGGCGATAAATATTTTGAAAACCGCGTTTATAAAAATAAAGACGGTTCCCAAGACGCCCATGAAGCCATTAGACCTGCAGACGTCAATAAATTCATTAACGGATTATCCGAAGACGAATTAAAGGTCTATAACTTAATCCTTAACCGTTTCATAGCTTCTCAGATGTCTTCCGCCATATACGACCAGACGGTTATTACGGTAAAATCCGGCGGAGTAATAGCCGAAGCGCATGCAAGCGTAATGAAATTTAAAGGCTATAAATCGGTTTACAACGACGAAGAAAAAGACGACGAAAACGTATTGGCGGGTATCGAAAAAGGAAAAGTAAAAATGTTAAGCGTAAACGTTAAGAATTGGAAAACGAAGCCGCCGGCAAGATTTACGGAAAGTTCCATTATAAAAGAGTTGGAAGATAAAGGCATCGGCAGACCGTCCACTTACGCCCAGACCGTAAAAAACTTAAAAATGAGAGCGTATAAAGGCAAAGACGGCAAGATAGTAAAGATAGAGCCGTATTATATAGCTATTAAAGAAAAAAAAATAATTCCGACCGAACTTGGCATTAAAGCGGTAGAATATCTTGTCGGAAAATTCGACAAACTTTTCGACGTTAATTACACGGCTTTAATGGAAGAAAAATTAGACGAAATAGCAAAAGGCAAACTTACCTATAAGGACGTCGTAAAAGAAATTTACGATAATCTTAAAAACCATAATATCGATTTTACGTTTGGCGATTATATTCCGTCTCCGAAGCAGATAGAATATGCCGAAAGGGTAGCCAAAGAAAGAGGCGTAGCGTTGCCGGAATGTTATAAAACTAACGGCAGGATATGTTCGGAGTTTATAGAAAATAATAAATCAGTGCCTAAGGCGAGCGAAAAACAGATAGAATTAGCCGAAAAACTTGCTAAAGAGCAGTGCTTAAGTTTGCCGGAAGGGTATAAAGAAAATATAGAAATATGTTCCAAATTTATCGATAAAGCCTTTAAAACTCAACCCGCGTATAGGCCGTCCGAAAAACAGATAGCGTTTGCGGAGAAATTAAGCGAAGAAAAGGGCTTGAAACTGCCGAAAGGTTACAAAGAAAACGCCAAGGTTTGCAAGGAGTTCATAGATAAGGCTATGAAAAAGAAAAGAAAAAATAATAACTAAATTAGGAATTATTTAATTGGCAAGTTGTTTTCCTACGAATATTATTCCGCTTGCAACGCCTACGATAGTTACGAAAGCGCTTATGATACCAAAAGCCTTATAAAAATCGGCAGTTTTTTTATATCCGCATGAATCAAGCATTTGACCCACTAAAATATCTTCAACGTCCTTTGGTAAAGTGTTTGGAAGGTTAAAAATATCATAAAGAGGAAATGTCATACTTATAAATTCATTTCTTATGAATTTAATAATAGTTTCTTCCTCTTTCCCTTTTTCGGATTGATTTAGAAGATAGCAAGCCCTATTTTTAATATCTTGACGTTTATTTAAAAAATCAGCGACATACAATTTGCGGCCTGTTCTAACATTATTAAAAAATATCTCAGTGTTATCAATCGGATAATAATAACCGTTTAATTGACTGTTTGCTTGCATGTTGTAATCGTTTACGAAATTCATAATTAATCTCCATCGTTATAATTTTACTACACATTGTTATATTGATTTCTAATATGTCTATATATAGCTTATTATAAACCAAGAAATGAGAAAGTCAATAACTATTTTTATTACGGTTTTTATTTCCGCAAAATTTTAAAGAAAATACTTGCTTGATAAAGGCTATAAAGATTAAGAATTAAGCTAAAAATAGTTGACAGTATTGTTTAAAGGCGGTATAAATAAAAATAATAGCGATAACGAAAAATAATTTTTATTATAAGGAGACTGCAAAATGGGTATATTTAATTGGTTGGGCGGTTTTTTCAACGGCTTTAATAACGACGACGATACCGCCGATTCTATCGGATCCGACGATATTATCGGTTCCGGCACGACGATTAATCCCGCTTCGGGTTTGCCGATGATTAGCGGAGATACGAGCGGCGTCGATGTTGGAGGCAACCCTTACGGCATGGACGACTCGGACGATTTCAGCAATAGCGGCGATAGTTTTATAAATTCCGATAACGATTTCGGAAACAACGATAGTTTTTCTAACGATAGCTTTAACAGTTTCGGCAGCGACGATAGCTTTGATAGCGGCAGTTCAGGATTTGGCGATGATTTTTAATGCCTGCTTATTAAATACAAAATAACCATAAGCATTATACTCGCGATAATACTTAATCCCAGCGGAAAATAAAAAGTAAAATTACCCTTTTTAATTACTATATCGCCGGGAAATCTGCCGAAAGGCAGTTTATGGAAAAAGGTAAATAATACGCCGAAAATTATTAATACTATTCCGGTTATTATAAGAATCTTTCCGAGTTCCTGCATATTGTTTTAAATATTTTTTACGATTATAAACATACCCGCTGATGTCAAAAATAAAACCGGCACGAAAGCGAAATATATGTTTTTCTGCGTTTTTAAAAGCATGTTTCTGCAAAAAACATGCTTTTATCCTGCTCTTATCGAATATCCCGTCCAATTTTGCGCCCAAATAAGCCATAACCTTTCCTAATATTATATAGCATACGAAATATATCTATTAAAAGATATTTAATAAACAATAAATTTTAATAAAATATTATTGTAGTTTAGTTGAAGAATGTGGATTTATTGAACCTGCGGGATTTTGGTTTGCGACATTAATATTTTTTCTATGCTCTTTTGATTTTCCTAAATCTTGCTCAATCATTGATTTAATTTCATTGTTATAATAAATATAATCAGAATGATTAGAAAAATTTTTTGTAATATCCACTACAAAATATAATAATAAAATAATAAATAATAAATAAATATATATACCAGAAATATGAAAAAAATTAGGAATTTTTTTCAACATGTCTAATACACAATGTTTTTTTGTAAAGAAAAAAAAATAAATTTCTATAACAGAAAGAAATATAACAATTAGAGACAATTTTTTTAATTCATGTAAATGATTATTTTTTTTTTCGTTTTGTTGATACAATTCGAAAGTTATTTGATTATCATATTTTATAGCATATTGCAATAAATCGTATTTTTTAAGTCCGTAGTAAGGTGAAGATTCAAATTCATCTATTTTTGATATTTTGAATATAATACTTATAGCTAAATAATATAATAAAGAAAATCCTATAATATATAATAAACCGAAACCGAAACAAAATAATATAATATTAATTACAGTTGTTTCTTTTAATATATCATTAAGGTTCAAATGCGCCGTGTTAATATCTATAATTGAATGATGAATAATTAAAATAGAAAATATATCTGAATATAAAATTATAGACAATAAAAATAGGAAGTTATCTGAATATGTTAACTTTTTAAGAGTAAGAGCCTTATCTAATATACTACTGCCAGAAGATTTCTTGTCAGCCATAAATATTATCCTCTTTATAAAATTTATTTAATATATTTAAATATATTAAAAAGAACGATCTATTGTATGTTATCATTTTTAGAAAAAAAAATAAACTATTCAAATAGAAATACAATAAATATCTTTATTTTTATCAACTTCTTCTAAATTGTAATTGGCTATAAGAAGCTCTGAACCTGTTTCGCAATGTCTTTTTTTGTAATTATTCATACCGTATTGCAGTTGCCATTCAATTTGATAAAAATCGTTCCATAAATTCTTTATAAATTGGTCATTATCGTAAGTTATTAAAAAATTATGCTTACATCTCTTAAGCGTTTCAAAAAACTTAACATGGTCGAAGTTGGTATGCAAATCTCCGTTTTTACCGTAGAGTCTTGAGTTTGTGGTCGAATAATACGGCGGATCCAAAAAAATAAATATATCATTGCCCGGCTTATCTATTAATTCTTCGTATCCCGAATTGGAAAACTCTATATGTTTAACTACCGTATAAGCCGTTTCGAGTCTTTCTATCGAAGAGTCCGTAAATCTTTTATGAAAAGACTGTTCAGAATAACCGCCGCTGTCGGCTATTCCGGAAAAGGTAATCCTGTTAAGAATAAAAAAATCGACGGCTCTTTGTAGGCAGGTTAAACCGTCGTTTCTTCTTTCCATTATTTCTTTATATAATTTCCTGCCGTCGTTATAAGATTCCTTTATAAGGGTTATTTCCCGAATCAGTTTATCTTTGGATTTTTTTAATTCGTTCCAGAAGCAATATAATTCGTAATTAAGATCGCTTGCAAAGAATGTGGCGGAGGGGTTGTTTTGGACGTAATAAAAAGAAACTGAACCGCCGCCAAAAAACGGCTCCCTTAATTCTTTAAATTTCGGCATAAATTGCGATAAATATTTAACCGCTCTTGATTTACCGCCTGGATAACGTAACGGACTTTTAATCATTTGGAATACCCTGTATTTTTGCTTTTTTCAATTTTAACAATAAGATAATTAACAAATGCAAAGCAAGAAACAAGCATAAACTTTGCATCTTCAAAGTCAAGATTAGAGTCTTCCATTAAACCATGCCTTATTCCGTCTGCATCGTTTGTATAACCGTAAATTTTTAAAAAACTTTCAATTAAAGTTTTATGGATTTTAATTTTTTTATCTATTTTTTTTAAGGCATCGCCAAGCGTTGCCTTATCATCTTCCGTTATTATTTTAGCAATTGATTCTACCGCGGATATCGATTCTTTAATAGAATTTCTATAATCATGGGATTGTCTATCCGAAAGTAATTTTAAAGCCCTATGTAAATGGGTATTAACCGTTTTATAAGGCTCGGAGTTTTTTAAAGCTTCCTCTATTTCGGCAATCTCTATTTCAGAAGTGATTTTGATTATTTGTTTATCGACAAAGCGGTATGCAGATAGTTCACGCTTTAATATTTCATTACAAGATTGCTTAAATTCATTATCTGGAAATAAAATGTCAAATTTGTTAGCTATAAATTCAATAAAATCGTAAACTTCATACCATTGGCAACTAAAAAAATATTTATGGATATCTTCCAATATTGTTGAAAGGGAATAACTGTAAGACAAATGTGGAAGTTCTTTTTTAAAATAATTCAACCATATTAGCTTAAACAAGCTTTTGAATTGCTTATAATTATAATCATTAACATTAGTTACGCATTTATTTGCTTGCACGGCTTTCTCCCAATAAAGCATTTGTAGGATATTCCATAAGCTAGTCCGTAGATCTTGATCCATACTATCTACTTGTATTATATTTTTGATAGGTTTTAATCCATATCTTTGCGAAAAAGAATTCATAAGTTTTTTCCTATACTTGATTTTTCTACTAATATTCCGAAATTATTCATATTGGCTTCTTTTATTAAGGTTTTAATCAATGTTTTTTGAGATTCGTTAAAATTATTACATATAAAAAAAGAACTTAAAGATTTCTCGCTCGAGTTTTCTTCGATTTTGCCTTGCAATTTCTCCGACGTCAAACGAAGAACTGGCTTAAAATTAACCGAACCTTCTTTAGTTTTTAATTCGTCTATATTGGAAAAAATAAACATTTTTAACAAGCCGTCTTTTATATCGTCCAAAGCCGGTAATAAACCTGAATTAGTATGTTTGCTTTCCATTAAATAATATTTATCTTTTATTATAACGTCATCTACCGTTAAATAATAGTTTCCGCCAAGGTAGTTTTCTATTTCTATCGTCATTTTTTCCCCGCTACTTAGGGCTTCTTTAGGTTGAATAGTTAAAGATTCTCTGTTTTGGGCTTGTTTTGCCTTATTTCTCGATAATTTCATAAAACTGTTTCTTTCTTCTAATATTTTATTTTTAAATTTTTGTATATTAGAAACATCATGCATTTCTACCGCAAGTTTATTCGATATGTTTTTATAACCGTCGATAGCCTTGTTAAGCAGAAATTCTAAATTTTCCCTTTCTAATTGTTTTAAATTCCAGTGCAGGGCGGAAGAATGATAAAAATTCAACTCGTTAATCTTAGAGATTACGTAATTTGAATCAAGCCGTTGATTGGTTATTTTATTTGGTTTCCTACCTTTTCTATCGTTTTTATCAGCCTCGTTGTAATAAGCTATTATCACATATACGTTAAGAAGGCTCATAAGCGAAATAGTATCCCACTGAAGATAATCCATATCGCCGCCCAAGCCTTCATCTTTTATTATAGGAATAATGGTTATAACCTTTCCGCCGCACGTGCTAAGAGTGTCGTAAACCCTTGAATATGGATAAGACCTCGTTCTTTTCGGAGAAACCCATTTGCTCACAGCATAAGTACAGTTTTCATAATTAACGCAACATCTTGGTCCCCATATATTTACGTCAAGATTTTCGCAGAGAGATAAATTTTGCACCGAGGCTTTTTTATAATTTATGCTTTTAATTTTTCCGGATAATTGTGCCATATTTTTCTACGAAAAATTTATATATTTATAATCAATTTGCCTGCGGCAATAAAATACAAAAAAAGCGAGGTTTGCAAAGATACCAATGCTAAATCAACTTTAGATTTCCATTCTAACTAAATTAAGCGTAATACTTTAAGCTTCATTAATTAGACTCAAAAAATTACGGCATTTCTCGGGGAATTCAGATTGATTGATTTTTTGTAACGTAATAAAATCTTTTAAATTATAAATTTTTGATAATTCTTCATATTTTTCATGTAGCAATATGGACTCTAAACATGCCCAGTAATCTATTGTTTCACTATTATTCGGTAATTCAATTTTATAATTAAAAAAGATAATTATAATTTTTTCGTTTCTTCTGGAAGCTTCTACTGCGTCCTTATATACTTTATTAAATATTTTCTTTTTTTCTTCTATGCTATTCTCAAGTTTAAGTTCATCATGAATTTTTTCAATATTTATTTCTTTCATAATTCCTCCAATAATAATTGATATATTTTATTTAATTATTTTATAACTTCAAATATTTAATAAAAAAAATAAATTAATTCGGACTATTTATAAGTTTAAAAAAAATATTTGTATTTTTTTCTAATATTCCTACATCGAGAATATTAAATTGCCATTCAAATTTCGGTACTTTTAGGATTTCTTTACCGACATAAGTAAGTATTTTTTTAAATATATCAAACTATACTTTTTAGTTTTATTAACTTTTGCGTCTTACAGCCAATTTTTCATTTACTAAAACATCCAATCCAATCAATCTTTTAGATAATTTTTTGACCATTATTGTTTTAATTTCATCAGGGACAATTAAATGTATCTCATTATTTGAGCAGAAAATATTAAAATCATTGCCGGAATAAACCTTTCTATTCTCCGAGTATCTATCCCATTCCTGAAAAGTATCGCATAAAACAAGAAGGAATGCTATAGGAGAATCTTTAAAAGATATTTTATATTTAAAATCAATATTATGAAGGAATAAGGCAGATGCAGAAGAAATTATATCTAAATTAAAATTTTTTTGATTAAAATCTAATCCGTTATAAGTTATTGGCACGCATTTTTTATCCGGGTTAATTTTATTGTATATAGCGTCAATAATTTTTAATTGCGCCAATGAACCTATGATTCCGTGATCAACTTTAGCTTTTTTTTTCAACAATTTATAATAATTTTTGACATTAATTTTCAATTTCCATTCATGCAATCTTTTTTGTATTAGAACATTAGCATTAACATTATCACATAAAATATTTAAATTTTCTATATCTCTGGGCATAAGATAAGAAAGTCTCGGTGAAGAAGTATCTATTTCATTAAGGATACCGTTCGTAACTCCTACAAAATCATTTTTTACTATATTATTTGCAACCTCCAGAGTATAACCTAAATCATGCGTCGGTCCGGTGATCTTCCAGATAAATCTCAAATCTTTGTTTGTCCGATTATGAGAAAATTTGATATTTTCAAGAATATAAACGCCTACTAAAAATGTGTTAATAGCATGGACAACATGATCCCTGACCCATGGCTGTAATTTTTGAATTCCAGGTTCAATTAATGCAAGTTTCGCTAAATATTTTAATATATCCGCTTTTCCGTGTATGTCTAATATTTTTTTTATAATTTCTAATGATTTTTCTTGGCGTTCTTTAAAATTTTGCATATCGATATTAGTATTATTATATTTAAGCGGCTCCATAAATAACTTTAAATCGTCAGCGTTAATATAAATTTTATAATCAGCCACTAAGGATTGTTTGATTTCCTTAAATATTTTCTTAATAATATGCATTTTATCTGAATTGCCTCTATATAATTAATATTTGTATAACTCCCTATTATATTTTACAAAAAATCAGCATTTTTTAAATCCAATTACTTTTGCCACACACAACAATGTCAACGTTAAAGCAAAATTAAACATTACATCTATGTTATTGTCTTAAAATTTAAAATTATGTCATTTTTTTATAAATTTCTATATATTTCCTTAAATCACCGTTAGAAACTTGAAAACCACCCTCAAGTTATTGTAAAATATAGGTATCTAACAAATAAAAACAATAACCCAAAAGGTGGCTTATAATGAAAATTTTATCACTAAATTTAAAAATGGGCAACGAAAAAATTACATCATTCGGCGGCAGTATCTTATTAGCAGATTTTATTAAAAAATTAGGCATTGAAGAAAGATTAGATTCTTATCTTCCTAAAGCAGGAAGCAACAGAGGTTATAAACCTTCTCAAAAAATATTGTCATTCCTATCTTCCGTTATGTTGTCCGGCGAAGGCAGATACGTTAATATAGACCGTCTAAAAAAAGACGATACTATTAAAACTATATGGGGATTAAATAATATGCCTCACAGTACTAATATAGGCGAATGGTTTTTAAAGAACGGAGAAAGTAACGGAGACTTTGCAACGGGAAAGACCAAAAAAATAATAGACGATATATCTTTAGATTTAGCTATAAAGGCATTAAAAACAAAAAATATAAAAGAAGCAGTATTCGATGCGGATGTTTCACTGATAGAAGCCAATAAAAAGGAATCCAAAAAAACTTACAAAGGCTTCAGGGGCATGGGTTCGCTATTAGGCTTCGTAAACGGCTACTGCTTATATTCCGATTTTAGAAACGGTAATGTGCACGCCTCCGTCGGATTATTAGATCAAATTAAGTATATTCACGCTAAATTATCCGAAAACGGCATTAAAATGGTTTACAGGTCGGACTCTGCAGGATACGATTCGGACATAATCGAATACTGCTCTAACAACAATATAACTTACTATATAAGAGCCAAAGAATTTAACTCTTTAAAAAAAGAAGCTTGCGAATTAGAATTTAAGAATTTAACCGAAGAAAAACAGATATCCGAATTCGTCTATTTTTTAAAAGGACTGCCCGTTAGAATGATAACCACCAGAGAAAAAGCAGAAACGGATCTTCCGATAGAAATTTACGACAGTTACAGGTTTATAGCGACTAACTCAAATAAAAGTGTAGTTAACGTATATGAAACTTATAACGACAGAGGAGTATGCGAATACAATATTAAAGAACTCAAACAGAACTTTGAACTTGACCGCTGAAAAAGGCATGCTTTTTCAATCTTCAAGCTATCTCGGAGCAAACGGACTATGGGCTTCAGTTGTAGTTCTTGCCTACAACATAATGATGGCTTTTAAACAGAAACTCAATATTAAAAGATTAACTGCAAGAACCGTAAGATGGATTTTAAGTGTTCCCGCTAAAATAGTCCGTCATGCAAATAGATTAACCTTAAGCCTTTCTGCAGATAAGAAGACATTTAAAAGAATACTGAAATGGAGGGCTAAATGCCTGACGTAAAGGAACTAAATTTTTTATATCAATTTTCATATAAAATATTACATTCAATATTTAAACCAAAGGAAGAGGTCTGTTTAAAAAACCCTCTTTTTTGCAATTTCGCGTTTTTTGGGATAAAAAAATCTAAAAATTATCCAAAAAAACTAAATAATGACGCCTGTTTTTGCTAAAAATAAAAAATAATCTATAATTAATCATTAAAAATAATAAAAACGATAAAAAAAATACTTAAAATTAAAATATTAAGTTTCTAACGGTGAGTTAAGGATATTTTAAAGATTTTAATTAATCCGTATATAAAAGAACCAAATCCTAATGATATAAAGGCCATGTTTATCATTGAAAAAAAATAAATAATTGAAAAAATTATATTATTCTTTAGTAAAAATAAATGAATATAATATGCTTGATTTTGTTTCGAAAAAAATAAATTTAATAATATTTCTAATAAGCAAACAAATATAAAAATCAAAAAAGAACGCATAATATCTATTACTTCTTTTGCAAGTTTATTATCATCGTATATTTGTTTACCATTTGGTTTATAATTTTTATTTATATTGTTTATTCCTTGAGGAAAAAATCCAAATAGCAACGTTCCTATAATAGCAAAAGTGATTAAAGTGTTTTTTGCCGATTCAAGAGTTAGAATTTGAGGACCTATTGCTAAAAATATAAATATAACCAACCAAGATGTAGCAAATATAAATTCCATAAGTTTATCATTAGATTTATCATTATATATACCATTTAATCGTATCAAATATATAATAACTACAAAACTTATTTCGGATAGCAATATAGATTTTATCAAAAATAATTCTAATAATAGAATAATAGCAGTAATCAATCCAAATAATATCAATATTATAATTTTTCGCATTTTTTTGATTTTATTTTAGGTTTTGTTCTAACATAATAAATAAAACCCTTAATTTTATTGGATTAAACAATATTTTCGTTCTAACCTCATATTTGATTGGAGTAAGCTAAGGCATTTTGGTGCTTTCATTAAAATTTTTTTTAAAAAATTTCCGTCAAACTGTTTATTTTATTAACAGGCTCCGGCAGACTAAAATCTCCATAACCTCTGTTAAGCCAGTAAGCCTTGCACTCAGGACAGTTTAACTCTATATGATGAATTGCCAAATTATAATCATCTATGAAATATTTTATTCCAAGTTCGGAAATAATTCTATGCTTTTCTTTCGTATCTGAGTGATATACGGGAATGTCTTTGCCAAATACTTTTAATACGTTTAATTTTCTCAAATGCAAAGCTTCTTTCGGGCTTGCCGTTATAAAGCATTTGATATCCTTAATATGATGCTTTAGATTTATAACCTCGTCAAAAACTTCCATATCCGAAAAGTCTATTCTTGAATTGATTAAGGATACCTGCTCCGCCGTAATCTCGTATCTGTCCGCCATATTGTAAATTTCAGGATGCTTTATTGAAATATTTAGACCAAGTTCTGCGGCTTTCTTCCGAAAAGTTTTCTCGTAATCGAATATAATGCCGTCTAAGTCTAATGCGGTTTGAGTTAGCATTAATTTGCCTCTGTTTGCTTTATTTTCTGACTATCTTTTTTGAAATATCCTCTTATATCCAATATCAGCAATATAGCGTTAAGAATTAAAAGGCTCCATACGTTATCGATATACGCTATCGCTATCCACAAGATGCAACTTAATATTGAGACCGCAAATCCTATTTTATATTTATGCGACGAAAAAAACCAGACGGCCAATAGAGTAGCCGATAAGCCCGAATAGTTTAATATTTGAAATAATATTTTATGCAGCATAATTTACAATCCGTTGTTCGCCCTGCTTATCGCTTCCGCCATGTCCTTATTGCTGTATTTAAGATAGATTAGCGTATTCGATATGCTTGCGTGTCCCAAAAAGTTTTTCAACAGCATTATATTCATACCGCTATCAAGCAAATGAACAGCTCTCGTATGCCTTAAGGCGTGGGGATGGGCTTTGTCTAAATTACTTTGACCCAATAATTTAACGACGTAAGATTTAAGCATAAGGCTTATCCCTTTTCTCGTTATAGCCGGTTTGCCTTGCCGTTGAGATAGAATAAAATCGTCGTCGGTAAGTTTAGCGGTAACCCTGTGATTTAAAATTAACGACAATAATTTATCGGATATTTTTAAATAGCGGTAAATTTTATTTTTTTTCCGCTGTTTTAACGTCAATACCTTAACCCGTCCGTTGCCGGTGTCTATATCGCTAAATTTTAAGGTTCTTGCTTCTTCGATTCTTGCTCCGGTTTCGTATAAGAGAAGGATTACGAGTTTATGGAAAGGGTTATCTATGCCGTCCGTCAAAGTTTTAATCTGAGAAGCGGTAAAGAAAACGATATTGTCGTTTTCGTAATAATTGTTCGTTTTTAAATCGGTTTTTACGAGTTCCGTTTTTTTACCGTTTTTAGTAATGGGAGTTTCGGTATAGATTGCGATTTGATTATCGTTCATAAGATTTACCTATTTTCCTTAATTAAATTCCGCGCTATTTTATCGCATTCTTCGTTATAAAGATTATCCGAATGACCTTTTACCCATACGCAGTTTATTTTTAAAGAGTTATAAAGTCCGTAAATTTCTTGCCATATATTTTTATGCTTGATTTCTTTTTTCCACTCTTTTCTAGCCCAGCCGTGCATCCAGCCGGTCATTCCGTCTAAAGCGTATTTGGAATCGGAGTAAAGATTTATCGCTATATCTTTATTCTTAATGGCTTTAAATGCGTTAAGCACTGCTAATATTTCCATTTCCTGATTAGTCGTTTGCTCCTTAAAACCGGATATAATTTTTTCTTTATCTTTATATAAAAGAATAGCGGCGTATGCTCCAGGACCGGGGTTTCCGGAACACGCTCCGTCGGAGTATATATTTATTTTAGTTTTATCGTCCATAATTTTATTGATTTTATCCTTGATTAAAAAATAATCAGTTTGATTAAGTCTGTAAAATTTTTAAAATATAAAATTTAGGTTATCAGGTTCTTAAAAAAGTTATCCACAGGAATTGTTGAATTAATTCTTGACTTCCTTTAATACTATTATAGGAATTTTTTAACGAAAAATCAATATAAAAAAGTAAATTTTTATCGTTTTTTTATCGGAAAGGGTAGGTTTACTTCCGAAAATAATCTATAATAGGAAGTAAATTATTTTGCAAAAAAAATTAATTTGAGATAGAATTTAAAAAAATATGAAAAATTAAATTTTATGGAGACTTAAATATGTTTAAGAATATTTCGTTAAAAGTTTTATTTATAATTATAACGGTCGTTTTTGTCGTTAACGCAACAACGGCT
>JAJZVN010000037.1 GCA_021845685.1 bacterium
CGTTGCGTCGAATTAAACCACATGCTCCACCGCTTGTGCGGGCCCCCGTCAATTTCTTTGAGTTTTAATCTTGCGACCGTACTCCCCAGGCGGAACACTTAACGCGTTAGCTTGAGCACAGAAAGAATAATCTTCCTATACTTAGTGTTCATCGTTTACAGCGTGGACTACCAGGGTATCTAATCCTGTTTGCTCCCCACGCTTTCGCGCCTCAGCGTCAGTATCGTTCCAGAAAGCCGCCTTCGCCACCGGTGTTCTTCCTAATATCTACAAATTTCACCTCTACACTAGGAATTCCGCTTTCCCCTCCCGAACTCTAGTATAACAGTTTTAAGTGCACTTTTCGGGTTAAGCCCGAAGATTTCACACCTAACTTATTATACCGCCTACGCGCCCTTTACGCCCAGTAATTCCGAACAACGCTTGCACCCTCCGTATTACCGCGGCTGCTGGCACGGAGTTAGCCGGTGCTTCCTTTGATGGTACCGTCAATCCATAACTGTATTAGAGTAATGGGGTTTCTTCCCATCTGACAGAGCTTTACAACCCGAAGGCCTTCATCGCTCACGCGGCGTTGCTGCGTCAGGGTTTCCCCCATTGCGCAATATTCCCCACTGCTGCCTCCCGTAGGAGTCTGGACCGTGTTTCAGTTCCAGTGTGGCTGATCATCCTCTCAGACCAGCTAACCATCATTGCCTTGGTAGGCTATTACTCCACCAACTAGCTAATGGTTCATAAGCCCATTTATAAGCGATAGCATTGTAAAGAGGCCATCTTTGATATTACAACTTGTGTTATAATATAATATTCGGTATTAGCAGTCCTTTCGAACTGTTATTCCCAACTTATAAGTAGGTTACCTATGTATTACTCACCCGGTCGCCACTTTACTTGTCCCTTGCGGGACTTTCACGTACGACTTGCATGTGTTAGGCACGCCGCCAGCGTTTGTTCTGAGCCAGAATCAAACTCTCAAAAACAAAACGTTTATTGACAAGAGTACTTATTAAATTATATAAATACAATTATATAAATACAAATTAATAAGCAGTCTTACATTTGACATTTTTTAATTTTATTGCATTTTTGTATGCTGTTTAGTTTTCAAAGACCGATCTTACGAATGGCTGTTTGGTTCTTTTTAGTTATTTTCAATTGCGGTTTTATCCGTTTTTTGAACTGCCATAATTCGAAGTGTTTTATAAGTATATTATACGGGTAAGATTATGTCAAGCTTTTTTTAGCAATTATTTATTTATTTATTTCATTAAATAAAAATGATTTAATTTTTAAAATTATTTTATTTGTATTATATTACATTATCTTTTTATAAAATTTATATATATATTAATTAGATAAGTTCCATAAAATAAATAAAAAATAGCAGCCATTGATAAAAATGGTCCAAACGGTATTTTTGACGATATAAAATTTTCATCGGTTTTATTTTTATTTAAATTTAATTCTAAATTTTCTAAATTTATTTTTGGATTTGTATTGCTAATGATATTTAAATTATGCGCTAAAGAATTTGCATTGCTAATGTTATCGCTATGATTGCCACTATTATAATTGACGTCGTTTTGAATTAATTTTTCTTTATTGCTCTGATTGCTTATTATTTTTGTGCGGTCTTGAATGTATAAATATAAACCGCCTAATATAAATCCCGATAATCCAAAAAAAGAGCCTGCAAATATTGTAAAAATAACGCCTTTAATGCCTAAAAACGCTCCGATCCCTGCTATCAATTTTATATCGCCGCCGCCTAAGCCTTCTTTTTTTCTTATTAAATCATAAAAAACCGCAATTAAATAAAAAAATAATCCGCCGGTAATAAAACCGATAAAAGGAAATAAAAAACTTTTATGCAACAAAAAAATATTAAATAAGAATCCTGCTATAATTAGCATGATATTTAAAGAATCAGGGATTATTCTATGAAAAAAATCTATAAAAGAGATTGGAATCAAAATAAATATAAAAAAACTATACGATATAAATAATAAAAAATTATAGGTTAAATAATTTTTGAATAATAATAAATTATAAGGAGTTATATCAAAATAAAAAAATGCCTTGTAAAAAATTTTAACAAATAATAAATAAAATAAAACGGCGATTAAAAATTCTATAGCAGGATAAATTAATGATATTTTTTTACCGCAAGAACGGCATTTTCCTCTTAACAAAAAGTAGCTGACAATAGGAATATTGTCATAGAATTTAATTTTTGTTTTACAATCAGGACATGACGAGGCAGGGAATAATAAAGACTTACCCTCCGGAAGTCTATAAATAACCACATTTAAAAAACTTCCGATAACTAAGCCGAAAATAAATACAAAAAAAGACAAAAAATAAAATAAGTTGTTTGTAAACAGCATTGATAGATTATAAAAAATAATTTTTAATTAAATTAATTAAAATTAAATGCATTATATCATTATATCTAAAAATTGCGATAGAAAACTTTAAATTAACATTAAGACCATATGTACGCATTGTTATGTCGCTAATTATTAATTTTATATTACAGAATTAATGAAAAATCTTAATCCTGCGATAGGAAATGTTTTAGATATTTCAATGCTAACTAACACTGGATTCCCGCTTTCGCGGGAATGACACCCGAAGGGTGAAGGTTTAAATCCCCGCTAAGTCATTCCTGCACAGGCAGGAATCCAGAATGTAAATTCCTATCGCAGGATTAATGAAAAAATAATAAATTGTTAGAAAATTAAAAATAAGATAAAATAAATAAATATTTAAAGCTTAAATTTTTATATCATAAAAACTATAAATATAAATAAATATGGTCGGCATATTATATGCTATCCAAATTGACATTTTATCAAATAGATTGTAGATATAAATAATAGATATAAATAAAGGATATAAATATGGCAATTTATTATTCGGTTTGTCCTCACGATTGTCCTGATACATGCGCATTAAAAGCAGAAACTGAATCAGCAATTAAAGCACCGCCGACTGCTAAAATGGAGACAGGGACAGAAATAAAAAATCAAACAATAATTTATGAGAAAATAGTTAAAGTATCTGGATATACTTCCAATCCAATCACTAAAGGCATTATTTGCGAAAAAGTCCGCGCTTATCCCGAACGCATTTATAGTCCGTCAAGAATACTTTATCCTATGCGCAGAATTGAAAAAAAAAATGGAACTAAAATTGAATCGGAATCTGAGAATAAAAATTTTGAACGCATCAGCTGGGAAGCTGCCATAGATGAAATAGTAAAAAAATGGCGGGGTTTAACAGCAAAATACGGTCCTGAATGCATTTTGCCTTATTCTTACGGAGGGACAGAAGGCGTAATTAATAAAGGCAGTATGGACAGGCGGCTTTTTAATAAAATCGGCGCTACAAGACTTGACAGAACTATATGTTCGGATGCGGGAAACTTGGGCTATCAATTAGCCTACGGAGCCTCTCAAAGCATAAATCCGACGGAAACAGCCAATTCCAAGCTTATAATATTTTGGGGCATCAATGCTTTAGAAACAAATATGCATCAAGCTATTTTAGCGGATAATGCGCGTAAAAACGGCGCTAAAATTATAGCGATAGATGTTCATCGCAATAAAACGGCAAAATGGGCGGATGATTTTTATTTAATTCTGCCCGGTTCCGACGGCGCCTTAGCTTTAGGTTTATCTTATGTAATATTAAGGGATAACTTAGAGGACAAAGTATTTTTAGAAAAATACTCATACGGTTTTAATGAATTTTACGAACAGGCAATGCAATATCCTCCTGAAAAAGTTGCAGGACTTACAGGTTTAACATCAAAAACTATTGAAGAATTAGCTCATCTTTACGCAAAAACAAAATCAAGTTTTATTAGGATAGGCAACGGTCTTCAGCATCACAAAAACGGAGGTATAAATACATGGATTATTTCTTTGCTGCCTGCATTAACCGGAGCATGGCAATATAAAGGAGGAGGAGCGTTAAAGTCTAATTCAGGATATTTTCCCTTTAATAATGAAGTGATAGAAAGACCCGACTTAAATAAAAAGTATTCAGAAACCAGAATTCTCAATATGGTACAGCTTGGAAAAATATTATGCGGACTTAACTTGCCTGCACAGACGCCGATCCATTCGCTGTATGTGTATAACAGCAACCCTGCGATTGTGGCTCCCAATCAAAATTTAGTCCTGAAAGGTTTAGCAAGGGAAGATCTTTTTACGGTAGTTCATGAACAGGTAATGACGGATACGGCAAAATGGGCGGACATCATTCTTCCTGCAACAACAAGTTTTGAACACGCCGACCTTTACGCAAGCTATTGGCATACATTAATACAATGGGCAGACCCTGTAATTTCTCCGATAGGCGAAGCTAAACCAAATATAGAAGTATTTAAATTATTGGCAAAAGGGTTAGGCTATACGGAACCATGCTTTTTAGATTGTGAGGAAGACATAGCCCGTCAGGCTTTAAACCTTCCTTACTGGCGCGATAAAGGCATAACGCTTGAACGGCTTAAAAAAGAAAGATTCATAATGTTAAATATTCCTGAGCGTCCGTTTGCAGACTTTAATTTCTCAACCGCCTCCGGCAAAATTGAATTTAAAAGCAAAAAACTTGCGGAATTAGGCTTATTTGATATACCCGACTATAAACCTATTAAAGCAGAAGGCAATAATGATAAAGAAAGAGTTAAAAAAAATGAAAATTGCATATCAGAAAACGCTAAAAATAATGATAATAGCATCAATAATACTGAAAAAAATACTGAAAAAATTGTAAACACTGAATATTTAGAAAATAAATTAAACGGCGGCACAGGTTCAGATTTTCCCTTTACACTTATAACTCCTCCAAATCATTTTTTCTTAAATTCTACTTTTGCAAATATATCTTCTCTTAAAATTAAAGCCAAAGAGCCGTTTTTAGAAATTAATCCTGCAGACGCTAAGGAATTAAAAATAAACGACGGTGATATTGTTAAAATTGAAAATGAAAGAGGCTGCGTTTTAATAAAAACTAAAATTATAGATTCTGTTTTACCCGGCGTTGTAGTTTCCACAGGTTTATGGTGGAAAGAAGATTATAAAAACCAAAGCGGCGTAAATGCTTTAACGAGTGATGATTTATCGGATATCGGCGGAGGAGCTACTTTCTTCTCAACTTCCGTAAAGATAAATAAAATTACGGCTTGAGTTATTATTGTTATTATTGTTATTATTGTTAAGGTTTCACATTATTATAAATATATCCTTAAATCATTGCACATGCTTTTTAATTAACTTATTGACATCCTCTACCTAAAGGAAGAGGTCTTGCGGGACAGGTAGATAAATTTATCTATTTTGTTTTTGTTTGTTTGCATTATTTTATAATTTAAATATTTTGCCTGATTGAGCCGTGATGGTTATGTCAGGATTAAATAAAATAAAATCTTCGTGAAAATTAACTCTGACGCTCCCTCCGAAAGAAGAATTGTCGCCTAAAGCCATATGTATTGTTCCATATATTTTTTCCGCTTCCAATATATTTAAGAAATTTTTTGCAGATTTGTTTGTTCCTATACCCAGCTCGGCAATATTTGAAACTAAATCGTTATTTTTTATAGCCGACATAATATGGTCTTTAAATTTATCATTGCCTTCAATATGCTTTACAGTGCCTTTTTCTATAAAAATAGTTAACGGTTCATCAAGTTTTCTTGTAGGAGAATATTCCATAATAAATTTGCCTTCCGTTTTTCCTTCAATAGGAGCGGTATAAACTTCTCCCGCAGGTAAATTACTAAATGCTCCGGGTTTATCAAGCAAACCTGTATCTGCCATAAATCCGTTTTCTCTTATATAAAAAATTACATCGGTTCCGTTATTTGATTTTATATTAATAATAGAGGTATTTTTCAGCTTTTCATTTATTTCTAATGTAAATTGTGCCAATTCAACAGGGTTTATATTTAAAGCAGTGTTAAAAATTGAACCTTCAAATAAAGGCAAACTGGCAAATCTTGCATTACCGTATTTAGTCAGCAAATCCCTAAATAAAGTATGGCTCGTGGAAAAATTAGGCAAGGCTATTACACAATCAACACATGTATTATTATTGGTTTTTATAAATTCGGATAATAAATTCTTACCGTTGTGATTTAGTTTTTTGTTTCTTATATCGTCCCATAATTTATTTTCAACAATAAAATCGGCAATTTCATCTCCGAAAGCTGCTTTCCAAACTGAAAAAGGAGGCTCTGTGCCGTGTTCTTTAAGAGAATCATATTCCTGATATTTTATTTTTGCAAAACCTGCTCCTATTTTTTTAAAATCACCCGCTATGTCAATAAGATTAATTCTTCTTTGTTTATCGTTTTCCGTCAAATTTTCATCCGGTAAAATTTTATCAACATATATAAGACAAGTTTCGTCAGATTTAATCTTAAAATTTTTTTTAAATATATTTTCTATAATCGTTTTTTTGTCCATTTATTATTGTTTTTGTTATTACTTTTTGTTATCACTTTTGTTATTTTTATGATTAATTCTGCGATAGAAAATTTAAAATTAATATTAATATTAATTAACACGAAACAATCTTTATCATTTATCTTTACACAAGCATGTTTATACAAGTGTGTTTCAGGTACGGCAGTTGCATTTATTAATTTAATTAATTAAAGTCCGGTATTTTCGTCGTGTTAACAATTTTATACAATTTCTATCGCAGAATTAATGTTTATCTTAAGAATATTATTAGAATATTATTTCTCAAATTACTTTAAAGCATTTAACACTTCTTCATAATTAGGTTCTTGTGTTATTTCGGGAACTAATTGCTTGTATGTAATTTTACCTTCTTTATTAACAATAAAAACAGCTCTTGCCGTTAATCCTTTTAGCGCGCCTTCATCTATAATAACCCCATATTTTCCCATATCTCTATTTCTAAAATCCGATGCTACGGTGATGTTTTTTATATTAAAACTTTCACAAAATCTATTCTGCGCAAAAGGCAAATCCATTGATATAACATTGACGTCAATGTTTTCAAATTTAGACAGCATTTCATTAAATTTTTTGGCTTCCATCTCGCAAACAGGAGTATCGAGCGAAGGTACGGTAATTATTAATTGAACTTTTTCATTTTCGCCTCCTATTTCCTTTTCCTTTAAATCTTTAGTTACAACAATAACTTTAGGGGCTTTATCACCTACATTTAATGCAGGTCCTGCCAATGATACCTTATTGCCTTTTAAAGAAACTGATTCGGACATTTTACCCTCCTTTTGTTAATTTAACAATTAATTTTCTAACCATATTTGCTTTATTTGATTGATATACAATGAAAATAAAACACTATTATATTATCAATCTTATTTAATATATATCATATTTTATTATTATATTCAAGGTATTAAATAATATTAATTATTATAAATGGTTTTAAATATAGCGGTAGCCAGAGTGGAGGAGCAAAAAAATATATCGGCGTTATTTAAATATATAGAAAATTCCGATAAATATTAATACTACTATTAACGTATAATTTAAATATTCTTCTTTAATATACTTAGATTTTGACATGACAGGACCTAAAAATGAACCCACAATTATACCTGCTATTGAAATTAACAACAAAAAAGGCAAGACATGAACGCCCATTGAAATATAATTTGTAACGCTTGTTGAAGATGAAATAAGTATAGAAAAAACACTAGTCCCCGCAACTATCATCATTGGAAGATTTAAAATTCCCGTCATAAAAGGAACGAGCAAAAAGCCTCCTCCTACTCCGAATATAGATGAAATTATAGCAACAACCATGCCCGCTACGAATGCAAAAATTGGATTAAAGTTATATTCCTGATTAAAATATCTTATTTTTACATTTCTAAAGTTAACCTCAAGTGTTTTTATGGCGTTGTCTTCTAATTTCAAATCCTTTGCGGAAGAATTTAATTTTTTTTTCTTTTTTTTTAAAATAACTTTATATATGAGCAATATAGCAATAAAAAGAGTGAGGTAGCCAAAAAAATATTTAAACGATTTAAGCTCATATAAATAATGTTTTGAAAACCAAGAGCCTAATATGGCTCCGACTATTCCGCCGGAAGCTATTATTGCGCCTAAAATTAATGAAACTCTTTTTTGCCTTATAAACAAAGGCACGGCAATTAACGGAGTAACTATGGTTAAAATCTGACTCATAACCTTAATTGAATTTGCATCTTTTACGTGTAGTATCGTAATAAAACCAAAACTGGCAAATATCCCGCCTGCTGCCCCTATTGTAGAAAAGATGAACCCTGTAAATAAAGCCCAGACAAATGCTATAAGGTAAAAGAGGAAATGAATATGGGAGAATATAATCATTTTCCCTCCCGTTTATTAAATAAGGCAAAAAAAGTTTGAATGAAGCATAAAGAATTATCTTTGATAATATTTATACGTCTTGAAATTAAAATACTTCTTTTTTTAATCCAGTCCAACTGACTGATTTTATAAATTAATCATTGCATATTTGTATAAATCCTATGTTAAGTATTTATTAAACATTAATTCGGGAAAAATTATATCTGGAAATTTATGATAAGTTAAATATTAACAAAAATATTAAATTATTACAATATTTTTATATTATTAAAGATTAAGCTATTTAAGATTATATTAACTTTAATCGCCCTGAATATTATTTTTATTTGTTTCTATCGCATTTATTTTTATATCACTCTTAGTATTATTGTAATCGCCGATGCAATACACCTGCCACTGTACCGTGCCGCTGACAGAATACTCAACCTGCATTCCTTCAGGCTTTCCGTTAGAATAATTAAATTCAATAAAAGGTCTCTGGTTTACCCAATTTATAAATTGTTTACCGTGTAATTTTCCGTTGAGATAGTTTAATTCATAATGCTTTTTACCGTTCCTATAAAATCCTTCAGTTTTTCCATGAAGTTTACCGCTTGCATTATAATGGCATATAGACTTTATTATTGTTTTTTCTTCGTCATAATATGTAATTACTTCCTTTAATGCCTCGAGAACATATATTTTTTCTATTGAATTTAAGATATTTAAATTATTTATTTTATTTATGTCAATATCAATATAATAATTGCCCGCAGTGTTTAAATTATTAGCATCCGATATTTGATTAAATAACGGTAATTTGTTATTTTTTTCTTTCATTTTATAATTCCTTATTTATTTATTTATTATATATAATATCATTAGTAAATATGATATAAATATCATAATAAAATCATATAAAAAAAATGAAAAACAAAAAATATAAACTATGTTAAATTATCATAAATAAATAAATAGCTTAATTATTTATTAAAAATCACAGACCATAGATGGCTTTCATCGTATTACCTTAATCCTGCGATAGAAAATATAAATATAATGAATGTTGTTAAAAAAAGTTTTATCTCCTATAATTATTAATCATAGATGACTTTTACCCCATTCATGAATAGCATCTAAAATTGGTTTTAAACTCATTCCTAAATCCGTCAGCGAATATTCTACTTTAGGCGGAACAACGGCATACACTGTCCTGTTAATAATTCCTTGACTTTCAAGATCTCTTAACTGTTGAGTAAGCATTTTCTGAGTTATACCGTTTACACATTTTTTAAGCTCATTAAAACGTTTGGTACCTGTGAAAAGTTCGTTTAATATTCTGACCTTCCAGCTTCCTCCAATTATTTCAAGTGTTTTTTCAACAGGGCATATTATTTTATCTGTTTTCATATTGATTTTGTTTTAAATTAATTTTTATTCATTATATTATTTTTTTTAGTTTATTAAAAACAAAAAAACCTCTCAAAGTCATTACCGCGAAAGCGGGAATACAGAAAATAAATTTCTATGTAAGAGTTAAGGTAATACAAATAATATTTGGTATATTATAATAATAGTAATATTAATAGGTATATTTTTAGTATCTATATGACAAAAAAGTGCATACTTTACATAATTATATATTAGTCGTATTATAAAATCAATGCAGATTTTAACAAAAAATTTTAACAAAAAAATAATTTATTAATTAAAAGGAGAAGAATTATGAAAAAAGAACCGTTAGTTTTAAATGGAATTAAAGAAACAACCTACATTTGCAAATGCGGAAAATCTAAAAATATGCCTTATTGCGACGGAAGCCATAAAACGCTTTCAGGAGATATTACCCCTTTTGTTTTAGAGCCGACAAACGAGACGGTTTATATTTGTCAATGCGGTAAATCAAAAAACTTTCCTTATTGCGACGGAAGCCATAAAAACTTATAATTTATCTAAATTTATTTGTTAAAATCTGCTTTTTATAAAAAAATAAAATAAATGTTAAAAATATCACATTAATTTTTTAAATAATATAATAATAATATTTAATAATTTTTTTATGAAGAAATAAAAATGAAAACAAATTCTTTAGCATTATTTTTTTTACGATTTGTATTGTTTCTAAGTTTTTTTTATCATGGCAGCGGTATTTTGTTTGATTGGTTTGACGGTCCGGGTATCGCAGGTTTTGCCGGATATATGAATTTTCCTGTTATAATAGCTGTTCTAGTAGGAATAGCGGAATTGACGGGGAGTTTAGCAATGGTTTCCGGCGTGCTTACAAGAATAGGAGCTTTAAATATTATGTTGGTCATGCTTGGCGCTATATTTATTTTGCATTTGCCTCACGGATTCGACATTATGAAAAACGGCTACGAATATGCCCTTACCGAATTTACGATAGCTCTTTCAATTTTTATTATAGGTCCTGGCGATTATACTTTAGCTTCTATCGTAAAAAAAGATTTGCCGTTTATTTTAAGATAATCAATATCTAATATAATATTACAATGGCATATCTTAACCTTAATCCTCCTACGAAGAATTATTATATAATTTAATTATATATATTGCTTTCGTGGGGGGGGGTCAAGGGGGGTGTCCCCCCTGCGTTAGAAAATATGGATAACTCCCCTCTCCCATCTTATTAATGGGGAGAGGAGTTATAGAAATAATTATTTCCTATTATTATAGGATTTAAGGGCATATTTTCTTAGATTAGGCAATGTAAAAGCTGTTTTATGTGCAGTTGATACAGGTACAGTTTATAGTTGTCGGTTTTTAGACGACTCATCCAGCAAGCTTATAGCAATGGGAGTATGCCAATATAATATTATAATATAGATATATGACAATATGCCGTTACAATTATTATTGCCGCTATTATTCATTACAAATATAAGATAATATTATTAAATTTAATTAAAATAATCCATGCGAACCAGAATTTTTATAAATTTTATTTCTTTACACGCATCACAGCGCAATATAAACTGCTCCAGATTTTACTAATTTTGCAATTTTATGTATGCCTGCTGGAACTATTGCGGCATAATCCGGCACATCGCTATCTTTTAAATCAAACATATTCATTGCATTTCTGCAAACATATATGTTTGTTTTTTCATTAAGATTTTCCTTTAACTGATTTCTAAGCTGGGTATGATGCAGCAATGAAACAACAGACGGTCCAAAAAATACAACATTAATTTCTTCGGTATCTTCAATAACAGACAAATTTTTAATTACATTAAACACAAGACCAGGCATTATAGTACCATTTGCAACTTGAATAACATATTTCATAAATGTCCTCCTTAAATTTAAAAAAAATGAATATCATAGTTATAATTATATTAAGAATTACCTATAGGACTTGTAAAAACTTTAAAACATTTATCAGCGCTAATATTTATCAATTAATGTCGATTACGGCAATTACATTTTTGCCCGTTTATAAAAAATAGTTATACACATTAAATGCGATATTTATATAGTTTTTGATGTTAATTTTAAATTTTCTTTCGGCAATTTTGAGATTAATTATATAATATATTTAATATTAAATTAACACAATTGAGCAGATTAATCAAATATTGCTTTAATTTATACAATTCTTATCTTAAATCACCGTTAGAAATTTCTTTTTCTGGATTCCTGCTTACGCAGGAATGACTTTGCGAAGGTTTAAATTTTAACCTATTTGGCGTAATTACCGCGAAAGAGGGAATACAACAGTATTTATCATATGCTAAATCAGTTTTAATAATTTCTAACGGTGATTTAAATACTTTATAAAAAAAATTAAAAAATACTTCTTAAATCTATGATATCTTAAAAACTATGATATACTAAAAGAAAATATTTTAGCTATTATTTTAGCTATCTATATTATTATTAATTAATTATTAATTATTATTTGTTAGAACTTATTTTTTATAATTAATTATTATTTTGCTTATTGTTTCGTTAATATAAAAATAAATATAACTAAAAAATCTAAGGGGGATCTTAAATGAAAGGAAACGACAAAATTATTGTAAAGCTTAATGCAAGATTGGCAGATGAATTGACGGCGATCAATCAATACATAGTCCATGCAGAAATGTGCGATAACTGGGGATATGAAAAATTGCATAAAACAATTGAAAAACGTGCAATAGACGAAATGAAACACGCCGAAAAACTCATAGCGCGCATTTTATTTTTAGAAGGAATACCTATCGTTTCAGATTTAAAAAAATTACATATCGGCGCAGATGTGGAATTACAATTTAAAAATGATCGCATCGCCGAAGATCAAGCTATAAAAGATTATAACGACGATATTAAATTTGCTGTAGAATTAGGGGATAACGGAACAAAAGATTTATTACAGCATATATTAGAAGAAGAAGAAAGTCATATTGATTTAATAGAAGCGCAGCTTGATCAAATAAAACAAATGGGCGTTCAAATATACCTTTCTGAACAAATATAATAATTTTTAATTTAAATTATAAGGTTCTTAATTTAAATTTAATTATAAATCAATTCAATTATATTATTATACCATTTTATTTTTCGTTGTGATGATTATAATATAAAAAGCACTTCATTCTCTACCTTATGTGCTGATTGAGAATGAAGTGCCAATTATTTTTAAAGATAAAACTAAATACAAAAACAATATGATGAAGGGATTAAATTTACAACATAATTTTATAATTCAATAAAATTACAGGAACATAAGTCCTGCGATTTTATTATGTTTAATTACGGTTTTAATATAAATTGATTTTCCGCTTGTCAATTTTAACTTCCACATATAAAACTTAAATCCGGCTTGTTTTAACGCAACTAAATATTTAATATTGTAACCGTTTTTTAACTGCAATTTATTATTGAGAGAGTTAGATACTTTATTGAATTTAGTTTTACTCACCATGCTTCTGAATTTTAATGATGCGGTTGATTTAAATTTTGTATAATTATTTTTTGCCAGAGCGCTTATTGCTTTTGATACAACCTTTTTAACAGTTTTAATCTTAGCAGAACTTATATTTAACTTTGTAGGTTTATTTGTATTATTAATCGCAGGCGTGTTTGCTCCCGGCGGTGTTGCTGCTTGATTATTCGGCTGCGGCGGAGCATACCTGTTGGATGGATATTGTCCTGCCTGCGGCATCGGAGCTGATCCCTGTGAATTTAATAAATTTGCATTGGCATTTGCGCTAAACGCAAAAAGAGATACCAAAGCAAATAAGTAAATAAGTAACTTTTTCATTGTGACCTCCGTTAATTCATTTAATTTTTAATTTAATGCGACGAAATGCAGATTGTTGATTATGCGGCATATCATATAATTAAGGTAATATATACTGCGAAAATAAATTTTATCAATAGACTAATCAACGGAATCAAACAATCAGTCGCTAAACAGCATGCAGTATTCCCTTCATCATAAAAGGTATTAACTGATTTAGAAGTTAGAAGTATGATGGAAATATAAGGTAATGAAAAATCAACATTCTTATAGCGTTATAGTGAATGTTAATTGTCAAAGAACAAAGGTGGCATTATGAAAATATAAGATATCGTTAATAATCATTTTAACCAAACATTAGTTAATTATTTAATTATTTATTTATATTATTTATTTATATTATTTATTTATATTATTTATTTATATTATTTATTTATATTATTTATTTATATTATTTATTTATATTATTTATTTATATTATTTATTTATAT
>JAJZVN010000038.1 GCA_021845685.1 bacterium
CGAAAACCAAAGAATCAAATATATTAACGGACGAAGCACCTTCATATAAAAATCGTACAAAAATAATAACCGATGAAGACGAGGACAATTTTTTCGACGTAGAAATTATTAAAGAAATTATAAATAAGGATGACGGAAAAGCAGGCAAAGACGGCGGCAAGGCCGAGATTATTTCAGGGGCAGGTTTGAAAGACTTAAGTTTAAGCCAATTAAGAGACGGAAAAAACTCCGATGTAAGACCGGGCGAGACAAAGAAAGCCGAAGGAGATTATTTTACTTTCGATGATTTTAAAGAACTTATCGAGATTTTTAAAAAAGAAAATTTATCAAAAATCAAAGAAAACAGCTTTATTGTTTCAAATCCGGCTAAATTTCCTATAGAGAGAAAGAAAAAGAGATATAACAAAAAAGAAAGCTACGACGGCAAAAATTTAAGGGATTATATTGCCGCAAGGTTTCAATATAGCATTGATACGGCGGTCAAAAATGTTTTATTGATAGAACTAAGCCAGAAAAACCTTGAATATTCCGATAGCGGATTTTCAATATTTATTTTTATAGCCGATAAATATATAGATAATTATAAAGAGAAATTTTTTCTGAGAAAATACGCCGCTAATATAAATTTCGAAAGGATTGAGAATTATTTTGAAAATTACGGTATAATTTTATTAAGGAAAAAACATCCGGATAAAAAGAATAAAAGTAAAAGTTTTAGGGTGTGGTGCGGAGATTTAGAGAGGAAATTGAAATAAAAATGATTAATATTAACGATTTTATTATAAATATTTAAATTAGGTAACATTTAATGGCACTTTATACTATTAAAGACTTAGAAAAAATGTCTGAAAGCTATTTTTTGAAGAACCTACCATATAATAATCCTTCAAAAGAAGCATCTGCAAAGTTATTAGAGAGTGCAAATGGATTCTCGGCAGATGAAGAATATGATATTTTTATGTCCCATAGTTTTTTAGATGCTGAATATATATATATGTTAAAAAAAGATATTGAATATATGGGGTTTTCTGTTTATGTCGACTGGTGTGACGATTCTCAACTTGATCGTTCTAAAGTAACAATAAAAACCGCCAACTTGCTTCGTAAGCGAATGAAAAATTGTAAGTCCCTTCTTTATATAGCTTCTGAAAAATCCAAGCAATCTAAATGGATGCCATGGGAGTTGGGTTATTTTGACGGTATTAAAAATAAGGTCGCAATATTACCTGTTTTAAATACTTCAACAAATACTGACAACTTTAATGGACAGGAATATCTCGGTCTCTACCCGTACATCACAAAAAACAGAATACAATTCACAAATCAAGAAATTCTCTATGTTAATACAAATAATGATGAGACTACATATGCTAGTTTCGAAGGATGGATTAATGGTAAAAACTTGCGAAAACATTAGGAAAAAGACCTTAAAACCCAATATTTTATGGTTAGTAGCATGATCACCATTATTAAATATTTGTCGTGGAGTAAAATATGGAAGAAAAAGCTAACTTAAAAGATTACATGCTGAAAGAGATTGATTTAATTCAAAATATCATTAAAAGAATGGCTTTTAATTCATTTATGATAAAAGGGTGGGCTGTAACCTTGGTTGTTATTACTCTCCTCTTAAAAGGAACAACGTATCAAGTTTTAATCGCCTTTATTCCGTTGCTCATGTTTTGGTTCTTAGATGCATATTTCCTGTGGCAAGAAAGAATGTATAGGAAACTATATAATTGGGTTATCAGTAATAGATTAAAAACTGAAGAATATTTATTTAATATGAATGCTTATAGATTTAAAAATGATGTTCAGTCAAGATTTAGAATTATGTTTTCAATAACTTTGGGATGGTTTTATGGAACAATAGCGGTTCTTATAATAATCTACGCTGTTGCTTTATGTTTAATTTAATTAAAAAGGAGATTATTGAGATGGCAAGAAGGGTATTTTTTAGTTTCCATTATGAGGATGTAAAAACTTTTCGCGCAAATGTTGTCAGAAATCACCATATAACTAAAGAATACAGAGATGAAGCTGGATTTTTTGACGCATCAATCTGGGAAGATGCAAAGAAACATGGCGATATTTCTGTAAAAAAATTAATCAACTCAGGCTTAGAAAGTACTTCGGTAACCTGTGTTCTCATTGGAACAGAAACATGGAAAAGGCGTTGGGTAAGATATGAAATATTGAAAAGCTACGATAGAGGTAACTCGCTGTTTGGCGTTCATATCAATAGTGTGCCAGATAAAAATAAGAAGACATTTAAAAATGGAGTTAACCCTTTTGATTATTTGGGTTTTATAGTTAGTGATGACGGTAAAGTGGTTACTTATTATGAACATAATGGAACAGATTGGAAAGTTTATCAGGATTTACCGCCTGATAGAACTTCCAGTTTTGATAGACAGCACTGGGGTAAGAGATTTCAATTATCAGACTGGGTACCATGTTATGATTGGGTTAAAAACGATGGATATAATAATTTTAAGAATTGGATAGAAAATGCCGACAAAAAAGCAGGAAAGTAGTGGAATTACAACATATTTACGGACCCAAAATTACTATTTAGTTATCATATATTAACTTTTAACATCCTGTTTTATAGAGTCTGTCCATCCGCAGTTCAGAAAGTTCACTAAAACTTAGGCCGTTTTTCCGAACGATTTATGCCTTTTAAAGCTTCTATATATCGGTTTTATGAACACTTGACGATGTCCGTATCCAACTAGAGCCTTACTATGCCGCAGTTGTAGATATTTTTTTGCCGACAGGCTCGATAATTATATCGCCGTTTATAACAGTTACGGCTTGGTCAAGGGGTATATCCCCCTTGACCCCCCCCAAAAAAAATAATATAAAAATATAATTAAAAGATTAAAAATGCTTGAAATTTTATACACATGTATTTAATAAATTTAATTCATTATTAAGAATTAAATTTTAAAGGCTGACAACATAGAATGTATTTTGAACGCTACCGCAATAAAAATAAAATATAGAAAAATTATTATAATTAAATTATTCCATATATTTCAAAATACTCATGTAATAAATCGTCCTGCACGTCTTTATTTGCATAAAGGTCTTTAACGGATTTTATAAAATCATCAAAATTCTTTTTTAAAAGATTAATTGCAATACCAGGTTTCATAATAATGCAGGGATTGTTATTATACCATTTATATAGAGTCCATTCCCCCGATTGACCGCTATCCATATTACTCTTAAAAACTTCGGGTTTTTCATCTTCAAGAAGTTGTATGGATTGATATAACTCATATAAAGATTTTAGATTTAAAGTTAAGACAACCCCATTATCTTTAAAACTGATTGCCCCGCTAAAACCGTTCTTGCGTTCCCCGTTTTCATTAAATTGTGTGAGCATTGTCGTGATACTAATATTACCATTTTTTATAAGTGGAATTGCTCTATAGGTAGGGTAATAAGGCCTATTTCCCCTTAAAGATGCGGTATTTACTTTATCGCCATAATAATTTACCAATCCCCGCGTGGCAACAAGAAATGCCCAAGGGGTCATTTTATTATAAATAGTGGACAATTCATTAGGATTTATCTTAAAAGGAATATTTCTAAGGATTACAGACAAGCATCTTGCGACATAATCGGCATATGTTCCGGAAACTATTTTTTTTGAGTTTAAATACTTAAACGATTCGTTTATGCTTAATTTTAAATTGCCAGCTTTTTCCGGAAACGTAGATATAGAATAATTAAACAATATCTCTTTATCTTTTTCACTTTTTATATTGCTATCTATTAGATTTATAATTATTTCGAATATTTTAACCGTATTAACAACACACTCAACAGTGGCAGGGTTGTCGCTATATCTGCTCCATGCTGATTGCATTAATTCGGTAATCCAAGTTAATTCTTCTTGGTTAGAAAATCCGAAATATTTGATTTTTTTGAAAGATTCAAGTGGATTATCATAAATGCCGCTCCTAATGTCCTTTTTTGTTTTTTCGAAATCAGCAAATTTTTCCGGCTCGCTTATAATAAAATTTAGAGATTTCTTTATTAGATTAGCTAAATTATCCCCTCGGTTTGTCGCTATTTTTTTAGCTTTGTCGTATAATTCCAACGGCAGCCTTAGTCCGACCATTTTACTTTTTTCGTTCTTATCCATAATAATTTCTCCTTTACAATGTTATTTTGATTTCAATAATAAACATTGTAAAGCAATAATAAAATAATGTCAAGAATAAAATTTCTATTGTAGGATTAATGTAAAGAATATCTGGATTAAATCCACATAATTATAGATAGTTATAAAATGTATAACATTTTTATGTCAAATTTTGTAATTGTTTTTAAGCAAAAATAATTATAAAATTTATCTATGTCAAAAACTTCAATCGTTCGCATTATAGTCGCATTTATCGGATTTATTTCGATAATAATAGTATTCTGGGTCGCCTCTATTTTTAAATGGAGTTCTACCACGCAGATAGTAATAGCCCTTTTAATAGCTCTTGCATCCATTTTGGTAGAGATGATAATTTCGATGGATAAACTTAAAGAAGGCATAGAAAGAATTTATCCTGCGTTGGAATTATCGTTAGAGGAACAAAGGACGATTAATGATACGATAATCTTATGTAACCAGCTTAAAAAGAAAAACGATGATCCTGCCGGAAGAATAGCATTAGCGGGATTCGATAAGGTTAATTATATTTTAAATCAGGCGGTAAAAGGCTCGGATTTCATTTACAACGATATATTTGAAGCCAATATGGTAACGCTAAAAGGATTAAAGCCGGGACAGACATTTAAAGGCGTCAGCGCTTTGATAAAGCCGGAATACTGGAAAAACGGCAAAGCTATGAACGAATACAGGGAAGTTAATTACTCTCAGGCTAAATTAGGAGTAAATATCGAAAGAATATTCCTTTTGAATTCGGAAAAAGATATAGAAACTATGACGCCCATTATGAAAGACCAGTCGGAACACGGTATCAAAGTTTACTATCTGCTTAAAAATACGATTTCGGAAGCGCACGTATATCCCGATTTCTCAGTCGTTTCTGATTTAAGATTCGCTCTAGTGGTTCACAGAGAGGATATGCTTGAAAGGGTTACGGTTACGACAAACGAGGAGACCGTATCGGAAATAGAAAACCAGTTCGATAATCTAAAACAAGTAGCGACACAGTTTAAAATACAAACATAAAGATATATGGATATAATAATTAGAAAAGCTAAAATTTCGGATTTTTTAGAAATATCGGAATTAGACAGACAGGCTTGGCGGGATAACAGAAATTCCGATTTTATTCCCGACGGAGAACACGTATGGCGCCTATGGGTAGAATACTCTACTGTTCTTGTAGCTGAATACAATAAAAAAATAGTAGGCGTAGTCCTTTTATTTAAAGCTAATAACTGCTCTTTGTATTTATTGCATAAAATCTTTATCGATAAAAACTACAGGGATAAAAAAATAGGCAATATGTTTTTTCAAAGTATAGTCGATTTCTTGGATAAAGAAAAAGCGGACTGTCTTTTGACTACAGACCCTGTTAATTCAAGAATGATCCATTTATGCGCTAAATACGGATTTAATAATAAAGAACTCGTAAAAGGCTATTACAGACCGGATGAAGACAGGCTTGTTATTAAACGGATATATAAATAAATTTCGCTCTAAAAAATTATCGGCATTTACTGCCATTATAGAGGAACATCTTGAATATGTCTTAAGCCTTCTATCTACACTTGAAAACACCGCCGCAAATTATAAAAAAGAAAACAGTCGGTATGAAATTGACAATATTAAATCAGATATTAAATATGAAATTTTAAATTATACGCCCGAAAATATTTCCGAAACAGTAACTTTCATAACTTCATTAGAAAACATTTACAAATCTACAAATGAAATCAAAAGCTATATTGAATATGCAGGAAAATATCCGCCGATTGGTTTTGATTTTTTTGAAATAGCATCAAGAATAAGCAGTATTGTCAAAACAGGGATAGACAGTTTTTTCACTGGCGATACGGATATTAATTTGGAAACAAAAATAGCTGAGACGGAACGGCTTATAAATCAAGCTTTTAAACAATTAAATAAAATTAACGAAAAAGAAAAAATAAGAAACGGCAGGATAGTTTATTATTCCTGTATTCTTGCGGAAATTAAGTCAATATTAAGAAATTTTATGAATTAAATTAATAGAATAATAATCATGATTTCTTCTGTAGTAAAAAATATTTTAAAAATATCTAATTTAATAAAAAATACTTGACATTATTATATCTTGCAATTTATACTGCACATGTGCAGTATAAATTGCAAGAACTGACTGAGCTAAGAAGATGTATTTAAAGAAATTATATATTAGGGGGGGCGACTTAGATGAAAGAATTTAAAACTAAATATAGTGCAGATGATATATCGCAATATTTTATTTTTAAGGCGGAGACAAGCGATAGGGAAGAACTATTGTCAAATCTCAAACTTCAAAAGCTTGTTTATTACGCTCAAGGGCTTTATCTTGCAATGTTCAATAAGCCCTTATTTGATGAAAAGATTGAAGCATGGCCGTATGGCCCTGTTATTCCTGAATTATATAATAAGTTCAAAAAATATGGAAGAAAGGGAATATCCGCCAATAAAACTTTCGATTCATCAAAAATAAATAGAAAGGACATGGAATTTTTGGACAATATTTATAACATGTTTGGACAGTTTTCCGGTTCCAGGCTTATAGAAATATCTCATTCGGATGCATGTTGGGAAAATGCTTGGCAAGCAGGCAGTAAAGAAATTACACATGAATCAATGAAAAAATGTCTTAAAAAATATATCGAATAATGGGAAATAATAGTAAATTTATAAATCCGCCACCTAAAAATCTTGGTAATTTAACTATAGATAAAGCCGATATACATAATGATAGTCTCCCTATTTTTTCTTTTCGATTCACAGATTTTTTAAGTAAAAACGCTTCTTGTAGATCGCATTGTTTACAAACACTTGTAACATTATCTAAGTTAACTTGGGGGCAAATAGCTAAGAATCCTCGGGAAAAATTAGGCACAGAGTTAATTCCTATAAAAAATTTTAATATTAATTTTCAGTCTATTCCTCAAATCAAAGAAGATGTTGAAAAATTAGAAGTTTTTCGTATATCTAAAGGAGATAGAGTAGCGGGAATTAGAATAAGAGATATTTTTTATATATTAGGCGTGGGTAAAGATTTATATTCACATTAAATGAATTAGGGGATATGAGTTATGAATATTAAGTGTTTAACAGGATGGCCAGGAGATGTACTGCCAAAACTTTTTAAAAAGGTGGATTTAATAGCAGATAACAATAAAGTATATAAATTCTATATTGGCAGATCAGTTGATGTTGACAAAAGGAAATCGGCTCACGCTTGCGATGAGATTGTAGCGATTTATTCAACCGATAGTATTAATAATGCAATAGTTGTTGAAGAAACATTAATCAGGGGATTTATTAACCATAAAAAATGTAACAACGAAGCGGAAGATGGACGTGGGAATTTTTCGGATGACGGAAGTTACGTTTATGTTGCTATTTGGTATTAAGATATTCTCTAAAAGTACAAAAAAAGAAAATTTGTTTTAGTTTAATTTTTAAACGGTCTCAGATAATTTTAAAAAATATGAGGAAAAGATATAATATTTTCCTTAAAATGCGATATAATATTTGTATAAAGTTATTTTATTGTCATAATAAAAGTCTTGACATGTAACTTATAAAATATTAATATATTGATACAATCAAGTACGGATGCTTTGCATTTTTTAAAATTACGTTTATTTTTTTAAAAAAAAGGGGGATTAGCCATGTTAATAGGCAACAAAATTCCTAAGATTGAAACAAATAAAATATTAATAGAAGCTCTTAAGTCTGCTGCAAGCAGAAAGCTTACAGCCAAAGAACTTCTCGAACAACGCGTTTCTTTTATTTATGGGTCGCTTAAATCAAACAGTTCTATAACTAAAGAAGAAGTTCGCAAGACTATTAAAAAACAAGAAGGTATAGAAGAAGCTTAAAGGAGCAGATGGTTTGATACTCTACGAATTAGTCGGGGGAGAAGAGCATCCATACTATAGAAACTTAGAAATTTCAAATTTAAACCGTCAATATGATTTTTTAAGGTCTATTGTCCAAACGGCAATAGATGTGAAACGTCCATTTCTCTCCGCTCATATTATAAAAGCATTAAACTGCCAAGCAATAACATGTCTTCACACAAACGCCGGAGAATACAGGCCGTGTCCTGTTAAGGTCGGCAAACACAAACCTCCTGAACATTATCGGGTTGAGGCTTTAATGGAAGATTTTATCAATGAAGTGAATAGAAATTGGGAAAATACAGATCCAGTCTATTTATCTGCATATGTATTGTGGAGACTAAATTATATTCATCCTTTTATTAACGGTAATGGAAGAACGGCAAGGGCGGCGTGCTATTTTGTTTTGTGCGTTAAATCCAATGGTTGGCTTAGTGGGGATACAATCCTTCCGGAATTAATTCGCAGGGAAAGGGATAGATACGTGGAAGCTCTCCGCAAAACCGATAAGTCGATAAGAGACGGAGAACTGGATATAAACAAGCTTGTCATATTGCTTTCAGAGTTATTAAGCGAGCAATTAAAGGAACTATCTGTAAAAGAGTCCAAATAAATGTCATTTTTAGGGGTATAATTTTTTATAATGCCGATAATATTTTATTCATACTTCGGCCTAAATGTTTTTTTATATCATACTCCCATAAACGAACGACTTTCCATCCCTGAAGTTTAAGTTCTTTATTTACTTTCTTATCCCTAAGCCTATTGTTTAATATTTTATTATCCCAGTAATCGCGGTTAGATTTCGGCATAATGCATCGTTTTGGATGCCCGTGCCAAAAATCAGAGTCAACAAAAATAACCACTTTTTTACGGCGGAATACAAAGTCCGGTGTTCCCGTTATTGATTTAACATGCTGAGCAAAATATATTTTTCGTTTTTTTAATTCCGCAGTTATTATCTTCTCAGGTTTAGTATTTTTAGACTTTATATTCTGCATATTTCTATGCCTCTGTTCAATAGTGAGATTGTCCAATAATTAATCCGCCCTATAAAAATTTTTACCTTCAGGAAGTTTAATATTTGGAATCCATAAAGGATTGCCGTCCCAGCCTTTTTCGGCTTCGCCGTTAATTCTATAAAGAGTTAATACTGTATAATTCTTTATAGAATCTCCTATTGCTCTATCATCAGGAGAAAGTAAAGTGCCCGTTCCTTTTGATATACTACGGTTTCTTCTTGCAATTAAAAATGCTTTATCTTCAGCATCATTTGTTTTTAATGCTTTAATGCAGTTTATAAATGCTTGGCTTGACCAGTCATTTTTACTTTCGCTTTCAAATTTTTCAAGGATATTAATTACACCATTTAATGTTATAATATGAGTATCATTTTCATTATAATTTTCCAACATTTCATCAATCTTATCAACATTTTTTCTCCTTGGAAAATTTGGAAAACGATTAACTCCTCCCACGATCATTCCTAAAACACCTCTATCTACTACATTCATACGAGTAGGGTTGATTCCAGGGGGATACAGGAGACTTATATTCGAAGAGTTATTGTCGGCTGTTATCTGGCCGATAAGAGCGCTGTTGCCGTTATTAAGTTCAGTAAATAACTTAAATAGCGACGGAGGTATAAATATTCTAATGAGTTCAGGGTCTCTATCATAGCCAAACATTCTGGAATGCTGCCAGAAAGTATCTGCCTGAGGAATTTTTGCTGTGCGGCAGTAATAAACTGTTTGTAAAGATGGAAATGTTACCCCGCGCCCGAGACTGTTTCCGCCTATAATAATATTTATGCCTTTAGAACACTCAATTGTACTGCTTCCTGTTGAATTTAATATAAATATTTTGATTTTTTGCTTATCAAGAGCTTCTATTATAAAATTATACGCCTCATCAAAAGAAATTAAATTTTTTTTTGTTGTATTTAAATCCTGCCATGTGCTTTTCAATAAATCTCTCATTTTATTTTCTTGAACCGCTACAAGAAGATCGTTTAGGCAGCCTCCTATTTTTTGGGCAATTGCATTATGATCGGCTATGCGTACGCTGGGATGAACAAGAAAATTACAGGCTTTAAGCTCATCTTTTAACATAACATGAGAACTGACAGTTAAAAAAGTAAGCAGCGAAGCTTTTAAGCCTTCGCTTATAAGACCATCACTTCTAAGTTCATCAAGTTCATTTTCATTAGTTAATTTTATACAAGGCGAAGGCGGGTCGGTGTAAAAAAAATTACCGCCTAGATATCCTTTCCCCGGCGGAAAATAATATACAAATTTAGGCCGCCATTGCGTATTAACTGCCTGCAGTAATAGCGGCTGCGGTGTAGCGGTAACTTGAAGATATATACTGCTTTTAGCAATATTTCTAATACTATCCAATCTTGCATTAATAACGCTCTGCGCACCTGTATTTATTTTAGTATTAAGACTTGCCGCATCTCCTTCATCATCGATAATAAATAGAGATCTTCCATCGCAGAATTTAGATGAAGAAATAATGTTTTTCCATTTATTAAGAACTTTTGTATTTTTTTTAATTACGACTATTACCGGCTTTCGCATATTTGAATTTAGAAACCTCAGCTCATCATCTTCGCCGCAGACTGTAAAAGTATCGAAGCAGCTTATAGCTCTCGCCAGAGTTTGTTTATGAAGATACGTATTATCGGTAGTCAAAAAAATAAATATTTCAAAGCCTTCATCTGCAGACGAAGAAATTATCCCAAAAACTTGGCTTGTCTTACCGCTTTGAACATTTCCAAGCAATAAACCTGTTATATGCTCTCTGAAAGAAAATTTTTTAATATATTTAGGTATTAACTGATTTACGGTTTCTTTTATAGAAACAGATATTCCATTAGATTCTTTTTCAATAATATTTAAATATGATTTAAAATGCTTCTCCATAATATATTAAACTCCAAAATTAATAAGCCAAATAGACGAGTCATCAGTGCTTCTTAGTTCAAGATTATTACGTCCGTAATCATTTAAAATCTTGTCGGTAATCAGTTCTCCTGTTTTTAAAACGCCGGCATTTTCTAAACGTCCTTTAATCCATCTGCCTAATATTTTAAGATCGTCATGTGATCTGAAATTTTTAGCATAGTCTCCGCTGATTTTACATCTAAATTTCCAGCCGTCATCCGTGTAAACCGAGATTATACCTTTTGGATAATTTTTATCACTTGTAATATTACTTGGAACAATAAGTTCTACCTCATACCAAGGGCGCGGTTTTATAAAGCTTTTTTTATTTATTCTTCCTTTGCCGAAATAAACATTTAAATTACTCTTTGGAGCTTCGTCTGCTTTGATTGGGATAATAAAAGATATATTTGAAGGATTATTAAATAATTTGCCGGTTTCTTCTTTTGAAATTCTTTCTACGCCGCTATATCCGTCAAGTTTAAGATTATCACTTTCAATAAAATTTTTTATTTCAAATTTATTAAACGATATGCATGCTTTATTGGAAAGCATTAAAACAAAGTCGTTTATTTTTAATATCGTTTCCGGTTCTTCTATTAAAATATCAACTTCATATGTGTTTGTATTGTCGAATATACTAGTGAGATTTGAAGAGCCTACAATGCAGGCAATTGGACTGCCGTTTTTTAAAAAACTGTATATTTTTCCGTGAAATTTAAATATATCAGCAATTTTGACTTCGCCTGCTTTTTTGTTGCGAAGAAAACTATCTAGGAATTTTGCTGATTCATATTGTATTTTAGTAAATCCGTCAAAACCATGCATGCCTATTATGAGTTCCATAAAGGACTTGTTGTTTAATTCAAAGATATTTTTTAATTCTATTAAAGCATCGGCAGAAATATACCCTGAAGCAATGCGGATATTATCCGCTTCATCAAATAATTTTTCAAAACAGTCATGTATATTCTTATTACCTATTCTAACAGGCGGTATATTCGATAGTATTATATCCATTTCTGCAGCAGTCTTCTAAAACATTAACCAAGACATCATTATTGTTATCGTATTCAATTCTTTTTTTTACAGGCTTATTTTTAATTTTTAGATATTCAGCTTCTAAATCTATTTTTTTATAATTACCGCTGAAAAGAGGCATCAATCTTTTTGCAAGACTAATAACACCTGCGGGAGGAACAGCATTGCCTATCTGCCTTCTTACTTCAGCTATAGATCCTATAAATTCAAAATCATCTGGAAAAGTCTGCAGTCTGGCACGTTCTCTGTTTGTTAAAGGGCGCGGTTCAGGGTAGTGATATCCCCAAGTACCGCCTCCGCCAGCTGCTATGATAGTTTTTGCAGGTTCATTACGAGAAATTCTGCGGTAAACATGGCTTATCATACCTTTAACATACAAAGGATGATCCGCAGGGATATCAGCAAAATTACCTCCTTCAGGTATCAGTTTAAGGATTTCCATAGTTTTAGGCGCTATATTAATTTTTTCATTATTAATTTTTATTTTCTCAACGCCTTCAAGTGCTTCCCCTGCAGTAAAGTATGGACTGCCAGCTTTCGGTCCGTGTGTAGGTTTAGGATGCTGAAAATCAAATCCGGTATCTATTCTTATACCTACTATTAAGACTCTTTCTCTGAATTGAGGGACCCCATAATCAGCAAAATTATAAAGTTTAGGTTTTACTATATAGCCGGGTTCTATTTTTTCAAAATCGTTAATAATTTGTTCTATTGCTTTATTATTATTAGCACTTAGCAGTCCTTTAACATTTTCAGCTATAAAAGCTTTTGGTTTTTTTGCATCAATAAATCTCAAAAAACTTTTATATAAATTGCCCCTTTCTCCGTTTAATCCTGGTCTTTTCCATATCATAGAAAAATCTTGACAAGGGAAACCGCCTAAAATTAAATCGCATTTAGGGATAGATTTTCTTTTATAAGGGTCTATTTCTTCAATATCTCCGCAGTGCATTACATTGCCCAGATTGTGTTTATAAGTTTCAGATGCCCATTTATTAAAATCATTTGCCCAAACTACATTGTATCCTAGTCTATGAAATGACAAATCAAGCCCGCCGCATCCGGCAAATAATGATATAACTTTAGCCCCATCTTTATTGATTTTATTTTTTTTCATTTATTTTCTTTATTGAATTTATTTAAATCAGCAAAATTCATATTAATAATCTTATATAAATTTTTTAAATTCGGTCTTATCCTCATTTTTGCAAGATAAATCATAGCATTTTGAGTTTCTATAATATTCATTGAATACTTTGTTTTGTTCATTATATCACGAATTTCCGAAAACCAGAAAGGAATATATTGCAAGTCTTTCGTCAATTTCTTAACGGTTAATCTGTTGTCTTTACAGAATCTGATTATGCCGTCCCTGCTTTCAAACACTCTCATGAGGGCGGAAAACAAAACATACTGCTGTTTGATATTTAGTTCCATAACGAAAGGTATCCCCGGCGTATTTGAAACCGGCAGTTCGTCGTTTTCCAAGATACCTGATTCGACAGGTAAATTTTTCCTATATCCGCCTTTTATTAAGTTGGTAAAACGGTTTAATATATAAAAAAAGAAAAAAGAGTAGTAATAATTATTTTCGTATTCAAACATTCCTTTTTCAAGAATATCGTAAATTTTTTCTATCGCCTTTAATCCGTAAGAATTTTCGCTTATAAATTCTGGTTCGGCATTTTTAAAAGAAAATCCGCATTTGCGGCAGTGAGGAAAATCGCCGTCGTAAAGCCTTTTATGAATTACAAACGGCTCGCCGCATGAAGGACATTTGTCTATCAAAAAACATTTGTGTTTTACGCAGGCC
>JAJZVN010000011.1 GCA_021845685.1 bacterium
ATATTGATTAATTTTATTTTATAAACAATATATTTATAGGTAATAATTATTTTTATATGCAATATGTATAATAAATAACTTTGTAAATGATAACAAAAAGCAAGAAGTCTTAAATATAAGCAACTTGAGTAAATATTATTTTAGCTATAGTTCTTTATATTTATAGTTAATAATTATTTTTATATGCAATATGTATAATAAATAACTTTATGGATGATAACAAAAAGCAAGAAGTCTTAAATATAAGCAACTTGAGTAAATATTATTTTAGCTATAGTTCTTTATTTAATGTTAGAAAAAATATTATAAGGGCTGTAGATAATATTTCTTTTAAGGTTTATGAGGGAGATATTTTTTCAATTATAGGCGAAACCGGATGCGGGAAGTCAACATTGTCAAAATTAATTCTGGGACTTACAAATAAAACTTCAGGCGAAATTTTATATAAAGGCGATATATTAAATTATAATTTAAAAAAATTAAATTTGAGAAAAAAAATTCAGATTGTATTTCAGGACCCGTATTATTCATTAAATCCCAAAAAAAAGATTTATAAAATTGTATCTTTGCCGGCAATAAAGAATAAAATGATTAAAAAAAAAGATGCGTTGCATTATTCAATACAGATGTTGAAAAAGGTTGGTTTAGATGAAAATTATGTTTTTAAATTCCCGCATGAATTATCGGGAGGTCAGCGGCAGAGAATATCTATAGCAAGAAGTTTATCCGTTAATCCAGAAATTCTTGTGCTTGATGAGCCTGTTTCCGCTCTTGACGTTTCTGTTTCCGCGCAAATTTTAAATCTGCTTTTAGATTTACATGAAAAAGATAATTTAACTTATATATTTATAACCCACGATTTAAGGTTGGTAAGACATCTGGCAGATAAGGTCTGTGTTATGTACGGCGGAAAAATTATGGAGATATCCCCTGTAGACAGATTTTTTAAAGGCCCCGCGCATCCTTATTCAAAAGTTTTATTAGAATCTATATTGGCGTACGGTCCGAAAAATATATTGCAATTTGCCGATGCCGATGGGAATATAAATAATATAAATCATATAAATGCAGGAATTCAAAAAAATAACCGCGGATGCGTATATTATAATTTATGCAGCAGAAGACAGGATAAATGTATGAATAACGAACCTGAATTAAAAGAAAATGAAGATTATCGGATAAATTGTTTTTTCCCTTATAATTTATAGTTAACCCAAAATTGTCGATAGAAAATTTTAAGCCGTCAGTTTTTGAGCGGCTCACCCTCGTCCGAGAGGGCGAGGTAGTTCACCAACAAAGGAAGACGTCAAATTATCATTCTTCGTTATGATGATACGTCGTGTCTTCGTCTAAAATTGCTATAGTGTTAAAATTGTCGGAATAACTATCGTTTAATTTTTCTTTTTCCTCTTTCTCTATTTTGGATTTGCAAATTATACATAAATTAGAATAAGGAATAACAGATAACCTTTTTTTAGAAATTGTTTCTCCGCATTCATCGCATATTCCATATGTTCCGTCTTCAATTTTAGAAATAGCGCTATCTATCTCTCTAATTTTATTTCTTTCCCTATCTCCAAGCATATATGACAATTCGCGGTCTCTTTCGTTTGAAGAAATATCGTAAATATCGCCGCTTGGTTCGGACATATCTTTAGAAGAACCTTCTTTAACGCTCATATCTATTTCTTTCAGCAGAGCTTTTCTCATTTTAATTAAATTTTGTTTTATTTCAATAAGTTCTTCAGATGTGAAATCAGAACCATCTGAATTGACGATATCTTCACGTTGATTTTCTTCATAAGAAGATATATCTGTATCGCCATCTATATTTATATTTTTATTTTCTTTGTTTATAATTTTCCTCATGGTCATAATCTCCCTTAATTTAAAATTTAACATAATAAAATATACTGCAATTCAAATACAATTCAAATACAATGTAAAATTATATTGCAGTATCAAAGTATTATAATAAGTATTATATAAAATTTGTAAATATAATTATTTTATACTATTATATTGTAATATTTGTATTTCTAAAACTTAAAAAAATTTTATTTAGTATATATTTATTGAAAAATAAAATCAAGTTTTTTAGAATATTTAAATTTGTCTATATAATAAAATAATAAAATTTTATTATATATTCCCGTTCAGGCGGGAATGACTTTGAGGTATTTAAAAATTTATCCTTTTATTTATTAATATTTTAATTAGTAATTAAATAAACATATTAATCATGAGGCAATTTTTATTATGATTGAATCTTATAGCGATTTGAAGGATAGCGGCGGCAGAAATAAAGATTGTTTTAATGCGGAGCGGGTTTTTAATGATTGCAATTATAAAAAAAAAGAACCTTCCTTGAGGAGTTCTTTCTCTATAGATAGAGACAGAATAATACATTCAAGTTCTTTTAGAAGATTAAGAAATAAAACTCAAGTATTCGGAGTATTCACTCTTGATTATTACAGAACAAGGCTTACTCATTCGCTTGAGGTATCGCAGATAGCCCGTTCTATTGCATCCAATATTAATAATAAATATGAATTAAATATTAATCTCGATCTTATGGAAGCCATATCTCTTGCGCATGATATTGGACATCCTCCTTTCGGTCATCTTGGAGAAGAAATCATAAATTCTAAATTATTAGAATTAACTGAAGGAAGATGCGGTTTTGAAGCTAACGGACAGAATATCAGGATACTTAATTTTTTAGAAAAAAAATTATATGACGATAGCGAAGGAAAAATAAAATTATGCGGCTTAAACCCCTCTCTTAAAACTATTGACGGAATACTTAAATATAAACTCCCTTTTAAATTTTCAGATAAAAAAAATCATTTTATATATGATTCCGACGAGTTTATTTTAAGAAGACTGCATGGCAGCAAATTTATCAATTTTATAGAAAATAATTATAATTTATTAAATTCTAATAATTCTGTAAAAGAATATTTTTTTGAATTGACAAGAAGTTTAGAATGCCAGATTCTCAATGCGGCGGATGACATCGCCTATGCAACGCACGATCTTGAAGACGGCGTGGAATCTAAATTAATAGATATAAACGAATATAATAAAATAAAATTTAATTCTAATGAGAAAAATAAAAAAAGTATTGATGTTTTTTTTATTAATTTAGGTAATATTTTTAAAATAAATAATAGTAAAATGCCGCAGCTTGAAATAAAAATGAAATTGAAAGAATTTTTTTCAAATTATATATCAAAATTTATAATTAACATAGATATAATAGAAAGAAGAGATATTTTTAAATCCGCTAATTTTTTATCTAAAAACAACGGTTTTTTTAAATCAGACAATGACAATACGGAACTTATCAATTTTTTTAATTTAATAGAAGACGGAATTCCAGGATTAGATATTAATAATGACTATTCTTATAAATATAGCCTTATAGGAAAAAATAACATAAATGAAGAAATTAAAGCGCTAAAAATTATTTCATACAAATTAATAATGGAAAACAGAAATATCCTGCTTAACAGAAATAAAGCCCGACATATTTTAACTAAATTATTTGATAAGTTTTCGTCAAAAGAAAAATATGGGGAAGAAGAAGAGACGCTGAAACTTTACCCCGACGATTTTCAAGAGCTTTACAATAACGGTTTTTATGACGAATACAATGAAGACAAACTATATAAAATGTGCGCCGATTATATAAGCGGAATGACGGATTTATATGCTATGAAGCTATATTCTGCTATGTTTGAAACTGCAAATATTTCAGATTTATCGCCATTTTAATTTTAAATTAATAAATTAATCCGGAAATAATGAAGATTCAATAAGCTCACATAAAATATGCCCGATTGTTATATGATATTCCTGAATTCTTGGGGTATTACATGACGGTATCATAATTATATTATCGCATAAATTAGCCATTTCGCCGCCGTCTTTACCTGTTAGACCCAATGTATAAATATTTAATTTTTTTGATATTTTTAATGCGTTAAGTATATTTTTAGAATTCCCAGATGTTGATATCCCTAGAAAAACATCTCCTTCTTTTGCATTTGCTTCAAGCTGTCTGGAGAAAACCACTGAAAAATCATAATCATTGGCTATTGCCGTTAAATTTGACGTGTTAACATTTAAAGATTCTGCAGGCAAAGCTTTTCTTTCTTTATAAAATCTTGAAACTAATTCTGCGGTTATATGTTGCGAGTCGGCGGCAGACCCGCCGTTTCCGGCTATAAAAAGTTTGCCCCCGTTTTGATAAGATTTTATAATCAATTCGGCGAATTTTTGTATTCTATTTATTGTGTCGTCATTTTCTAAAATAAGCTGATTTATTTCTTTTGATTCATTAAATCTTGAGCGTATAATTTCTTCCATTTTTTTATAAATTATTGAATTATTTATTTACTTTATGTGTTGAAACTATAATATAAACCCCTGCAATAATTATAAATATACCTATCCACCTCTGGATTGTTATTGTTTCGGACAGCATAATTGCTGCAAGTAATACCGTAAGGATAATTCCTATGCTGACAAACGGGTATGCTGCGGAAAGGTCTATTTTCGACAATACGTTTATCCAGAAAAACATAGAAATAAGATAAGATATTATTCCTGACAATACAAACACATTTAAAAACATATAAATAATTTTTATTGAAAATAAATTATTTATATGACCTATACTTTCCATTCCGTATTTCATAAGAATCTGGGCAGCAACGCCCATAATAATAGAAATAAAAAGATAGAAATATACCGAATATTTTTTAGCATTCATAATTATAGTATATAATAATAGCTCAAGGGGAAAATTATAGCAATGCATTTATTAAGTTTAATAAGTTTATAATATAATAAAAATTATATATTAATCAATATATTTAAGTATTCAACAAACTCAATAAGTAGTAAAGGAATAAATAAATCAGATACTTATTTAACAAGATACTTATTTAACAAAATTGCCGATGGAAAATTTTATTAAAGTTAATATATATAATAAAAACATTTAATATTGTAATATTATCTTAAATCACCGTTAGAAATTATTAAAACTGATTCAGCATATGATAAATACTGGATTTCCGCTTTCGCGGAAATGACATCAAACAGGTTAAAATTTAAATCTTCGCAAAGTCATTCCTGCGTTGGCAGAAATCCATAAAAAGAAATTTCTAACGGTGATTTAAGGTAATAATATATTAATAAAATGATGTAGGAGGAGGTATCTGATTTATTTCATAAATATAAGAAAACGAGAAAGGTGTCTGATTTTTTTCCGCTTAAGATATTTTTATTTAGATTACAACCTTTATGCGGAAAAAAAATCAGACACCTTTCTCAGTTCAAATCATTATTATATTTAAATTTAAATTATATTTAAATATTCAACAAACTCAATAAGGAGTAAAGGAATAAATAAATCGGATACTTATTTCTTTTCGTTACTTTTGATCCGTTACTTTTTTTACTTTTTAGGAATAAGTTTTACATATTCGCAAGCTACGTTATCATATGATAATCTCAAGTTTATGCAAGCGTTTGCGCCTGACGGAGCGCTATCATTTATAACATTAAGAGCTTTGTCGTAACCGCTGAATCTTACATATTTTATATAACGTTTTGTACTATTATAAGCATGAACGGTTATAGCGCTTAAATGAACAAACTCCGTGCTGTAATCTGCAACAACCTTTTTACCCGGTATTTTGGATAGCATAGATATAAAAATATAGCTATGAGCAGATGCTTTTGTAATACCGCCAAAACATACAAAACCCGCTACAATAAACAATGCTAATAAAAGTTTTGGAATTTTCATCTTAACACCTCCATAAATTTATTATACTTTTTTTAAAAATAAGGCAAATGCCTATTTTTTAAAATAGCTTAAACCTTTTAGTTTTACTTAATTGTAAGTATATTTTTGCATAAACGGTAATTAATTTTTTATATATAAAATAAAAAATTAAAATAAACAAAAATTTTAATTGCTTATGTTTTTCTATTTATTTTAGTGATGATTATATATAAATTATTTTAATGATTAATGGTTGCTATTATGAGTAATAGGCGATTGTGCGCCGTAACCTTGTTTTGCAGCCAAATAACCCGTAGTTCCGGCTAACCCCCCGACTAATAACAAACCGCATCCCGTAAGAAAATTCATAACTACAATAACTAAGAAAATAAGCATAGCTAATTTGATTTTTTTAAATTTTTTCATTTTTTAATCCTCCTGATTTAACATTTTTTTAATTAATAATTGAAATTATATTATGAATAAAGTATAATACATAAAATTTTAAAATCAAGAATAATGCAATAAGAGTTTAATTTTAAAAAAATATATATAATAAATATTTAGTTATTTATATTATAACACTATTATGGATAAAAAACAGAGCTATGAAAATACAATAAATAAATATGCTTTAATATCTGTTTTTGATAAAACAGGAATAGATGAACTTTCGGCATATTTGAGCATAACGGGTTATACTATCATAGCAACTGGCAATACTTATAATTATTTAAAAAATATTGCAGGGATAAAGTTAAAAAAAATAGATGAAATAACCAACTTTCCGGAAATTTTAAGCGGCAGGGTTAAAACTCTTCATCCTGCGGTTTTCGGAGGTATTCTTTCTTTAAGGGAAGACGAAAATCATTTAAGGGATTTAGCCGAAAACTCAATAAATTTTATTGATTTTGTGATAGTCAATCTTTATCCATTCAAAGAAATGAAAGATAAAGATATAACTTTTGACGAGAAATTAGAATATATAGATATAGGCGGAGTTTCTTTATTGAGAGCGGCTGCTAAAAATTTTAAATATGTCACTGTATTGTCGGACCCGCGGCAATATGTCCAAATTATTCCTTATCTCAAAATGTGCGGTAATAAATTAACCGGCGAATTAAATTCTTGCGGACTTGATGCAGATAAATTTAATAGTATAAATAATTCAGAAAATGCAGCGTATAGCATAAATAATGTAAATAATAAAAATAATATAAGTGCGGTAAATAAATCGGATATTAAAAATAACGAAAATGTCGAAATTCCTTTAAGTTTAAAATTTGGATTAGCGGTAGAAGTTTTTAAGCAAACAAGCGAATACGACGGTGAAATTTTTTCTTTTTTAAATTCGGAATTAAATTCTGAATATAAATCTCAGCATAATAACAATTTAATATCACATGATGCTATATCCGAAGAAAACGGTAATTTTAATATTAACGGTGTTTTAAATTCTAAAAGTTTAGACGATGAAAGTTTAATTTTAAAATTAAATAAAACTGAAACATTGCGATATGGGGAAAATCCGCATCAACAAGCTTCATTTTATGATATTAATATTATAAATAATAATATTAGCGGCAATAATAACAACAATATTAATAATAAGATGAAGGTATGTATTAACCCGACCGATTTAAATAATTCAAATTTTATAAAACTATCGGGAAAAGCAATATCTTATAATAATTTGCTTGATATTGATTCGTGTTTAGATATTATAAGAGATTTTTATTTTCCCCCTTATAAAGAAGACAAACAAAATAAAGAAAATAAAAATAATAAAGAAAATATCAAAGAATATTTTTCTGTAATAGTGAAACACACTAATCCTTGCGGAGCGGCAATAAGCGGTATTTCATTGAAAGATGCATTTATAAAGGCAAAAAAAGCCGATGAACTATCTTCTTACGGAGGCATTATAGGTTTTAACGGAACTCTTGATGAAGAAACGGCTTTAGAAATAAAACCTATGTTCGTAGAGGTAATAGTTGCGCCTGATTTTAAAGAAGAAGCGTTAGATATCTTAAAATCTAAGAAAAATACAATTATAATTAAAGTTTCCAAAGATTTTATTTTGTCGTCTTCCCAAGTTGTCTTGAGATCTGCGGCAGGAGGTATTTTAATTCAGGAAAAAGATATTCAAAAAGATGGAACATCAGGATTTAAAGTAGTTTCGGACATTAAACCCGACGAATCTCAATTTAATGATTTGATATTTGCATGGAAGATTGCAAAACATGTAAAATCTAATGCGATTGTATATGCAAAAAACGGCGTTACGTGCGGTATCGGGGCAGGGCAGATGTCAAGAATAGACAGCGCAAAATTTGCTTATGAAAAGATGCTGTCTTCTTACGGAAGCAAAATAGAAGAATGCGTTATGGCGTCCGACGGATTTTTTCCTTTTAAAGATTCAATAGAATATGCTAAAAAGATTGGAATTTCTGCTATCATTGAACCGGGAGGTTCCATAAGAGATAATGAAATAATTGAAGAGATTAATAAGTCTAAAATGGCCATTGTCTTCACAGGTATCAGGCATTTTAAACATTAAAAAAATGGTTATTTCTTATAATTTTATTGATATACTTTAATCCTTGCGTAGAAATTTATTTTCTGGATTCCCGCCTACGCGGGAATGACTTTGAAAGGATTTATCGTTTCACCCAATAGGTAAATATATTAAAAATAGAATTTTGGCAAAATAATTAATGTAATATCAGGTTGCTATAAACAACCGATATATTGAATTAAACCTGTTAAATTAATAATAATTATGAAAATTCTTGTTATAGGTTCAGGCGGCAGAGAACATGCAATAATCTATTCTATATTGAGATCGAGAAAAAATGTTGATTTGTACTGTGCGCCGGGTAACGGGGGCATATCCGATAATGCTAAAATAGTAAATATTAAATATGATGATATTGACGGATTGCTTAATTTTGCTTTATCAGAAAAAATAGATTTAACAGTTGTCGGACCTGAAATACCCCTTTCGCTTGGGATAGCCGATAAATTTTTATATAACGGACTAAAAGTATTCGGTCCGGGTCAAAAGGCCGCGCTTCTTGAATCTTCCAAACAATTCACAAAAGAATTTCTAAAAAGAAATAATATAAAAACAGCAGATTATCAATCTTTTACTGATTTTAAAACCGCATACGCATATATTCAAAACAGGTCTCATCCTGTTGTTATTAAGGCAAGCGGTCTTGCCGCCGGAAAAGGTGTATTTATACCTCAAAGTATTATTGAATCGGAAAATTATCTTGATTTGATTTTTAATAAAAAAATATTTGGAAAAAGCGGAGAAACAGTAGTTATAGAAGATTATTTAGAAGGTTTTGAATTATCTTATATGATTGCGGCAGACGGCAAAACTTATAAACCTTTAGCGACAAGTATGGATTATAAAAAAGCTTATGACGGAGACAAAGGGGAAAATACCGGAGGAATGGGCTCTATTTCTCCGCATCCTTATTTATCTGCAGCTTTAGAAGAAAAGATAAAAAAAAATATTATTGAACCGGTTCTGCTTTCCTTAAAAAATGAAGGAATTGTTTATAAAGGAATACTGTATGCAGGTTTAATGATTAAAGACGATGATATTTATGTTTTAGAATTTAATGTAAGATTCGGAGACCCTGAAACGCAATCTATTTTAATAAGATTAAAATCCGATATTGTCGGTTTATTTGAATCCTGCATAGACGGAACTTTAAATGATTATAATCTTGAATTTGATAATAATCAGGCGGTTTGTTTAGTTTTATCTTCAGCAGGTTACCCAGGGAAATACGAAACAGGTTTTGAAATATCGTTTGGAGAATATGAAAAATATTTTAATTATAGCGGCAATAATGATATTTACATATTTCATGCGGGAACTAAAAAAATAGGCAACAAATATTTTACCGACGGCGGAAGAGTTTTAAATATCTGTTCCAAGAATAAAGATTTAAAAACTGCCTTAGATGATATTTATAATGCGGCAGATGCTATTCAATTTAAAAATAAATATTATAGGCACGATATAGGCAATTTAGGTATAAGTATTATAAAAAATTAAATTAATTATTATTATAATTTACCTAACTTTTCTATGAATTTTATACATTACATTATAACTATGCGATATTATTATGTTACTTATTTTATAAAATAGATAAATATAGTGTATATTGATATACACTATAAATAAAGATAATATATAAAAATATTTAATAAAAATAGAAAGTTCAAATGTCCTGCATAAAAAATAAGGAAAAGTTAATAATTTAAGAGACATCTGACAGTTCAAGAATCTTTTTAAAAATAAATATTATAAAAATTAAATTAATATCATTAACTAATTAAGGAGGCGCCTAACAAGCTTGGGATTTTTTATAGATTTTCATAAGCATAAGTTGGCGGTAAATTTTATGGATAATAATAATAAAGTATTAATTGTTGTAGGTTCGCAAAATGATTTACCCATAATGGAAGGCGCGGCCGAAATTTTAAAAAAATTTGAAATCGGCTATGAAATTCATGTTTCTTCGGCTCATAGAAGCATAAAAAGAACTGTGGCTATTTTTGATGGAGCAAAAGATAAAGGATTTAAAATTATAATAGCTGCCGCAGGTATGAGTGCCCATTTGCCCGGAGTGGCGGCGGCATGTACTATTTTGCCGGTAATAGGTGTTCCTATTGATTCTTCATCAATGCATGGATTAGACAGTTTGCTTTCTATCGTTCAAATGCCCGGCGGAATTCCGGTTGCAACGACTGCTATCGGCAAAAGCGGCGCAGTAAATGCTGCTTTGCTTGCAGTATCTATTTTATCATTAGATAGCGATGAACTTTCGGGAAAATTAAAAAATTACAGAAAAGAGCTTGAAGATAAAGTAATCGCGGCAGACAATAATATAAAAATATAAAAGAATTAATAAATAATAAATTATTATAAAATAATAATACTAATGTGAAAATTTATAACTTTAATAATATAACTAAAGATGATTATGAGGCGATTAAAAAGCATCTGGACTCCTCTAATCTTATAATTTATCCGACAGAGACTTCTTATGCTGTAGGAGCTAACGCATTAGATAATGAAGCTGTAAAAAAAATATTTTTATTAAAACAAAGAGATAATCTAAAACCATTACCTATTGTTGTTAAAAATCCTGCTATGCTTCTAAATATGACATACATAAAAAAAGGCGAAGAAGATTTAATTTCTATATTTTGGCCAGGACCGCTAACGATATTATTTGAAGCGCGGGCAGATAAAAAATATGAATTTGCATCAAATTCTAAATATATAGGAGCGAGAGTATCTTCTCATATATTTATTGAGGAATTATTTCAAGAAATAGATTATCCTATTATCTCTACAAGCGCAAATATATCTTCGCAAGAAAGTCTTATTCAAATTAATGAAAATGAGCTGGAGCATATTTTTGCCGATTACAAAGATAAAGACAGTATAATTGTAATTGACGACGGAAAACTAAGCGGCGGATGTTCTACTATTGTTCAAATAGACAGCAATAATGGAAAAATAAATATCGCAAGAGAAGGAAATAATAATATTAAAGAAAGATTATTTTGTTATATTAAAAATATTAACAATAATAAATAATAAATAATAAATAATAAATAATAAATAATAAATAATAAATAATAAATAATAAATAATAAATAATAATTTGGAGAATAATAAATTGAAAGATTCAAAAAATATTCTTGGTATTATAGGGGGAAGCGGATTATACAATATCGACGGACTAAAGAATATTAAGGAGGTTTCCGCAGATACTCCGTTCGGAAAACCTTCGGATAATCTGATTTTTGGAGAAATAGACGGAAAACAATTGGTGTTTATACCTAGACACGGAAGGGGACATAGAATTTTACCTTCGGAAATTAATTATGCCGCAAATATTTACGCTTTGAAAGCAGCAGGTGTTTCAAAGGTTATTTCCGTTAGCGCTGTGGGAAGTCTGAAAAAAGAAATAATACCCGGCGATATGGTAATTGTAGACCAGTTTTTTGATTTTACAAAAAATAGAAAAAACACTTTTTTCGGAGACGGTATTGTAGCTCACGTATCAATGGCTGAACCTGTTTGTTCTTGTTTGAGAAATATCGTCATTAATTCATGTAAATCTTTAGGAATTAAATACCATTCTAAAGGAACATATATTTGTATAGAAGGACCGCAATTTTCATCAAAAGCAGAATCTTTGTTTTTTAAAAACAGCGGTTTTGATGTTATCGGAATGACAAATGCAACGGAAGCAAAGTTTGCCCGCGAAGCAAGTCTTTGCTATACTACAATTGCTATGGCAACAGATTATGACTGCTGGCATGAAGAGGAAGAAAATGTTACCGCCGATATTATTATAAAGATTCTAAATGAAAATGCCGAAAAAGCAAAAAGTATTATCAAAGAAGCAATTAAATATATAGATGATATAAATATAAATATAGATAATTCAAATAATATAAATAACGGAAAAAATTTGTTGAATATTTGCGCATGCGCTTCGTCATTAGAACATGCCGTTGTAACTGCCAAAAAAGACGTACCTGAAAATATTTTAAATAAACTTGCTATTTTTGAAATATATAAATAATATATAAATAATATATAAATAATATATAAATAATATATAAATAATATATAAATAATATATAAATAATAAATTATAATATATAATCAATATATTAAACAATAAATCATAATATATAAATAATATATTAAATTACCTAACTTTTCTATGAATTTTATACAGAACATTATAATTATGCGATATTATTATGTTACTTATTTTATAAAATAGATAATGTACTGTATTTTAATATATACTACAAATAAAAATAATATAAAAATATTTAATAAAAATAGGAAGTTCAAATGTCCTGCATAAAAAATAAGGAGTAGTGCATAAAAAATAAGGAAAAGTTAGGTAAATTAACTTATTTTTTTTATTAAATTTATTTAATTTAATATAGAGGAATGTAAAAAATATGGCTATAACCGTTGTAGGTTCGATTGCTCTTGATAGCATAGAAACACCTTTTGAAAAAAAGCAAAAAATATTAGGGGGTTCAGCATCTTTTTTTTCTGTTGCATCTTCATATCTTACGGATGTTAATGTTATTGCTGTTGTAGGAAATGATTTTGACGATAAATACATTAACCTCTTAAAAAGCCGAAACATAAATGTTGACAATATAATTAAAAAGCATGGCAAAACATTTCACTGGGAAGGAAAATATGATTACGATATGTCCGACCCTCAAACACTCAATACTGAACTTGGCGTATTTTTGGATTTTAAGCCTTCCGTTCCGCATATCTTTAAAAACGATACACTTTTTTTAGCCAACATTGATCCTGATATACAGCTTGAAGTTTTAGAACAAATGCTGTCTCCTAAATTAATTGCTTTAGATACTATGAATTTCTGGATTGAAAAAAGGAAAAATAAATTGTTGGAAGTTATAAAAAAATCCGATATATTTATTATAAATGAATCTGAAGCAAGACTTTTAACTGAAGAGGCTTCTATATTTTCGGCAGCCAAAAAAATATTTACATACGGCGCTAAAATAATAGTGCTTAAAAGAGGTTCTTACGGGGCTACGCTATTTACCGATAAAATGTTTTTTATGGTTCCCGCATATCCTTTGGAAAATATCATAGATCCGACTGGAGCAGGGGATTCATTTGCAGGCGGTTTTTTAGGGTATATTGATAATACGGGTGATTTAAGCGATGAAAATTTAAAAAAGGCTCTTGTCTTCGGAAATATAATGGCATCGTTTGCCGTTGAATCGTTTAGTATTGACAAGCTTATTTCAATAGACGGCGATAAAATAAAGGACAGATTTACAAAATTTAGAAATATGACATATTTTGAAACTATTTAATTAATTTATTTAATTAAATTAAATAGTTAAATTAAATAGTTAAATATATAGCCAAATATAAAAATATAAATCAATTTAAAACATAACTAAAACATAACTGAATATGGCTATTAGACTTTTTAACTCAGGAAAAAAATCAGTTGTTAAAATAAGCTTCATTATTATATTGAGCTTATCTTTTTCTCTCATGCTGTATGGATGCGGACTTTCTCAAGTCGGCAGGACGGACAAGCTTAAATCTAATCTTTATTACAGGATTGGCTCGGGATATTTCAATAGCGGCAATTATGTTAAGGCGTTACAAGAATTTATAAGAGCCGAGACTGTTAATCCTTATTCGGCTAAAAACTATAACGCAATAGGTACTGTTTATATGATGACCCACAGGCAAAATAAAGCTATCAAGTATTTTAATAAGGCTGTTTTAATCAATAAAAAATTTTCTTATGCATATTATAATCTTGCAATGATTTATATAAAAAAAAAGAATTATAGTCTTGCAGTCGCAAATTTGAAATCGGCTCTCGCAAATCCTTTTTATAATGAGCCGTATCAAGCATATACTCTTCTCGGCAAGATATATATAATTCAAAACAAATTTAAAAAAGCCAAAAGATACCTCTTAATTTCTCAAGCGTTGAATAAAAAATATTTTTTGACTTACTATTATTTGGGAAATTATTATTCAAAAAAAGGAGATTTTGCAGAGGCTATAATCAATTATAGGAAAGTATTGAAAATAGATGCTTATTTTGTACCTGCGCAGTTTAAAGAAGCGGAAAGTTATTTTAAATTAAAAAAGTATAAAAAGTCTTATGCCTTATTTACGAAAATTTATAGCCAAAATAAGCTTAATATATTTGGAATTAAAGCTTCAGGTTATCTTAATAAAATAAAAAAAATACTTTATTAAATTAATCTAAATCATTAATCTAAATCATAAATCTAATCATTAATATAATATTAGTATTTATTAAATTATGAAAGATGAAGATATAGAAACCGTCGGCAAATATTTAAGATCCGAAAGAGAAAAGCATAATTTAACACAGGAAGATGTTGCAGTTATTACAAAAATAAGACATCAGTATATTGATGCAATAGAATTGGATAATTTTTCATCTTTTCCTTCCTCTTATACCATTAAAGGCTATATTAAAGCTATTGCAGAAGCAATTAGAGCAGATGAACTTTATGCTATAGAATTATACGAATCGGCTAATAAAAATATTTCGGAGATTAAACACGAAGACATTGTTAAACAAAAGTTCATAGAAGAGCATCAAAAATTAGAAAAAATAAAAAAAAGAGTTTTTATATCGGTAATAATTATTATTGTTATTGTATTGATTGTTATTGGATTAATCAATATTAAAAAAGCAGTTACGCCAAAAATTTTTTCTTCTAAATTATTAGCTAAAAAAAACTTATTAAAAAGCAAATACAATAAAAATAAACCTGATAATTATTATGATGTAGTACTTAAAGGCAAAGTCATACATAAAACTTGGGTAGATGTTTCCATTGATAACTCGCGCCAAAAACAAAGTATGTTATATGACGGTGCTGTTAAAACATGGAAAGCAAAAAAAACATTATGGATTAAAATTGGAAATGCTGGAGGAATATTACTGACTTACAATGGAAAATACCTTGGAAAATTAGGCGAAAATAAAGAGGTAATAACTTTAAAATTTCCAAAACAAAAATAGACCGTATTTCCCAAAATTGCCGATAGAAATTATTGGGAATACCGCAATATTTCAACAATAATGGATACCTGCCTTCGCAGGAATGACACCCGACAGGTGAATTTTTAAAATCCATCAAAATAATTTCCGCGTGGGCGGAAATCCAGTCTATAAATTTCTATCGGCAATTTTGGGGTATTTTGTATTTATTGACAATTTTATAATTTATTAATATAATGTAAAAATATATTTTAATTTAAGAAAACAAATAAAATTAAATGGAGGGTATTTTATTATGGCAGTAGCTGCAAGCAAAACTCTAGACGCAAGCGGGTTATCATGTCCGCTGCCAATAGTTAAAACAAAAAAAGAAATTGATTCAATGACATCAGGTCAAGTGCTTGAAATTATTTCTACCGATCCGGGTTCTAAAAACGATATGACGGCATGGTGTAAAAGAACAGGCAATGAACTCTTAGAATCTACAGAAGAAGGCGGAAAATTTAAATTTTTTGTAAAAAAAGCATAAATTTCAACTATATTTTTATAATTTAATAATTTAACTAACATTGCCTATCATCCCCTCCCTTACGGAAGGGGATGATAGGCAATCAACGGTTTTCAAACATCGCCCGTAAGGCGATACTACCGCAGGAACTGCGGGAAGGGTTATCCACTCAAAAAACCCATAGCGTCGAAAACTGAGGTTGCATAAAACGAAATGTTCCCCCTCTTTAAGAGAGGTTGCAACGGACTAAACGAAGCCCCTTCCGTAAGGTAGGATGTAGTTCACAGTCCTCTTCCTGTAAAGTAAGACTCTTTAAATTGCCCTTTATATTTGACCCTAAAAGTATCTTGTTGTTGAATCAAGCAGCCTCGTTGAATTATCTTATCTCAACTTCATCGTTTTTATTATTATAAAATTATAAATTATTGATATTGTTGCATTTTATTTTTTATTTTGTAGTCCACATAGACATTTTTATTGCCCCCATAAATATAGTAATATCAATATGCTGGTGGTAATTATGGTGAAGTTGGGTTAAGTCGCTTTTTGTTGCTTTATTTTTTTAAATTTCCAAATAACAGTTGAAATCGCAATGCTTATTTCATACATAGAATATAGCGGTATGGCTATGAAAAACATTGTCACAATATCCGCATGAAATGCCGCAATAATTAAACTTCCGATTAAAGCATATTTTCTGTTCTTTATTAAAATATCCGGTTTCAGTATTCCTGCCATAGAAAGTAAAGTAGAAATAATAGGCAATTCAAATATAACGCCGAATATAATGCTTAATCTTAAAGCAAAATTAACAAAATGGGTCAAGTTTATAAGAGGAGATAAGTTTGGATTTTGATAGCTCAGCGAAAAGTTTATTACCGCGGGCCATATATAAAATACCATAAAAACCATTCCTGAGATAAAAGAAAGTGTTCCGAAAAATAGAAAAGGCAGCAGGTACATTCTTTCCTTTTTTAGTAACCCCGGTTTAATAAATTGCCATATTTCAAAAAGTATGAATGGCAAAGCCATCATAAATCCAAGTATAATTGATACTTTTACCTGCATAAAAAATGGTTCCAGCGGAGCTGAATAATGCAGTATATGTTTTGTAAACTTTTTGGGAGTTTTATTAAGTCCGAACGAGTAATAAATAAAAGGGAGCTTTTGCTTGATAATATTTTTTAGTTCTCCCGAAAAGTATGTAATATAAGTCGGTTTTTCTAAAGGCATTTCAATAACATTAACCGCGCTGTAAGATAAATGCCATGAAAAACCGGTTGCAATTATTATTATTATAAAAATATAAACAATTCGTTTTCTTAATTCTGAAAAGTGTTCAAGGAAAGGCATTCTTGAATCATTTGACGTATTTTTTTCTTTTTTTTTCATATTATAATATAATATATATAGATTATCTAATTATTTTAGGCGAAATGAATATCATGAGCTGTTCTTTATCTACCTTTTTTTGTCTTGATGAAAATAAATAGCCTAATATCGGTATATTAGATAAAAAAGGAATGCCGTTATTTGAACGTGATTTTTCAGTGTACAGAATACCGCCTAGAACAAGGGTGGAATTATTTTTTACCGAAACAGTAGTTGTTACGCTTTGGTTGGTTGTGCTTGGAAATCCGTTTACCATCTGTCCAAAATTAGGCTGAGAATTAGTAACCGTAAGGTTTAAAAGAATATTTTTACTGCTTTCTACGATCGGTGTAACAGTTAATGTCAGTCCTAAAGTTATTGTCTGTAATGTTGAGGTGATAGGCTGCTGCGTTATTATAGTAGGTCCAGTTGAAGATGTAGGAGCCGCAGTAGTACCGGCTCCTGACGATGCGGTATAGGCTACATAATATAATGTCGTGCCTGAATTTATAGTCGCAGCGCTTCCGCTTACAACGGAAACATCGGGCGATGAAATTATTTTATCATATCCTAATTGCTGTCCCATTGTTAATTGGGCTGAAATAAGCCCAAAATTCTGTAAGGAAGTTCCTATGTTAAGATTTAGATTCCCCGAAGAAAGATTAACAGGCGTGCTGAATCCTGTTATGTTTGTTCCTGTAGAAGTAATCGTACTATTGTGATAAGGAGACAGCGACCATGAAACGCCTAAATTTCTGGTAAAATTATCGCTTATATCAACTATTCTCGCTTGAATATGAACAATTCTTTTTTTAATGTCTATATTTCTTATGATTTTATTTACCTGCTTAATATTTGAAGGTAAATCGTACGCTAAAATTTCATTTCCGTTAGGCATTGCAATAACTTTTCCGCCTTTCGGCATAATAGGAGTTAAAAGAGTTATAGCTTTAGATGCCTGTATGTTTTTTAATTTAATTTTATAGACTTTAAATTTATTTTTTAATGAAGAGCTTGTGCCAATAAAAAGAACTTTGTTTTTAACGCTGAAATTCAAATTGCCTGCCTCAAAAATTATTTTTAGCGCCTTATTTAAATAAATTTTATTTATATGAAGGGTTATCGCTCCCTTAACATCATTGCTCAATGAATAGTTAATATGAAATTCATGAGCCAAGCCGATAATTAACGGTCTTAACGGAATATCATTTCCATTTATAGTTATTCTATTCTCTGGCAAATTTATACCGTAAAAGTTAATGTATTTAATGTCAGGATTATTATAATTTGTTTTGCTAAAATTATACTTATTCAGGGTTCCCGCAAAAACTTCGGCATTATTTTGCAGATTAAACAATATAACAGGCAGCAATAGCAATAATATAATAAATAAAATAGTTAAAAAATTTCTATTAGTTTTTTTCATAGTTAATCTTGAAAGCCTTCAAATTTTTTTAAAATCAGCTGTAAAATTTTGCCTTCTTTTGTTTCAATCATTACGGCGCCTTTTGTTATATTTATTATTTTGCCCGCAGTTAAAATTTTTGAGTTTATATAATAAGGCTTATTATTAATTATTGCAATATTTAAATCAGGTTCGGAACTTGCAATAATTGCCTGTAAATCGAGATTGTAAGTATTTTGACGACGCTTTATTAAAGTTTGCTTTTTTTTAAACGGCGAAATAAAGGGGTTTTTCATTGAATAAGAATAAGCAGTATTAGCACATACAGGCAATAATCTAAGCATAGCAATTATTGCAAAAAAATTTAATAAAATAAGGTTAAATTTAAGCATGTTTTGTTATTTTATTTTATCTAATATTATTATTATAATTTATTATAATACCTTAAATCACCGTTAGAAATTTCTTTTTATGGATTCCTGCCAACGCAGGAATGACTTTGCGAAGGTTTAAATTTTAACCTATTTGGTGTCATTCTTGGTGTCATTCCCGCGAAAGCGGGAATCCGGTATTTATAATATATTTATCATATACTGAATCAGTTTTAATAATTTATAACGGGTGATTTAAATTAATATTATTTTTGATTTAAAAAGCTTTTTTATTTAGTATGTAATTATAGTGATAAATCTATTATTTATTATAATTTTCTTTTCTTTTTAAAGCAAATGTTTCTGCAATTAAATTGATGTCTAAATACGACGGTATTTTTCTATCGGCTGAAATTTGCATATTTTGTATTAAGATTATTCTTTTTAAAGAATTCATTTTTTTTAAAAATAGTAAAGCCTGATTGTATCCGCTTATTATTGAAATAGAAAACGGCATTATTCTGTAATTTAATTTTTTAGATTCAATAATTTTGTTAAATTTTATTGATTTTATTTCAAAATTAGTTTCAGGCATATTTTTGGAGATTTGTTTAACTAAATCCGAAATTTTAAAGGTATTGGGGAGATAATATTTATTCTGTTTTAATCTTAATTTTAATTTATTAATAGACTTTTCCGTATTTAATAAATTAATTCTTTCAATGTTTATGGAAGAATATTTTCTCTGCATATTTTTAATTTTATTGTTTAATTTGATAATAGTATTATATTTTAAAGAAATATTTTTATTATATTGTTGTAAAAAAAAATCATTATTAATTAAATAAATAAATACTAAAAGCAATAAAAATATTAATAAAAATTTATTATTTCTTAAATTAATAAAAAATTCCTTTATTTTTTTAAAATATTCCATAATTTTTTATATATAAATCATTTTTAAAATTTCCATTCTTAATTGTTTTAAATTGTTTTAATTAGTTTGAAAAGTTTTAAAATTTGCATTCTAAATTAAAAGTATAATAATTATTACCTTTTTTTATTTTTTTTTCAATGCCGGATAAATATATTTTTTTAAATATTTTCATCTTTTTTAGATTTTTAATATAAACCGAAATGCCTGAAAATGATATGCTATTGCCATTTATCAGAAAATTCCCGTTATTTGAAGATAAGCTGTTGAGCCATATGTCTTTGGGCATCGGAAATTTAATTATCTCAATAAATTTCTTATATTCTTTAGTTTTTAAACTTTTTAAACTATTTACTATTGATGAATCATTTTTGAGCGATGTTTCTATTTTTTCTTTATTTAGAACGGCTTTATGAATTGTTGTATAAATTATATTATTATTTTTGATAATTTCTAATTTTTGATTTAAATTGAAAATAACGACCCTTTTATTGTTAATATCATTGTAAATTAGATAATCGTATCCTGCTAAAATAAAAATATAGCATATTAAAACAATTAAATAAAAAATTGCTTTATTTCTTTTGGCTATATTTTGCTTATCGCTTAATGGCAATAAATTTATTCTGGTTTTATTTTTTTTATTTTTAAGTAGCGATTTTGCCATAGATTAAATATTGAATTTGATAAATAATGATTTTTGTTTTAATTTTTAATTTTTAATATATAATATAATATAATATAATATATAATAATTACCATATAACTATTATATAATTTAATTGGAATATATATATTGGTTTATTTTCCTAATATAAGTCCAAATGCCGGAAGCATAACATCTAATATATCAAATAAATTATTTTCATCATACGGAATAGAATTTGATAATATTTGATTATCGGTTTCTATATCAATAACATCACCGGTATTGTAGATATTTTTGGCAGGCAGTTTTTTTTTATAAATTTTTTTATTTAGTTTTGACGATAGTTTAATTAAAGGTTTTGCTTTATCATTATTTTTATTTTTATCAGTTTTCTTATCGTTATCGTCGGTGCTATTATTTAATAATTCTATAATGCTCATTGTTTCTACGGATATATTTGTTAAATTTGATATTATATTTTTCAACATTCCGCTGCTTGAATAAACTCCGGAAAGATATATCTTTTCAATAGGCTCTATTGATTTACCGGCATAATAGAAATCAACGGTTTTTTGAATTTCGGCGCCTATAATTTCTCCTGCCTCATTTATATTTTTAGTATTTTGAATAATATTGATTTCTTCAATATTTCTTTCAAAAATTATTGTATTTTTATATATAATTATTATCTTTATTGAAATAAGATTGACGTCTATTATTAAATAATGCAAACCTGCTTTATTTCCGTAAATAAACAAATTTGCATTATATAAACCGATTGTTTTAGATTCTATAGATTTAAGTTTAATTTCTGCGCCGGCAAATAAATTTACTAATTGTTCGGAATATTCTTTTTTGGCAGTATAAGCAGTAATTAAAAGATTATATCTACCGTCTTCGTTCGGCTGATATACATAAATATAATCATAAACAATTTGCGATATAGGGAACGGAGATTTTTTTTTAACTTCATATTCTATTGCTTTGGAAAGGTCAGGTTCAGGTATTTCGGGAAGAGAGAAATTATAAGTATTAATATAATCATCGTTTAATACAGTAAAAACATTTTTTTTACTAAACTGTTTTAAACCGAATATTTTTTTTATTTCTTCTGTTATTAAATCCTGTCCTATATTTTTGGAATTAGCATAATTTGTGGTATTATTAATGCTGTTTTGATTGAGCCTGTCAAGCGAGAAGTTATTAATAATATAGGTCTTATTCTTCTTAACCGCTTCAATAATTTTAATATAATTATAATCTATTATGATTGCCGTAAAAGTTTTTGACATATAATTTATTTCAGTTTAATTAATATCTAATATTTTAATATAATTATTAAAAAATTCAAATATTATGCTATTAACCGTTTTATTGTTAAAATTATTAAAATCAAAATCTTCGGTTCTGAAGCAAGATATATTTTTAAAAATAATAGCTTTATTTGATTTTTTATTTTTATCGCTGCAATTTAATATATCGCATGTAAAATATTCATTGCTTATAATTTTTTTAAAATTAGAATTTGAATTATTATTTAATACTTTATTTTCGGGATTCTGGTTTATATTTTCTGAACCGATATTGTTATAGGAATTATATGAATTTTTTACTTTTCTTGTTATGATATTGTCTATTAACGGATTTTTTATACAAAATTTAGGCTGTTCATTAAGCACCCCATAAGGCGCCATTAATTTGAGCTTATTTATCAGTTCATTATTGATATTGCATATTGATAGTTCCTCGTCATAGTTAAATTTTATATCGGCATTATTTGATTTAAGATTATTCAAATCATTTTCCCCAAATTTTTTGACGGCTTCAATAAATTTATTAAATTCGCTTTTTTTAATGCTCAGACCGCATGCTAACTTATGTCCGCCAAATTTTATAAAAAAATTATCAAATTGCTTTAAAATGTAATAAATATCAATATTGCCGTATGATCTTGCAGAGCCTATAAAAATATCTTCTTTGTATCCAGATAGCAGTAAAACCGGTTTCATTAAATATTCCGATAATTTTGAAGACGCTATGCCAATAACCCCGGGATGCCACGAATCATCAAACAAAATAACCATCGGAATAAAATTGTCCGAAGCATTATTTATTTGATTTATTTTTATAATTGCCTTATTAAAACATTCAGTTTCTAATTTTTTTCTTTTTTTATTAAGTTCGTCTAATTTTAATGCTAAAGTTCTTGCCTTTTCATAATCTTGAGATATTAGCAGTTCAATAGCTATATTCGGATTTCCGACCCTGCCCGATGAATTAATTTTTGGGGCAATTTTCCATGCGATATCCGATTCCGTTACATTGTCAAAACGAAGATTGCAGATTTTTTTTAATTCTTTTATCCCCGGTCTCGGGTCACTATTAATTTTTTTTAGACCATAAGAGACTAATAGCCTGTTTTCATCATACATAGGCACAATATCGCCTATAATACCGATACATACAATGTCAAGGAAGTCTTTTAAATTTGGGTATGAATTTATTAAACCGTCATCAAAAAGTTTTTTTCTTAGAGCCATTGCAAGGTTAAACGCAATGCCGACGCCAGGTAAAAATTTAAAAGGGAATTTATCGTCTTTTTGCTTAGGATTAAGTATCGCAGCGGCAGGCGGAATTTTTTCAGGAATTTCATGGTGATCGCATATAATTACGTCTATGTTTTTAGAATTTGCATAAACAACAGGCTCATAGTTGCTGATGCCAAGGTCAACAGTTATTATTAACGAAACATTTTTACCTTTACCGATGCCGTTTATAATATCATTATCGCTTATCAGTTCATTTATCGGTTCAACGCCGAGTCCATAGCCATGTTTAATCCTATCGGGAATCTTATATATTATTGTTTCGCCGTTGTCTATGTTGTCTATGTTGTTATGATTTATGCCGCCTTTATTACTTATACTTTGTGCGTTACTGTCTATATTATTGCTTATATTATTGTCTATATTGTTATCAATATTATTATAATTATTATTTATAACATTGTCAGTTTTTATATTTTGCATATTATTGCCTGAAAGATTATCCTTATTATCATTATCAACTTTTACAATATGTTTATTAATTTCTCTAAGAAAAAGAACTAAAAAAGATGTAGCGGTAATTCCGTCAACGTCATAATCGCCAAAAACACAGATTTTTTCATCGTTAACTAACGCTTTAGTTATTCGGTTTACCGCTTTATCCATATCTTTCATAAGAAATGGATTATGAAGGTTTTTTAATGAAGGATTTATATAATTTAATATATAATTATAAATATAATTATCTAAAGCATCGGCGGCAATATTATTTTGTTTTGGAGTAATATTAAGAATATTAAATTCTGCTGATTCTGAATTAAGGCAAACATTTGCATTTTCTGCATGTTCAGGCATATTAGCAGATTTAACCGCAGTATCCTCTCTTTTGCCTAATATTAGTCTTAAAAATGCAGGTTCAAAAATAAGCTGAGAAAATATTCTTTTTAAAATAATAGACTTTGCAGGATTATTTAATTGAAATTTTTCTAAATTATTCTTTATTAATGAAAAAATTAATTCATTATTATTGTAGCTGTCATTATTTAAATTGTGTATGCCTATATTGTCATTTTCATTATTATTTGTAATATTTTTCATTGAAAATTACCATAATAGGACTTGCAATGAAAATTGAGGAATATGTTCCGATTATAATGCCGAATAGTAATGTAAACGCAAAATTATGAAGCACCGATCCGCCAAGAAAAAATAATGATAAAACAACCAGAACAACAGTTAATGCAGTTACTACAGTTCTTGTTAAAACTTCATTTATGCTTTTATTGACTAAATTATTTAAATTGATAGATTTTTTTTGTTCGCTTTCAAGTTTAAGATTTTCTCTTATTCTATCAAAAACAACTACTTTATCCGTTAAAGAATATCCTGCAACGGTCAATAAAGCAGTTATAACAAGAAGCGTAATTTCTTTGTCAAATATTAATATAATTCCAAGAAGGGCAAGGGTGTCATGCGCAAGCCCGATTGCCGCTGCCGCTCCGAATCTAAATTCGAATCTCCATGTTATATATATGAAAATACTTATTATTGCAATAATTATTGCAATAATAGCGTCTTTAGTCATAGTGCTGCCTACGGAAGGACCCACCATTTCATTGCTTATAACTTTAAACGAATTTTTAGGAGAAGATTTTCTTATTATAGATTCTAATTTATTTGCATATGCGGTAATGTTGTTTCCGACTAATTTTGTTTTAATAATATATTCATTTTTTCCTTTAAATTTTATAATTTTTATATCCTTAAATCCTTTTGTAATTAATGATTTTCTAACTAAAGGAACATTTATTTTATGTTTAAAAAAGAGCTGCATTGTTAAGCCGCCTGTAAAATCTATGCCTATATTGGCAGTTCCGAGAATCATCATTATAACTTCAATTATTCCGAGAATAACAAGCACTGAAGATATCGCAAAGGCAATTCTCTTTTTTCCAAGAAAATCAAAATGTGTATTTCTTATAAATTCCACTTTTATCGGCTCCTTATATGCTTAATTTTTCAAGTTTTTTCTTATTTGCGATAATATCGAAAATCACCTTTGTTCCAACTAAAGAAGTGAATAGATTAATGATAATACCCAACGAAAGGGTGATAGCAAATCCTTTAACAGGTCCTGAGCCAAAATAAAAAAGAACGGCGGCTGTTATTAATGCGGTAACATGCGAATCAAGTATGGTAAAAAATGCTTTATTATAGCCGTTTTCTATTGCAATGGGAATAGGCTTATTTTCTCTAAGTTCTTCCCTTATTCTTTCAAATATAAGAACATTGGCGTCGACTGCCATACCTATAGTTAGGATTATGCCTGCGATACCTGGTAATGTCAATGTAGCGCCGAAAAGGGCAAGGGCAGCCATAAGAAAAAGAATATTTTCTATTAAAGCAAAATCTGCTATTAACCCCGACAATTTATAATAAAACACCATAAATCCGACAACAAGAATCAGACCGACTATTGCGGCAACAATGCCGTCATGTATAGAATCGGCTCCGAGCGTAGGTCCTATCGTCTCATCCTGAAGTATTTTTACGGGAGCAGGAAGAGCGCCTGAGCGAAGAGCAATAGCAAGGTCATTGGCTTTTGCCATAGTGAAATTTCCGGAAATAGTAGCGCTTCCTCCGGTAATCGGTTCTTCAATAACAGGGGCAGAATTTACATTATGGTCTAATATAATAGCAAGTCTTTTCCCAGTATATTTTGTAGTAATGTCGGCAAATTCTTTTGTTCCCTTCGAATTAAATGAAATAGCGACTATCGGCTGGTTATACTGATTTATTTGAACATTTGCGCTTGAAATATTAGCTCCGCTCATTAAAACGGTTTTATTAATCAGGTAAGGTATTTTTGTAGTTTTATGGGTATATTTATTATAAGTAGTATGGTATAAAATTTCATAGCCCTTAGGCAGCTTGCCCGCAGAAACTTTTTTTAGACTATGTTTATAATTGACAAGCTGAAAAGTTAATCTGGCAGTTTTACCTATCAGGCTAACGGCTTGTTTTACATTCTTCACACCAGGCAGTTCAAGAACAATAGTGTTTTTCCCCTGTCTTGCGATATTAGGATTTATTAAACCGAACTGGTCTATCCTGTTGCGCATAACTTCCAGCGCACCGCTGACGGCTTCTTTCTTAAATAATACTACCGCCGATTTTTTAAATATTATTTTATTTTTAACAAGCTTTAAAGAAGGATGCCGTTTAGAAATAAATTTCATTAAAAGCGAATTATTTTTTAAAAGTTTCCCTTTGACCAATAAATAATTTTTATTGTAAACTAAGTTATTTTTGTTAAAACCTTTTGAACCGGCGAAAACGGCAATATCTGAATAATCTTTATATAATTTGTCATTAATAGCCTTATTAGTCTCAACCTTTTCAATAAGATACAGACCACCCTGAAGATCTAATCCAAGATGCATTTCGGCGTTTCCGATAGCCGCTTTCCACCACGAAGGCGTATTAGGATAAATTGACGGAACTATTGAAAATAGAGATATGATAATTAAAACTGTTATAAGAATTACTCTTGTTCTCACAGGTTTCATAATATTGAAAATAACCCTCTTTATTATTATTTATCGATGATAACTTAGATAAAATTAAATAAGACCAATGCAAAGCAAATTAACAATTGTATAAACTTGTTTAATGATAATTAGACAAATTTATACATTATAGCATATTAATTCAAATTAAAAATTATATCAATTTTTATCTTTAACCATTCCATAGAAATTTCTTTTCTGGATGACCGCTTTGCTCTCGGCTTATAGCCTCGAGATCAGAAACGGCACGCGTTTCTGATCTTCGGAACTTTTCCGCTTTCGTGGGAATGACTTTGAGAGATTTTATAGTTTCACCAGTTGGGCGTCATTACCGCGCAGGCGGGAATCCAGTATAGCTTATTATTGAAATATCATTGATAGTTTCTATCGCAGGACTAAGGTTTAATCATGCTATAAAACTATAGAAAAATTTAATTTATTTTAAAAGATCAAGGTGCTTTCGTTGCTACAGTATTTTTTGCAACTTTAATTTTTACGTCTTTGGCTATTTCAAGCGTAAATACCTGATCGGCTATTCCTGATACTACGCCGTATATGCCGCCGTTTGTTATTACTTGATCGCCTATCTTTAAAGAATCAATCATTTTTTTATGATCTTTTGTTCTTTTTTGCTGAGGCAGTATTACTAGAAGATAAAAAATAACTACTATTGCAATAAGCGGCGCAAAACTCCAAATTTCCGACTGCAAAGAACTTCCTCCGCCGGCTGCAGGAGCAGCATAAGCCTTTGTGGCATCAAATAAATTAAATACAGAAGATAGAATTTTCATTTTTTTTCCTTTTTTTATTTTTTGATTAAGTTAATGTTAATAATGTTAATTGTTAATATTGATATACTTTAATCCTATTTAATTCTGCAATATAAAATTAATAATCAGCTGATTATGCACTTATGTTTTTACCCAAATCTAATAATCCCGTTCAATCATGCAATAGCAAATCAATAATTAGCTATTAAAGTTATTTTATCTATATCATTATTCATCTATTTTTTTTTATTTTTATTTATTAATTAAGTTATTATAAATTGTTTTATTTTGTTTTATTTTGTTTTAATTAATTTTTATTTATTAATTAAGTTATTATAAATTGTTTTATTTTGTTTTATTTTGTTTTAATTAATTTTTATTTATTAATTAAGTTATTATAAATTGTTTTGTTTTAATTTATTATTCTATTTAAATTTTTAATTAAAGTAAAGGATAAATGAAAAAATAAATGAAAAATAAAGTTTATTGTGGAAAATAATTATAAATTTATAAATGCGTAATATAGAATTTAAATAAATATATTCCTGTTTAGGAACTGCAATAAGTACACTTTATTGCTTAAAATTGCTTAAATTATTGCTTAAATATATTTGGATAAAACTTAAATGCCCCCTCTTTGTTAAGAAAGGTTATCAGTGTATCAGGTGTTATTTTAGTCTTTTTTCTAAAAAATTATTTCTATAGTTTATAAAATTATCGTTATTAATAGATTGTCTAATATTAAATATCATATTTTGATAGAAATGAAGATTATGTATTGTCAGAAGTCTTTGCGAAAATATTTCTTTGCTCATAAAAGCATGTCTTAAATACGCTCTTGAAAAATTTGAACAGGCATAGCAATCGCATTCATCGTCTATAGGTTGTTTTTCAAATTTATGAATAGAATTTTTAATATTTAAATTTCCTTTAGATGTAAATACGGATCCGGTTCTTGCGTTTCTTGTAGGTAAAACACAGTCAAACATATCAATTCCAAGACTTACTGCGGTTATTATATCTTCAGGAGTACCAACCCCCATTAAATATCTCGGTTTATTTTCAGGCAGTTTCGAAGCGGAAATATTAAGCATCTTATACATTGTTTCTTTGTCTTCCCCTACTGCAAGTCCGCCTATCGCATATCCGTCGGCATTTAGTTCCGATAAATATATTGCAGATTTTTCTCTTAAATCTTCAAAAAAATTGCCTTGAGATATTAAAAAAATTAAATTATTTTTTTCTTTATTTTTTGCGTTGATTGATCTTTCAGCCCATTTTAAAGTTATATCAAGATCTTTTTCCGCTCTGTTTTTTGATGCCTCTGGACCAGAGAAAACATCAAGAGGCATTATTATATCAGAATCAAAAACTTCCTGAAGTTTAACTACTTTTTCAGGCGTAAAAACATGAATTGCGCCGTCAATATGAGACATAAATTCAACGCTGTCGTCACTAATTTTTGCGAATTTAGCAAGGCTAAATATTTGAAAGCCGCCTGAATCCGTGAGTATTGCGCCTTTATAATTTATAAAATTTCTAAGAGAACCGAATTTTTCAATAACTTCCATTCCGGGCCGTAAAAAAAGATGGTAAGTGTTTGAAAGCATTATTTTAAATCCTTCATTGTAAAGTTCTAAAGGAGAAACAGACTTAACGGTGCCTAAAGTTCCGACAGGCATAAAAACAGGCGTATCTATTATTCCGTTTTGGGTATGTAATTTGCCTAATCTCGCCTTACTTTTAGAATCTTTTTTTAAAATTTCAAACATAATCGGTTAATTGCAGACCCTTAATATTTATATATAATTATTTTAATATATTTTATTGCGCATTAATAATAATATAGTTTAATCCTGTAATAAAAACTATTTAGAAGTTCTAATACTAAACAACTCTCTCTGGATTCCTGCGTACTCAGGAATCCAGAGTATAAAATTATATCGCAGGATTAAGGAATTTATTCAAAATTTAACAAAAATACTAATTATCTCAAAATTAAATAAAATTTATAATAACTTAATTAACAAAACAATTTATAATAACTTAATTAATAAATAAAATTAAATAAAATTAAATAAATATGTTGTCTTTTTATTTAATCAATATTATACAAAAACATTGCATCGCCGTAACTAAAAAATTTATAGTCATTATTTATTGCTTCTTCATATAATATTTTCATTTTATCTAAGCCGATTAATGCGCTGATCATTATAAAAAGCGAAGATTTTGGCTGATGAAAATTAGTTATTAAATTTTTAGTTATTCTAAATTTATAGCCCGGATATATATATAATGAAGTAATTGCATCATTTTCGGAATGAACGGTACCGTCAATGTCGGTTGAAGATTCTAAGCATCTTACGGATGAGGTTCCAGTTGCTATTATTTTATTGCCGTTTTTAATCGCGTTATTAATTGTATTTGCAGTTTCTTTAGATATTTTATATCTTTCTTCGTGCATATTATGATTTGTAATATTTCTCTCTCTTACTGGCTCAAATGTTCCTAATCCGATATTTAATGAAATATCGGTAAAAATACCGCCCTTATCTTTTATTTTATTAATGAGCTTTTCCGTAAAATGAAGTCCTGCAGTAGGAGCTGCGACAGAAAAACCGGAGTCTTTATTTGCATATATTGTTTGATAATAAACTTCATCGTTTTTATCAGTTTGTCTTTTTATATAAGGCGGCAGCGGAACGGCGGAGCAGTTGTCAAATATAAAATTATAATCGTTTTCGTTTTGGATTATTATTTCCCATTCGCCTTTTCCGAAGCAGTTTAAAGCCGTAATGAAAATTTCATTATCATTATTATCGGCATTATCATTATTATTATTACTGTTTTCTTCTAAGCCCGTATATTTTAATGTATTTGGGTTATTTGAGCTGTTAGCGGTATTTTTTTTATTGTTTATCTTATTGTTTATAGGCGAAATAATAATTAGTTCATTTTCTTTAATTTTTTTATGAGTTTTTATTAAGCATTTTAATTTAAGAGGAAAAGTAATTTTATTTGGAAAATCTAAGACGAAAATTTCAACTTTGCCGCCCGTTTTTCTCTTGCCGAATATACGGGCTTTTTTAACATAAGAGCTGTTAACTGCTATGACATCGCCGGGGTTAATATAATCAATAATGTCATAAAATTTTCTATGTTCTATTTTAAATTTTTTTATATCGACTGCAAGAAGTTTTGATTCGTCTCTATTTTTGAGCGGATATTTTGCGACTAATTTTTCATCAAAAAAATAATTAAAATCTTCTAAATCCATATAAGTGAACTACTCCCGCCTTAAGAGGCGTGAACTTCCTGTTTCAATGTATGACGGTGATTGTCCGATATTTTGGATACCCGCCGGAGCATACTCCACAGACGTTAATTCCGGCGATTCCCGCCGTATTTTTATTCATTCAAGGAAAAGGTTATCACTGGCGTTTATATCCCTATCGTGCGTTGTGCCGCATACGGGGCATATCCATTCACGGTCGGACAACTTTAAGTCTTGTTTGATATATCCGCAACCCGGCGTAGAGCAGGTCTTACTTGACGGATAGAACCTGTTGACTTTTATTATATCCCGCCCGTACCAGTCGGTTTTATATTTAAGCTGTCCTGTGAATATACCCCACGAAACGTCGGATATACTTTTAGACAAATGCCTGTTTTTAACCATTCCTTTGATATTTAAGTCTTCAAGAATGATAACTTGGCTATCGTTTACCGTTCTTGAAGACAACTTGTGAAGAAAATCTTTACGCTGATTGGCAACTCTTTCATGTAGGATTGACAACTTACTACGGAACCTTGATTTATTCTTACTGCCTTTTGTCATCTTGGCAAACTGCCGGTTAAGCGTTTTAAGCCTATTCTGTGCCTTAATTAAGTATTTGGGATTAGCGATTTTAATGCTTTGTTTATCGGATATATTTGTGCCAGTAGTTATAACGGCAAAATCCTTAATGCCTAAGTCTATGCCTGATACATTGTTGTTTTTCGGCAGTAAAGCAAAGTCCTTTTCGACAAGCATATTAATATAATACTTACTGGACGGATTCCTGGTTATAGTAATAGACTTAACGGTTTCCGATACCTTTCTGTGAAGTTTAATTTTAAGCGGCGTTTTGAGTTTCGGTATATACAAAAAATTATTGTTTATCGCAAAGTGTTGCGGTATTGTGATAGAGTTTGTGTTTATCTTTTTCTTGAAATTAGGGAACTTAGCTCTATGCTGAAAGAAGTTACGAAAAGCCGTATCGAGATTTTTTAGCGTTGCCTGCAAGGATTGAGAGTTAGCGTCTTTCAGGAAAGAAAAGCCCTTTTTGAGCAGAGGCAATATAATAGCATTGGTATAGTAATTGGTCTTTATGCCGTAGTTCTTATGCAGGTTAATCGACCTTTCAAGGAAGAAATTATAGACAAAGCGGTTATATCCAATCTGCTCGTCAAGAAAAGATATTTGCTCTTTGTTGGGATAGAGCCTGAATTTATATGTATATTGCTTAGTCATTATCGCTATTACCTTGAGATTCTACATATTTCTTTAATATATCTAATGTAACGCCGCCGGTAGTCATTAAAAAATAAGAACGACTCCAGAAGTATTCTTTCCACAATGCTTTCTTTATTTCAGGAAACTCTTTTTTAATCAACCTACTTGAAGCTGATTTGTAAGAGTTAATGAATTTAACTAATGCTGTTGACGGATTAGAGTTAAACAATATATGTATATGGTCTTTATTATGGTTAAATTCAATAATCTTTATTTTATATATATATCCTATATATCCAAAAATCTCCTTTAATCTATTGGCAATATTATCATTTATTACTTGTCTGCGATATTTTACGACAAATATTAAGTGATACTGCAACAAAAATACTGAATGGAAATTATTATCATATCTTGTAGTCATGTCTTAATTATATCATATTGCAACCTAATGTCAAGTGCTTTTGAAAGCAATTCATCTCCCGCTTAAGAAGCCAGAGTTTTCTTGCCTATTTTCTGATAAAATTAAAATTAATCGGCAGCGGATATTTACCATTTTTGTACGTTATCTTTAAATAAACATCTTTAAATAAACATCTTTAAATAAACTATTTAAATTTATTAAACTTTCAACATAAAAAACTTAAATTGAAAGTAAAGCTAAATGATTATCGTCAAAAATATTATAGCATAATTATATACAATTATGTAAAAATATAATATAATAATTTTTTATTAAAATTTTGCGAAAGTGGCGGAATTGGTATACGCACTGGACTTAGAATCCAGCGGAGTAATCCATGGGGGTTCAACTCCCCCCTTTCGCACCATACAGTAAATAAGCCTTTCCAGCAACATTCCACTTGACAAGCATATCCTTAAAAATGGTAAAATAAGGTCAAATTTGGTAAAATATTGTCCCAAAATTGTCCCATATTAAAAAGGAGAAAAAATGTCAGAGAATATCAGGCTGCGGGGTAAATATTACTATTACGATATGATGATTGACGGGATAAGGTATAAAGGGACGACCAAGACCTCAGATAAAAGCCTTGCCGAGAAGATAGCCAGCACGATAAAGAGCGATATACTCAGGCAAAAGCATGACTTGCCGACGAGCGTTAACTATGCCGACGATTATAATTTTCAGGATGCATGGGAACAATATTTAAAATCGCAATTATCCGGCGCAAAAAATCAAGAAAGGAAAATATTTGCCGCTAAAAACTTCCTGCCCTTATTCGGTAATAAATCTATTAAAAGCGTTAGCAAGGCAGAGATAGAAAATTATCAGCTTAAAAGAAAACTTGAAATTATGGCAATGCCTAAAAATATAAATAAAAGAGAACAGGACATAGCATTCAGGAGTATAAATATAGAAACAGGCACTCTCCGGCATTTCTTTAATTTTTGTATAGATAAGAATTATATCGAGAAAAACCCCTGCACAGGAATAAAGAAATTAAACGAGTTATCAAGAATCAAAATTTTATCGGATAACGATATAAATAAGCTCATCGCCGGCGCCACGAATAAACTTACCAGCGACTTAATTACTTTTTTAATTTACACCGGTTGCAGGAAAGGCGAAGCATTTAATTTAAAATGGGATGACGTGGATTTGCAAAATAACGTGATAGCTGTAAAGGGGACAAAGACAAAATACGATAGGCATATCCCTATTCATTCTCAATTAAAAGTCCTTTTGACAGGCATCGAAAGAAAGTCTGAATATTTATTTACGGGCATCAACGGACAAGTAAAGGACTTTAAGGATTCTTTTAAAACCGCCTGCAGAAATGCCGGACTGAAAGATATGCGCATTCACGATTTAAGGCACGTATTTGCAAGTAAAATGGTTATGGGCGGAACGAGCCTTTATATTACCGGCGAGTTGTTGGGGCATCGGACTACCCAGATGACAAAGCGATATAGCCATTTGGTGCCGGAGACGCTAAAGAAAGCCGTTGACGATGTGTTTAAGTGAGAAACTATTTTAACTGTTAATTACAAATTATTTTTTTCTTCTCCAGTATAATTGCTTGTCTTTAAATATTCTAAAAATTCTTTTCCTAATGGAGTTATTGAAACATATGGATATGGTGCGTCAGGAGGTATTAATTCAATCAATCCATTATTTTTCAAGAAATAAATATATTTGTCATAGGGATAATTCCGCATTGTTTCCGGATAATAGTTTTTGAAGATATCATCCCATTTTATTGGTAATCGTGTTAATAACCACAATAACTGAATTTGACTTTTATAAATTATAGTATAGGTTTTTTCAAAAAAAATCTTTTTAGATAATTCATTATTTTTTCCCATTAATTCAATATTTTCTTTAAATAATTTTTCATCTTGAATTGATGATGAAGATATTGCATTAGGTTTATTTGAGTCTTCTATAAGACTTTTAAGTTCATTTGTTTTTTTATTTGAGTCTTCTATAAGACTTTTAAGTTCATTTGTTTTTTATTAGATTGGAGTTTTTCCATTTCGATGTCGCCTGTTTTCCAATTGGCAGATTTTATCCTATTTATTAAATTAGTTATTTCCGGATGAAATTTTTTAATTAAAATTAAGCTAATTATAAATATAATTATCGGCCATGAGATGAATATTTTATAAAAACTAAGTATTAATTTTGGGTTTTTATTAACAAAAAATAAATCATAAAAGAATAAGACATAGGGTATTAAAATTATTAAAATAAAAAGCGCATAGGAAATATTAAAAAAATTTAAAAACGGTTTTTCTTTATTAGGGAGATTTATTGTTGGATTCTGTTCTTCAATGTCGGTCGTTACTATTTCTTTTTTTTCTAATTTTTCATTTTTAGGTGTATCAATATTTTCTTTCATTTTGCTTTTAATGCCCTTTTATACAATTTTATTCCCGAAACTTGATTGTTTTATACTCTTTACCTTTCTTTATTGGGATATATAATAAATTTTATATTTTCCTCAAAAAATTAAATAATTACCGTTGTTTTTTTATATAACAAAGGCAATTTATCTTGTCTCATCCTGAATTTAGTTCCGTGATTATGTCCCGTACGAGCATCAAAATCCACCAGAATATTCGCATTTTCAATTTCGTTTAAAAATCCTTCAAAATTGAATTTTTCTAACATCATAACCTTTGAATACCAATAAAACTCTTTTTTATTATCAGTTTTAACTTCCGCTTGTACATAAAAGCAATTTAGTAATTTTGTTCCTGCTTTGTGTTCTAAGTCGTCAAATCCCCAATATGGTTGCGGATTCAATTCTTTTAATCCAATTATATTCTCCACCGATTTTAACCACTCGGAATGTCTTACGTCAACGGCTTTGGAGTCAAAGGAAATTAGAACCTTTCTTTCTTTTCTGTCAATAACAACCATAAAACCGCGATCGCTTCGGGATAACCCATGAATAGTCTGCCGAAAGCTCATTTCGCCGGCAGGATATTTTTTGCCCGATTCTCCATGCGCCCAACCGTATTTTGGCAATAAAATTTGGGGCACAAAACGAATCGCGCGCGGCGACGGTTCAATATGGAATAAAGTGGTCAAAGATGATGAGTTGATGCGTTGCGATTTTAATTCCCATTCCGCCGCATTAGGGATAGGTAAATTATTTTCTTTAATACCGATCAAGTCTTCTAACGTATTACCGATTCCGCCGTGATTACCTGTTCTGGCATTTGCAATCCATCCAGATGCAGAAATTTCTTTTAACTTTTCGATTAATTTTGGCTTTGTATAAATTATAGGTTCAGTCATAATTATATAATAATTTTCCTTGTTGTATATGCAATTTAATTCGTTCTTCGGCCATATTGCAGTATTCCGGAGAATTATCGATGCCGATATAGTTTCGATTAAAATTTATTGCGGAAATCGCGGTCGTTCCAGAGCCCATAAATGGGTCTAAAATAGTTTTTGCATTAGTCGATGAAACTATCCTATCAATTAGATTAATAGGAAAAGCGGCGGGGTGATAGTTTTTCATTTCTTGAGTAAATTCCCAGACATCGCCATAAGCATTTGCTTTTTCAGATAGTTTAAATTTAGGCTTAGCTATCAAATAAATAACTTCATAAGTCGGCAAGAAATAACCGGGATTAAAATTAAAGCCTCCTTTTCTTTTCCAGATAATAATTTGCCGGACTGGAAAGCCGTTAACTATATCTTGCCTATCTTGTAAAAGTCCGGCTTGCACCCGCCATTTATGGTTATAAAAAATTGCCCCGTCATCAGATAATATTCTCATCATTTCCGCTAAACAATTTCTTTGCCATTTTACGTATTTATCATGTGGCATGCAGTCGTCATGGTGCGAATAGCCTTTTTGCAGGGCGGCATTTGCCCATTTTCCGGTTTTGCTATTCTTCATTCCGTTGCCGGTGGAGTTTTTTAAATTATAAGGTGGGGATGTAACAATTAAATCAATAGATTCATCGGGGATTTGTTTCATTATATCTATTGTATCTCCGCATATTATCTTATTTATGAAGTCCGTCAATAATTCCATTTTTTTATAAAATCAAAAAATATTTAATTAAACAATGCTATCACACCTTAAGAATACTAAATTTTAGTCCGAACATTGGGGAGTACATTGAAGAATCCTGATATATTTCTAATATTATAACAATTATCGGCAATTATGCAAGGATTTATATATTATTTCTAAAAGAATGTTATCTGTTTTATAGGAATACATTAGGGAATAGGACGACCCAGATGACGAAGCGGTATAGTCATTTAGTGCCGGAAACGCTGAAAAAGGCGGTTGACGATGTGTGGGGGAAGAAAGATAAAATAATAATTAAATAATATGAAAAAATCAATTATACATTATTATAAGTTCTCGGGGTTATCTGCAATAATGTTTATATTTTTCTTTTCATCTCAAGCTTTTTCTTTCGGCATTTTTAACATTGCCTTTCTTGTTTCTTGTATTCTTTTAAGGCTTCTCCGGCTAAAACATCAAAAGGATTTACGGCTTTTTTTAATTGCATCTGTTTTTTTCCGCATCGTAATTTAGATAAAATACATCTCCGGGATTTATATTTATATCCTTTCTTATGCTTTTAGGTAAAGTAATCTGCGGAAGAAAAACGAAGGATTAAAGGGTAGGTCATAAAAACAAAAATCAGAAAATACAGGAATAAAATTAATAATATAAATCCTGCTGTTTTTAAGATGTTTGTTTTCATAATCAGGCTATTTTGTATAATTTTATTATTTATTATTTATTATTTGGTTTTATTTTAATTTGCCGGTTAAGAATATAATTTAAAATTACATATTTACATATAAAGCGGTTTAGATATTGTTTAAATATTTTTGGATAATAGATAATAGATAATATAGATGTTTAATTTAAAATTTATCATTAAAATATATAAAAATATATAGTGCTTTTTTGTTTAAAATATTACCAAACGCAACAAGGAGTAAATAATAAAATAAATCAGATACCTTAAAAGCCTTAATAAAAGTTAACTCGATTAATTTTTATTTTAAAATAACCGTAAAAATAAAAACCCCTACCCCGCAGATTCAAGCGGAAGTAGGGGATAAAATAAATCGGATAGCTATTTTGATTTTCTATTTTCGGCATATTTTTATTCACATTGTTATTATTATAACGGATTATGGTGAATTTTAGTTTATATTTTTTCTATATATTCTTCACATTCTTTCAATTCCCTTACTTCATTTTTTTTGTTAACGGGAAATTTAACAAAGAAAGTATATTGATAATTTAAGTTACCTTTATACGCCTTTAATTTTTCTCTATCATTGCCATTGTCACTTGTTGTTGTCTTTTTTGCTTCTATGACTATAAAATTGTCGTCGTTAGTTCCTCTGCGATGAATAATAATATCAGGATAGACAGTTACGCCATTGGTATCATCGGAGCAAATTTCTTTCTTTAATAAATTTATTAATGAATTTAAACGTTTTGTTTCTAAACCATTTCTATTATACTCGCAATCCACATTGTGATTAGGAAACTCGTCTTCCAAATAAATCGCAAATCGATGCGTAATGCTTCTTTCATTTGCATCAACCTCTAACAGATGCGAATCGTTTCTTAATAATTTCAGGTAAGCGTTCTTAATTTTCTCTAAGACTTCTTTATCGTCTATATTTATAAAATCATTAGATTTATTCATAATGTCCGCCCCTATTTTAAATAGCTGCAAAAATAAAAAACCCCCGATATTTCACATATCGGGGGTAAGATTAACTAATTCTAACAATATGTTGCTATTAGAATGCTGCTCCTGAAATTAATGTAGCAGTTCTTGTAAAATCGTCAACAGCGTAAAGTTGATAATTACCTCCTGTAAAGTTAGATCCCGCAAAAGCTTCAAAACCGCCTCCGCAAGAGCTATTTACATTTGACGTACCAACAGGAGCTCCGCCAGCAACTGATGTTGCCTTATACGTAAGCGGGAATCCTGCGCCTTGCTGAGCAGTAGGACCAGATAAACTAGCCGTGCTGTTGATTGCAACGCCGTAATAGAAATATAGTCTGCCGACAGGAAAAAATCCTATATCGCCAAAACCGCCCATTGCTGGTGTCGTTGGTCCACCAGTTAATTTAGCTACCCCAAGCGTATAGGTATTATAACCGCCTTCAGCAGTTAACACACCACCAGTACATGAATATGGACCGAGATCTATATTATATACGCCTGCGCCCTTTGTATTCGTAGCACTGTAGAAAGAATGTATTGGCGAAACTGCGCCCGCTATAGGCGCTGCTGCAGGAGCAGAACTTTCTCCTGCGCTAATATAAGCCGAATTTGTTGAAGTGAACGCCGTTTCGTCCGTATGCTTTAAAGATTTATGAATTTCCCTATTAAAGTTTTCATTCAATTTAAAATCATATGTCCGGTTTAAGTTGTGATTTTGAGAATATTTATTCAAAGCGGTTTCAAACTTATTTAATGCGGCTTTATCGAGTTCGAATGTTTTATGCGCTATTCCGTCGTTTATTCGGCTATCGAGATAAGCTTTTACGGCTGTGCCGGTAGTTTTAGTTAAATCCTTTAGTTTTAAGTTTTCTTTTGCCCAAGTCCCAAATCCGGCTACGCTTATCCTGTATGCGTCGTTCGTCCGGTAACTGTAGATTCCCGTTTTTTCGGCTATCCCGTGAGAACCGGTTGCGCCTGCAAGTCGGGCTTCGTTTTTAGCTGAGTATTTAGAATTTCCGATCTCTTTTATTTCTTTAAAAATTTCAGTAACTTGCCATTTTATTGTGCCTTTCATAATAAATTTACCTATTTTAAGTTAAAATAATTCTCTATATTTGTATTTAAACAAGACTGTAGATGGCAAGTTTAACTCGTGCGATTGAGTGCCTTAAAATCAGGCTAAAGTTAAGAACGGAACTTTTTTTGAAAGGTAGTTTTCCTTTTGCCTATTTTTTCTTGACTGTCTAAAAAAGTCTCAATCTCTTTTATTTTTTAGATAATAAGAAAGCGCCGGCGGGCACAAGATTTTTTGCAATTCTCGTCAATAAGCGCTTTGCGCTGGAATTGCTGGATAAAAATCTCAAAAAGCCTGATACGTAAATAAATGGGATTGTTATTACAGGAATGACTGCATAACGGTGTATGCAGTTTTTATTATATGTTTTAAATCTCTATTTTCCCGAATGGAACACGGGCGTTTACGGCGCAAATCTTTCTTTCTCCCTGTATTTAAGGGGGTTGTGGTAATATTAAGAATATTTTTATTTGCGCAAAAGGGCGGTATATAAAAAATAAAATAAGAGACCGCCAAAAGCAAAAGTATCCAAAAAAAGATAAAAGTATTCCTATATCAAAGAAAATTGATATAAAAATAGATTTAAAATTTAATGGGATTTTTTAGGTTTTTATTATTTAAAGAATTATTTATTATTGTCTATTGTTACCAATAAAATCAAGTTCCAGATTCTGGAACTTGATACTGATATTTCAAAATCCGACCAATAATAAATAAGATAAATAATAAAACATAGGATTTAAATGAAGTTAATAAATAATTTTTAGGGTTTTCTACTTAATTATTTATTACTTGAATGATTTTAGGACAAAACTATACAAATAAGATAGGAAGCGAAAAGAATACTAAAATTTAAAATAGCTATGCTGATTTTAAATAAAAATATCCTTATATAATTAAATATACTTTTAAAAATATATTTAATTATGCGGTCTGAACTAAATCTGTCTCCATTAATAATTTGACCGTAAATTAATAATGTAACGTCGCTCAGATTTAATTTTAACAAGATTGAATTGAAAGGCTGGTTTGTCAATATTATATGCTCTTGTTGTATATATAATATTATCGCCAGTAGTATTTGTTTTTTGTTTCTTGCGAAACGATAGAAAACAAATATAAAAAATCTTTAATAATTATAGGATACCAGATAAAAAGATAATGTCAAGAGTTTTTTTAGGGATACTGAAAAAATATTTATTTACTAATATCCACATCATTTTTTTGGTCTGCATCCTTTTCTCTTATTTGCTATTCGCTCAGTTTGGTAAAACGATAAGATTTTGTTCGTTATTAGAATTATTTAAGCAAGGTTTCACAAACATTTGTGAAACCTTGCTATCCTCTTTTTTATCTTTTTTATTACTACAAGGCTCTGTTTGTATTTAATTCGCTTCGCTATTAAATACAAACAGAGCAGGCGGTTGCCGATCGTCTAAAATTATTTTAATTTTTGTAATAGTGTCGGCGGCAGTGTCATTTTAGGGTGGTTTTTGCTTGCTCCGTTTTGCTGTTTTTTCTTACTCCATTATCACGCCTACGGCGTAATAACTCCGGCGAAAAAAGAGCGCAAAACTCCGGCGCAAAAACATTTTTAAAGGCAGTATATTGAGAAACTCGCTTTAATGACAAAGCTATCTCTCAAACTCTCAAAGAAATCGGGAATGGAGTAGAAACATTCCGGCGTCTAAAAGAAAAAACCCTTTATTATTTTAAATATCGGTTGTATAATTGATAAAAACATTAATTTAATTTTAATCGGGGGTATATAATTATGCATTATATAAATTTAGGCTTGCTTTTAGTTATAGTGGGTCTTGTCATCGGCGTTTATGTTCATACGGACAGAAAGATTGAAAAATTATCCGATAAAATTACAGAAGTCGATAATAAATTATCTGCCAGAATGGACAGGCTATCGGACAGAATGGATAGGATATACGATATATTAGTCCATATGGGATTCAGGGATAAAGAATACAGAGATAAAGCTGCAAACGAATAAGTCCGAATTTAAGCCTTTTGTCTCAAATTTGTCCCATAGCATTTTTTACAATGCTAATTACTTAATAATATTAATAAGTTATAATATGCGATTGTTGGACTTAGAATCCAGCGGGACAACCCATGGGGGGGGGTTCAACTCCCCCCTTTCGCACCATATGGCTAAATTATTGCTCTTTATATATTGTTATCATTATTTTATTTGAAATTTATTTTTTATTTTGGGAGGATTTTATGTCAGGTCATAGCAAGTGGAGCACCATTAAAAGAAAAAAGGGTGCAATAGATGCAAAAAGAGGAAAGATATTTACGAATATTATACGAGAAATGATAACAGCTACCCGAATAGGAGGGAAAGACCCTTCTTCCAACCCAAGACTCAGACTTGCTATTGACGAAGCTAAGGCAAATAATATGCCTAAAGAAAATATAGAAAGGGCTATAAAAAAGGGAGCGGGAGAACTTGAAGGAGATTCTTACGAAGAGCTGATTTATGAAGGTTACGGACCTGCAGGCGTCGCTATTCTGATAGAAGTTTTAACTGACAATAAAAACAGAACTGTTTCAGAATTAAGATACGCTCTTTCAAGACATGGCGGAAGTCTCGGAGAATCGGGATGTGTTGCATGGATGTTTAATAAAAAGGGAACAATTGGATTTGATTCTGTGCAATATTCTGAAGATAAAATTATGGAAATAGCATTAGATAATGAAGCTGAAGACGTGAGAACAGAAGAAGACGAGATAATAATGACTACCGACCCTAAAGATTTTGAAAATATAAAAAAAGCGTTTGAAGATAAAGGAATTAAAATAAAATTTTCCGAAGTTAGTTATATTCCGCAAACTTACATAGAACTTCAAGGAAAAGAAGCAGAACAGATGATTAAACTTTTGGATGCTCTTGAAGAAATAGAAGGTATTCAAAATGTTAATGCAAATTTTGATATAATAGATAAAGCTGAAACAGCATAAATTAAATATATTATTTATTTAATATTTAAATATAAAATAATTTATATAAAAAGTATATAATATGGTTAACGTCAATACTTTTTACAAAAAAAGCAATAATAGCGACAGCATTAATAATAAGAACAATATCAACAATAATAACAATAGCTCAATAAGAATTATAGGAATAGACCCTGGTTCAATATATACAGGGTGGGGTATTTTAGATTCGTTTCAATTTGGCAGAAAAATCAAATTAGTCTCAATAGGGCTAATTGATGCAAAAAAATATCATTATCCGCATAATTTAGGCTTGATATTCAATGAATTAAAAGACGTAATTGAGGAATACAGCCCGTCAATTATGGTTATAGAATCTGCATTTTCAGGTTTAAACCCTTCTTCTTTGATTAAATTATCCCAGGCCAGAGGAGCTATTTGCCTTTTGTCTTCATTATTCAGTATTAACCTTAAAGAATATGCGCCAAGATATATTAAAAAAAATGTTGCAGGCTACGGCGGAGCTGATAAAGAGGCTGTTCGCCGGATGGTTTATAGCTTTATAAAAGAACTTAAAGATATAAATTTTAATGATAACGATGATATTAGCGATAATAATACCACCGGTATAGAAAAAGGCAGGAAAATTTTAATTTTAAACAATAATATATCGGACGCTTTAAGCGCAGCTATCTGCTACGCTACGGATATGTCAAACTATATTTGATTTATCTGGATACCTTAATTTATATTAGAATAATAGAATTTTATATACCGGATTTCTGCTTTTGCAGGAATGACTTTGCGGAGTTTATTATTTCACCTTTCGGGTGTCATTAACTTGGGCATCATTCCTGCGAAAATAGGAAAGTTCCGAAGATAGAAACGTACGCAGTTTCTGTTTACAAGGCTATAAGCCAAGAGCGAAGCGTTATTCAGAGTTATTTTGCATTAGAACTTATAATTAGTTTATATTGCAAAATTATAGGATTATTTTTTTGCTTGTTTAAATTTTTTATATTATATTATATTATATATAGCAGTTATTATATATGTTTATATAAATAATATGGCTGTATTAGAGTTATCGTTATTGTTTATGAAAATATATTAGTAACTTATTATTTTGTTATATTAATATATAAATAATTTAATTGATTTATTATTTATTAATAAATAATAAATCAAATTTAACGGCGTATAGTCGGCGTATAGTCAATGATAGCATTTTTGCGCGGAAACATAATTTACTCCGATATTGAAAAGTCGCTTATTATTTTAGATGTCGGCGGAGTCGGGTATGAAATATTTCTTCCCGTTAATCCTGTTTATTTTTCTCAATTTTCTGCTCAAAATGTTATAAGTAAATATGCATCTTTATTCATATACACATACGTGAGAGAAGACAGAATTGCCCTTTACGGATTTCCTAATTTTACTCAGAGAGAACTTTTTAGTATATTATTAGATACTAAAGACATCGGACCTAAACTTGCCGTAACTATTCTTTCAAATATAAATGCCGATGATTTTATTAATCTTATTTTAACCAAAAATATTGACGGACTTTCTTTAATCAAAGGTATTGGAAAACTTACGGCGGAAAGAATTATATCCGGATTAAAAAATAGAATAATAAAAAGATTTAATTCGTTTAAAGATATTGAAGCAATAAGTATTGGAAATAATAATGAAAATAAAAATGAGAATAATTATGCTAAAAACAAAACAAATAATGACGACGAGGCTAACCTTAGCATCAACATAAATGCAGACGCCGATTTAAATCCAAATAAAATAAATAATAACATAAAGAATAAAGAGAATAAAGATATAAATAATATAAGTAGTAATAATAGTTCAGATAATGATATAAATAATATAAATGGTATAAACGACGATTACAATAAATTACATCGGCAAGATAAAAAACCAAATATAGCAGGTAAAAATATTATTTATGAAACAGCCCTCGCATTAAATGCTTTAGGGTATTCAATGACTGATTCAATTGAAATTGCAGGACAGATAAGTAAAGAAATGCATGCTGAAATAAATTCTAATAGAAGCGGAACTAAAAAGCTTGATGAAATTAACACGGAAAATTTGACGAAGGAGTGTCTTAAGCATATATATCAAAACAAAATATCTTAACCCGAATATCTTAAATATGTATGATATTAAATATTTATGCTGTTGATATATATATTATTAATTTATTTTAACTTAACGGATTACAATTTAAATAATGAGTTCATATAAAAAAGATTTTACCGATAAAAGCGCACTAAAACCTGCAATTTCTTCCGAAGGAAATAATAATAAAAACGATAATAAGAATAATGGCGCACTATATAAATCAGACATTGATGATATAAAAAATAAAAATATGGACAAAGAAGCAAATAAAACAGACCGCAGATTTCTTCAGGAAGCAGATACAGGTACAGATGCAGATTTTGATGTCAATACTGATGCAGACGCCGATTTTGATACGGAGATAAACGACAATCCTGTAAGACCGTTAAGTTTTAACGAATATATAGGGCAGACAAAATTAAAAGAAAACTTGCTGATTTTTATCAATGGAGCAAAAAAAAGGAAAGCTAAAACAGGAAAATATGATTTAGATCATCTTTTGTTCTTCGGTCCTCCGGGGCTTGGAAAAACTACTCTATCTTCAATTATTGCAAAAGAGCTTGGAGTAAATATTAAGACGACGTCGGGACCTTCAATCGAAAAAACCGGCGATGTTGCGGCTATATTGTCTTCAATCAGCGAAGGAGATATTGTTTTTATAGATGAAATACACAGACTCCCCAAACCTGTTGCCGAAATGCTTTATCCTGCAATGGAAGATTTTAGGCTTGACATTGTTATAGGCGAAGGTCCTTCGGCAAAATCAATCAGGCTTTCGCTGCCGCGTTTTACTTTAATAGGAGCTACGACAAGAGCCGGGCTTATACCTTCTCCTTTAAGAGATAGATTTGGTTTTGCAGCGAGACTTGAATATTATAATATTGAAGAATTGACAAATATTATAATCAGGTCTGCTTCAATTTATAAAATTATTATTGAGAAAAAAGCTGCCGAAGAAATTGCCCGAAGGAGCAGGGGAACGCCGAGAATAGCAAACAAAATGATTAGAAGATTAAGGGATTATATGCTTCATCTAAAACAAAACGCAATAACATTGGAAGTTGCAAAATATGGTATTAACAGACTCGGTATTGACGAAATCGGTTTAGACGACAACGATAAGCTTTTTTTACTTACATTAATAAACAAATTTGCAGGCGGTCCTGTCGGTATTGAAACGTTAGCTCAGGCTATGAACGACGAAAAGGGAACATTAGAAGAAGTGATTGAACCATATTTAGTGTCATGCGGGCTTATTGCAAGAACTAAAAAAGGCAGAATTGCTACCGAAACAGCATATAAGCATTTTAATATAATTAAAGAAGATTCTTTATTTTTATAAGCTTTTATGTAAGCTTATAAAATATAAATATGAATAGTGAAGCACCCTATTTTACGAAAGAGACTTCAAGTTATAAACTAACATTAAAATCAAAATATTAAATCAGGATTTAGGTTGAAACAATTTTGTAATATGAATTTAGTATAAATATAATAATTTTATAACATTCGTTTACTATAATAATAAAGAAATGAAAATTTAATTCATAAATTTAGATATTTTGTTTAAATTTTAGATTGAAGGCTAATTTAAATTAAATTAAAAGAGAGGATGAAGTTATGGAAAGATTTTGCAGTTTTCAAAAGCGAAAGCTGGAAAGGTACAAGGGTCTTGCAATTATTGTCGTATTAGCCGCTGCACTGACTTTTGTTTTTACCATAGGAGCTGCAAAAATGTCTTATGCTGCAGGACAGTCGTCGGTTAGCAGCAATAACGGCGGAAACGTGAACCTTTATGAAAATTCCGCAACGGGCGAAATATTTTTAAAACCGGGAACAGGAAGAGTAAAGGTCGGCAAGAATGTAATAAGGAAACTATTAAGCACCGCCGAAACTCAAAGCAAAACGCAAGAAAAGATTCAACAATTACAAAACAAAGAACACTTATTAGAGAAACAGGTAAAAAATGTAAAGACGGTTGGATTTCCTGCATGGACAAAGCATATTACTCTGGGAACGTTGATTTATATGGGCTACGGGTATTATAACAATACTGGATTTACTCCCGCACTGCAACTTGAGGAAAATCCAGGAGGTCCGGGCAACAACGGTTATAATGCTTTTAACGTAAACAGGGCATATTTGATATTTCTGTATCATCAGGACGATTGGTTTTTAAAGATTACGCCTAACATCTATAAGTCAAATAACAGCGGCGGTTCAGCTTCGTCATCAGGTTTCAATTTCGGCAACGAATATTTCAGGCTGAAGTATGCGTTTCTGCAGTTCAATCATGTGTTAGATTCTAACGGATTTACGGTGAACATCAAGGCTGGACAGTTTCCGACGCCGATGATTGCATGGGAAGACGGTTTATTAGGCTACCATGTTGCCGAAAGAACGCCTTGGGGTTTTCTCGGTGTGACCTCTACTCAGGCAGGCTTAGGAATATCAGGAAAATTTAGAGCTGACGGAAATATTTATATGGCGTATAATGCAGGATATTTTGACAATGCAACCTTTCATCAAGGCGAAAATGTCGACCAAAAATCGCCTCAGGTAAGAATATCATTTTACCCTATGGGAACAGATTCAAATTTAGACGGATTAGGCGTAAGCGGATATTATGCATGGTCGGAGCAGACAAACAATTTTGACGGAAACGGAAATGTGGAGAATAATTTTCCTACCGCGAGGGCTTCTGCAATACTCGATTATAAAACTTCCCAGTGGCTAATCGCTTTGCAGTATGACTACGGTTTAAATGTTACGAGCGGCGGTTTTGCAAGCGGCGCAGGTTCCATAAGTCAGGATGCCGGAAGTTGGTGCGGATATAGTTCTTCGGCAAATCATACATATGCGTGTAATGCCGCCGGCGCAGCCTATCCTTTTAACATATCCCCTGTGTTATTGGGAATTACAGACGCTAATGGAATTATAGGGCATAATGTCGAGCACGGCGCAGACGCCTTCGGGTATTACAATATTCCCAATTCAAAATTTGGAGTATTCGGTTTGATTCAGAGATTTTATTACGAAACGCCGTCTTCGTCTCTTGGATTAAATATGCCTTACGGCAACCCATTTGATTTCCAGAGGGCGGTTTTGGGCGTAGCTTATCATCTTAACAGTCATATAACTTTGACCCTAGACAAACAGAATTACCAGTTCCTGCATGAAAAAGACTATATGAATGCGCAGCATGGTTCAGACCCGTCGGCATATTATACTTACGGTCAGTGGATGGGCGATACCAATGCTATATTTGTTCAGGCAAGAATTGCATTCTAAACTTAATTAAGACTTTTTTCTCTTCCGAGTCTTCATTTATTTTATAAAAGCATCCGGCAAAAGAGGATAAAATAAATCTTTAATCCTGTATCAGAACTATAAAAAACCTCCCGATGTGTTATAATTGTTGTGTCTTAAAACAATAAAAATAATCGACGCGGAGGTTTAATCAATATGTATGAAAGATTATTTCGGTGCAGGCAGCGAAACGTTTCGGAAATAGTTTTTGTAAGAATTCCGTAAATAAAGCCTGAATTGTAAAAAATATTTATTGAACTAAATATTAAATATATAAAATATATAATTAAATAAATTTTATGAATGGAAAACTGCTTTTGCATATTTGCTGCGCCCCTTGTTTAATGTATCCTTATAAATTAGTCAAAGAAGAATTTGATATTGTTATAGGATATTTTTATAATCCAAATATTCATCCATATACAGAGTATTTAAAACGGCAAGATACATTAAAGAATTTTTCGGACAGTTCTAATCTAAAAGTTATCTATGAAAAAGAATATAAAATAGAGGAATTTTTAAGAAATGTTGTGTTTAGAGAAGAAAATCGCTGTTATTACTGCTTAAGCTCAAGACTTGAAAAGACTGCTGCCATTGCAAAATCTTCAAAATTTGATTATTTCAGCACAACTCTTTTATATAGCAAACATCAAAAGCATGATTTTATAAAAGAAACAGGACATAATTTAGAAAAAAAATATGGCGTTAAGTTTTATTATGCGGATTTTAGAGAAGGATACAAAGAAGGAGTTAAATTATCCTATGATTATAATTTATACCGACAGAATTACTGCGGATGTGTTTATAGCGAAAAGGAAAGATTCTATAAATCTGTCAAATAAAAATAAAATAATAAAAAAAATAATTAAATAAAAACAATAAAATACTGTGAAAAATTAAATTTTATTTGTTGTTTATAACAGTTTATTTAAATTTTTAACTTCTGATATAAATAAATTAAAAATGAGAAACTAACTGCATATATGTATATATCGCAATGATATATATGTGTATATAATTTCACACCAATAATACCCCGTTTACACGGCAGTTTTATATATTAACTTAAATCACCGTTATAAATTATTAAAACTGATTCAGCAAGCATATGATAAATACTGGATTTTCGCATTCGCGGGAATGACATCTAATAGATTAAATAGATTAAATAGATTAAATTAAATAAATTAAAATTTAAACCTTAGCAAAGTCATTCATGCGCAGACAGGGGAGTTCCAAAATATAAACGCATACCGTTTCTGTTTGCGAGGTTATAAGCCGAGAGCGAAGTAGTCATTCAGAAAAAGAAATTTCTAACGGTGATTTAAGGTATTAATATCAATATATTATAATTTAATAATAATAAAAGCGATGAAGTTGGGCTAATTAAAATAATAAATGTTTTATGATATGGCATGATATTTGCATTATTTATAGACATAAATAATAAATAATTTTAATGAATAAAAAATAATATAAAATTGTGGAATAAAATATTAATTAAATTAATTAAATAATAATAAATATAAATTTTATTAAATATTATAAATATTTAATAAAATTTTAGAAGGAATTTTAAAATGGAAGACAAAAAAATAATTATAGACGAATCCGACGAATTTCAATGTACTGTTAGAAATATTATTTATCTTAAATCGGTAGGGCTTCATTCGGGGAAAGACGTTTCTATTGTTATAAAACCTGCACAGGCTAATAAAGGAATTACTTTCATAAGAAAAGACCTTTCTCCAGCTGTTATAATAAAGGCAGATTCCCAAAATATCTGCTCTACAAATTTAAGAACTAGCGTCGGCAAAAACGGCGTTTGCATATCAACTGTAGAACACCTTATGTCGGCGTTATGGGGAGCAGGAATAGACAATGCGTCAATAGAAGTGTACGGCGAAGAGATACCTGCTTTGGACGGCAGCGCAAAGATATATTACGAAGCAATATTTGAAAGCGGAATTAAAGAATTAAACACAAAAAGAAAATATTTGAAAATATTAGAGCCTGTTATAGTATCGTCAAACGATAATATCAAAAACTGCAAAGAAAACGATTATTCTATCGCAATTTATCCGTCCGACGATTTTGAAATATCATATTCAATGAATTTTAATCACCCGTTTGTCGGATCAGGATTATTTGAATCAAAAATTGATGCGTCTAATTTTTATACTGAAATATCTAAAGCAAGAACATTTGGATTTTTAAAGGAAGTTGAATTGTTGAAGAAAAACGGTCTTGCGCTTGGAGGAAGTCTTGATAATGCTCTTGTTTTAAACGAAACAGGGGTATTAAATAAAGAAGGATTAAGATACAAAGACGAATTTATAAGACATAAAGTGTTAGATTTAATAGGAGACCTTTATATATCTGGTTATAGAATCAAAGGAAAAGTTATAGCAAAAAAAACGGGTCACGATATGAATGCAAAACTTGTAAAAGCTATAAATGAAAATAAACAGGAAATCAAATCTAATCAAAGAATACACGCATACGGCAAAACATTTCAATTAAATAATTTAGCAAATAGAACAGGCGCGGCTTTTAACACTGTCAACATTAATGTTCAGCCTGTGTAAATAATTTAAATTTAAAAATATACATGTAAATATTATGGTTTGATACAATGAGATGCTGCAATCAAATATAGTCAAAAATAATTAATTATTGATTTGATTAGTATTTTAAAATAACTAATTAAACTAATTAAATAAAAGCAAATTATATAATCCCTTTTGGCAGTTAAATAATATCGATAATTAATTGCCAAAAGGGATTTTTTTAATTTTTAATTGTAATTTAATATTATACCTTAAATCACCGTTAGAAATTTCTTTTTCTGAATGACTGCTTCGCTCTCGGCTTATAGCCTCGCAAACAGAAACGGTATGAGTTTATAATTTGAAACTTCCCTGCCAACGCAGGAATGACTTTGCGAAGGTTTAAATTTTAACTTATTTGGTGTCATTACTGCGAAAGCGAAAATCCTGTATTTATCTTATGCTTATTTATCATATGCTGAATCAGTTTTAATAATTTTTTAATAATTTATAACGATGATTTAAGATGATTTAAATTGATATATTTTTTTCTATAATAAAATAAAACTGTAACATAATTGTAATAAAAACTTAACATAAATGTAATAAAACTATATCATAAAATTTGATATTATATTTATATATAATTTTAAATTTTTTACATACTTAATTTTAAATTGTAATGCGTAAAAAGGAGAAAAATTGATGAAATTTCAATTAACAAAAAGAAAAGCGTTAGTGCTTTACGCTGCGATGTTTATTGTCATGATAACGGCTGCCTTAACGGGCTGTGCTAAATCAAAAGCGCCGTCAACATCTGTAAAATCGGTTTCAAGCGTGCCTTCGGGAACAATTACAATTTCAGGTTCTACGATGTTATACCCTTTAAATAGTGTTTGGGCGGTGCAATACCACAAAATTCATCCTAATGTCACGGTTTCTGTCGCAGGGACGGGTTCAGGTTTCGGCATATCAAACGCTGCCGACGGCAATATTACAATTGGCGCTTCGGATGCTTATCTGACAAAAGCGTTTAAGAAAAGATACCCTGATTTAGTCAATGTTCCGGTGGCTCTTGACGATGCACAGGTAATTTATAATATTCCGGGCATACCAAAAAAAGTAAATCTTAAGATGACGCCAAAATTAGTCGCAGATATTTATCTCGGTAAGATTAATAACTGGGATAATCCGATAATTAAGAAGTTAAATCCAAAGTATAAGTTTCCAAATTTGCATATCTCAGTAGTTCACAGAGCAGATGCAAGCGGAACCACTTTTGATTTTACAAGTCTCTTAAACTACACGTCTAAAACATGGGCAAAAAAAGTAGGAAGAAGTTTATCTCCTAGCTGGCCCACCGGAAGCGGCTATCTTGGAAGCGATGCCGTCGTGTCAGCTGTTAAAAGCACAAAAGGAGCAATAGGATATGTCGGACTTGGCTGGATATTGGAATATAATCTTTCAAGCGCCGCTATGCTAAATAAAGCAGGCAATTATGTAGTCGGCTCTGTTAAAACAATTGCGGCGGCAGGCGACTCTGCTTTAAAGAGCGGAAATTTTCCTGCAGATTTTGACAAGTCAATAGTCTGGAATATCAGTGCAAAGAATGCATATCCGGATTCAAATTTCGAATTCTGGATGATTAGAAAAAAACAGTCTAATCCAAATACTACAAAAATAATAAAAAATCTTGTCAATTGGGCATTAGGTCCTGGTCAGGCTGCAAAATATACTGTTAAAACAGGTTTTGCTCCGCTGCCGAAATCGGTTATGGGCAATGTTAAAAAATTGCTTGCCGAAGTAAAGTAAAGAGAATTAAATTATTTTTTTAAATTAACTTTTAAAAGTAAGTTGAAATAAGTTATAAATAAAAGCCCCTTTTTTATGTATTTATGAAAAAGGGGCGTATTATTTTATCCCTACCCGCCCCTTACATCCTCTACCTGAAAAAAGAGGTCTTGCGGGGCGGGTAGGGATAAATATATACATATCATATATGGAAATATTTAAGGCATTGCTTATATTTTCATATAAGTTTACTGAATGTTTGATGATGCAGGTTTGATGAAGTTTGTATTTTAAAAAAAGCCAATTAGCGAATTTTAGTAATATTTTTAAAAATTTCTTGAAATATCTTTCAATAAAATTTATAATTTTAAGGGTTACCGGCGATGAAGAACCAAGAAGCCTTATTCGAACCGATTTTTCTTCTTAAAAAAAGGGATCTGTTTAGGGTTACCGGCGATGAAGAACCAAGAAGCCTTGTCCGAATGGGCGAGGTAGTTCACTGTATATTTTTATATTTATATACGATGGGCACAAAATAGTGTATTCATATTATATATATAATATATACCATAGTTTATATATAGCGTAATTAATCAATTGTATGTTTGTCTATTTAATGTTAATGTTAATGTTAATTTACTAAAAATTACCAATATTGAATGTTAAAACTAAAACTAAACCACAAAGATGATTTATTTAAATTTATTCTTTCTATTTTTGTTTTTGGCATAATATTAATTTTTCTTACCGTAGTAACCGTTATATTATATTACAGCTATCCTGCAGTCAGCCGTTTCGGAATCGCATTTTTATGGACAAAAGAATGGGATCCTCCAAAAGAAATATTCGGGGCTGCTACTTTTATAGCAGGAACATTTATGGTGACTATTATTGCATTGATATTTGCAATACCGCTCAGTCTTGGAATAGGTATATTTCTTGAAGAATATTGTCCAAAATTTTTAAAAGGTTTTTTTACTATTATTATTGAGCTATTAGCAGGTATTCCAAGTGTTGTGTTCGGAGTATGGGGTGTGCTTACTATTGTGCCATGGCTAAGAAAATATATTGAACCGTTTTTTAAATCCCATTTTTCATTTATACCTTTTTTACAAGTTACAGAAAATATCGGATACGGTATATTAGCAGCTTCTATAGTTGTTGCTTTTATGGTGGTGCCTATTATCGCATCCATCACGAAAGATTCTTTAGCGGCTGTTCCTAAAATAACAAAAGACGGTGCTTTGGCTATGGGAGCCACAAGACTTGATGTTATTAAAGACATATCTTTACCTTTTTCTTACAGAGGTATATACGGCGGAATAATATTAGGCTTTGGCAGGGCGGTAGGAGAAACAATTGCGGTAGTTCTGCTAATAGGAAACCAGGCAATAATTCCAAAATCAATATTCGGCGTAGGCTATACTATTTCTGCCGTGCTTGCAAATACTTTTACTTTTGCGGTTATCAGTCCTATTTACGCTTCAAGCGAAGTTGAACTTGCATTGATTTTACTTCTTGTAAGTCTTATTATAAATATAATCGGCAGAAATGTATTGCAAAGAGTTATAGGCGGAAAGCTTTCAAGAGCTCAATTCGGCGGCGGTTAATTAATATAATATATATAATAATAAGACCTTATTTTCACCATATTAACACTATGCTAATTATAAATTTTCTACAATAAATCTTTATAATATTATTCCAATATAATAATCAGAATATGGCAGAAACAGACAATTATAAAAAAACAGGCGATCCAAATAATTATTTTCCTGTTAATAAATCATATATTAAAAGAAAAAAAATATATAATAGAATAGCTTACGGTTTTGCGGCACTTGCTTTCATATTAGGAGCTTTTCCTGTTTTTCATATAATATACAGCGCGTTTATCATAGGATATAAGTATCTTAACTGGCATTTTATTTCAACCCTTCCGACAGGTTTTCCTATAGGCGCAAAAGGGGGAATTTTAAATGCGATAGTAGGAGATTTATATCTTGTCGTAATAGCTTCATGCCTTGCCGTTCCGCTTGGAATAGGTTCAGGATTATATTTATCGCTTTTCGGTAAACAAAGAGCTAATAGCATTATAAGACTGTTAAATGAACTTATGATAGGAATACCATCAGTAGTTTGGGGTATTATGGGTTTTTATATTTTTTCCACCAATGCAGGATTAGGTTTTCATTTTGGATTTTCGGCTCTTGCGGGAGGGCTTACTTTAGGATTTATAATGACCCCTATCGTAACGCTATTAACTGAGCAGGCGGTTCATAGAATTCCGGCTTCGTACATTGAAGGCGCGTTAGCATTGGGTGCCACAAAATGGCAGGCGACTAAATCGGTAATAGTTAAAGCGGCTATGGGCGGAATATTTACCGCCATACTTCTTGGCGTATTAAATATTATAGGGCAGACGGCTCCTTTGCTTTTTACCAATTATTACAATACCGGCACGCCGACGGGCATCACCGGACCAGGCGGAGCGGTCGGTGATATTGCTATGCTTATTTTTATTTATATTCATGAACCGTCTCGTATTTTGCATTATAAAGCTGAAGCTGCTGTGGTTGTTTTATTGTTTTTTGTCTTTACGCTTGATATTGGAATGAGACTTATCAGCTGGTTGACAGTTAAGATTTTTGAAATGTTTTAAATAAAAATATTAATATTTATAAAATAATTATAAAAAAAGGCTTGCAAATGACTGATATTAATAAAAATAATATAGATAATATAACGGAAAACAATAAGGATGAAATTAAAATAGAAGTAAAAAATCTTAATTTTAGTTATGGAGATTATCATCTTTTAAAAGATATTAATTTATTTTTTAAAAAAAATTCAGTATGCACTATATTAGGTCCTTCAGGGTGCGGAAAGTCTTCATTTTTAAGAACACTTAACAGAATGAATGATTATACGGAAGGATCAAAACTTACAGGCGAAGTTTTATTAGACGGCAAAAATATATATAGTAAATCTGTTGATGTAGTTGAACTCAGAAGAAATGTCGGAATGGTTTTTCAAAGCCCGAACCCGTTCCCTAAAACTATATTTGAAAATGTAGCTTTTGGATTAAAAATACACGGCATAAAAAATAAACAATTTATCGTAGAAAGAGTTGAAAAATGTCTAAAATATGCAGGGCTGTTTGATGAAGTAAAAGATAAGCTTCATAAAAATGCTTTTTCTTTGTCAGGCGGACAGCAGCAGAGACTTTGCATTGCAAGAGCTATTGCAACTAATCCGTCAGTGCTGCTTATGGACGAACCGACCGCTTATTTAGACCCTGCAGCTACTGCCACGATATTAGATTTAATAGCCGATTTCAAAAAATTTTATACTATAATAATTGTAAGTCATAACATACAGCAGGCAGGCAGAATTTCCGATTACAGCGGATTTTTTTTAGACGGAGAGCTTATAGAATTTAGTAAATCCGGAGATTTTTTCACAAGACCTAAAGATAAAAGAACCGAGAATTTTATTACAAATAGATTTTAATCCCAAAATTACCGATAGAAAATTTATTTTCTGGATAACCGCTTCGCTCTCGTGCCTAACGATTCTCGCGAACAGAAACAGCATGCATTTCTATCTTAGGAACTTTTCCCGCCTGTGCAGGAATGACTTTGCAGGTATTTAGCTTTTTACACAACGGATGTCATTTCCGCCCGCGAAAGCGTGAATCCAATGTTCATATAACTTTAAAGCTATTTTAAAGATTTCTATCGGCAATTTTGGGTTAATGCTTAATATATTATATAATGATAATATATAGCAGGATATTGTAAGGTATTGTAATAGGATAGATATTATCGTATTTTATAGTTTTATTATCATTATATAATATATGGCAGGATATTGGAATATATATAACTTATTATTTAATATTAAATAATTAATACTTGCAATACAACACTAAAGATTATTATTATATATACTATATAAAAAAAATAATTTTAAGAATATAATAGAATTAGAAATGTTTATTATATATAATATAAACATTTCTAATTATTATATTTTCTTATTGTTATTAATTTTATTTTTATCGGGAGACCTATTTTATGAATGTTTTAGACAGGGAACTTATAAATTTAAAAAAAAGCATTGTAGATATGAGCGAATTAGTTAATAATCAACTAAACAAAGCAACAAAATTTTTGTTAGAAAAAGATAAAACATTAGCCGAAGTTACTATTCATAACGATTTGCAAATTAATTCTATGGAAGTAACTATAAATGAAAATTGCATAAGACTTCTTGCATTATATCAACCTGAAGCGGCGGATCTTATGTTTATTACAACCTCCATGAAAATTATTACCGACCTTGAAAGAATGGGCGATTTGTGTGCTTCTATTTGTCAGATAGGATTAAAATTAACCGACGGAGAGTATTCATCTGAAGAATTTGAATGCATATATTCTTATTTTAAAGATGTTGCATGTCGGGGAGATGAAATGTTAAAGTTTGCTATTAAGATGTATGCCGACGGCGTAAGAGAGAATATTGAGCTTAAAGATATTATAATAAAAGATGAAAATATTATAGATGTTCTTGCTCATAAAATTGTCGTAGATATAATAAATAATTCAATTAAAAACTTCGATTCTTTAGAAAATAATATAACGCATATATTTATAGCAAGAAAATATGAAAGATTTGCCGACCATGCTCAGAAAATAATGGAACTTTTATTATATATGGAATTAGGCAAAACCTTAAGAAATCTCTCTGAATTTTAAAAACAAAATAAACAAAATAGATATAATAATATTGAAATTTATAAAAAAAATTTATAATAAACATTTATTAAACATATTTATAATATAAATATTATATAAATATTACTTTATTATTTATAAATATACCGTTTTTAAATCGCCGTTAGAAATTATTAAAAATGATTCAACATATAATAAATACTGGATTCCCGCATTCGCGGGAATGACATCTAATAAATTAAATAAATTAAAATTTAAATCTTCGCAAAGTCATTAATGGGCGGACAGGGGAGTTCCAAAATATAAACGCATACCATTTCTGTTTGCGAGGTTATAAGCCGTGAGCGAAGCAGTCATCCATAAAAAGAAATTTCTAACGGTGATTTAATGACCGTATATTAAAATATTAAATATTAAATATATTGGCAATTATAATTAATTAATTAACCAATGAAAGAACTCATAAATGCTTTTAAAAAAAATAAACTAGCGTTGTTTTCGCTTTTATTTATCTTATTAATTATTGCCGCTGCCATATTTGCACCCTTCATAGCACCGTATAATCCTGATAAAATCAATGTAAATGCAATACTTCAGCCCCCTAGTTTCAGCCACTGGCTTGGAACGGACCAGCTTGGAAGAGATGTATTTTCTCGGCTTATATATGGCAGCAGAATTTCAATAGAAGTAGGTTTTATAGCCGTTTCTATTTCATTGTTTATTGGAGTAATTATAGGCGCTTTCGCAGGATATTACAGCGGATTAATAGACAGCCTGTTAATGAGATTTGTAGATATAATGCTTACATTTCCTTCTTTTTTTCTTATTCTTGCAATAAGCGCTATATTAAAACCTTCAATTATAAATATTATGATAATTATAGGGTTGACTTCATGGATGGGCGTTGCAAGAATAGTAAGAGCCGAATTTATACAAAACAGGCAGAAAGATTATGTTCTTGCTGCGAAAGCTTCGGGTGCTTCCGATTTGTATATTATTTTTTCGGAAATTTTGCCAAACTGTATAGCTCCTATATTAGTTTCGGCAACATTAGGCATAGCAGGGGCTATTTTAATTCAGGCATCTTTAGCTTTTCTAGGAATAGGCATAATGCCTCCTACCCCGAGCTGGGGCGGTATGCTTTCAAGAGGAAAAACCTATATAATGATTGCATGGTGGCTGACTTTATTTCCCGGAATTGCAATATTAATGACGGTATTGAGCTTTAATCTTATGGGGGAAGCCGTAAGAGACGCGCTTGACCCGAGAATAAATAATAGTTTAAAATAAAAATAAATAAATAGATAAAATAGATATATAAAATTAAATAAATAGTTAGATAGATAAATAAATAAATAAATAAAATAGAAAATTAAATAGACAGATAGATAAAAAAATAGAAAAGTTAATTTTTTATATTAATTGAGACCGTTCAAAATTCTGTGTCAATCCTGTATAATTAAATTATAATTAATTAAAAGGAGATTGATGCAATGGAACAGACAGATCAAGAAATCTCAAACTGTACACAAAAATTTGATTTTAATAAA
>JAJZVN010000039.1 GCA_021845685.1 bacterium
TATGCACGGACAAACCGTCGCTTTCTACGACAAAATCCTGAATAAGCTCTTTTGTTTTGGTATTCAGAAGCTGTGCCCTTATACCCGGAGTACTCCATTTATTAAACATATTTTCGTCAATTTGTTTTACCATTTTTCTTGCAAGTTTAGCAAGATAATTTTTATTGAACTTTTTTGTTTCTTCAAAAGCCAAGTCCCTGAAATTAAAAGAATTAGCTAAAAACAGTCTTGATTCCCACGATATTATCTGAAGCATTTCGCCGGGACTGAAACCGTTTAACGAGCCGTAGTTTTCCCTCCAGAGGGCCGGTATGGCCGTAGGGCCTATTTTTATTACGCCGTCAACCGTTAAAGTATAATGGACGCCGAGAAAGGGATTTTTTAAGTTTGGGGTCGGGTAGATATTTGTTTTTATGGGTTTGTCCATGCCTGTATATTTAAGGTAAATGCCTTTAAACGGTATTATCGTGTAATTTTTTGAAAAACCGAAATCTTTTGCTATTTTATCAGCGTATAAACCGGAGGCGTTTATTATTTTTTTAGCTTTAATCTTTTTATCTCCGGCAGACACCGTGTTTTTATCTATTTTTTTTAGATACGGAGTTTTAAATAATATATTTACGCCGTTTTGAATAAGCCTGTTTTTTAGTGCATATAAAACCTCTATCGGGTCTATAGTCGCGGTATTCGGCGACCACAGAGCTTTTTTATACGTTATTGCGTTAGGCTCGTATAATTCCAACTCTTTTTCGTTTATTAAGGCTACTTCGACGCCGTTGGCTTTAGCCCTTTTTTCGAGTTCGTACAGCACCCTTAGTTCGTCTTCGTCTAATGCGACTACGACCTTGCCGCACCTGTTTATTTTTAAACCGTTTTCTTCGCAGAATTTTTTCAGTTCGCCGTTGCCTTCTTTCGTAAACCTTGCTTTCAAACTGTCCTTAGTGTAATAAAATCCGGCGTGCAGAACCCCGCTGTTTCTTCCGCTGGCGTGGCGCGCAATATCTTCTTCTTTTTCTATTACTAAAACATCTGCGTTTGGATGCTTTTCTTTAATTTTTTTGGCGACAGACAAACCGACAATGCCGGCGCCGATAATCAGATATTCGGTGGTAATTGTTTCCATGTATATATAGTTGTTTTATTTTTTATTCTAATGTTTATAAATCGGGCAATTTTCTATTTACGATATCTAAACTTTTCACAAGCTCTGCTATAGAGATATGCTCCAAATACTTGAACGCCCGCTTATTCCATGTTCCGCCAAATCTTTATGCGACCAAAGCGTTACGCTATTTCCAAACTCCTCACCAACTGCTTTAACAACACCTGGATGAAATCCTTCAAAAATAAAATTTTCTAAATGTACAAAATCTTTATAAAGGTTTTTATTAATAATTTCAATATTAAAATCTGCCAAAGATCCTTCGCAATCGTGGCCGCATAAGATACCGCCCGGTTTAACTTTAGTTTTCCAAATTTTAATATCTTTTTTCACACAATTATAGGTATGATCCGCATCTATAAAAACAAAGTCGCAGGATTTATCTTTAAAGATTTCAGCTGCATCTTCACTTCTCATTACCATTGGTTTGACTATATTTTTTCCTCCTAATGAATTTACATTATATAAAAAAGTTTCAAATAAATTGTATTCTCTCTTCAATTCTGAATATAATTCTACATTATTATTTCCTTCCCAAGTATCAACACAGTAAATAAGACTATCTTCAGCACTCTTGTATTTTAACACAGCCTGAAGAATAGCTTTAGTGCTACCGTTCCCAAGAAAGCTACCCACTTCGGTTACAATAATACCCTGTCGATATACTTCTTTTAATAAATACCCCAATACGTAAAAATCTTGCAAAGTAAATTCTGGTCCTCTATGGATTGCAAGTTTTCCAGCGTTATCAGTTTTAGATGCTCCCTTGCCCCCCCAATAATACCGTAATTCTTTTTATGCAATTTTTCATTATAAATTGCTGCTTGTCTCTTTTTTTAAATATATATCTAATTCATTTATATCATGAATCGCAATTATATCAGGGTTTTTACGATCTTCCTCTTTCTGGAGATCCAATTCGCCTATGTTTTGAGGTATAACATAAATGATTCCCGAAAGATGAACAATATTATATTCATTATAAGAACCAAGGAGGATAGGAATATTATAATTATTACTTTCTTTCTTTATTAATCCATAGTTATGCTTAATCTTTACAACTTCGCTAATTGTGTAATCTGCAATGTCATCACAATGTATTTCGGAGGATTCTCCTAACTTTTCTTTCATGACTTTTATAGTCTCTTCCGCAAAAGGACCAATATTAATGCCATTTTTATATAGTTCATAAGAAACTTTTAGGACACGCGCAAGCCTAATTTTATGGTCTATATAAGGATTTAAGCTATACCACTCTGTAGGCGGTATTTGCCTAAAATTATATTTATATAGGTCTTTTTTTTCGCTTCTAAATAGAATATTGTAAGATTCAGGATTATCCCAATAATAGCTTCCGGGTGCCAATATCAAGGCATTTATTGATTCTACAATATCAATGTAATCCCTCATATTTCTAATATTGTCGATTGTTTCATTAATATCTTCCTCCGTTTCGCCTGGTATGCCTATTACAATATTAATTGCTACCCTTATTCCGCTCATTTTACAATTTTTCAAATTTTCTTCTATCATTTTTAAGGTATAACCTTTTTTTTGTAATTTTAAAGTATTCTTGGAAAATGCATCTACCCCGAATCTCAATGCAGTAAATCCAGCCTCTTTCAATAAATTAAAAAAATATAGCGAATTTCTTTTATCAATGCGCAATTGCCCTGTAAGAACTACTTTTAAATTTCTTTTAATAATTTCATGACAAATTTCCATTGTTGCGTTAGGATCGCCATTGAAGTCGCTTTCATTAAATTGAAAAATATTAAAACCTCTGTCAACCATATATTCAATTTCATCGACAACATTCATTGGATTTCGCCTACGCCATGAAAAACGTTCACAACAAAAAGAACATCTTGACCAACTGCAACCTCGACTTGCTGTTATAGGCACCAAATTGTATCCTTTATAATCCCTATATATTTTAATATCAGCCCATTCATAACGAGGAAAATCAATTGCATCTAAATTTTTAAATAATGGCGGGTCTTGCCATACCCTATCGGAAGAGTCAAACCGAGAAATAATCCCAGGCAAGTCCTTAGGCTTTTTATCGGATAAAATAGATTGAACTAAAGTCGGCAGAGTCGTTTCTGCCTCCCCTATAATCATATAATCAAAATATTCAGGCGTGAACAGCTTTGGGCCGATATCCTTATTATAACAATTATAGCCGCCAACTATAACTATAATATCACTGCAGCGTTTTTTTACAGATTTTATCAGATTTCTAGCAACCAAGTTACTGCTATCCGTTATTCCTATCCCTAAAATCCTTGGTTTAGCTGCGCTGATAGCTTCAGCTAATTCTTCTATGTAATCTTTGAAATAGTCTATAACTTCCTGCTTGCCCCATTCTGCCTCGTTAAAGTTTTCCCAAGGATCATCTTTCATAATATATCCTGAAGATGTAGTAATCTTTTTGAGGTCGCAAACAATTCTATTGCTGTGGTATCTGTGGTACCATATTATATTAATATCAACGGTCTGTATATTTATTTTTAACTCCTTAAGGATATTATGGACATAACCAATGCCATTCGGCATAAAAGGCATATACCTCATTGGAAGTTCTATCAATAGAAAATCAAGATTTTGAGAAATTTTTATTTCTGGTATATTTATCGGATAAATATATCTAATTTTATTTGTTTTATTTATTTTGACAAAATTATATATACGTCTTGCATAACTGGCTATCTTAAGTTTTGATTTTTTAAAAATTAATGGGGGCTTTTTCATTTGTTAGACAACCTTTTGTTTAGATTGAATTTTACCAATAAAGCTTTGTGTTAATTTTTTAATTATTTTCTTTAATAAATTTCTTTTCGTAAAAAGAAATTTCGTAAAAAGAAATTTCGTAAAAAGAAATTTCGTAAAAATATTAAATTTAAAGTAAAATGCATATTCATAATATTCTTCTGAGGAAAGCAAAATTGTATTATTAATTTTTTCAAAAAACACATTTTCTTCTAAATTTAATAATTTTAATTCGTTTTTTAAATAAAAGAAATTTATATCAATCAATATATTATATTTAGAATTAATCATGTCTAATATAGTAGTAATAATTTTCTTTTCTACCAAAAACATTACTTTTATTTTGGAATATTCCTGTTTTTCTTTAATTAGACTCCTAAATATTTCAAATTGTATTTTATCTGTAAAAATAATGCAAGTTTGTTCATCTTTATATTTTGGTAAAATAATATTATTTAAAAAATTTTCGTAGTAATAATAATGAGATATAAATTCATTTTTAAATCTTGAAAAATAATAATTGCTTCTATGTTTATTTTTCATTTTTTTCATCAACATCACAAAAGATTTATCAACTAACCAATAATAATCTATAATTAATTGAAAAAACTGTTTTGACATTACATCGTTATTTAATCTATTAATATTCGGAACGGCAATATAAAAGTCTTTGTTTTTGAATATTTTATTTTTAGGATAAACTGAGGCAATATTTAAATCGCTATTAAAGTAATTGGCATCTTTAAACATTTTTAAGTAATCTGGATTAATAATTTCGTCAAGAATTGCTGCGTATCCCGATTTCCGGCTTCTTTCCATTAAGTCCTTTATAACTCTGTTAATCGTTAATGGAAGAATTCTTTTTGATGAAATTACTTCAAGAGCCGTAGAAGACATATTCTTGCCGTCGTGCGGTCCAAAAAAATTATCTATACCGTCTGTACCAGGGTGCCAGGTGTGGTAAATAAATGTCGTATCGCTCCATATTTCTGTTAATCCTAAATTAACCAATCTGAATGTCATTTCATAAGGTCCGCAGATATGTCCTAAATAATCCATATGCTCGTCTGCTCCGCCGATTGCAATTATGTTTTTCTTAAGCGCGGAAAAACAAGCCCCATAATTAGGGAGATGCAAACAATCATGCTTTCTATCAATAACACCCTTTGTCTTTCCATCGACATTATTTATACAACCTTCGCCTAAAAAATCGTCTAAAGTAGGATAATTAAACGGATAAAACTTTTTATTTATATTTCTAAATTCATCTATATGCAAGACAATATTTTCTTCTTTTTTAAACTCGTTGATAATATTCAAAACAAAATTTGGTTTTACCATAACATCTGAATCCATTATGGTAATTATATCACCTTTAGCAGAAGCAATACCGATATTATACATTAGGTGTTTATGGTAATAACAAGATTTAGGCATATCCATTACAATCCATTTATCAAGAATGGGGTGCTCATCATTCCGTACGCTTTTATTCAGCATTTCAGATATTTCTTTAGAAATATTTTGGTAGTACTCAATTACAATGACTTCAAACATATCCCTTGAAATATTTTGATGTTTCAAATAATTCAAGATATGGAAGCTTTCTCTGCATGACCAGTCTAATAAAATAATGGAAACCTTAGGCGCTGAACAATGTTTATTTTCAAATAGTATTTGCATAAATTTGAATTAATTTTAATTATAATGTTTATTTATGATACCGATTCAACTTCTTCATACCTGTCGACTACATCCTCCGTCTTTCCTTTCGTCAAGACGGTTCCTTTATATAACAGCAGAGCTTCGGTGCAGTAATTTAATATCGCGGTTTTATCGTGGCTTACTAACAAAACTGTTTTGCCGCTGTTTATGTATTCTTCTATCCTTTTTTTGCTTTTTGTCTGGAACTCGGCGTCTCCAACCGCTAAAACTTCGTCTAATATCAAAATATCGGGGTTCACGTTCACGGCAACCGAAAAAGAAAGCCTTACTGCCATTCCGCTCGAATATGTCTTAATAGGCTCGTCTATAAAGTCTTTTATACCGCTGAATTCGATTATCTCGTCGTATTTTGAAACTATCTCCTTTTTGCTTAAGCCTAAAATTAACCCGTTGATTAAAATGTTTTCCCTGCCTGTAAGTTCGGGATGAAAACCGGTACCGAGTTCAAGCAGTGCTGACAAAGAACCGTTTATGGCGACTTTTCCGCTCGTCGGTCTCATTATTCCGCACAATATCTTTAAAAGAGTGCTTTTTCCTGCTCCGTTAGGACCTATAATTCCGAAGGTCTCGCCTCTTTTTATGTTAAAGTTTACGTCCTTTAAAGCCGTAAATTTTAACATTTTTACCTGCTTATTTCTATTGAAAGTTATCAAGTCTATAAAAGCTTTTTTTAAAGTAGTATGGGAAGACAGTCTCCTGAAAACTTTCGTTATGCTGTTTACCTCGACTGCGTATTCCGAATTATACGAACTCACTGAAAAGCTCCTTCCTTGAGGCAAAATAAGAATAGCCTATAATGTAAAACAACAGGGAAATTAATAAAACGCCGAGTACATAAAAAGGGCGGGGAAACATATTGAAATAAAATATATCCTGAAAACATTTCATTAAATAAGCTATCGGGTCTAAATATATAATATGCCTTATTTTTGGAGGAAGATTATTGTCAAAATACATAATAGGCAGCGAGAAAAACAAAAACGTCATCAAATTCATAATGATAAACTGTATATCTCTGTAAAAAACGTTAAGAGCCGATAAAAATAAAGTAATTCCGGCGGTAAGGAAAAATTCTATTACTGCTAATAAAGGAAAATAGACGAGCGGAAACCCGATACGAACTTTAAACAATAAAATAAATATAATAAGAACCGGCAGAGAAAGCATAAAATTTAAAAAGTAGGCGCCTACTTTGGAAAATACGATAATTTCAGGAGGCAGAAGAGATTTGGATACGAGACTGCTGGAGCCTGCTATAGAACCTGTTCCGATTATAACTGAACTTTGAAGCCAAGAATAAGGCAAAAGCCCGCAAAACAAATAGACCGTATATGTTTTCACGGGATTATGGAAAACTATAACATATAGGAAAGTGTAAATTATAAGCAGTAAAAGCGGGTTCATTAATGACCAGAAAAAGCCTAAATACGACCCCCTGTATTGAATTTTAAGCTCTTTAAACGACAGTATCCATATAAGATATTTATATTTGGCTAATACCCTGAATCCCTCGAAAATTTTATTTTTCCCCATTATATTTTACTTTATTTATTTTATATTATATTAACATTAACATTAACATTAACAAAATTCAATATACACCGGCTATTACGGGCTATTACGGTAAATCCGATTAATTGCCGCAATTGCTATTAAATTTATATCAAATATTTTAGAAACTTGCAAGAATAAAAAAATAAATTCAGCTTAACTAAGTCCTTGTAAATTAATGGCTTAACAAACAATGGCTGTATATTTGCAATGAATAGGATGGGGATATAGAATAACTTTGCCCAAAACGGCAAAATTAATGATATAATTAAACCCGGAATGCAGGATTGCAGGAATAAACCATTTATCCGTTAAAACGATGGACATAAACAGCTTAATACTGAACAATTTAAACTATTCCGTTATTCTATTCGACGAAAACCTCGTTTTAAAGTTTTTAAACCTTCCGGCGCAGGAACTTACAGGATATTCCGACAGATTCTTAAACGTCTTAACGCTTAGCCGCTTTTTCAACGATAACGCCTAAAGGAATTAAAGGAGACGGATTTATTTAATGACCGAATTTTTCTAGAATAAATTCTTTGGGGTTATAAAGCCGCAAGTTTTTAATATTTTCAAAATGTTTCCCGTTGCCCGTTATTAACGGGATATCCTTGTGAAGGGATACCTCGACGAAAGGACGGTCTGAAGGGTCTTTAAGAGATAGCAGGTATGGGTTGTCCGGCAACACCGGTTTGGATTCGGACGAAATATAATTCAATAAAGGAAGGATATATATTTCTGGAAACGAAAATTTACGGCTTCTTAATACTCTATTATACTCGTCAATAATTCTCGAATCGGCGTTAATCGTCAATTTTCCGTTTATAACCATATTTAAAATTTTTGCGGGAAAACCGTCGGGATTAATCACGCCGGAAACAATGACGTTAGTGTCGATAACTATATCCATTTATTTTTTTGCTCTATTTTATTTGATGTTTTCTTTTCTTGCTTTTTCAATTTCGGTTAAAATATCTTTACCGGTAAGCTTATTTAAACCTTTTTGAATGGAATAGAGCCTTAATTTATCTAATGCGGATTCCGCTTTTGCCCTTCTTATCGATTTAAGCTGTTCTTCTATATCGCCGCCGTCCAACTCTATGACTATTGCTTTAGGCTTTCCGTTAACGGTTACTACGGTCTCGCCGCCTGCACCGGATTCCCATAATTTTGAAGGATTATTCCTTAATTCTTTGCTTGTTATAAATTTCATATTTATATGCCTCCGTTTCATCCGTATTACCTGTATTTTCTTTGTATATCACTATAAGGCGTACAATATATTATATTATAGTGGGATATATTATACACCTTATAGTATATATTTTTTATATCCAAAAGTCAATTCGTATTCATCCCCCAAAATTGCCGATAGAAATTTCTAAAAAAAATGAAAATGGCGTCCTGAATAATGAAAATGGTGTCTGATTTATTTATTCTCTCACTGCAGACTGGGTTTGCGGGATTGGCAAGCAAAGATAAAGGTAAAGTTAAACCTTAAATTGTAAAACAACGAAAAATAGACGGCTCATCAAATCCTTTCTTTCGTATAATAATAAACATATCCGATATATTCGTGCAGGGCTTCTGAGGATGTCAAAAGATAGCCTTGCGGAAAATAGCTGTAGGTATTATAATGCATATCGGTTTTAAAATCGGCTGGATACGGGATTATTTTGATATTTTTAAAAGCGCCGGACTTTACGGATTTTGTAAACAAAAGCATAGCCCTCGGCGTATGATAAGCCGAAGTCACAAGAATAATCCGGCTAAAATCCTTTTTTTTGCAAATTTTTAAAACATACCGAGCGTTCTGGTATGTATCGTCGCTTTTATCTTCGATTATAACGTAACGCTTATCGACTCCGATAGAAACAAGAACGTTTTTCATTGCTTTAGCTGGGGAAAATGTCGAAACAGCCCGTCCGCCGGAAACGATTATAGGAACATGGTATTTCTTGTATAATTTAAAGCCTTCATAAAGCCTGTTGAACGTATCGCCGCCGAGAGTACGCCTGTTATACGCACCGGAAGAAAGAACGACTATAGCCGACGACTCTTTGATTATTCTATGCGAAGGTACCGGATAGCTCGTTTCTAAAGGAATTAACAGCATATTGGAAATAGGCTGTATCGAAAACAGATAAATGCAGGTTGCGGAGACCAAAGAAATTACGAGTATTAATATGTGTATTAATTTAGTCTTTTTTTTAATTAAAAGCGCAAAAGAAAACAAGGCTATTAACAAAAACGCAATAATTATAATACCGGGCGGAAATAATATAGATTCTATAAGTTTTTTAATGAAAAACATTTGCTTCTTCTTTATGACCGTTATAATTTTTTATTTACTATGAGTGCTATACGTTATTTATAATTCTATTGTACCATACTAAGAAAAACGTATCCGGAAAAGGTATCTAATGATAGAATAACTTTGCCCAAAACGGCAAAATTAATGATACAATTAAACCCGGAATACAGGATTGCGCGAATAAACCATTTATCCGTTAAAGCGATGGACATAAACAGCTTAAGATAGGAGGTGCCAGATTTATTTATTTGCTTACTCCAGCCTGGGTTTGCGGGATTGGCAGGCAAAGTTCAGGGAATAAAAAAATTGACTTAATTATATCATGAGGTAACCGTGAAGCATCTTTACGTATATCATATTGCAAAAATACCTTGTAATTTTGCAATATAACTGATATAATCTTTTTATGGATTACATTGAAAGAGCGATTGCAGGTAAAATTATATCGAGATTTCAACAAAAACGCATTATCGCAATAACCGGAGCAAGACAAACAGGCAAAACTACCCTTTGTAAAAATATTATCCCTAAAACAGTAGATAAATCTTTTAAATACTACACTTTTGACGACCCGGACGAAAGAATAAGATTTAAAAATTCCGCCGTAAGAATTCTTGAAAATGTAAAAGAGCAGATAATAATTCTCGACGAAGTACAAAAAATACCGGAAATTTTTGATCCCCTAAAATATTTGATAGACAAAGAAGGACAGAATAAAAAATTTATTATTACGGGTTCGTCGCAAATACTGCTTATAAAAGGCATAAAAGAAACGCTTGCGGGCAGAGTATCGCTTTTCAATCTTTATCCGCTCTCTTTTTCGGAAATTAGCCGTAAATCCGCTAAGACTCTTTTTCTAAGTAGGTTAATCGAACAACAAAGAATTTTAAAAAAAGATATTGAAGAAATAAACCTTATATCTTCCGAAGAACTCAGGGATATATTAAATAAAAGAGATAAGCTTTTAAAATGGGGCGGCTATCCGCCGATATGGAAAATTGACGGCGACGATAAAAACATAGAAAAGACGGACTGGTTAAAAGATTATAGAAAGACCTATCTTGAAAGGGACGTGCCGGATGTCGGAAGTTTTACTAATCCCGAAGCATTTATTTTAGCGCAAAAGCTATTGACGTTCAGAACCGGGCAGATTCTATCTATTTCCGAAATAGCAAAAGAAGCCGGTATAGCCGTCAATACCGTTAAAAGATATATTTACATTCTGGGAGCGACGTTTATAAGTTTTTTGCTTAATCCGTATTTTAACAATACGTCTAAACGATTAATAAAAAGTCCCAAGATTTATTTTCCCGATAACGGATTGAACAGAGTAATTGTCGGAGAGGACGGGGTTTCTAAAGGAGCTCTATACGAAACTTGGATATTTTCCGAACTTTTAAAATGGAAAGAACTGCAAGACATCGAACCTGAAATTTATTTTTATAAAAGCGCTTCGGGGCTTGAAGTAGATTTTATCGTAAAAACTGAAAGTTTTCTTCTGCCTATCGAAGTAAAATCCGCTCAAAAAGTAGGTTACGCAGACGGAAGAAGCATCGAGTCGTTCCTTAAAGAATATAGAATTCCTATAGGCATAATAGTTTACCCAGGAAATGAAATAATAGAAATAAGAAAAAATATATTTGCCGTTCCGGATTGGTTTCTGTTTAGTTGAATTAAAATTAATGAAAACCAGGATACAGGATTGCAGGAATAAACCATTTATCTGTTAAAACGATGGACATAAACAGCTTAATACTGAACAATTTAAACTATTCAGTTATTCTATTCGACGAAAACCTCGTTTTAAAGTTTTTAAACCTTCCCGCGCAGGAACTTACCGGATATTCCGACAGATTCTTAAACGTCTTAACGCTTAGCCGCTTTTTCAACGATAACGCCTATATCGAAGAAAAAGTAAACAACGTTATGCACACGGGAGAAGGTTTTATAGAATTCGAATATAAATTTCAAAATAAAAACCGGGGGCAGGCAAGATACGTAATACTGGAAATATCTAAAATTACCGACGGGGATAAGCCGCATCTTTTAATTTCGTTAAAAGATATTACGAGATTCAAAGAAATGGACCATAATATCAAAAGCGAAGAAAGGATAGAAGACCTGTCGCGGTTTATTGCCGAAATGTCCCATGAAATAAGAAATCCTCTCGGCGGAATCAAAGCTTCCGCGGCTTATTTAAAAAGAAAATTCAACGAGCCTGATTTGAGTAATTTTTTAGAAATAATAATAAAAGAATCGTCAAGAATCAATAACCTCATAGAAGAACTTCTGGCATTGTCTAAAAAGCATAAAATAAAAACTTCCGCCGTAAATATCAATAAAATAATCAACGAAATAATAATTATGGAGCAGGCCGAATTTTCGGCAAAAAATATAGAGGTTATAAAGGAATTCGACCCGAGCCTTCCTAAAATATACGCCTCCGAGAATGCGCTTATTCAGGTATTCTTAAATCTCCTCAAAAATTCGGTTTATGCTGTAAATGCGGCGGTAAAACAGGCGGGCGGAATAATAAAAATTACCACTAAATTAGACTATACCAGAAATAATCCAAAATTTATAAAAATAGAATTTATCGACAACGGCTGCGGAATAAGCAAAAACGATATGAATAATATATTCGTTCCGTTTTTCACTACAAAAGAAAAGGGAAGCGGGCTGGGCCTTGCGGTAAGCCAGAAAATAATGCACGAACACGGCGGCTTTATCGATATATCGTCGGTAAAAAACCGCGGCACGACTGTTTCGGTTTATATTCCTATATAAAAATTTAAAACGCCCGCTTAAACAGCTCAATGACGGCTATCCCCTATCCGGCGGGATTGCTTCGTCGTCTTCACGAAGTCGTTTAGAATGACGATAAAAAATCGGCTCCGCCAGAGGGAAGAAAAGGAATATTTATTATATTATAATGAACGAGGGCGGATGCGGCGGCGATTAAAAACAGAACGGCCAGGATTATAAGTATAATAATTTGAAGCGGGGAAGTCCTTCCCTTGCTTTCCTTACCCTTTCCGCCGGATGAAGAGGAAGATGAAGAAGACGGCGCGGAAACAGAGCCCGAACCGGAATCTTTTTTATTTTTACCGCTTGCTTCTTCGGCGACCGCGCTGTTGATTTCGGACATAATAGACTGCATAAAATCGTCGGAAACGGGATGTTTTGAAGAATCGAAAGATGCGGGAGCGGAGCCGGAAGTCTGTGCCTGCGGAGAAGAATGAACGGGCGTTTGCGCCTCTGCGGATACCTGCGGCTCGTCTTTAAAAGCGCCGGAGTTTTTATTCAGGATAAAAACATTGGAGCATACCCTGCACTTTACTTTAATATCGCCTTCGGGAAGCAATGAATCGTCTAATTCGTAATGCGCCCCGCAATACGGACAATTAATATCCATAGGTTATTAAATTAAGTTTGATTTAATTCATTGAAAATTTTTGTATTATAAGCAATAATATTATAATAATGAAATTAAATCAACAACTAAATTTAA
>JAJZVN010000040.1 GCA_021845685.1 bacterium
TTATTTTATCTTCCACTCCTGATTGAATTTATAAACAATTAAAAAATTTTATTGCTTGTTTTAATGTTTTTTAAAACATATATGAAATTCATTTGAAACAGTTTTTGTTATTTTAAATTTCTGTTTACCATTCCTGTTTATATGTTTAATGTTTTTTGAAATTTATTTAATTAATAAAATAAATGTGTATTCAATATATATTTATTGATATAAATAATCAAGTTCTGCATAATGAAATTTACATAGAATAAAAACCTGCAAATACAGAAGGGAGTGAAAGATAAAATAAATCGGATAGCGGTAATTGATAGCGGTAATTTGATTCTTTTTATTTATTTTCCATTATTTAAAAACCATTCGCCTGCTTAGTATCCTGCGGTATATTCCTAACATATTTTTTCTTGCCATTTTTAATTTCAGTGATAAACTTTTTATTATAAACCGCTTTTTTGTGTTATTGTTTGAATTTTATTAATCTTAACGCCAGTATTTTACTAAGTTTCCAACATGTTATTTAATGCAGGCATTAAATTAACTTTTGTAAAAAAAATGGAGGGAATTGCCATGAATAAAACTAAGTTAAAGATTCTACCGCTTGCTGTTTTCTCTTTTTTGTCGGCCATCTTAGCGGCGGCTAATGTATTTGCTGCAACTTACGGTGTATTCACAAAGGTTGCCGTCAATGTCCCCGGAAGTTTTTCGTCGGTAGTCAATAAAGTTGAGTCTGCTCTAAACAGTGCGAATTGGAACGTTGTGGGAACAACTGATTTATCTCTACCAAAGGGGGATATTCACAAATCTACCGTTATTGTGGCAACTAACGGGGTTTATGACAAATATATGGTGGATAACGGCAATAACCCGGTTAGCGCTTTCGGACTTCCTTTAAGAGTAGCTGTTTATACCACCCCAACACAGGGTACTGTTGTAAGTATGGTAAATTTACCTGCTTTAGCCAGAACCTTTTCTGGAAATTCTTATGTAAATTATGCAATTAAAATAAATAATATGTTAAAGCATACTATAATGGATGCAGTGGGCGGCAAACACTCAAACTTGCAATACGGTCCTATGTTAAGCGGAAGATTTCCTGTAGGTATTGGCGGAGGCACTTTTCCGACAGGCAGTGTCGTCCAAATATCAAACTATTCCGGTAGCACTAATTCTAATTTAAGGGGCATTGCAAAACTATTAAAAGCAGGAATTATTAATTATGGCGGCAAATGGCATATAGTTTATGAAATCAGTAAACCGTCGATAGGCTTTATAGAATTTGGCGTTACAAGGAATTCTACCGAGAGCCTTGCTATTAGGCTTGCCAGCGGCATAAGAACAACTCCTGCCTATAAAAACCCTGCAATAGACCATAGTCCGGCTTTTCCGATAGAAATACTTGTATATAGGGATGGAATTTATACCAATGTTGCATTACTTGACGAAATGTGGAGAATGAAATATTATTTTGCCGATGTAGGGACGGGGGCATTTATAAAGCACATGGGAATGGTGGCATTTTTAGAGAACGTGGGAGTGCCTGGTTTAATACAGAGTTCTTTAAAATTGATGATTTTATATGGATTAGCGGCGTAACAATAAAATAAAACACCGCATCGCTTTAATATATAGCAATGCGATTAATATATCTTAAAACTCTGTTATGCCTGAAAAAGTTATCTGAAAAACTTATTCGATTTATTTTATCTTCCACTCCTGATTGAATTTATAAACAATTAAAAAATTTTATTGCTTGTTTTAATGTTTTTTAAAACATATATGAAATTCATTTGAAACAGTTTTTGTTATTTTAAATTTCTGTTTAATATTTTTGTTTATATGTTTAATATTTTTTGAAATTTATTTAATTAATAAAATAAATGCGTATTCAATATATATTTATTGATATAAATAATCAAGTTTTGCATAATGAAATTTACATAGAATAAAAACCTGCAAATACAGAAGGGAGTAAAAGATAAAATAAATCGGATAACGGTAATTGGGTTTTGAATGGTCGGGACGGCGGGATTTGAACCCACGACCCCCTGCTCCCGAAGCAGGTACGCTACCGGACTGCGCCACGTCCCGAAAATAAAGCAGATAATTTATTAATTTTAATATTTTTTATATTCTTTTATATCTTTTTTTATATTTTTATATCTAAAGTATTTAAAAATATATCTCTCTTTTAGAAAGGAGAGAATTTCGCAGTTTGCTCCTAAAGATTACTTGTCTTGAATTTTATTTTAGATTTTAATTAAAATTTTTTCTCTTATTTTCTATTCCTTTTATATTTTATATTTTATATTTTATATTTTATATTTTATATTTTATATTCTTCTTTTCATTTCAGTTATTGTTTCGCGATAATTTTTTGTACCGAATATTCCCGACCCGCTGACAAATATATTACATCCGGAATTAGAAGTTTCTGCAATGTTTGAAACTTTAATGCCGCCATCCATTTCAATAATGGTTTGAAGTTCAATTTCATTAATAATTCTAAATAATTTTTCAGCCTTCAACAAAGATGAATAAATAAATTCCTGCCCGCTAAAACCTGGATTAACCGACATTATTAAAACCATATCTAAATAATCAAGAATATTTTCTAATACAACAACTGGCGTAGACGGATTAATTGCCACGCCTGGACTTGCTTCCAATTCTCTTATTCGTTCAACTGTTCTGTTTAAATGTATACAGGCTTCTTGATGAACCGTAAGCATATCCGCCCCTGCTTTAATAAAATCTTCAATATATCTTTCAGGTCTATCAATCATTAAATGAACATCTAAAGGTAAAGAGGTTTTTTCATTTATAGCTTCAACAAAATTCCATCCTGCAGTTATGTTAGGCACAAAGATACCGTCCATTATGTCTATATGAATTAAATCTGCTCCTGCTTCTTCTATTAATTCTATTTCCTGCGATAAATTCAGTAAATCGCCGGAAAGAATTGACGGCGCAATCCTTTTCAAAATAACCTCTTAGTATTAGTATTAGTATTAATAATATTAATTAAAATATAAATTTATTTATAATTTTATAAAAATTATATACTGATAACAAAAAAAATTGCTAAGAAAATATTTGAATATTTTACAATAGCATGATAAATAAAACAAGCAAAAAGCAATAATAAAATTATTTTAATAATAAAATAATTTTATTATTAAAATATATAGCATATAGCTAACTTAATTTGATAAACAATTATATATTTAATATTTATTTAATCAAAAATTATTATAAAATCATAAACCTTTTGCCATTTCTTTAAGTCTTGCAATTCTATCCTCAGTAGCAGGATGAGTGCTGAACAGTTTTTTAAATCCTTTGCCTCTAAGAGGATTAATAATAAACATATGAGCCGTAACATTTGCCATTTTACTGTCGGGCATAGGTTCTGCATCATTTCCCGCTTCAAGTTTGTTTAGCGCGCTAGCAAGAGAAAGCGGATTACCGCTTAAATTAGATCCGCCCTTATCGGCAGCATATTCTCTCTGTCTTGAAATTGCAAGCTGAATTAAACTTGCGACTAAAGGAGCTATTATTGCCATAGCAATTAATGCTATAATATTACCGTCTTTATCTTTACCTCTGCCGCCAAACCCCGTAAACATTGCACCCCATTCAGCCATCATAGCAAGCATACTTATTGCTCCTGCAACAGTTGCGGCTATTGAACCTATTAATATATCCCTGTTTTTTACATGCGTTAATTCATGCCCTAAAACTCCGGATAATTCATCTTTGTTTAGTATTCTCATAATGCCTGAAGTAACGCAAACAGCTGCGTGCTGAGGATTTCTTCCTGTTGCAAAAGCATTCGGAGTATCTTCTTCTACTATATACACTTTTGGCATTGGTAAATTGCCTCTTTGCGCAAGATTTCTAACGATTGAATATAATTCAGGCTGTTCGCTTTCGGTAACGGGGGTCGCATGATACATAGATAAAACCATTTTATCGCTGAACCAGTATGTTCCTATATTCATAATTGCCGCAAAAATAAGAGCTATAACCATCCCTTGCTCTCCTCCTAGAAGACCTCCTGCAACAACTAAAAGAACGGTTAATAATAACATTAATACAAAAGTTTTAAAATAATTCATTGGTAATCACCACCTATTAATAAATAATTTTTATTTATTTTATAATCTAATTTATAATCTAATTTTCTGCTGATATTTTTTTTATTTTATAATATTATATCACAATTTTTTTTAATTTGTATTATAAATAAGCGACTTAATCCTGTAATAGGATTTTATATTCTGGATATGCCTATGCAGGAATGACTTTGGGAGACTTTATCCATTAAGCCGTTTGGTGTCATTCCTGCGCAGGCATAAAGTTCCGAAGTATAAAAACACACGCCGTTTCTGTTTACGCGGCTATAAAGCCGAGAATGAAGCGGTCATTTTGTATTGCTTATTATTGGAATATCATTGACAGTTTCTATGGAAGGATTAGGAATTATTTAAGGCATAACAATAATTAGAATAATTAGATTAAAATTAGATTAATTATTAGTAATATTTTTTATTATTAAAATAAAAAACCCTGAGTTTCATTTAAATCTTTATTATCATTATCATCCGTTTCTCCGTTTTTGTTGTTATTATCGTTAGCATTTATATTTATTTGATTATTATGCAATGCAAACAAATCGTTCATATCTTTTTCGGCAGGCAATTCATCTAAACTTTTAAGATTAAATACTTCTAAAAAAAAATTAGTCGTTTTATATATCAGGGGTTTTCCTATCACATCTTTCCTGCCTGCAATTCTTATTAAACTTTTATCTAACAAAAATCTTATAACATTACCTGAGTCTACACCTCTGATTTGTTCTATTTCGCTTTTTATTACAGGTTGTTTATATGCAATTACGGCTAAAGTTTCCAGCTGAACTCTTGTAAATTTTTGCAGTTTTACAGCCAAAAATTCTGAAATAGCCATATAATGTTCAGCTTTAGTCTTAAAACTCAAATATTCACCATTTTCAGAAAGATATATTCCATGATTTTTTTTTTCGTTAAATTCAATTTTGATTAAATTCACTGCCTCTTTAATCTTTTTTTTAATTATTATATAATCTTTTTGTTCGGCATATTTTTTTGCAATAAAAATCTCAAAAAGTTTAGAGTATGAAATAGGTTCTCCCGATGTAAAAATAATTGCTTCAATGACTGATTGAAGTTCATTTATATCAGATAAATATTCTTCCATAATTAAAAATTTTTTACTTTATATTAATATTACTTTATTACCTTATTATTTACAGGAACAAAATTAATTGCAGATATATACAATTAGCAGCATATAGCAGCATAATTACAACAATGATTTAAAGATTATATGCTAAAATAAATTAAAAAATTTTATTATCTTCACATTGCGAGTAGATAAGTATAACCCTCGTTTATTTTTTTAAAAACCTGCAGTGTTCCGCCCGGAATTATTTTTATAAAGCGCGGTATGTTTTTAAAATTCACATGGTTTAAAATTAAGGCATTTTTGCTAACCCTGAAAATCACGCCTTCGCTTCTAAGCATATTAATCATATTATAATACATCTTATGCTTAGGAATTAATAATTTTACAATTGGTCCATAAAAAACTACCTGAATAGAATATTGTTTACCCTTTGATTTAAGATATTTTATTGCATGCTTTACATTTAACATGGAAATTCCAAATTGTTGACCCGGCATATTAACCCCCACGACTATTTTTACAGGTTTATTATAGTTTTTATAAAACCCGCCGTAATTAGGATTTTTCATTGCAAACACGGGAAGTGAACCGAAACTTAAAATAAGAATTTGAGCAGCCATTAAAAACAACCCTATTTTATACATAAATAAAACCTCTTTTTTTTAAAATTATTAATTAATTTTTATATTATATCATTCTATACCATCTATACTATAGCATTTTATATGCCTAACTTTTCCTGAAAGATAAAATAAAAAATTTTATGATATTGTTTAAAGCGTTGTCCAAGCCGTAAAAATCTGGCCGGTATCTATATATAAGTATAAAAACATTCCTGCTGTGACCATTAAAGATATAAAAAAAACTATCTTATTCAAACGAAGCGAAGCTTTTGTTTCGCAGTCACATCTTTCACCATTTGATTTTGCGCTGATATTTGATTGCAAAATTTGTCCGGCTTGAGCCTGTATGTAAGCCATTTGTTTATCATGAAACTCTGGTTCTTTCATATTAACGTTTTTTGATAACATTTTCGGCATTATATAAATAAAGTAAAAAGATAAAAGCACGCCGATAATATTTAATATCAAAAAATAATTTCTATAAGGCGCGATAGCCCCTAAAAAAGATGCGGCAGAGCCGAGAATCCCTCCACCGCTTGCGCCAATACCTATTACACTGAAAAATAAAGGTCCCCAGCAGCAAGCACCGCCTAAAATGGCAAACAAAGTTGCAAAACCTGAAGTTGTATTAGAACTTGAATCTAAATTATACTTATATTTTACTTTCATATCTTCTTTTTTCTGCCCCATTTAATATACTCCCTCAAATATATCATATATCGCATCATTTAATAAATACAACAAAGCGAAAATTATATAATTTCTTAACAATAATTTATTTATATAATATTTCAACCTTTTTCAGAAGTTCCTGCCTTCAATTTTGATTTATTACTTTAGCCCTGCGTTAGAAAATAATTATTTTCCTATCCACTCCTCCGTCAAGGGGAGGGGGTATTGATATTTTATAACGTTTATAATGCAGGATTATTAAGGTATTATTTTTCATTTTTTTTTGATATAATGCGCACTATAATGAAACATGGCATTAGACGCACCGTTTATTGCATGTATAAATATTCTCGGGGGAATATTTCCATGAAATTTTACGATTGCCTCCTGATTTTCCATATAAATTCTTGCCGAAACAACCCCTTTTATCTTATATAATGCATTTTGAATAGATGTCAAACAAAAAGTATCTCCGCAGACAAGCCCGTAAACTTTAAATTTATCCGTATTAAGGGCATTTATATTTTTAAAAACTACAGGCGCAACGACCCTCGCCGAAACATCGTTTTTTTTATAGATAAATGCGGACGTCAATAATATTGACGAAGCCAAAATCAAAACAATGAAAAAAACTGCGGTAACATTCTTCCATCTTAAATAATATTTTAAATTCATAAAAAAACCCTCCAAATTATTTATTTTTTATAATTTTTATTTCAATTATTTTATCTGCTGCTTTAACGCCTCTTAGTTTTCCGGCTTCAGACTATTTTTCATTTCTTTTACATCTCTCATAATCACTTTCCACCACCAGTTAAAAACTTCAACCCTGTCGCTTAATTCATTGATTTTACGCTCAATATACGTTCCATTTTCATAATTCATAAAAAGTTTTTTTACATCTCCGTCATAATTATATATTTCTTCCAGATAGTCTTTAATGTTATCTATTTCTATCAACAGACTTTGAATGGTATCTTGAAAATCTTCATTTTTATTCGTTGTTTTACTCTCCATCTTTCTCCCTCTCCCTCCATGTATAAGTATAATTATTGTATTTTTCAAACATAATAATTATTACTGCAATATAAGTTGCCTCCTGATCAGCCGGCTTATTTAAACCGCCTATTTTAGTCGAAAGGCAGTCGTTGGCATATTATATTATAGTTTATCTATTATGCGCAGCAGCTAAGTTTGCCGACATCTTTAGTAAATGTTTGTGCTGCTAGCTTAAGTCCTTCCGCCATAGTAGGATAAACCCCTATTTCTTCACCTATTGTATCAATTGTATAACTATTTTGAATATAAACGCTAGCCTGTTGGATGCTTTCGCATGAGTTATGCGAAAGCATATGTATTCCCAGTATTTTATTAGTTTTTTTGTCCGCTATCATCTTTATCAAACCTTCGGTTTTAAAAATAGCCTGAGCTTTAGGAACATATTTAACCGGAAAAACAACCTTTATGATTTCATAACCTTCTTTTATAGCTATTTCTTCCGTAAGTCCTACCGATGAAAATTCAGGATCGGTAAAAATTGTATGGGCTATACCGGAATAATTTACTTTCAAATGATTTTCATTAAGTAAATTGTAAGAAGCTATTTTTCCGTCATACGCCGCTGTCGTAACTAAAGGCATTTTACCTGTAACATTGCCGCATGCATATATATTCTTATTGGTAGTCATAAGTTCATCGTTTACTTTGATAAAACCATTTTTATCGGTTTCAACTTCGGCTATATCAAGATTTAAATCCGCCGTATTTCCAATAATGCCCGTTGCCATTAAAAATTCATCAAAATTAATAGTTTTTAGACCTTCTTTCGTTTCAATTTCAGCATATTTTTTGTTATTTTCTTTATAAAGACGCTTTATGTGAGAATTAAGTAAAAACTCAACGCCTTCTTTTTTTAATATATCTAAAAGTTCTTCCGACAATTCAGGTTCTTCATTTAATAAAATTCTGCCTGATCTCCCGACAATTATAACTTTAGAACCAAATCTGCTAAACATTTGCGCAAATTCAAGTCCCATTGCTCTTGTTCCCAATATTAAAAGAGTCTTCGGCAAATAATTAATATTTAAAATTTCTTCATTTGTAATATATCCAACATCTTTTAGTCCGTTAATATTAATTATCTGATTTGTTGAACCGGTTGCAATAATAAATTTGCCTGAAGTAATTTTAAAAGGCTTAATATTTTTATCATTAGGAATAACTTCTACGGAATTTTTAGATGAAAACCTCCCTGTTCCTTCAATAAATGTAATATCTGGATATCCTTCCAATACATTGTAGTATTTCATCTGACGCAAACTATTAAGAAGTTCGGTTTTCTTGCTGATAAGTTCTTTTATATCAATTGCAATCTGTTTTGTTTCTATCCCTTTAAACTTATTATTAATCGGCTCATAATAAATCCTCGCAGCTTCCAGAAGATGTTTTGAAGGAACGCATCCTCTATTTAAGCAGGTTCCTCCGATAACCCAATTTTCAATAACGCAAACCTTTTTATCCTTTTCAGCAAATTTAATAGCGGCAGAAAATGCGGCGGAGCCGCCGCCTATAATTATTAAATCATAATCGTAATTATAAGCGTGATTAATTTGATTATTTTCATCAGGTTTATTAGTTGCATTATTATTTAATTTATTTGAAATTTTTAATTTATCGCCTTCAGAAAGATCTAATAACGTATGAGCTAATGGTCTATAGCCAGCATTTTCTAAATTTTTCTTTATATCTTCAACTTTTAATTCATCCTGCGCCAGAATTATACTTTCGCCTTTAGTCAATGACGTGTTTACTTCTAAAACCCCTTTTACCTTATTTAAAGTTTTATTCACTGATGTTACGCAGTGCTCGCAAGTCATACCGGCAACATTAATTTTTATCTTTTTCATGCATTCCCCTTTTAGTTATTTTATTAGTTATTTTATTAGTTATTTTATTTACTTTTTTATTTATATTTTACACCTTATACCTCGGTATAATGTCAAGCTTTTTTGATATAAAAAATATTTTAAAATATTAATAAGATTTAAAATAAAAAAATGACTTGATATTGTACTTACCTATCTTAACTATAATGTTTATAATAGTAATAATTATTAAGATTAAAAATAAAAATTTAGTCATATAGAAAATCTGCGCTATAACATTTATAATTTATAATTTATAATTTATAATTTATAATTTATAATAATATTAATTATAATAATTTAAATCACCGTTAGAAATTATTAAAACTGATTCAGAATATGATAAATACTGGATTCCAGCTTTCGTGGGAATGACACCAAATAGGTTAAAATTTAAACCTTCGCAAAGTCATTCCTGCATTGGCAGGTACGGTTTAAAGCCGCCGGTATTTAGGCGGCTCATCCGGAAAAAGAAATTTCTAACGGTGATTTAAGGTAATATAAGGAGAAAAATAAAAAAATATGACCATCGGACAATTAGCTAAAGCTGTTAATTTAAACATCCAAACTATTAGATATTACGAGCGAATAGGATTAATTAACAAACCCGACATAAGTGAATCGGGGTATAGAATATATCCTGAAAAGGCTGTTAATATTTTGCGTTTTATAAAACATGCAAAGGATATAGGTTTTTCCTTAAAACAGGTTTCTGAACTTTTTTCATTAAATAACAATAAATATAATGCCTGCTCAAATGTAAAGAAATTAGCCAAAGAAAAAGTTTATGAAATAGATAATAAGATTAATTCTTTAAATCTGATGCGCAATGAGCTTTTAAATCTTATATCGTTATGTGAAGAAAAAAACAATAATCCAAAGTGTCCAATTTTAGATAACTTATTTAAAGTTTGAGATTTTGCGATATAAAAATATAAAAAAAGATAAGATAAATAGAATATTTATATTTTTAACGCGGATGCGAATGTTTATTGTATAATAGAATTATCCATTATTACAAAATACATGCGGAACGGAAAAAATCATAAAGCAAATTAATTATAAATTTAAATTAAATTATACTTAACTAAAAATAAATAAAAATCATAAAGCAAATTAATTATAAATTTGAATTAAATTATACTTAACTAAAAATAAATAATGAGGAAAAAATAATGAAGAATGAAAAAATTAATGTATACGGGATGTCATGTGAGCATTGTGTTAAAACTGTCGCTAAAACAATTTTAGCTTTAAACGGGGTAAGTTCTGCCGAAGTAAGTCTTAAAGACAAAAATGCAACAGTTGTTTATGACGAAAATTTAGTTAATCTGTCCGATATTAAAAAAGCTATTAAAGAATCCGGATATGATATAAATTAAAACATAAAAATCAAGAGTTAATATTTACCCAAAATTGCCGATAGAAATTATTGAGAATACCGCAATATTTTAACAATAATGGATGCCTGTCTTCGCAGGAATGACACCCAAAATGACACCCGACAGGTGAATTTTTAAAATCCATCAAAATTATTTCCGCGTGGGCGGAAATCCAGCCTATAAATTTTTATCGGCAATTTTGGGATTTAATCATTATATTATTTTATTCTTAATAAAGACCTACTTTTAATGCGTCAAACCAATTTAAGAAATTGTCAACCATATCTTTGCCTTTATAAATAAGTCCATGCTGAGGAGCAATAGTTTCAATATCTAATTTTGAAACTCTGTCAATCCATGCTTTTTTTGCTTCCATTGAGCCCATAAACCTTTTATGAAACCATTCTATGTATTTTATATGTTCATTAAAATTGCTCACATAAACATTTCTGCTTTTTTTTGTTTTTAAATCTTCTTTAGGCATTAGCCCCGCTCCTATATCTCCGGAAAAAAGGATTTTTGAAATAGGATCATATAAATTTAAATGACCGGGGGAATGAAGATAATGAGCAGGAATAATCTCAAAAGAATAATCTTTTGTCATATTAAATTTCATACCGTTATCTTCAATCATTATCATATTTTTAGGTTCAACGCCATAGTGCGTTATAAATGTTGACCATATTCTATCAATAATAACCTTAGCATCCGTTATAGAAACCCATAAAGCTAAAGATGAATTAACATCAGGGTCTTGATGCGAGCAAAAAAAATATTTAACATCCGACATTCTTATTTCGCCGGCTAAAGAAGAAGAAACGGTTGAAAACATCTCTATTCCGCCGGGGTCTAACACACATCCTACTTTATCATGAATAATTAAATATTGATTGGTGTCTATTATATATTCGGGTCTATCGGGATCTTTGCCAAAATATAAAAATTTATGATTATCATCTTCATATAATGTTTCTGAAATCATTGACTGTCTCCTAATTATTAATAACAATTATTAAATATATTACTACAGATATAAATTGAATGCTATTAATACTATCTATATAATATAATGCTATAAAAGTTTATATATATTTATTTTTAAAATATTTATATTTATTATTTTAAGATTTATTTTTAATATTAATTTTTTTGGCAAATCTTTTTTAATTCTTCTTCTATATTTTTGATAGTTTTCGTTAAAGTTTCATTAAGCTTATCGTCAATACGGAGGGTATTGTTAAGTTTAGCACTGACTTTTCTTATACCGAACAAAACATTTGAAATTTCTTTTGTAGAACTGGAAGATTTTTCAGAAAGTTTTCTTACTTCGTCTGCAACAACTGCAAAGCCTCTTCCTGCCTCGCCTGCCCTTGCCGCTTCGATAGCAGCGTTTAAAGCTAATAAATTAATCTGATCGGTTATTGAAACTATAACGTTTAATATTTCATCGGTAAATAAGGTAAGTTTATATAATTCTACGGAATCCTTATATGTTTTTTGAAGTGTTGAAAATGAACTTGAATATACTTCTGACAAAGACTCTATGTAATTCTTTGCATGACCAGTTCCATCATGACATGATTTTAAAATATTTTGCATTGCTTCTTTTACTTTTGCCAACTCATCGGAATCCGAAGCAAACGAATTTAAAAGATTATCTTTTGAAACCGCGTCGGATTCTAATTTTTTTATTTTTGAATTTAATTCGTTAACATTATTTTTTAAATTATCTTTAAATGAATTAATTTCGCTATCTTTTTTAGATAAATTTCCATTTAATTCTTCATTTTTTTTCCTAAGCTCATTTATTTCAGAAATTAAATTTTCATAAGAACTTTTTGATAATATTTTCATAACATTCTCACCTTAAGATTTATTTAAATAATTTTTTGAAATATAAGTATATTATAAAATATTTTAAATAAAGTTTTTATTTGAAAATACTCTTTAGCGTTTAAGTCTTCTTAATTATTATTATTAAATT
>JAJZVN010000003.1 GCA_021845685.1 bacterium
CTTTATTAAAATCAAATTTTTGTGTACAGTTTGAGATTTCTTGATCTGTCTGTTCCATTGCATCAATCTCCTTTTAATTAATTATAATTTAATTATACAGGATTGACACAGAATTTTGAACGGTCTCCATAAATCTGAACAGAACTTTTAAGTTTCTTATTCCATGAGCCATTATTGTTTCAATTTTAATTTTACAATTATACATCCCTATTTTAACGCTTTTTTGTATCCATTCAGTTTTTTTGTTGCTTTCCATTTTCTCCGTGCTTATAAATACAAGCTTGGCAACATCGTGGTTAGACTTAATAAATATTATATTGGGAATAGTTTGATCCGAAACCAAAGATACAATGATTTTATTCATATCTCATATCTGTTTTATTTATCTTTATAATAATTGAGCTGTTATAATACATAAGCATTGAAGCATATTATTTTATTTTATAATCTGGTTTATAAATTCCGTAAAATCATTTAAATGGTTTTTTACTATTTCTATTATTATGTCTAAATTTAAACTCTGGTAGTCGTGAACGGCAATATTTCTAAACCCTACCATTGCCTGCATTCTTTTACTGACTTCGGACGATATTAAATTATTATTTTCTAAAATAACAAAAACTTCTCTATTGGTCTGAGGAATACCTAATTTTTTAATTCTAACGATATGAGAAGCTATATCTATAGTAGCCTGGGATGTTCTTTCCAAATTTAATATTATAGAATCTTGTTTAGTAAAATCTAATTTAATAGAATTTTCAGATTTATTGTATTCGTGTCTTATCCTTTCAATACATTTATTTATCGTATTGATTTTATTAATAATCAAATCGTCATACATAATATACTCCGTTTCTTATATCTTCTAATATAGCTTTTCTATCATCGTTTAATTGCAAATATATTGTATATATTTTGTCTAAATAAAGTTCTATATCTTTACTGCTATCGGCATATATAACAATACCTCCTGAAGCAATTTGAAATTTAAAAACATCGCTTGCGCTCTCCAAATCAACCAGATCAACATCTTTGTCTAAAATTGAGGCTAATTCTTCCTGTAATTTCCATCTTTGTATATTTGAAATTTTTTTTGAAGATAAAAATGCTATATCTATATCGCTGTATCTGTTTTCGGAATTATTTGCAAAACTGCCGAATATAATAACTGCCCGAAGATCTTGTATTCTGGATCTGAGGTAATCGGCTATAATTTTTTTATACATTTTTAACTTTACCTGTTGTATGTATTGCATATTATAATTTTGCTCATAATATTTTTTAATTATACTAAATATATTTTTTAATTGCATTTATTTTGTTAAAATTTAACTTTTTATATTATATATTTTTATATAATTGTCTAAAATTTAACCAAGAGTTTTAAATTAAATTAATTAGAAGCTTTAAATTAATTATTAAAATGCAGTAATTTTGGCGGGCGATTTTTAAAAAATAAGTTTGTTTTTAAAAATCGCCCGCCAAAAACATCCAATTAGTTTTCTGCATATTTTATCGAATATAAGATTATAAGTCCCGCCTGATTTTGAAGATATTCCGCTTAGACTCGTACCAGCTAATCCTCCATTTAAACCGAGATAATAATTATTATAATACAAATTTGACGCGAATGCCGTTTTTACTGAAAATGCAGCCAATGCAAAAAATAATGCCAACACTGATAAATATATAATTTTTTTTATTCTCGTTCCTCCTAAATAATTAATTTAATTAATGTAATTCAACTTAATTGCCACTTTTTAAAAAAATTATTGAATTATTCAATTTCAACATATATTGTTAAATATTCACCGCATTAATATTATTTAATATATATAACTTTCAAATATTTGTAATCAAAAACAACATTGTTTTTTATTCAATAATTTCGTATATTGATATAATAATATTTATTAATGGACTTTAGTAAATAGAGTTCACTATTACGTGAAAGCGTTTGGTTGGATTGATTAAAAATTAGGCTATTTCCCATACCGTCGGCACAGCCTGAAAGAAACATAAGGGATAGCACCAAGATAAACGATAATAAAAATAGGAAGTTCAAATGTAGTGCATAAAAAATAAGGAAAAGTTAGATAATTAATTGTGCCAATAGGCATGAATTTTGATCCATTTGTTTCACCAATTTTGACCCACATATAAATTTATTTAATTAATTTTTAATTGAAAACAACGTTGTTTTTTATTATTTAATTTTAAAATATAAATAAAGGAGGTGAATATACAAATAAAAAAGTTAGTTTTTAGTCGGCAAAAACATTAGTTTTCGTTCGGTATTTAAATTACTTTTAAATCGGTGTCGACAGAACAAAATTGATATCGGTAGATTTAAAAAATAAAGCTCTTTTTTTACTATGAAATAAAAGATTATATTTAAACCTATTGAATAATTATTTATAATATTTTTGTCTATATTAAAGAAAAATGCAGGCAATATTTTTGTAGTGATTGCACATAATGGTATATATCTTTGAATGATATTCGTTCAAAAGAAATAAATAATAATCTTTTTCAATTTTATAAGATTATTTATTCAGAGAATAGCGGACAACACGAAAGATTGAAAGAATTTTTTACCCAGAATATTTTCAAAATAAACAAAATCTTAAAATTACAATTAAATCTTTTTTAATATGTAATTTTTAATTTCTTTTTTAAAAAAATCAGACATTTCTTCTTTAGAAGTATCGTAAACCGGTTTAAGATGCCCTTCTATTGCGTTTTCTTCTAATAACTCTTTTGCTCTTATTAGACAATCAAAAAATATTCTTTTATTAAATGAGCTGCCATATAAATAATCAGCCTCTTTAATTATTTTTTCTAATCCGTATTTTTTTGTTATTGCATATATATCGTAAAAATCTCTAATTACCGGTATTGTTCTTTGCGGAAGAGCATATGCTTTCATACCTATTAACGTATCTAATTTTGCAATTTTTAAATTATTTATTAAAATATTTTGTTCTTTATTTAAATAAGTTCTATCATGGGCAACGAATTCTACTTTAACACCTAAAATTAAAGCTTTTCTATGTGTAGAACTAAAAACGACGCCACTATCTTCTACATAATATCCTCGTTTATGCATATTATTTAAAATCTTATTAATATTTTCAGTATTTAATGATTCTTTAGGAGTGAATAAGTCTATATCTTCGGAGATTCTATGATTGAGATAATATGAAAGAGCGCTTCCGCCGACAAAAATAAAACCTTCTACATCTTCTTTACTTATAGCTTCTAATACTCTATTTAATCCTGCAGCCCAAAATTCAGTCATTGTTAGTTTCTCTATTTAATACTGCATCAAAAAATATATCCATAAATGGAATAATGTTTTTCTCATCAAGCCAATTACTTTTTAAACATGCAGGTCTAAATATTTTATTATATATATCAAATACTTCGTTTCTATCAAATATTTTTATTAAATCTATAAGACTTTCAAGAGTTCCGTTTTCTATTACATGAGAAACTATAACGGAAAGCGGCAATGAAGCGTTTTCAAAGTCATAACTCCAGAAATATCCTTTATTGAACGGCAAATCTTTTAATTTATATTTTTTAGTTTCCATGATTATATTATATCTTATTACATTAACTTATAATTATTAATTTTTATAAACTTTTAAGTATTTATAGTTTTTTTATTTTCCATAGTTATATTATGTCCTTTTTAAACCCATAACCTAAATATATAGTCACCGAATGTATGATGAATAAAAAATCAAACTAAAGTAAAATGCATAAAATTTTATAAATGTTTCATATGAAACATTATTTTATTATTATTAAATATTATTATTAAAGATTATTTTTACAAATATTTTCAATACTTTTTTTAATATCGGCTTCAAGTTCTTCTTTTATTTTTATTAAGTCATAATTATAATTGCTCTGATTTATCGTTTCAGACCCCATAGAATAAAAATTTTTTTTATTATTATCATCATTAATAAATTTATCTATTTGATGTTTAATATTTTTTATCATTGAATCTATTAATTGCAAAATATCTTTCTTTGAAATAATTTTATTTTTAATATCTATATATATTTTTTCAAATTCAATATATGCAGCATTATTTTTAACAAAAAAATCAATTTTGCCCGTTGTTAAATAATTCTGAGCCAGATACAAAATTCTTAACGCATTTATTGCTTCTTTAATATCGTATCCGTATATATCTTTATATATTAGCGTATTGGAAGTATAATTATCTTTAGCGATATTTAATCTTTTGTTATTTGCAAGACCTATAAATGAATCGAAATTTTTCTTATAATTCAACAAAATGAATTTTTTAGTTTCTTCTATAAGATTTGATAATACAAAGTGCGGGCTTTGGGGTGTAATGGGAAAATAAATACTGCCGCAAATTAAAGGTTCTATAAACTTTATATTTCCGTTTATTACATGATGCATATATTCATGAAAAGGAGTAATAAAATAATCATAATTTTCTTTAATTACTGAATGTCTAATAAATTTATGGTTGAAAAAATTGTGGAAATCAGGGTAATAAACAATAAAAAAATCATAGTCGCTTTGAGATTCGGCTAAACCATAATTTCTAGAACCGTAAAAGCCTATAAAAGCAATATTTAATTTTTGGTCAGATTTTAAGTCTTTATCTTTATGTATATTTTCAGAAATATTTTTGATATATTCGGAGCTATAAAATATTTGATTTGAATTTGATTGGGCGATTTTAATATTGTTATTGCAATATTGAGAAAAAAACTCAGATTTAGATAGACTTTTTATGATATTAGAAAATGCGGCGGATTGAATAAAATTGCTATAATTTTTTTCTTTATCTAATAACATTTAAGTAAATTAAATTTATTTTAGCGATTTTAAATAAGCGGCAATTTTATACACTTGGCTACCAGTCAAATAAGTATATTTAGGCATTATAGCATAATATTTTTTACCGTCAATAACAACGTTTGAACCAGGCTTAAAATATCTATCGGGATTTAATATTGCTTTCATAGTCCAGCTGAATTTTTTTCCCGATTTGCCATAATGACTCAGGTCAGGACCTAACGTTCCGCCTCTTGCATTAATTGTATGGCAATTTATACAACTATAATAATTAAATAAATATTTTCCTGATTTAATATTTTTTTTTGCGGAAGAATTTGTGGGATATAATAAATTTAATCCAAAAAAAATAGAACATAAAAACAATATAAAAATTGAATTAAATATAAAATTTTTTGACATATTTATTTGATATTTATGATTATTTTTTTTATACATTAAATCATTATTATTATTATTAAAGTTCGCGTCTTTTTTAATCATTTTTATGCCTCTATATTTCTAGTTTATTAAAATTTATTCTATTATAATTATAATTTGCGTAACGACTTAGTTATTTAGTTGTTTTAATAGAAACTTCAACCATCATTCCCGGCTTTAAAATATGATTTTTATCATTTATAATTTTAATTCTCACAGGAAGCCTGTGCGTAACTTTTGTATACGTCCCGCTTGGATTATTAGTAGGTATTAAAGCAAACTTTGATGTTGTAACCGAACCCACAAACTTGACTATTCCCTTAAATATTCTGCCCGGAAACGAATCTACGGTAATTACTGCAGGATCGCCTTTTTTAATGTTAGCTACCAACGTTTCTTTTACATTTGCCGTAATCCATACCTTTTTAAGATTATTTATCATAATTATAGGGGTTCCGGGAGTAATATATTCGCCTAAATACGACATTTTTTCGCTTACGACTCCGTTAACGGGAGATTTTATAAATGTATTTAAATAATTTGCTTTAGCTGATTTATAAGCTGATTTTGCTACTTTAATGGCGGCTTCTAAGGGTTTAACCGTCGTATATTTTTGGGCTGTTATAATACTTTTGGCGTATTGAGCGTTAACATAACTTCTTTTAGCAGCTTTATAACTGTTTAAGGCAACAAAATAGTTCTGCCGTGCAACTAAATATGATGTTTTTAAAGTATCAAACTGCTCCTTAGTAATAAATTCCTTACTTAGAAGTTTAAGACCTCTTGAATAATTTCTTTTGTCCAATTTGTATGTTAATTTAGCAGCGGATAGACTTGAGGCGGTCTTTTTTAAATTAAATTTATCTAAGTAATAATTATTAAAGGCATTTCCTGCAAAATTGCCTATGGAACCCCCCGCATTGAAAAGCTTTTCCTTGGCTAAATCGTAATTTGCCTTTGCCTGAAGCATTTCAGGCAAATAAGCGGATTGATTTATAACTGCAATAAGTTTTCCTTTTTTTAAATATTCATTTTTATGAACATAAATAGATTGTATATTCCCCGGAACCATAGAGCTTATAGCATATATATGACCGTCAACTTCCGCATCTTCAGTATATACATGATTTAGTGAATATAAATACCATTTTAATATAAATATACCTCCTATAATTGCAACTAAAATTATAATAGAAGCAAATATTATATTTTTTTTCGTAAATTTAGAACCATTGTTTTCTGATTTAATATTTACGGCATCACTATTATTATTGGTGTTATTATTATCCTCGTTCATAGATACAATAAGCCTCCGAATTCTTATAGCAAAAATTTAAGTTTAAAATTTAATAAAATATAAATATATATATTATAAATATTTTAATAATATATTGAAAAAACATCATATTGCAGACATAAGCGCAATAACTTTATCAGACTATCACAAATATAGTTAATTGTTAATAATTTAAAATTTACCGCATATTATAAATTGAAGTACTATAAATTGTATTAAGTATTAATATTAAGTTAAATATTTTTAAAATTTATCATCATTTGAATTTGTCAATCTTCAAACTGATAAGCCGTCTCTTAAAGGAACCTGTTAAAGTTTTAAAATTTAATATAGAGGTATAATAGTTTAGCTGTTCGGCAAGAAGATTGTGTCTCGCCGAAGCAAGCTCTGCCAAAGAGGTCATTACGTCAACGCTTGTTGCGACGCCGGCTTTGTATTCTTCTTCAACAAGTTTGTAATTTTTATAGGCGTAAGATTCTTCATGCTGCAAAGCTATTATTTGATATTTAAGATTTTGTATATTATAAAAACCTGATGTCACATCGGCTCTTAAATTTCTTTTAGCCTGAATCAGATTATACATATTTGCATTATTTTTGGACCTTGCCTTTTCAATAGAAATAATCCTTGTGCCTCCTTGAAATATAGGGAAAGTTAAAACTCCGGCAGCGGTCCAGTAATGTTCGTTTCCCTGCGGTATAAAGTGTTTATCCGATATACCGTTATATGTTGCTTCAAAATTTACCGTAGGTATATATTGAGTTTCATAATAATAAACCTCGTCCTTTGATTCTTTTTTTAAAAATTTAAGGGATTTAAGCCCAGGATTATATTTATAAGCTAATTTTATATAATTGTTTAATTTCCTGCTTAATAATCCTGGATTTTTAGATTTAACGACTTTAAAATTAAAACTCACTCCGATAATTGCTCTTAAGCTTGCCTTATCGGATTTTAACTGGTCTTTTGCAGCGATATATTGCTGTTTTGCCTGATAATATTCTGATTTTGCCTGCAGAACATCAGTTATAATAGCAAGACCCGCCTTAAGCTTTGCTTGTGCCAATTGTAAATGAGATGAGGCTTCTTGCATAGTCTTTTTGTCAGCTTTTACTAAATTTTCATCGCTTAGAACATTATAATAATCTTTTGCTACATTAAATAATGTATTTTGCGATATATTGTTTAAAGAGTTTTTAGATGATTTTACAGAATTTTCGGCGGCGTAATAAGCCGGTATGGCTGAAATATTAAGCAGCGGCTGGGTTAATGAAAATGCATAGCCATAAGTCGGAAACATAAAAGAAAAAATATTACCTCCCTTTGAAGAGCCTGAAGACGACGAACTTACAGAATTATTATGAAACCTCTGGTCTTTATAGGTAAGAGAAATATTCGGCAGCAGCATACTTATTGCCGACCACTTAAGCAGTGTAGATTGATAATACGATTCGCGCTGAGACTTAATGGTTCCGTTTAATTTTGCGGCATATAAATATGCCTGATGTAAAGTAATGATTCTTTCGCCGTATGTTTTTACAGGGTTAATCATTGTTAAAATTAAACAACAAAACAACAAAACAACAAAAATAAAATTTTGATTTTTCTCAAATATATTACCGGCTAAATTATTTCGATAAAAATTAATAGATTGATTTTTATAAAATGTTTTCATAATAATTTGTCCTGTGATTTATTAATATAATTATAAATTATAATTAATGTATTTATCTTTGATTTATTAAGTTATTGCAATTTTTAAATTATACGTACATATGAAATTATAAGAGCAGACTTAATTATTTTATTTTAATTTTATTATATTTTCATATATGCTTTAATATATACAATTAATTTATTTATTTATAACCAAATAATTATTTATTATTTTCAATTAATTAATTTTATTTAATTCTTTTATATATAATTATAATGACTAATTAGTCATTTTGCAACATATTTTTTAGCTGATGATATGTTACTTTATATTAACGATAAATTTGAAGAATTATAATTATTTATAATGGTTACAATGAATGAATTATAAGTCCAATAGCTGCGAATAATAAAACTATCATCGTAAATATATAAAAATATTTTTGATTTATTCTAAAATGAAGCTTATTTCCAAAAAATAAACCTAATAATAAAAAAGGTATGAGTAAAAAGGACATTTTAAGAACGCTAAACGTTAATAATCCCAAATATGTATATAAAAAAGCTCTAAAAAGGCTATCTGTAATTGCTACAATTTGAAATGTTGCCCGAAAACCCCTTTTATTATGATGCCTCATCTGCAAATAAGCAACTATCGGAGGACCTCCGCCTCCGTATAGACTGCCTATAAATCCACCCAAAAAACCTAACGGAGCCCCCACATAATTTTTAGCATACGGCAATTTTTCCTGCTTTATTATAAACCCGTAAATTACATATAAAAGTATAAATAAACCTAAAAATATGGTTAATTTTTGAGGATTAGCATATTTAAGCAAGATGCCGCCAAACATTAAACCAAAAACAGTAAACGGCAAAAGATAATTTAAATCATGCCATTTAACTTCTTTAAAATCGTACGCGCCGAGAAGCATGCTTCCGACAAAATCAAGAACAAATACTACGGGCACTGTAAACCTGATAGGAAACAGCAAAGTTAAAATAGATACGGCAATTAAGCCTGAGCCGAATCCGATAGTAGCCCGCACAAAAAAAGCAATTAATATAACTAAAACCGCTATGATAATCTTATAAGTAAAATAAGCAAAAATTGCATCCATAAATATTATTTTAAATATTTTTGATATATTGAAATAAAAATTTAGTTATTTTATTTAATAATTACAACAATCCATAGCTTTTTATATTTTTATATTTTTTTATTGCAATACATCAATAAAATGCTGACTGCGGCAGGCGTAATTCCTGAAATTCTATTAGCTTCATAAATAGTTGCAGGCTTAATTTTATTTAATTTTTCAATAACTTCAAGCGATAATCCTGATATGCTTTTATAATCAATATTTTCGTCTAAATGATAATTTTCAAATTTTCTCATTTTTTTTATTTCTTCTTTTTGTCTATTTATATAGCCTTCATATTTAATATAAAGTTCTGCCCGTTTTAAAATTTCATTGCTATAATTTTTTAAATTTATATATAAATTATTTTCAATATCGCTCTTCGGATTTTGATGTATATTTAAATTATCAGTAGTATTTATAATATTTATGCTTAAATTTTTTAATCTTAATATATCAACATCCGGTCTTTTAAGCATATTGTATAATTTGCCTCCGTCCGATGTTTTTATGAATTCTAAAACTTCATTAAATTCCGTAAATTTTTTCTTATATACGCTATATCTTTCATCGTCTAATAATTCTATTTTTCTGCCATATTCGCAAAGCCTGAAATCCGCATTATCTTCCCTTAGCAATAAGCGGTATTCCGCTCTTGAAGTAAACATTCTATACGGCTCCGCTGTTCCCAATGTAATAAGGTCATCAATCAGAACTCCGATATATGCTTCATCTCTTCCTAAAATTAGTGGATTTTTGTCTTTAAGTTTTAAAGAAGCGTTAATGCCGGCAATTAAGCCCTGCGCCGCGGCTTCTTCATAGCCTGAAGTGCCGTTAATTTGCCCTGCGAGAAATAGGTTTTCTATTTTTCTTGTTTCTAAGGAGTGATAAAGTTCAGTAGGCAATACATAATCATATTCTATCGCATATCCAGGGCGCATAATTTTAACCTTTTCAAGACCTTCTATAGTTCTTAGAAAATTTAGCTGCGTTTCTAAAGGCAAACTTGTGGAAAGTCCGTTAGGATAATATTCGTTTGAATCTAACGACTCTTTTTCCAAAAAAATCTGATGCCGTTCTTTATCTTTAAATCTGACTACTTTATCTTCTATAGAGGGACAATATCTTGGTCCTATGCCTTTGATTACGCCGCAATATAGCGGAGATTTATCTAAATTTTCCCTTATAATATTATGTGTTTTTTCATTAGTATATGTAACAAAGCAGCTTATTTTATTTTCAATTTTTTTGCTATATAAAGAAAAAGGAATAAAATCATCATCGCCTTTTTGTTCTTCAAGTTTAGAAAAGTCAATAGTTCTTCCATCTAATCTCGGTGTTGTTCCTGTTTTTAGTCTGCCCAATTCCAAATTATTTTGGATTAAACTTAAAGATAATTTATTTGAAGCAAAATCCCCTGCCCTTCCTGCTTTATAATTAAAAAGCCCTATGTGAACAAGCCCCCTTAAAAAAGTACCCGTGGTTAAAATTACGGCATCGGCGAAAAGTTTATCTCCAGTCCATAATTCTATACCTCTAACTTTATTGTTTTCAACTATTAAAGAATCTGCCATAGATTGAACAAGCGTTAAATTTTTAGTATTTTCCAATACTGTTTTCATATATTGTTTATATAAAAACATATCGGCTTGAGCCCGCGAGGATCTAACCGCAGGACCTTTTTTGGTATTTAGCGTTCTAAATTGAATGCCCGTTTTATCTATCGCCTTTCCCATCTCTCCGCCGAGAGCATCAATCTCTCTTACTAAATGACCTTTGGCAAGTCCGCCTATCGCAGGATTGCATGACATTTGACCTATATTATCAAGATTGATAGTAACGACGGCGGTATTAAAACCCATTCTTGATGACGCTATACAGGCTTCAATACCTGCATGACCTGCTCCAACAACAATGACATCAAAAAAATTTTCGGTTTTGATTTTCATAACAATTCCTTATGGTAACTATTTGGCATTTATTTTCCTATACAAAACTCTTTAAACAGCGTATCTAATATATCTTCGTTTGAAACATTGCCTATAATATCTCTAAGAAAATTAATCCCGTCTCTAAGCTCAATTGATATAATTTCATAAGGTTCTGCATTATTAAAAGCATTTATTGCATTATTAAGACAAAATAGGGATTTTTCAAGCAGATTCTTTTGTCTTATCGTTGTAATAGCAATATTTTCTTTTAAGGAAGACTCAATGTTTATTATTAAATCATATAAAGATTTTTTCAATATATCAATATTTAAATCGTTCATAGTACTTATAAAAAAAATCCCTGAAATATTTTCATTTATATTATTGCTATTTATATTTTTAACAAAATGTTTATTATTATCTTTCGTATTATCATTCGGCATATTTATATTTATGCCGAATTTGCTCTCAATTTGTTTGAAAACTTCTGATTTTTTTTCTTTTAATTCATCGTCTGAAAGCTTATCTATTTTATTGAAAACTATTATTAACTTTTTGTTTTTATCGCAGTTATTTATAAATTCTAAATCATCTTCGTCTAAGCCCAACTTTTTCATAATATTTATTAAAGTAATATCTGAAGTAAAATCTACTGAAGTAAAATCTACTGAAGTAAAATCTAATGAAGTAATATCTATCAAATATAAAATAATATCGGATTTTTTAATAATTTCATATGTAAAATCAATTCCTGCCTTTTCAACATCGTCGTTCGATATTCTTAATCCTGCGGTATCTATTATTTTAATTGTTTTATTAAACAAAAACAGGCTTTCTTCAATATAATCCCGGGTTGTTCCTGGAATATCACTAACTATTGCTCTTTGCTTTTTTAAAAATTTATTTAAAAGACTGGATTTGCCTGCATTAGGCTTTCCGGCTATTGCAACATTTAAACCCTGCTTGTTTGCCATATATTCTTTATAGGAATTTATCAAATTTTCAATTAAACCGAAAAGTTCTTTACTTTTTAACAAAAACATTTTACTTATATCTTTAAATTCTTCTTCCGGAAAATCGATCAAAGCTTCAATGGATGCTAAAATATATAGAAAATTATCTTTAATAATATTAAGTTTAGATTCAAGCTGTCCATTGAGTTCATTATTTGCAATTAAAAGAGATTTGACGGAATTTGATTTAATTATATCTAAAATTGCTTCAGCCTGTATTAAGTTTATTTTTTTATTTAAATATGCTCTTTTAGTAAACTCTCCGTTATAAGCAAGCCTCGCCCCCGATTTTAAGATCAACTCTAAAATATAGCGGGTATTAAAAACACCGCCGTGAGGATAGATTTCAGCCATATCTTCTCCCGTATAAGAATTGGGGGCTTTCATAAAAACAAAACCGGCTTCGTCTATAACGGCATTTATAAAATAATCATAAATATTGCACACATAAAATTGTTTTGGTTCGCAATCTGAAACACTGAAATTTTCTTTAATTTTATTTTCGCTGCATTTACAATCGGCATTGTTAATGTATATGCCATCATTAATACCGTCAATACAATTAATTCCATTGTTAGATTCATTTAAATTTTTATCGCCGTTATCAAAATTATTTTCATTATTTCTTTTGTTACAATTTATATTAGTATTAAAAGTATTAAAATTAGCGTTCTTTCTTTTAAATTTAAGTATTTTGCTGCAAATTTCCAATGCAAGATTGCCAGATATGCGAATTATACTGATAGCTCCTTCGCCTTCAGGAGTAGATATTGCGCAAATGGTATCTAATTCATTATTTAATATTGAATGCATAATAATAAACTATATTTAATTATTTAATGTAATGTCGTTTCAGGATTTATAGCTTTAATTATAACAACAAACATAATAATAAACTATGTTTATATGTTTAACTTTAACGGTTGTCAAATTTAAGCAAATTTTTTATTTATTATATACTGCTGCACAATTGTCAAGATATTATTGACAGTCCAGTATAAAAGGAGTCCTGCGGGGAAATTAATAAAAATAAACGTAAAAACAACAGGAAGAATAAGCATTATTTTGGCCTGAGCAGGGTCGCCTACCATAGGATTCATTTTTTGAGAAATTAACATCGATAACCCCATAAGAATAGGTAAAATGTAATAAGGGTCAGGGGCGGCAAGGTTATGAATCCATAATATAAGCGGAGCGTTTCTTAGCTGAATTGAAGTACCTAAGGTTGTATATAAACCGTAAAAAACAGGTATCTGCAATATCATGGGCAAACATCCTCCTAAAGGATTTACCTTGCTTTCTTTATATAATTCCATAATACGCTTGTTTAAATCAGCTTTATTATCTTTATATTTTTCTCTTAATTCATTAATTTTAGGAGTTAATTTTTGCATCTGCTTCATAGATTTAAATCCTGTATAAGTGAGAGGATAAAAAACAATCCTTATGCAAAGCACAAGTAAAATAATAGCAAGTCCGTAATTATGAACAAATTTATAAAAAAATTCAAGAATATGAAGCAGCGGTATAGACAAGAAACTAAAAAAACCATAACTTAATGTTGAAGCGATATTATGTCCTACAGGATTTAATAAAGATAATTTTTTTGGTCCGGCATAAATATTATACATAAATTGCTTAGATTTACCCGGGGCAATTAATAATTTTTTATGAAATTTATAAATAATTATATTATTATGCTGATTATAAATAACATTATTGCCGGGATTTATGACGGAGAATAAAAAATATTTTGAATTAAAACCTGCAAAAGAGATATTTCCCGCGTATTTTACAGATTTTATACCTGTAGGAGCAGGGGTAATAGTTTTGTTATTAATATCTATTATAGAAGAATAATTTAAATAATTTATTTTTCCTTTAATATTAGGATTTAAGCCCGCTGACAAATTTAAATCGCCGCTAAACAAGACAGGCAGTTTAGATATATTTTTTGCGGATACAACTAACTTAATTAAATATCTTTTATTATTATTTAAATTCTTTGAAAATTTATATTCTTTTGTTAATAAAATTTTATTATTAATTTTATAAATAAATTTTAAAGAATCCTTGCTAATTTTTTTGCCTACAAATGCAATTGAAGAAAATCTGGACGACGGTTTAAAATTAATAATTTGATTTATTTTTGATGCATTTTCAAGATTAACTTTATCATTAATATTGTTGGGACTATAATAATATTTCTTTAACCTTAAAGAATAAATAGAACCCGCAGGAATATAAAAACCGGCTTTTAAAAGTTTATTGTTGAATATTAACTTCTTTTGAGGAATCTTTGTATTTGAATTTTTTTTATTTTTAATTGAATTAACAGTATTGCTGTTAGAGTTTATATTAATATTATCGGATTTAGATAAATTAATTTTTTTGGAAGAATTAGCATTTTTTAGCGGCGTTTTAACGTTAGTTTGAGTAGGAGTCTGAGCAGGATGAGGCATAAAATACCCCCACATTACTACTAAAGCAATAGATAAAATAACCGCGATTAAAACTCTTTTTTCCAAAAAATAGCCGCCTATTTAATTTATAATATAATAAATAATATTTATATTATTTATTATATTTATTTATTATTTATACTTAATATTATTTTAATAAATTCTTTATTGCCATGTTATGGTTATGGTTATGGTTATGGTTAAAATTTATTCATATTATTAATGTTTAAAACCTCTTAGTATCACTAATTTTATTAAATATTTATTAGATTTAATGCTAAATTAATATTAATATTAATGTTTATGTATAACAGGGTCATATCCGCCCTTAGAAAGAGGATTGCATCTTATTATCCTGTATACTGAAAGATATAAAGCTTTAAAAATATTAAAAGATTTAAAACATTCTTCGGCATATTCGGAGCAAGTCGGATAAAATCGACAATTATCTCCTAAATATGGAGATATAAATTTCTTATATATTTTAATTATAAAAATAAAAAATATATTTAATGTATATATATATTTGCTAATATTTTTTCTGGTTGTGAAATTTTTTCTTTTTTGTGAAATATTAAACATTATAAATATAAATATTAATTATTCTTAAAATTATTCATAATAAAATATACTATAAATAATTTTGTTAATTTATTATATATTTTAATTTATTATTTATTATCGATCGCCGGCATTACTTAACTGATTATATCATGTTTAGAAGAAAATAAGAAATTAAGATCGTTATATAGCGATTGAAAAGAACAACAGGGATATTTGAATACAACAATAACACAATTAAAATTTTTTAATAGAAATTTATTAAGTCTTAAATATTCTTTAATTTTTCTTTTTATATAATTTTTTTCTGACGCTTTAAATTTATGTTTTTTAAAACCTACGGCATATTTAAAATTTTCCGAATGATTAAAAAAAATTATAATATTATTAATTATTTTTTTTTTACCATCTTTAAAAATTTTATCAATTTCTTTTTTATTTTTTAAATGATAATTTTTACCGAATTTATAACTATGCTCTAAAGACATTGTTATTTTGAGCTTATAATAGGAACAAGTATTTTCCTTCCTTTCCTTCTTCTTCTTGCGATAACTAATCTACCTGCTTTTGTTGCCATACGGCCTAAAAATCCATGCGTTCTTTTTCTTTTTAAATTGCTAGGCTGAAAAGTTCTTTTCATAAATATTCCCCGTTTTTATTTTTTTATTAATAATTTTATTAATAGTTTAACAAGATTAACTTATTAATTTAATCAAATCTATAAATTAATGTCAATAAATTTTTAGTTCCCAAAATTGCCGATAGAAATTTATAGACTGGATTTCCGCGTGGGCGGAAATGATTTTGATGGATTTTAAAAATTCACCTGTCGGGTGTCACTCCTGTGAAGGCAGGCATCCATTTATTGTTGAAATATTGCGGTATTCTCAATAATTTCTATCGGCAATTTTGGGTAGTTTAGAATATTTAAGTGTATTTTAAATTTATATAATATATGATAATTCATATTATATTATTTTTATATTTATATTTAAAATTAAATTTTTAATTTTAATAAAACATATATAAATTTAAATCACCGTTAGAAATTATTAAAACTGATTCAATATATGATAAATACTGGATTCCCGCTTTAGCGGTAATGACACCAAATAGGTTAAAATTTAAATCTTCGCAAAGTCATTCCTGCATTGGCAGGAATCCAGAAAAAGAAATTTCTAACGGTTATTTAAGGTATAATATATTTTACAATTTAACATTTTTTAATTATAATTAAAAAATTATATTATAATTGTTTTTAAAAAAGTTTTTAATAAAAAATTGTTACAAAATTATTACATTATTAAATAATTATTTTATTTTATATATGTAAGTTGTTAATTTTATTAATTTAATATACTTATCAACAGTTGTTAATAGATATGTTGAATTCTTATAAAATTTATAAATAAAAATAAGCTGTTGTTATATATAAAAATACAATAAAGATATATTTTACTATTAAATATTTAAATAAAATAAAAATTATACTAACTAAATAAATAAAACTGTAAATATGGCAAACGATTTTTTTGATAAATTTTTAAAAAATCTGAAAGAAGAAATAGGCGCTCAAAATTTTAATTTATGGTTTTCGCCTTCAAATATCAATATTAATGAAAATACAATTATATTTTCAGTTCCTAATAAATTTTATAAAGATATTATTGTTGAATCGTATAAAGAAATTATTTTAACTATATGGAAAAAATACAGTAATGAAGAATTGATTATTTCATTTAATATTAACGAAGAAATTAAAAACAGTTTAGTTGATATAAAAATTTCAGGTTTAGATGATTTTTTTCCGTCTGATGAATATAAAAAAAATAAAGAAGTTAACAATAAAAATATAAGTAATCTTAATAATAATATAAATACTGCGGATGAATATAAAAAAGATAACAATATAAATATTACCGCTAATACGGCAAATGAAATATATAATAAAAAAACCAACGGTCATCAGCAAAAAAATTTAAAAAAACATTATCTAAATCTTAATACTAAATATACATTTGAAAATTTTGTTATAGGCTCAGGAAATCAATTTGCGCATGCGGCATGTTTTGCAGTTGCAAATCTCCCCGGTCATACTTATAATCCTATGTTTATTTACAGCGACGTCGGTCTTGGAAAAACACATCTGCTTAATGCAATCGGAAATAAAATAATTAAAGAAAAAGATTTAAATGTTTTTTTGGTTTCGTCGGAACAATTTACAAATGAAATGATATCGTCTATTAGAGACGATAAAATGATAGATTTTAGAAATAAATACAGAAATGTAGATGTTTTATTAATTGACGATATACAATTTATTGCAGGAAAAGAAAGAACTCAGGAAGAATTTTTTTATACGTTTAACGCTTTATATGAAAATCAAAAACAGATTGTTGTTTCAAGCGATAAAATACCTAAAAATATAGTCAGTTTAGAAGAACGATTAAGATCTAGATTTGAATGGGGTTTAATAGCGGATATACAACCGCCTGATTTTGAAACGAGAGTGGCAATTTTAAAGAAAAAAGCGTTTCTTAATGAAATTAATATCAGCGACGAAATAATTTATTTTATTGCAAGTAAAATTTCAAATAATATTAGGGAATTAGAAGGTGCTTTGATAAAAGTTGCAGCATTTTCGTCTTTTACGGGAAAAAAAATAACGCTTGAATTATCAAAAGAAGCTTTATTTAACCTTATAAAAGAAGAAGAAAAGCCTATGACTGCCGAAATTATTATTAAAACAGTCTGTAATTTTTTTAATGTTAAAGTACCTGAAATAAAATCTAATAAAAAATTAAAAGAATTTGTGCTGCCGAGGCAAATTGCTATGTATATAATAAGAGCCAATACTACTCTGTCTTTTCCTGAAATAGGCGATAAATTTGGAGGAAAAGATCATTCATCTGTTATTTATGCGGTTAATAAAATTAAAAATAATTTAAAAAAAGATAAAGAATTAGAAAAAACAATCGAAAGTATAATTAAATTAATACAAAAATAAGATAATAATTATATATATATTTAATTATTATAATTAATATTAATATCAGTTATATATATTTTATATATATTATATATATAAAATATATATAGTGTAATTGGTTAAATATTGTTTAAAAATATGTTTAATTAAAAATAAATTTATTTAAAAATAAAAAAATTTAAAAAATTAAACAAATTCATTTAAATAACATCAATTATTTAAACAGATTTGACAACAGGTAAATTTAAATAAATTTAAATACTTATTTTATTTATTAACTTTTTAGTGTATATTACTACTATTATTATCTTTTAATTATTAATATATAATTAGTAATAGGGAAATTAAAAAATGTTTAATTTTAAAATTAAAAAAAATATTTTTTTAAAAAGTATTCTTATAACGCAGGGGGCTACAGAGAAAAAAATTTCACTGCCTGTGTTGTCTAATTTATTAATAGAATCAATTAATTTAAATAAAGAAAATTTATATTCCGATATAAATTCAGATAATAAAAATTACGGATTAATTAAAATCAGCGCAACCGATTTAGAAATAACAATTAAAGATTATTGCGGCGCTGAAATAATAAGCGAAGGTAAGATTACATTAAACGCCAAAAAACTATACAGTATAATTAAAGAATTTCCTGACGATAAAACTAATGATAATAATAAAGAAAATAAAAATGAAGATATTGATATTGAAATAAAAGAAACAGAATCAGGACTTGTTATAATAAGTTATAAAAAAATTATTTTCAAACTTACAACAATACCTGTAATTGACTATCCTACATTATTAGATATAAATACCGATGACAATTTTAACGTTAATTTAAAATTTATAAAATTTGTAATAAACAAAGTAATATTTTCTACGGCATTAGAAGAAACTAAAAAGAGTTTATCTGGAGTTTATTTTATTTTATTGGAAATAGAAGGAGAGAATTATTTAAGGCTTGTAGCTACCGACGGTCACAGATTATCATTAGCTCAAATTAAACTTTTTAATAATAACGAAAATAAAATAGAAAAAATAAGTAAAGATATGTTAAATAAAGAGTCGTCGGAACAGGATAGTTCAATATATGATAAATTTAAAGAAGGTATTATTATACCTAGAAAAATACTTAGTGAATTAATTAAAATAGATGTAGATAAAGATGTTTTTGTCAATATTTCAATTAATTCAAATAATGTTATTTTTAAACTAAATGATGGAATTAATAATAAAGATAATATAAATTATATATACGGCACAACTTTTATTTCTAGATTAATAGACGGCAAATATCCTAATTATGAATCTATATTACCTAAGAATAATTATAAAACTGCAATTATCAAAACAGAAGAATTAATAAATTCTATAAAAAGAGTTTATATATTGGCCGAAGAAAAAAGTCATTCAATTGAATTAAGTTTTGATAAAAATTTATTAATTATAAAAACAGTGCAGACAAATCAAGGAGAAGCAGTTGATGAAATAGAAATAGAATATAGCGGAGAACCTATAAATATAAAATTAAATTCTAAATATATTCTTGATTTTATAAGCAATATATATAATGAAAAAATTATATTAAAATTTAATACTATATTTACTCCTTTAATTATTGAACCTTTAATTGAAGATAATAACAAAAAAAAATCAAAAAGTTCGATAGATTTAAATACATTTGATTATCAATTAACCGGCGTATTTATGCCTATGAGGTATTAAAAATAATATATGGAAAATTTAAAAGATAATAATCAAATTAACCAAAATAAAGATAACAATCAAGATAACTACCAAGATAACTACAATGCTTCAAATATAAAGGTATTGGAAGGTTTAGAAGCCGTCAGAAAAAGACCTTCTATGTATATAGGTTCAACAGGTATAGAGGGTCTGCATCATCTTGTTTATGAAGTTGTTGATAATAGTATAGATGAAGCTTTAGCAGGATATTGCAAAAATATTTTTGTTAAAATTAATATTGACGGCAGTGTTACAGTTGAAGACGACGGCAGAGGAATTCCTGTAGATATACATGAAACAGAAGGGGTAGCGGCTGCGCAGGTTGTATTAACGGTGCTTCATGCAGGCGGTAAATTTGATAATAAAACATATAAAGTATCGGGAGGTTTGCACGGCGTAGGCATTTCAGTAGTAAATGCCTTATCTAAACAGCTTGATCTTGAAATTTATAAAGACGGATATGTTTATAGACAAAGCTATAGTAAAGGCGCTCCCCTTAATATACTCACTAAATACGAAAAAACCAATAAAAGAGGAACGGTTATTACATTTTTCCCCGACGAAACGATTATGGAAGATGTACAATTTGATTTTGATATTTTATCAAACAGATTAAGAGAACTTGCTTTTTTAAATGCAGGACTTCATATTAAAATCGTAGATGAAATAAATTCTAAATCGCACGATTTTAAATATGACGGCGGCATAAAATCTTTTATAGAATATATAGATCAAAATAAAAATGTTATTATTAAAGAACCTATTGTAATAACCGCTCAAAAAAATGATGTTATTATAGATATTGGTCTCCAGTATAACGACGGATATTCCGAACAAATATATTCATACGTAAATAATATTAATACAAAAGAAGGCGGAACGCATCTTATAGGTTTTAAATCAGCTTTAACAAGAGTTATTAATAATTATTATACGTCTAATATAACAAATATAAAAGATAAAAAGCAGCAAATTCAAATAAGCGGAGATGATGCAAGAGAAGGGTTGGTTGCGGTAATAAGCGTTAAAATGTCCAATCCGCAATTTGAAGGGCAAACAAAAACCAAATTAGGAAATAGCGATATTAAAGGCATTGTTGAATCTTTAGTTAACGAAAGATTAACCGAATTTTTAGATGAAAACCCTTCAATCGGAAAAAAAATTATAGAAAAATCATTAGATGCTGCAAGAGCAAGAGAGGCTGCAAAGAAAGCAAGAGACCTTGTAAGACGAAAAAATCTTCTTGATTACTCGTCATTGCCCGGAAAATTAGCCGATTGTCAAGAAAAAGATCCTCAGCACTGCGAAATATATATAGTTGAAGGTGATTCTGCAGGAGGCAGCGCTAAACAAGGAAGAGATAGAAAATATCAGGCAATTTTGCCGCTAAAAGGCAAAATATTAAATGTTGAAAAGGCAAGATTAGATAAAATTCTTAACAGCGATGAAATTAAAATATTAATTACCGCGTTAGGAGGAGGTATAACTACTCCTAATCAAAAATCATCAAATAATGACAACCCAAAAAATAATGACAGAGTTTTTGATATAAATAAACTAAGATATCATAAAATAATAATAATGACCGATGCAGATGTTGACGGTTCGCATATCAGAGCATTATTGCTGACATTTTTTTATAGATATATGAAAGAAATTATAGAAAACGGTTATCTTTATATTGCCTTGCCTCCGCTATACGGCATAAAAAAAGGTAATGTAGAAATGTATCTTAGGGATGACGATTCTTTAGAATCTTATCTTAATGAAGAATCGCTTAATTATATTAATGTATATTATAGAAAAAATGAAGAAAATATTGAAATATTAAATAAAGAAGAAATAAAAAATATAATTTTAAATATCAAAAATTATAAAAATGTAATAAATAAAATAAATAAATTAAATTATAATAAAGAAATTATAAACTATTTAATTGAAAATAATTTTAATGTCCCCGATTTGTCTATATTAAAGACAAGTATTTTTGGCGGCGAAAATGATGATAAAAATACAGGCGACATAGAAATAGTAAATGATAATAATTCAGATAATTCCGTAAAACAAAGCAATATTTTAAGTAATTTAAATAATTTTGCGGAAGAACTTAAATATAAAATAGAATTAGTAAATGATGACAATTATGAAGATTTTCAAAAAATTTTATTTAAATCTGAAGATTCTTCTAAGCCTAATTTTTATATTGATAAAGATTTTTTAAATTCAGCCGATTATAAAACTGTTTTTAAATTAAAAAACGAAATTAACAATATAGATTTTTCAAAAATTTCGTGTATAACAGAAAGTAAATCCGACGCAAAAGAAACAATAACAGTTAAAAATTACAACGAATTTTATAATTTAATTAAATCAAAAACGCCTAATAATATACACATTCAAAGATATAAAGGTCTTGGGGAAATGAATCCTGATCAGCTATGGCAAACTACAATGAATAAAGAATCAAGAATGCTAAAAAAAATCAACATAAATGATTTAATAGAAGCAGATGGAATGTTTGATGTACTTATGGGAGACAGAGTTGAACCGAGAAGAAAATTTATTGAAGACAATGCCTTAAGTGTTTCTAATCTTGATATTTAATAAAAGAAAAAATATGTATCTGAATCTGAGCGGTTCAATAAATCAGTGAACTACCCATCAATGAATTGAAAGGCTTCCTGTTTCATTGTATGATAACTTTTTAGGAGCAAATCATGAATACATTTACTTGGTCATCCATTAGAGCACACTCCGCAGGCGTTGTCCTTTCGGACGGTTCAGGCGATACCCGCCCCTTACCTTGCATAGAATATTTAAGTCTTTTAGCGTAATCGCTTGGCTATCGCTTTTACACTTAAAGACGGTTTTCAGGAACTTATTTTACGGTATCTCCATTAGACAGATACCAACCCGCATATAAGTTATCAAAGAACAAAGATTTTGCAACCTGTAAGAATATTATATCGCAAATAAAAATAAAATCAATAGATTGCTTTCATCAATAGCTGCCATGTTACCCTTGTTATTTCAGTTAAGTAAAAGTTAAGTAAGGTAAGATAGATAAAAATATTAAAAATAATAGATAATAGATAACGATAAAATAAAAAATTTATATATTATTTAAATTAATAATTATTATATTTATTCTATTACTGGGTTTTTTTAGTAATATTTTTAGTAGTTGCGGCAGCGATATTTTTTTTAGCTTTTGGTTTAACTGGTTTAACCGATGCAGGTTTTGTAGAATGTTTTTTTGTTGCAGCCGCAGATAAATCTAATGAATTAGTTTTTGTTTTTGGCTTGGTCCTTGTCGTCGAGGGCTGTTTCCTTTTTGCCGGCGATATATTTTTATTATTTGTTGAAGACGACAAAGGGTTTTCTAAAGGATTTATATTTTGTTTATTATCTAATTGCTGCTTACTCTGATTGCCCTCCCCATCTTCGTTATTTGCAGGGTCATTAAACTGATCTTTAAATTCTGTCGTGGCTTTTTTAAATTCTCGTAAACCCTTACCTAAAGATTTTCCTATATCGGGAAGCCTTTTAGGACCGAATACAAGCAAAGCTACAACAATTATTATTATTATTTCCGGCGTTCCTATACCAAACATTTTCTCTCCCTTTTCTTTATATATTATATATTATAACATATTTTATTAAATTATTAAAATAAAAAACTATTTAAGATATTTTAATGCCAAATAATTCAGGATTTGTGTTAAGTTAACTTTATTAAGAATCTGCTATATTATTATTAATATTATTAATGAATGCAATTAATATACCATGTATTATTTTGTAATGCAAAACATCTAACAAATTTAGGTTAAATTAAAAAATTTCTGCTAAACATAAATCTATGAATTTGATATTAAACTATTAATTGTTCCAAAAGGAACAATTAATAGTTTAATAAGTGTCCTAAATAGGTCAATTTTGAATACATATAATTATTAAACATTTTGTGTTTACGGCATCTAAATATATGGCATTATTTTTGCATATCATATTATTATGTTATTAAGCGCTGAATACTTAATTTTAATTCACGGTTCTTGCAATATCCGTATGGTATATTTAAACACGCATACGGACGGGGTTATCTCAAAAACCCCCTAAGCAACGCTTAAAAGAGCTGTTGCAAGCCCCTGCCTTTAGGCATGGGGACTATGACGATATCAAATATCTATTTATTTATAATTATAAATAAATAGATAAATCTAAATGCCATATATATTTATATATAATTATTATAATAAATAATATAATTATAATAAAAAATGCATTAGCATATTGACATATAGTTATTACAAGTAATATAATTATATACAATAATAATATTAATATTAAATATTGTAAGTAATTATATATAATAAAAATGCATTTAATACATTGAAATACTGTCATTTTGTTATATTTGTATATTGTAAATAATATGTTAAAAATAAATAATATTGAGAAAGGAGGATTAATATAACAATAATGTTTAATCTTAACCTGACATACAGCGTTGCTTTATTTGGAGGGATGTTAGCCTTTTTTTCTCCTTGCGTTCTACCGTTAATCCCAGGATATATTTCATTTATAAGCGGGATAAATATAGAAACACTTACTTCCGAAAAAAATCATAAGAATATGATTCGAGTTTTTACGGCGTCCCTTGCTTTTGTTATTGGATTTTCAGTAATATTCGTAGGACTTGGAATCGGTTCGGAGACAATTTTCAGTAATTTTCTTAAATCAAATTTAAATATAGTAAGAATAGTCGGCGGTATCGTAATTATCCTTTTTGGGCTGTACTGTCTTGGTTTATTTAAGCTGAATTTTTTAAGCAGAGAAGTTAATATTCTACCGTGGAAAAAAAAGGGCGGTTTTATAATAGGGTCCTTTGTTTTAGGCATTGCATTTGCGGCGGGCTGGATACCATGTATAGGACCGATACTTGCATCTATTCTTCTTTATACATCAATGAACGGATCATTAACAAAATCTATTGAACTCCTATCTTTTTTTAGCTTAGGGCTTGGTATTCCGTTTATTTTAGCAGGTCTCTTTTTAACTTATTTTATGACATTTTTTAAAAAGATAAAACGTCATTTAAATTTATTTTCAATAGTTTCAGGAGGTTTTTTGATTTTAATGGGCATACTTACTATCACAGGGAATTTTGAAGCATTATCGCAATATCTAATCGGCGTTTTATAAATATTTGGTGTTTGGCGTATAATTTTGGTGCATAATAAATTTAACCAATGATTTAATATTATAAATAAATTATATATAACATTAGTATGATAAAGATAAAGATGATAAAACGAAAAAATGTTATTTTGCAGATGATTTTATTATTTATTTTAACCGTATCGTTAATGGGGTCCCCGTCTGTTTTTGCCTCAAATCAAATTCATTGGGAGAATCTTTCTTCCGCTATTAAAAACAATAAGGCAAATAAAAAAGTCTTTTTGCTCCACTTTTATTATCCTACCTGCAGTTACTGCATAATGATGGATAGAAATGTGTTCAGCAGCAAGAGGGTTATCAATTATCTTAATGCGCATTTTCATAATGTCTTGGTAGATATATATAGTCATAAAAAGGTGATGTATTTTAACGGAAAATATATGTCTGATTCCCATATTGCATCAAAATTTAATATAACCGGAACCCCCACGGAGATATTTTTCAGCCCGACGTATAAAAAAATCTTTATTTTACCGGGATACTGGTCAAAAAACAATTTTTTACTTGTAGCAAAATGGATTGGATCAGGTAAATACAAGGTAGAAACATTAAGAAAATTTTCCCGCACCCAATAAAGGTAGCATCATATTATATATATAATATATAAACAAGCAATAGTTTAATATATTTAATAAAATTTAATATATAATACAAATATATAATACAAATATATAATACAAATATATAATACAAATATATAATACAAATATATAATACAATAGTTTAATAATTAAAACCAATGGAGGATCCAAAAATGGATGAACATGTTTCAAGAAGGGATTTTATTAAAAAAACTGCGGTTATAACTTTGGCGGCGGTTGTGCCTATTTCGGTTGTTTCCGATGCTACCGCCGCATTTGCAGCGCCAAAACCAAAAATAGATAAGCCTGGCAAAAAGATTACAATTAATAAGTCAAAATTAAAAGAGTTTAAAGGAAAAGAGATTATATGGACGGAAAAGGGTTCCGCCGAATATAAAAAAATGATGCTTCCCAAGATACATTTGCCTTTAATCGCTCAAAACGGCGGACTTGTTCCTCTTGCTATTGCCTCTGATCATCCTATGGAAAAGGGTAATTATATCAGAGCTTACCATGTTTTTGACCTGAATAACCCCGTTCCGCGCATTGCTTCATTTTATCTGACGCCCGAAAACGGTAAGGCATTCATTGCGACAAGAATTAAAATTCAGCAGGAATCTTATGTTCAGGTTGTAACCGAATATTCAAACGGTTTACTTTACGGCAATCGTAAATTTATTAAAGTTACAGTCGGCGGATGTTAAAAAACTTATAAGCTGAACCGCTTATTAACAGTTAATGTCAACAGTCAACACAAATTTTAAATTAGTTTAATGCAGATAATTTATTACTAAATAATTAATTATTAAAAATTAAACAATAATTAAAGTTATTAAATAATATTTTAATAATAATATAAATAATATTAAATAAATAACATTAAAATAATTAAACAATAATTACAGTTATTATATATTATTGAAATAATATAAATAATATAATAAATAATATATAAAAAATATAAACAAAATAACATAAAGGAGTTTGATATGAAATTAGGAGCAATGCTTATAAGAATCCCGAGAAAGGTAAAAGCGGGACAGATATTTAAAGTTATGTCAATAACGAAACATCCGATGGATACGGGTCTTGTCAAGAATCCTAAAACGGGGAAAATAATACCTATGTGGATTATTAATAAAGTGGATATTTATTATGATAAAAAATTAGTAACGACTTGTGATTACGGCATAGCCATTTCTGCAAATCCGTTTCTTGCCTTTTATCTTAGAGCAGACAAAAAAGCGCCTCTTGAATTTGTTGCATACGATACCCATCATAACGTCTATAAAAAAACTGTAATGGTCAATGTAGTATGAGTATATATATTGTATATATAATATAAAGATATGAAATTATAAATTAACGAGGTAAGAATGAAGAAAAAAAGGCTTATTGCGTATCTTACGTTTATTTTTGCTTTATCCTTTTTTGCAGCAGCGTTTTTTCCCGTAAATTCATTTGCCGCAAAAATTCCAAAAGGTCCTTTTTATATTCTTAAAGTAAAAAAAAGATTTAAAAGCGCTCTGTTTGATTTAAAACAGGGGATAGAAAATGCAAACTACAGCATTCTTGCGATTGCTCCTATATCCACCGGAATAAAAGGAATAGGATACAAGATCCCTGACCTGAAAGTTATCGACTTTTGCAAACTGATAGACGGCTATAGACTTTTAAAAGACAATATGAATTATGCTGCGTTTATGCCTTGCAGAATAGCCATCTATAAAGATGGTAAATATACGGTAATGATTTCCTTTTTACCTTCTTATTTTTCAAAATTTTTTAAGAATAACGCAGAGCAGAAAAAAACGATAACAACAGTGACGAAGCAGATTATTCAAATTATGAATTCTGTGAAGACAGGATTTTAAAAGTTAACTATAACAAGGGGGTTTATAATAAAAATGGATTTAAAAAATATTACAAGAAGGGATTTTATAAAAAGCACGGCGCTTCTCGCAGGAGCTACGGCGATTAATCCGGTTAATCTTTTAAAGTTTAAGCCGGTAGGAAACCTGACGATAACGTGGAACTCCGATTCCCATGCGCATCTTAAGCCCGTATTATATCGTGAACCTTCCGTTAACATCGGTCCTCATTTAATGAACGGAAGACCCGGCCATCTTGTCGGTGATGCTTTTAACCTTTATTACGATATAAATCCCGATTCCGCAATGGGTTATTTCTGTTCTTACGTGGATTTCGTAAAGCATGAAAAACAGTACGGTCTTATGGGCGGTTATGCCCACATGGCATCCGTATTCAATAAAATAAAAGCCGAAAGATACAATAAAACTATACAGCTTGATACAGGAGATGCATGGCAGGGTACAGGCGTAGCTCTCCTCACCAAAGGTATGGCGGTAGTAAATACTCAAAATGCCATGGGTTACGATGCAATGACTGGACACTGGGAGTTTACTTACGGCGAAAAACAGCTTTTATCCAACATCAAAAAACTAAAGTTTCCGTTTATCGCTCAGAATGTTACTAATGCCACTTGGGGCGGTCTTATTTTTAAACCTTATATTATTAAGGAAGTCAACGGTTTAAGGGTAGGCATTATCGGACAGGCTTTTCCTTATGTTCCGCTTGCACACCCGTCACATTTTGTAAAAAATTGGAATTTTGGAATAGATACCTCCCATGCTCAGAAGATGGTCAATGAATTAAAAAATAAAGAAAAAGTTGATTTAGTAGTTGTCCTTTCACATAACGGTCTTGAAGTGGACAGAAAGTTTGCCGCTTTAATAAACGGAATAGATATTATAGTAGGCGGACATACCCACGACATACTTCCGGCTCCGCAGATTATAAATAATACAATAATAGTACAGGCTGGAACACACGGCAAGTTTGTAGGAAGAATAGATTTAAACGTTCAGAATAAAAAAATAATAGATTATGACCACAAACTTATTCCGATAGTCACCGACTGGATTAAACCGGATCCGGAAATCAGCAAAATAATAGACGAAGAATTTGCGCCTTACGAACATATACTTAATGAAAAACTTGGAACGACGGAAGATTTATTATATAGAAGAGCAACATTTGTCAGTACGGTTGATAACGTTGCGCAGCAGGCATTTATAGAGAAATTTGATACTCCGTTATTTTTTGCTCCCGGCTGGCGCTGGGGGGAAACCTTACTTCCCGGTTCCGATATTACTATGGAAAATGTTTACGGTGAATACGGAACGACTTATCCCGAGGTTTATAAAACTCTTCTTACGGGAAAACAGTTATTGTTATCGCAATTAAGTACTTTAAGCGATGTTTTTGCAAAAGATGCTTATTTGCAGATGGGCGGAGATGTAACCCGTGTTTCTAATTCAAAATTTCATTTACTTCTCAATGAGTCATTGCATAAAAGAATTAAAAGCTGGGAGATTAACGGAAAGCCGTTAGACTTGACTAAAAAATACTGGGCGGTATCGACCGGCGGAAAGATGCAAAACATGAATGCAGCCGATAAAGGATTAACAAAATTTAATGCAAGCGATGTTATTGCAGAATACATCAGAAATCATAAAACTATTAAATCTATTAAAACAGAAGATGTTATATACAGGCATTCAAGGACGGCAGGGTAATTTAGGAACGGTAATTAAAAGGATAATTAAAACTCTTTATCTTATCCGCCGCCTTGCCTACTTAAATAGCCGTTATTAAAGACAAAGAAAATAAGGTGAGCAATTAATGAATATATTTTATAACTATAACTATAAAACTATAACTTAATAATTAATTTAGGAGATTAAAATGAAAAAGTCTCATTTATTTTTAAGTTTATTAACTATTTGCGCAGTTTCAATTTTCTTTCTCTCATCTTCAGGTAAGGCGGCATATGCTTTAAAGTACGGACAATCGTCTTACAGTTCCTATCCTGCGTATTATAATACGCATCCGTTGCCCCTTCCTAAATATTTTAAACACAGAGTTATGAAAATGGTGATTGAAGTCGATTATGCAAAGCCTGCAAGATGGGGACTTGCGATTGCAAATATCAAAAATGTTATGGCGGCATTCGGCGATAACTCTTTTAAATATAAGATTGAACTTGTAGCATTTGGTCCAGGTATAAGAATGCTGATGAAGAAATTCGATAAAAAAAATGGACCCGTTCTCCAAAGCTTGGTTACATATGGATTACAATTACGCGCTTGCCATAATACGATGTTGAAGGCTCATCTCACTAAAAAAGCACTTTTTTCATTTGTTAAAGTAGTTCCTGCAGGTGTCATAGAGATAGCAAGAAAAGAGATGCAGGGTTATACATTTTTAAAACCGTAATTAAGTAATAAGCAGTGTTAATAAGCAGTCTAAACTAAAAAAGTCTATAATTAATTATAGAAAACAATTGTAAAAAAATTGGGAGGAGAATGTGTATGAAGAAAATAATTTTAGTTGCTTTAGCGGTTTTTTTAGTTATTTTTGCGTCATATTTTTTCAATAAAATTGCATATGCAAAGGGAAAATTAAGCAAAAAAATGATTGCTAAAGAAAAAATACAGGCAGCCTTAAAGATTGGGAAATCTATGTTTTATAGTCCTAAACTCGGGTCTAACGGGCTTTCATGCGCCAAATGTCATGTGTACAGCGTCGGTACATATATGCCAAAGATAGGTAAGACAGTTAGAAGTTTAGCGGGTGTTGCAGCTACTTTCCCAAGGTTCGATACAAAAACACATCAGATTGTTACCATGGGAGAAAGAATCAATATGTGTATTGTACACGTGTTAAAAGGAAAACCGCTTAAAGGACAGAAATTAAATTATCTTACTTTTTATGTAACTTATTTAAGCAACGGATATAAAATTAAGTAAGAAAATTAAATAAGTTAGATAACGAAATAAATAAACAAGGAGAAGGAAATGGCTATGAGTAATTTTTTAGTAAAAAAAGGTTTTTGGTATTTGAAAGGAATATTCATTCTTTCGGTTTTAGTTTTAATATATTTTAGCGGCAATGCGTATGCCTATAAAAAAATCCAGGCTCTGCCGTATTTTAAAAACAAAACCATGAAAGTTGTAATTCAAATATCTCAGGATAATCCTGCAAGATGGAATGTAGCTCTCGGCAATGCCGCTAAGGTTGTCCAAATTATGAGCGCTCACGGTATTAGTTATAAAATAGATGTAGTAGCGTATGGTCCGGGACTTAAGGTTTTCATAAAAAAGGATGATAAAAAATTCTACCCTTTGCTTCAGAGTTTAAATACTTATGGCGTTAATCTTGTTGCTTGTCATATGACGATGCTCGCTATGCATATTAATGAAAAAAAGCTCTTCCCATTCGTTAATGTAGTATATCCGGGAGCAGTAGCTTATATTATCGAAAAAGAGATGCAAGGATATGCCTATGTAAAACCGTAAATAAAATATACGTTATTTAAATATTTAAATTTGGGAGGAATAAATAATATGCTTAAAAAAATTTCTTTAAATAAAAAAATATTTTTTATGTTTTTGTTTGTTTTGTTTACCTTAATGATTTATTTTGTTTATGTGTCGGGTCCAAAGATATCTATGGCAAAAGGCGGCGTAGTAACCCATCCGAAGACTCTTAAACAGGCGTTAGCTCTTGGAAAGCATTATTACGACACTCCTCTCGGCGCGTCACATTTTAGCTGCGATACGTGTCATCCCGGCGGAGGAGCGGGTATTCTCGGCGGTAAGCCGACTAAGCCAGTAATAGGCGCTGCAGCTCATTACCCTACCTATAAAAAATGGGGTAAAATTATTACCATGCAGGATCAGTTTAATCACTGCATATATGTCGGAGAAGAAGGATTTAAAAAGAAGATAGGCTCTAAAGTATGGAAATATCTTGATTTATATGTTTACTCGCTTTCTAAGGGTTATAAGATAAATGTAGGAAAATAAATAAATTAAATTTTATTATAATTATCGGTTTTCAATAGTAACGGCAATAAAATAAAATAAAATAATATTACGACATGAATTTACAGGAGATAAAATGAAAAAAATATGGATATTGTTGATGATGGTTATGATTTCAGGGTCATTGTTATTAGCCGGATGCGCTAAAAAACCATCTGAACAGAAACCTGCTGCACCTAAATCATCTAAGCCGAAGTCTATAAAAAAAGCGCCTATGAAAGTTAAGATAAAAAAGCCCCTTTTGACAAAATCATCATACCACGGTTTTTTCAATAATAAGGTGGTCAAAGTTGTTTTTCAGGTATCGTCCCCAAATCCAAAAAAATGGAAAGTAGCTCTTGGGAATATGAATGATATAATATGGGAACTGCATTATAATCCTAAAAAATATAAAGTGGTTTTTGTAGCATACGGTCCTGCCGATAAAATGTTTCTTAAGAAAAATAATAAACTGACGCCTGTTATCGAAAAGCTCTATAAGCATAATGTAAGATTCGACATATGCCATGTAGCAATGATTAAGTTGGGAATAAAGCCGGACGAGATTTTACCGTTAGTCCATATTACGCCGGACGGTTTTTATGCCATACTCCATTATGAAATGCAGGGTTATTCCTATATAAAGCCGTAAAACAGGTATAAAGAAGGGGATATATTGCTTTTCATTATGCCCTTTCTATAAACGCTATATATTTTTATATACCCCTCTTTTTTTTAAAAAAGAAAAAAGGGGTATATTATTCTTTAATCCTTACATGGAAACTATTAATGATATTTCAATAATAAGCAAATACTTGATTCCTGCCTGCGCAGGCAGGATACCAGTCTAGTGAAACTATAATACCCCCTAAGAAACGGTTCGGTTTTAAAATTTAAATGACATTAATGAAAAAATATATTGACAATGCCATAATGATTTTGTTAATATTAAAATTTCATTAATAATTTATTATATTTTAAGTGTTTATTAAAATTTATAAACAGCTGTATTTTATCAGGTAAAGCTGGCGTAGCTCAATGGTAGAGCAGCTGATTTGTAATCAGCAGGCTGCGGGTTCGATTCCCATCGCCAGCTCCAAATATAATGCAAAAAGCAGGAGAGGTGCCCGAGCGGCTAAAGGGAACAGACTGTAAATCTGTCGGCGCAAGTCTACGGAGGTTCGAATCCTCCCCTCTCCACCAGTTATAGTTGTTGTTTTTATTGGCGGGAATAGCTCAGTTGGCTAGAGCGTCAGCCTTCCAAGCTGAGGGTCGCGGGTTCGAATCCCGTTTCCCGCTCCATTTTTTTACAATATTTTATTGTTGCAAAATATGTTGGTTTAAAATTATGTGCCCATGTAGCTCAGTGGTGGAGCACTTCCTTGGTAAGGAAGAGGCCATCGGTTCAATCCCGATCATGGGCTCCAATTTAAATTTAATACAATATTTATATTGCTATTTTATTACCGCATTACATTAACATTAATACAACATTAATACAATAATGATGATGATGCAGATATATACAAATAAAAAATATTTATATATTAATATATAAATTAATTAAAAAAATAATTCAGATTATTTTCCAGGAGGATTAGATGTCCAAAGAAAAATTTGACAGATCAAAGCCGCATGTCAATATAGGCACAATAGGTCACGTAGATCACGGCAAAACAACTTTAACGGCAGCTATTACTAAAGTTCTTTCAAGAAAAGGAAAGGATTTTGCCAATTTTAAATCATATGATCAGATAGACAACGCCCCTGAAGAGAAAGAAAGAGGAATTACGATAGCGACATCTCACGTAGAATATTCTACGGATAAAAGACATTACGCGCATGTCGATTGTCCCGGTCATGCCGATTATGTTAAGAATATGATAACGGGCGCAGCTCAGATGGACGGTGCAATTCTTGTTGTTTCGGCTGCAGACGGACCTATGCCTCAAACAAGAGAGCATATTCTTTTAGCCCGTCAGGTCGGGGTGCCTTATATTGTCGTTTTTTTAAACAAAGTAGATATGGTTGACGATCCTGAGCTTTTAGAACTTGTTGAGTTAGAAGTAAGAGAGCTTTTGACGTCTTATAATTTTCCGGGGGACACGGTTCCAGTCATAAAAGGTTCTGCCCTTAAAGCTTTAGAAGCGGATACCGACAATGAATGGACTGCAAAAATAATGGAGCTTATGGATGCCGTAGACGAATATATACCCGTTCCGAAAAGAGATATAGACAAACCTTTTTTAATGCCCGTTGAAGATGTATTTTCAATATCAGGCAGAGGAACTGTCGCTACAGGCAGGGTAGAAAGAGGAATAGTTAAAGTAGGAGACGAAGTTGAACTTGTAGGTATTCAGCCCACATCTAAAACTGTCGTAACGGGCATTGAAATGTTCAGAAAGCTTCTTGACGAAGGCAGAGCAGGAGATAACGTAGGCGTCTTATTAAGAGGAAAAAAACGCGAAGATATAGAAAGAGGTATGGTTTTAGCTAAACCGGGTTCTATAACCCCGCATAAAAAATTCAATGTTGAAGCTTATATATTAACTAAAGAAGAAGGCGGCCGTCATACTCCGTTTTTCAACGGTTATCGTCCGCAGTTTTATTTCAGAACTACGGATGTTACGGGAGTCTGTACATTGCCGGAAGGAGTTGAAATGGTAATGCCTGGAGACAATGTATCTATGTCTGTAGAACTTATAACCCCTATAGCTGCCGAAAAGGAATTGAGATTTGCTATAAGAGAAGGCGGGCATACCGTAGGCGCAGGCGTAGTAACAGAAGTCATAGAATAAATATTATTGCATATTAAATAAAAAGAGGGGTTATAAATGAGAGAGATTATTACACTGGCATGCAGTCAATGTAAACAAAGAAATTATACTACCACAAAAAATAAGAAATCTACCACAGATAAATTATTGCTTAAAAAATATTGCAAATTTTGCAAAACTCATACGGAACATAAAGAAACACGTTAAGTTTATTAAAGCATAAAATATAGGCCAGTAGCTCCAACGGCTAGAGCATCGGACTCCAAATCCGAGTGTTGGGGGTTCGAATCCCTCCTGGCCTGCCAGTAATTATTATATTATTATAAGGAAAATAAATTTAATGAAAATAAATAGCTTAAATATTTTAGAACTTATAAAAAAAGGAAAAAAATATTTATATGATGTAAAATCCGAGTTAGGAAAGATAGTCTGGCCTACAAGAGATAAAACTACTAAGACTACCTATGTCGTTTTAGTTTTTATAGTACTTGTGACTATATTTTTAGGACTTGTAGATATTGGATTTTCTAAGGTTATTTCTTCTATAATTTAATAAATTTGAATTTTATTTATTTGAATTTTAATTGAGGCTGCATATTTACAAATATGCATATTTATAACAATATGATAGACAATTTAAAAGATTATGAAATTGATGATAAAGAATTGCATAATGACGAAGTAACGGATAAAAAATGGTATGCAGTACATACATATTCCGGATTTGAAGATCAGGTAAAAATCGGTTTAGAAGAAAGGATTTCTTCAAGCGGATTAAAAAAATATTTTGGCGAAATTATAATACCTAAAGAAGACGTTATAGAAAAAAGTACAAAAGGCATTAAAAAAAGAGTGCAGAGAAAATTTTTACCCGGCTATATATTTGTAAATATGGAAATAAATACCGAAACATGGCATTTACTGAAAGGAACTCCGAAAGTTACGGGATTTGTAGGAGATCAATTAAATCCTCAATATGTTGACGAATCAGAGATAGAAAAAATAAAAGCACAAATAAATGAAGGAATAAAACGTCCTAAATCTAAAATAGAATTCACAAAAGGCGACAGCGTTAAAATTATTGATGGTCCTTTTTCAGGTTTTAACGGCGTTATAGATGATATAAAATTAGATAAAAACAAATTAGAAGTTTTAGTTTCTATTTTTGGCAGAGCAACGCCGGTTGAACTTGATTTTACACAAGTTGAAAGAAATTAACATAAATTTATTTATAAATTTTATCCGGAGATAAAAATATGGCAGTTAAAAAAGTCCAAGCTTTAGTTAAACTTCAAATTGTTGGAGGCAAAGCAAATCCTGCTCCTCCAGTCGGACCTGCACTCGGTCAGCATGGCGTTAATATAATGGAATTTTGTAAACAATTCAATGAAAAAACCAAAAGTCAAGAAGGAACAGTTGTTCCTGTTGTTATAACGATATATGCGGACAGATCTTTTGATTTTATTTTAAAGACGCCGCCGGCTTCCGTTCTTTTAACTCAGGCTGCAGGAATTGCAAAAGGCTCCGGTCAGCCTAATAAAAATAAAGTAGCATCATTACCGAAATCAAAAGTGGTTGAAATTGCAAAAACAAAAATGCCGGATTTAAATACTAAAAATCTTGACAGCGCTGTTAATACCATAAAAGGTACTGCAAGAAGTATGGGAATAGATATAACAGATTAATAATCGAGAAAAGACTGCTTAAAATATTTAATTGAAGGTTATTTTAAGATTTATAAATATATAAGGAGCAAATTTAATGAAAAAACGAGGAAAAAAATATTTAGAAGCTATTAAAAAAGCAGGTATTGATAAAAATAAAAACTTTGGATTAGAGGAAGTTGTTAAAAATGTATCAGAATTACATTCTGCAAAATTTGACGAGTCTGTAGATATTGCTATAAATCTTGGAATTGATGTCAGAAAAGCAGATCAGCAAGTCAGAGGGGCAGTTGTATTGCCTCACGGCACCGGAAAAATTATAAAAATTCTTGTTTTTGCAAAAGCAGATAAAGAACGTGAAGCTATTAATGCAGGAGCTGATTATGTCGGGCAGGATGATATGATTACTAAAGTTCAGCAAGGTTTTATGGATTTTAACCGTGTTGTTGCAACGCCGGATATGATGGCTAGCGTCGGAAAATTAGGTAAAATTTTAGGTCCTAGAGGGCTTATGCCAAATCCAAAAGTCGGGACAGTAACATTTGATATTGCTAGAACTGTCAAGGAATTAAAAGAAGGCAGGATTGAATTTAAAGCGGAAAAAAATGGCATATTACATGCATCGGTCGGAAAAGTTTCTTTCGGAGCATCAAAATTAAAAGAAAATATCGGTGCGTTAATAGATACCGTAGTGAAATTAAAACCTGCGTCAAGCAAAGGCGTATATATTAAAAAAGTTTCATTATCTTCTACAATGGGAGTTGGTATGAACATTGATATAGTTAATTTAAGAACAGAATTTAATTTTTAATTATCATTATTATTTATAAATTTTTAGTTTAGTTTTTATTTTAATAATTTGTCAATGACTGTTGGTATGAAAATAAATCCAACAATAGGCAAAAGAGCTAATAAACCCTTATTTTCATTTAAATGCTCTTAATGTCGGCAAATATTCAGCATTGATAAAATTTCAACATTAATAAAATTTAAATGAAAAGGAGGGGAGAAGAAAAGTGAAAAAAGAAAAAAAGAACGAAGAAATTAGTTTAATCAAAGAAGCGGTAAATAATTCCAAAGGGATTTTTATAAGTCATTATGTCGGTCTTAGCGTTGAAAAATTTAATGCATTAAGAGATGCGATTAGTGCCAATAACAGTATTCTTAAGGTTTCAAAAAATACATTAACGAGTATTGCCTTTCAAGACACTTATGCAGATGCATTAAAAGATTATTTAAAAGGACCTAATTTTTTAGTTTTAACTAATAATGATGCCCAAGGATGCGCAAAAGTTTTGTCTAAATTCGCCAAAGATAATCCTGATAATATAAAAATCAGAGCAGGTTTTTATGAATCTTTTTTAGATCAGGATAAAATTTTAGTGCTGGCGACATTGCCGTCTAAAGAAGTTTTAATTAGTAAATTTATGTTTGTTATTAAATCGCCTCAAGTACGTCTTGTGTTTGCTCTTAAATATCCGCAGATTAAACTTTTACAAGTGCTTTCAGCTCTTAAGCTTAAAAAGTCTCAAGCTTAATAATAACTTATAACAATTTATATAATTATATAAATATAAAATTAAAAATTTATTTATATTTTAAATTTGGAGGAATTTATAATGGCCATAACAAAAGAAGATGTTTTAAATTATATTGAAAGTGTCTCGGTTGTTGAATTAAATGATTTAATTAAAGCAATAGAAGATAAATTTGGAGTTCAGGCTCAAATGGCTATGGCAGGACCGCAGGTTGCCGCGGCCGGACCTGCCGGCGCGCCTGCCGCAGAAGAAAAAACTGAATTTGATGTAATCCTTGATAATGCCGGAGCAAATAAAATTCAGGTAATTAAAGTAGTGAGAGAATTAACAAGTCTTGGCTTAAAAGAAGCAAAAGACCTTGTTGACGGTGCTCCAAAGCCTGTTAAAACAGGTATTAGCAAAGAAGAAGCAGATAAAGTTAAAGCTAAATTAGAAGAAGTAGGAGCAAAAGTAGAAGTAAAATAATAGTATATTTTAATATTACCGGGAGTAAAAATTTAAATGGCTAAAATAAAATCAGAAATATCACAATATGGTTTCGGGAATAGAGCATATAATTTAGAAAATTTAGATTCAATAATAATAAGAAAAGAATTTTCTAAAATTAAAAAAGTTATTGATATCCCGAATCTTTTAGATATACAAAGAAAATCATATGAAAGATTTCTTCAAAAAGATGTTCCTCAGGATAAGCGGTTAAATACCGGTTTGCAGGGTGTGTTTAAATCAGTTTTCCCCATCAAAGGATTTAATAATAATTTTTCATTAGAGTTTATCGGATATACGATAGGCGAACCTAAATATTCTATTGAAGAATGCAAACAAAAAGGACTTACTTACAGCGCTCCTTTGCGAATTTTAGTTCATTTGATAACTTATGAAGAAACTGAAAGCGGATCTGATATCAATATTCCAAGAGACATAAAAGAGCAGGAAGTTTATTTTGGTGAAATCCCTTTAATGACTGAAAACAGCTCATTTGTGATTAATGGAATAGAGAGAGTTATCGTAAGCCAGCTTCAAAGATCTCCCGGTGTAATATATGATAGAGACAAAATAAGAAATGACGCTCAAGGAAAATCATATTACACTGCCAGAATCATCCCCTACAGAGGGTCATGGCTTGATTTTGAGTTTGATCAAAAAGATATGGTTTTTGTCAGAATTGATAGAAAAAGAAAATTTCCTGTTTCTATTTTATTAAAAGCTCTCGGATATAATAAAGAAGAAATATTAAATAATTTTTACCAGGAAGAAATATATAAATATGAAGACGGAAAATTTTCAAGAAAGATACCTAAAAATTTTCTAAGTTCAATTAAAATTCCTGTTGATGTAAAAAATCCTGAAACAGGAGAAATTATACTTAGAAAAAACAAAAGAATCACCAAACTTATTATCAATAAATTAGAAGAAGCAGGCGTTGAATTTCTTCCATGCGACGAAGAAGGGATTGCAGGCAAGTATCTTATCAATGATGTTTTATTTAATAACGAAGTTATAGCAAAAGCTATGCAGCCGATTACACGCGATACCATAGAGTTGTTCAAAAAATACAATATAAATGAGTTTTCCGTATATTTTATTGACGATATAAATGTTTCTTCGTCTATATTAAATACTATATTGGCTGATAAAATAGATACAAAAGAAGAAGCTTTTATTGATATATATAAAAGAATGCGCCCAGGCGATCCTGCGAGTTTATCGTCCTCGCAATCTTTTTTTGAAAATATGTTTTTTAACTCCGAACGTTATGATTTGTCGGAAGTCGGCAGGCTAAAAATTAATAACAAGCTTAATATGAATAAAAGCTTGAATGATAGAATCTTATCTCCGGACGATATATTAAATGTCGTTAAATATTTGATAGATTTAAAAGACGGAAGGGGGATAGTAGACGATATTGACCATCTTGGCAATAGAAGAGTCAAAGCAGTAGGAGAGCTGCTTGAAAATCAATACAGGATAGGATTAGTAAGAATGGAAAGAGCTATTAAAGAAAGAATGAGCATTCAGCGTCCTGATTCATATATGCCGAACGATTTAGTTAATCCAAAGCCTGTAACATCTTTAATAAAAGAATTTTTTGGCAGAAGCCAATTGTCGCAATTTATGGATCAAACGAATCCTCTATCGGAAATTACTCATAAAAGAAGATTGTCGGCTTTAGGTCCGGGCGGATTAACTAGAGAAAGAGCGGGGTTTGAAGTAAGAGATGTTCATCCGACGCATTATGGAAGGATATGCCCTATTGAAACTCCTGAAGGTCCAAATATAGGACTTATTGCGTCATTAGCATCTTATGCAAGAGTTAATGAATACGGTTTTATAGAAACTCCCTACAGAAGAGTTAAAATAACCGATGAAGGCGCAATGATAACCGACGATGTTGATTTTTTGACTGCCATAGAAGAAGAAAAATATGTAATTGCTCAAGCTAATGCTGCGATAGATAGTGACGGTTATCTTGTTAATGAATTAATTCCCGTAAGAAGAAGCGGCGAAATAATTATGGCGTATCCAAATGAAGTTGATTATATAGACGTGGCTCCTATGCAGTTAGTTTCAGTCGCAACTTCATTAATACCGTTTCTGGAAAATGACGACGCAAATAGAGCATTAATGGGATCAAATATGCAGAGGCAAGGGGTACCTTTATTAAAACCTGATGCTCCATTGATCGGAACGGGTGTTGAGAAAATAGTGGCTCAGGATTCAGGTGTTTGCGTCGTGGCACGTAATGACGGCGCAGTTAGTTATGTTGATGGAACAAAAATAAATATAAGGCGCGATATGGCAGTACTAACCAATGCTGCCGAAGAAATAGCGCCTATAGATATTTATAATTTAACAAAATTTGAAAGATCTAATCAAAATACCTGTTTAAACCAAAGACCGTTAGTAAGAATCGGCCAAAAAATAAAAAAAGGCGATATAATCGCAGACGGTACATCTACGGAATTTGGAGAATTAGCTCTCGGTCATAATGTTTTAGTTGCTTTTATGCCATGGAACGGTTATAACTTTGAGGATTCTATATTAATAAGCGAAAGAATATTGCAGGAAGATAGTTTTACTTCAATACATATTGAAGAATTTGAAGCAATATGCAGGGAAACTAAATCAGGAAAAGAAGAGATAACCTCAGATATACCTAATATCGGCGAAGATGCTTTAAAAAATTTAGATGAAGACGGCATTATAAGAATAGGGGCAGAAGTAAAGGCTCAAGATATTTTAGTCGGCAAAGTCACGCCTAAAGGCGAAACTGTTTTAACCCCCGAAGAGAAACTTTTGCGCGCAATATTTGGCGAAAAAGGAAGAGAAGTAAAGGATACTTCTTTGCGAGTGCCTCCAGGTGTTGAAGGAGTTGTAGTAGATGTAAGAATATTTTCAAGAAAGGGCATAGATAAAGATTTGAGAACTAAAGAAATTGAAAATTCTGAAATTACCAAACTTTTAAAAGAAGAAAGTGACGAAGAAAAGGCATTATTAGAAAATGCTTTGAAAAAAATGCGGATTATTGTTTTAGATAAAACTGTCAATGCAAAAATTGCTATATCGCAGGGACATAAACAAATTATTTTAAATAAGGGCGATAAAATATCGGAAGAAATAGCTATAAAATTAACTCGAAACGATATTTTTAACTTAGAATTAGAAGAAGGATCTAAAAATATATATGATAAATTAAAAAAAATTGATGACGAAGCTCAGGACGGAGCTGAATTTATTAAAAATACATATGAAGAAAGAATTAATAGAACGCAAAAAGGAGACGAATTGCCTCCGGGGGTTTTAAAAACTATCAAAGTATATGTAGCAATGAAAAGAAGGCTGTCTGTAGGTGATAAAATGGCGGGAAGACATGGAAACAAGGGCGTCGTTTCCAGAATATTGCCGTTTCAGGATATGCCCTTTATGAAAGACGGCAGAATAGTAGATATGGTTTTAAATCCTTTAGGCGTTCCTTCAAGAATGAATGTAGGGCAAATTCTTGAAACGCATCTTGGATGGGCTGCGCATAATCTTGGTATTCAAATTAATGAACTGATAGAAAAGAATTTCGGAGCAGATGCCGTCAGAGAAAAACTATTATCCATTTTTGCAGATTCGTCTGTTGCTCAAATAATAAAAAATTTGAATGATGAAGAAGTCATAACGGTAGCTAAAAAATATAAAAACGGCGTTCATATGGCTACGCCAATATTTGACGGGGCAAAAGAATCGGATATTAATAAATATTTAAAACTTGCAGGTGTTGATGAAAGCGGGCAGGTTGATCTATATGACGGAAGATCGGGAGATAAATTTGATAGAAAAGTTACCGTCGGAATTATGTATATGCTTAAACTGCATCATTTAGTAGATGATAAAATACATGCGCGTTCAACAGGATCGTATTCATTAGTCACACAGCAGCCTCTTGGCGGTAAAGCGCAATTTGGAGGCCAAAGACTTGGGGAAATGGAAGTATGGGCAATGGAAGCTTATGGCGCTGCAAATACTCTTCAGGAGTTCTTGACGGTTAAATCGGATGATGCTGTCGGCAGAACTAAAATGTATGAGGCTATTGTCAGAGGCGATACATCCTTTAAGGTTGGTTTGCCTGAATCATTTAATGTTCTTATAAAAGAACTTCAAAGTTTATGCCTTAATGTGGAATTATTAAAGGAGGCAGATAATGTTGTTTGAAAATGAAACAAATGATATAGAGACTATAAGTTTAGAAGATATTACAAACGATTTAGAAAAAAAAGAAAGCGGAATTCATTTTGGAAAAGAAATGAATTTTAAAAAATTTTTTAATAAAGATGAAAGATTTTTTAATGAAGAAAACGATATTAAAGACCCTCTAAGTTTTAATAGAATTAAATTGAGCTTAGCTTCGCCGGAAATAATCAGAAAATGGTCCCATGGAGAAGTTAAAAAACCTGAGACGATTAATTATAGAACTCTAAAACCGGAAAGAGACGGATTGTTTTGCGCTAAAATATTCGGTCCGATAAAAGACTATGAATGCAATTGCGGAAAATATAAAAGAATGAAGCATCGCGGCATAGTATGCGAAAAATGCGGTGTGGAAGTTATACAATCCAAGGTGCGCAGAGAACGGATGGGACACATTGAATTAGCTTCGCCTGTTGCTCATATTTGGTTTTTTAAAAGTCTTCCGTCAAGAATCGGCAGTTTGCTTGACATGACTTTAAAAGAAATTGAGAAAATTCTTTATTTTGAATCATATGTTATTTTGGATGCAGGAGATGCAGCCAAGGCAGGGATTAAAACAAAGGATGTAATAACCGAAGAAAAATATCTTAAACTTAAAAAAGAAGGCTATAATTTTACCGCAGAGATAGGGGCTGCCGCTATAAAAGAGCTTTTAAAGATGATAGAGCTTGAGTCAATGTCTAAAAGCTTAAAAGAAGAAATTAGAATTTTGCCGAACGGAGTAAAAAAGAAAAAACTTGCAAAGCAGCTCAAAATAATAGAAGCATTCAGAACATCAGGGAATAAGCCTGAATGGATGATTCTTGACGTAATTCCTGTTATTCCGCCTGATTTAAGGCCGTTAGTGCCTTTAGAAGGAGGCAGATTCGCAAGTTCGGATCTGAACGATCTTTATAGAAGAGTAATAAATAGAAATAATCGTTTAAAGAAGCTGATGGAACTTTCGGCACCCGATATTATTATAAAAAATGAAAAAAGAATGCTCCAGGAAGCCGTTGATGCGCTATTCGATAACGGCAGACGCGGAAGAGTAATAATGGGCTCTAACAAAAGACCGCTAAAGTCGTTAAGCGAAATGCTTAAAGGAAAGACCGGCAGATTTAGATTAAATTTGCTGGGCAAAAGAGTAGATTATTCGGGAAGGTCGGTAATCGTTGTCGGACCTGAATTAAAGCTTCATCAATGCGGATTACCCAAAAAAATGGCTATTGAACTCTTCAAGCCGTTTATTTTTCATCAGCTTCAGCGCAGAGGCATTACTGATACTTTAAAAACTACTAAAAAATTAGTGGATAAAGAAACCCCTGAGGTTTTTGATATATTAGAAGAAGTTATAAAAGAACATCCGATTTTATTAAACAGAGCACCGACTTTACATAGATTAGGCATTCAAGCATTTGAGCCTATATTGGTTGAAGGTAAGGCTATACATCTGCATCCATTAGTTTGTTCCGCATTTAATGCCGATTTTGACGGCGATCAAATGGCTGTGCATGTTCCGCTATCAGTAGAGGCGCAAGTAGAAGCTAGAGTGTTAATGATGTCAACTAATAATATCCTTTCGCCCGCGAACGGAAAACCGATTATTGTACCATCTCAGGATATGGTTTTAGGTTTATATTATATGACACGTGAAATGCCGTTTGCGAAAGGGGAAGGGAAAATATTTGCAAATGCGGATGAAGTTAAACTTGCTTATGAAAATAAGAATATAGATTTGCATTCTAAGGTAAAGGTGAGAATAAACGGAAAAATAGAAAATACTACTCCGGGAAGGGTTATTTTGTATGAAATAATACCTGAAAAATTAGATTTTTCGTTAATTAATAAGTCAATGACAAAAAAAGAAATTGCAAATCTTATAGACTATGTGTTCAGAATTTGCGGACCCAAAGAAACCGTAATTCTTGCCGATAAATTAAAATCTATGGGTTATCAATATTCTACAAAATCAGGAATATCAATATGTATTAACGATATGGAAATTCCTAACGAGAAATATAAAATGATAAAAGAAGTTACGTTAAGGGTGGAAGAAATTGAAAATAATTATAAAGAAGGATTAATAACCGACGGAGAAAGATACAATAAAGTAGTCGATACATGGGCAAATACTACCGAAGAAATAGCCAAGGTTATGATGGATAAACTCGGCTCCCAATCTTTTAAAGATGAGTCTACTGGAAAAAAAACAGAAGGAAAAAGTTTTAATTCTATTTATATGATGGCAGATTCAGGTTCAAGAGGTTCGGAGGCTCAAATCAGACAGCTCGCAGGTATGAGAGGACTTATGGCGAAACCGTCCGGCGAAATAATTGAAACTCCTATTACTGCTAATTTTAGAGAGGGGTTGACGGTTCTTCAATATTTTATTTCAACACACGGAGCAAGAAAAGGTCTTGCAGATACGGCTTTAAAAACTGCCAACTCGGGTTACTTAACAAGGAGACTTGTAGATGTAGCTCAGGATACGATTATATCAGAACATGATTGTCATACTATTGACGGCATAATCGTATCAACGTTAGTTGAAAGCGGAGAGATTATAGAGCCTATAGAAGAAAGAATTTTAGGAAGAGTTGCATTGGAAGATATATTAGATCCGTTTACGGGCAATCTTATAGTTAAAGCTAATGAAGAAATAACGGAATATCATTTGCCTGGAATAGAAAATGCGCATATTGAAAGCGTAAAAATAAGATCCGTGTTAACATGCACTTCAAAAAACGGCGTTTGCGTAAAATGTTACGGGAGAGATCTTTCCACAGGGCATTTGGTAAATATCGGAGAAGCAATCGGCGTTATGTCCGCTCAATCTATAGGTGAGCCGGGAACTCAATTGACCATGAGAACATTCCATGTCGGAGGAACCGCATCCAGAAGGACTGAGCAGGCCAGCATAGAAAATAAATATGAGGGTATTGTTAAATTTAACAACATGAATGCGATAAAAAACAGATACAATGAGTATGTTGTTATAAATAGAAACGGTGAAATAATAATTGCCGATGAAGCAGGAAGAGAACTTGAAAAATTTAAATTAGCTTACGGTTCTAAAATTAAAGTAGAACCAGATTCTCATATTAAAGAAAACACGCTTATAGCAGATTGGGATTCGTATATAAATCCGATAGTGACGGATATTTCAGGAAAGGCAAGATTTGAAGATATTAGAGAATCCGAAAATATGCAGGAGCAGGTTGACGAAGCTTCGGGTTTATCCAGAAAAGTTATTGTAGATTCAAGAGATCAAAGTTTAAAACCAAAAATAATAGTTAAATCTCAAACTGAAGAAAAAACTTATTTATTGCCTATAGGAGCGCATCTTTCGGTTCAGGAAGGCGATGAAGTATATGCAGGCGATATAATTGCGAGAATTCCAAGAGAAACTACTAAGACAAAAGATATAACAGGCGGATTGCCAAAGGTTGCAGAATTATTTGAAGCAAGAAAACCTAAGGAATTAGCCGTGATTACCGAAATAGACGGAACAGTTACTTTTGGAAAAGATTTTAAAGGTAAACGAAAAGTCATTATAGAACCTCCGCATGGTGAACCAAGAGAGTATCTAATTCCAAAAGGAAAGCTTGCAAGCGTTCATGAAGGCGACTATGTAAAGGCAGGCGAAGCATTAATGGACGGTTCTCCTAATCCGCACGATATTCTTAAAGTTCTTGGAGAAAAAGAACTTGCAAAGTTTCTTGTTGATGAAATACAAGAAGTTTATAGGCTTCAAGGAGTTAAAATAAATGATAAGCATATTGAAGTTATTGTCAGACAGATGCTTAAAAATGTCAGAATTAAAGATTCAGGAAGTTCCCGTTTCCTTGAAGATGAAATAGTTGAAAAAAGTATTTTTGAAACAGAGAATAGAAAGGTAATTGAAGAAGGAGGAATCCCTGCATCTGCAGAACCTGAACTAATGGGTATAACTAAAGCTTCATTAAGTACAGAAAGTTTTATTTCTGCCGCATCATTTCAGGAAACTACCAAAGTATTAACCGAGGCCGCATTACAGGGCAAGGTTGATTTTTTGCGAGGCTTAAAAGAAAATGTGATAATGGGAAGACTTATACCCGCAGGAACGGGTTCTAAAAGGTATATAGATATAGATATGAAAGTCTTATAGCATAAATTATTATTATATATAAATAAAAATATTTTAAATAATATAAAAAAAAGTATTGACAAAATTGAAATTGAATAATAAAATTAACAATTCCACTAAATAATGTGGCGATTAATAATCAATGAAAAAGATATTCAAAATATCATATCTTAAAAAGACTAAAGTTATTTATTTATTTTATATAGTTAAGGGAGATAATTAATAGTGCCTACAATCAATCAATTAATAAGGAATGGCAGAAAAAAGATAACAAAAAAGACTTCTTCGCCTGCCTTAAAAAGCTGTCCTCAGAAAAGAGGCGTGTGTGTAAGAGTTTATACGACAACGCCGAAAAAGCCTAATTCGGCTCTTAGAAAAGTAGCAAGAGTAAAACTTACCAACGGAATGGAAGTTACTTCTTATATCCCAGGTGAAGGACATAATTTACAGGAACATTCCGTAGTTTTAATCAGGGGCGGAAGAGTTAAAGATTTACCTGGCGTCAGATACCATATTATTAGAGGAGCATTAGACTGCGTCGGTGTTAACGGAAGAAAACAATCAAGGTCAAAATACGGCACAAAAAGACCTAAATAATTTATTAAGTCAAGGGAGCTTAAATTGTCAAGAAGAAAAAGAGCGGTTAAAAGGGTAATTGAAGGTGACCCAAAATTTAACGATAAGGTAGTTCAAAAATTTATAAATAAAATAATGTACGACGGCAAGAAAAGTATAGCCGAAGGATTATTTTACAGATCTTTAGAAATTATTCAAGAAAAAACTAAAGAAGACGGGTTTAAAATGTTTAAACAGGCAATAGATAATGCAAAACCTGTTCTTGAAGTTAAAGCGCGCAGGGTAGGCGGCTCTAATTATCAGGTTCCTATAGAAGTGAGAAGCGATAGAAAACTTTATCTTGCTATAAGATGGATTGTTACATACGCAAGAATGAGAAACGAGAAATCAATGGAAGAAAATTTAGCTTTAGAAATATTAGATGCTGCCAATAACAAAGGCGGTTCAATTAAAAAGAAAGAAGATACTTTTAAAATGGCGGAAGCTAATAAAGCGTTTGCTCACTTTAGATGGTAAGCGGGGAAAATAATAATGGCAGATAGAACATCGCTAGAAAAAATACGAAATATAGGAATAATGGCTCACATTGATGCAGGTAAAACTACGACCACCGAAAGAATTTTATACTATACAGGCGCCAATTATAAAATAGGAGAAGTTCATGAAGGAACCGCTACTATGGACTGGATGGAGCAGGAGCAGGAAAGAGGAATTACAATTACTTCTGCTGCAACGACATGTTATTGGAAAAATCATAGGATTAATATAATTGATACTCCGGGGCATGTTGATTTTACTATAGAAGTAGAAAGATCTCTAAGAGTTCTTGACGGAGCTGTTGCAGTTTTTGACGGCGTAGCAGGTGTTGAGCCTCAATCGGAAACTGTATGGAGACAAGCAGATAAATATTCAGTTCCAAGAATTTGTTTTGTCAATAAAATGGATAGAACTGGAGCAAATTTTTTTAGATGCGTTGATATGATTAAAACCAGACTTAATGCAGTTCCTGTTGTCATGCAAATTCCATTAGGATTAGAAGATAAATTTAAAGGCGTTATAGATATAACTATAATGAAAGCATTTGTCTATACAGATGAAAATTTGGGATCGGAATATGATACAACCGATATTCCTGAAGATTATATTAAAGATGCCCAAAAATACCATAACGAATTTATAGAAAAAGCATGTGATTTTAATGATGAATTGATGGAAAAATATTTAGCAGGCGAAGAAATTGATGTTAATACAGCTAAAAAAGCTATTAGACAGGGGGCATTAGAATTTAAAGTTGTTCCTGTATTCTGCGGATCAGCCTTTAAGAATAAAGGCGTTCAGCCTTTATTAGATGCGATAATAGAATATTTGCCGTCTCCTTTGGATGTTCCTTCTATTAAAGGAATTAATCCCGATACGGATAAAGAAGAATTTAGAAAAGCATCTGATAGTGAACCTTTTTCTGCGTTAGCTTTTAAGATTGCATCAGATCCGTATACGGGACAATTAACATACATACGCGTATATTCAGGAGTATTAACTTCCGGTTCATATGTTTTTAATTCAGTAAAAGACACAAAAGAAAGGATAGGCAGACTTTTAAGAATGCATGCAAATAAAAAAGAAGAAATAAAAGAAGTTTATGCTGGCGATATTGCAGCAGCCGTTGGCCTTAGAAGCACTACGACAGGCGATACGCTATGCGATGATTCAAATCCTATAATATTAGAAGCTATGGATTTTCCGGACCCTGTTATTTCAATTGCTATTGAACCTAAAACGAAAGCAGATCAGGAAAAATTGGGATTATCTCTTCAAAAATTAACGGTAGAGGATCCTTCGTTCAGAGTTAAAACAGATGAAGAAACAGGCCAAACTATCATATCCGGCATGGGAGAATTACATCTTGAAATTATTGTAGACCGTCTTTTAAGAGAGTTTAAGGTAGATGCCAATGTTGGTAAACCTCAAGTTGCATATAAAGAAACTATAAATAAAAAAGTACAATCCGAAGGGAAATTTATTAGACAATCAGGAGGTCGCGGACAGTACGGACATGTATGGCTTGAGATTGAACCGCTTGGAAAAGGGTCAGGGTTCGAATTTGAAAATAAGATTAAAGGCGGAGTTGTTCCGACGGAATATATTCCAGCTATAAATAAAGGAATAGTGGAAGCTATGACTAGCGGCGTTATGGCAGGTTATCCTGCAGTAGATATAAAAGTTGCAGTTTATGATGGATCGTTTCATGAAGTTGATTCTTCTGAAATGGCATTTAAAATAGCCGCTTCTATGGCTTTTAAAGATGGGTGCAGAAAAGCTTCCCCTGCTCTTCTTGAACCGATTATGAAAGTTGAGGTGTTAGTTCCGGAAGATTTTATGGGGGACGTTATAGGTGATTTAAATTCTAGAAGAGGAAGGATTTTAAATTTAGAAGCTAGAGCAGGCATTCAAGTAATTAATGCTGAAGTTCCGCTGGCTGAAATGTTTGGATACTCTACCGACTTAAGATCTAAAACTCAAGGTAGAGCTAATTATTCAATGGAATTTTTAAAATATGAACAGGTTCCTAAAAATATTTCAGAAGAAATTGTCGCAAAGTCGCAAGGTAAATAAACATTATTTTCCAGGAGGATTAGATGTCCAAAGAAAAATTTGACAGATCAAAGCCGCATGTCAATATAGGCACAATAGGTCACGTAGATCACGGCAAAACAACTTTAACGGCAGCTATTACTAAAGTTCTTTCAAGAAAAGGAAAGGATTTTGCCAATTTTAAATCATATGATCAGATAGACAACGCCCCTGAAGAGAAAGAAAGAGGAATTACGATAGCGACATCTCACGTAGAATATTCTACGGATAAAAGACATTACGCGCATGTCGATTGTCCCGGTCATGCCGATTATGTTAAGAATATGATAACGGGCGCAGCTCAGATGGACGGTGCAATTCTTGTTGTTTCGGCTGCAGACGGACCTATGCCTCAAACAAGAGAGCATATTCTTTTAGCCCGTCAGGTCGGGGTGCCTTATATTGTCGTTTTTTTAAACAAAGTAGATATGGTTGACGATCCTGAGCTTTTAGAACTTGTTGAGTTAGAAGTAAGAGAGCTTTTGACGTCTTATAATTTTCCGGGGGACACGGTTCCAGTCATAAAAGGTTCTGCCCTTAAAGCTTTAGAAGCGGATACCGACAATGAATGGACTGCAAAAATAATGGAGCTTATGGATGCCGTAGACGAATATATACCCGTTCCGAAAAGAGATATAGACAAACCTTTTTTAATGCCCGTTGAAGATGTATTTTCAATATCAGGCAGAGGAACTGTCGCTACAGGCAGGGTAGAAAGAGGAATAGTTAAAGTAGGAGACGAAGTTGAACTTGTAGGTATTCAGCCCACATCTAAAACTGTCGTAACGGGCATTGAAATGTTCAGAAAGCTTCTTGACGAAGGCAGAGCAGGAGATAACGTAGGCGTCTTATTAAGAGGAAAAAAACGCGAAGATATAGAAAGAGGTATGGTTTTAGCTAAACCGGGTTCTATAACCCCGCATAAAAAATTCAATGTTGAAGCTTATATATTAACTAAAGAAGAAGGCGGCCGTCATACTCCGTTTTTCAACGGTTATCGTCCGCAGTTTTATTTCAGAACTACGGATGTTACGGGAGTCTGTACATTGCCGGAAGGAGTTGAAATGGTAATGCCTGGAGACAATGTATCTATGTCTGTAGAACTTATAACCCCTATAGCTGCCGAAAAGGAATTGAGATTTGCTATAAGAGAAGGCGGGCATACCGTAGGCGCAGGCGTAGTAACAGAAGTCATAGAATAAATATTATTGCATATTAAATAAAATATTTATGTATTTCAATAATTAATGTTTATTATTTATATTAAAGGAGTTATGGCGTCGTATTAATACACGCTATATAAAAAATGGAAATTCAAAAAATTCGTATAAGATTAAAAGCGTTTGACCATAAATTATTAGATCATTCAGTTGAAGAAATAGTGGATACCGCAAAAAGAACGGGTTCAAAAGTTAGCGGACCGATTCCTTTGCCGACGAAGATCAATAAATATTGCGTATTAAGATCTCCTCATGTAGATAAAAAATCTCGGGAACAATTTGAAATGAGGACTCATAAAAGAATAATTGATTTGGTAGAGCCGACTCAGGCCACAATTGATGCGTTAATGAAACTTGATTTGTCATCAGGCGTTGATGTTGACATAAAACAGATATAATTGAATTTGGAGCGCTAAATATGTTAAAAGCATTAATAGGAAAAAAAATAGGAATGACGCAAGTATTTAATGAAGACGGCGGAATTGTGCCTGTGTCTATTTTAATGGCGGGTCCATGCACTGTAGTAACAAAAAAAACTGTTGAAAAAGACGGTTATAATGCGGTGCAGGTTGGGTATGGAGAAATTAAGTCATATAAAATAAATAAGCCTGAACTCGGTCATTTTAAAAAAAATAATGTTAATCCCGTAAAAATATTAAAAGAGTTTAGAATACCGGATATTGAAACTGTTAATGTCGGAGAAATTTATAACGTTTCAGTTTTTGACGGAATAAAAAATGTAAGTATTTCAGGCGTTACTAAGGGTAAGGGATTTCAGGGAGTTGTTAAAAGATGGGGATTTAAAGGCGGAAAAGATACGCACGGATCAAATTTTCATAGGGCGCCGGGATCAATCGGTCAATCTTCATATCCTTCAAAAGTGTTTAAAGGATTGCACATGCCCGGACATATGGGGACTGATAAAATAAGCGTATTAAATTTAAAAGTTGTTAAAATTGATGCGGATAATAATTTATTATATGTTAAAGGAGCCGTACCTGGAGCAAACGGCAATATTGTATATATCTATGCTGCGGACAACTCCGGAAGGAAAATTGTAAAATAAATTAACAAATAATAACTTAATTTAAATATTTAGTGTTAAAATTTATTAAATTTATTAAATAAAAAAATTATTTTTATAATTTATAATTATCTATATATATAAATATATAACTAAAGGTGTAAAATGTCCCAAACAGCTGAAATGGTTAATATAAATAATGAAAAAATTGACAATATTGTATTAAACGATGCAATTTTTTTAAGTCCTCTAAACGAGGTTCTTATTAAGCAATATGTTTTATTGACGCAAGCCAATAAAAGACTTGGGCTTGCATCTACAAAAAATAGAAAGATTGTTTCTGGCGGAGGGAAAAAGCCATGGAAACAAAAAGGAACGGGAAGAGCAAGAGCAGGTTCTATTCGTTCTCCATTGTGGAAAGGCGGAGGTGTTATATTTGGACCTAATTCTGAAAGAAATTACAATATGGATATGCCTAAAAAGGCTAGAAAAGGCGCCTTAAAATCTGTTTTTGCAGAATTATACAAAGAGAAAAAAATAACTTTTATAGAGGATTTTGAAATAGCGGATATTAAAACCAAATTAATGGTTAATATTTTTAAAGCTTTAAATATAAAGAAAGGTATGCTGATATTACCTGAAAATAACGATAAAATTATAAAATCAGCTAGGAATCTGTATAAATATAAAGTTTCTACGGTTGATAATTTTAATATTGTAGATTTATTAAAATATGAGAATATTATTATCAGCAAATCAGCACTTAACAAATTAGAGGTGAAATTATTACAATGAAAGAATTGCATAAAATAATAGAAAAGGTAATACTTTCCGAAAAGAGTTTAGGATTACGGGAAACTCAAAATGTATATGTGTTTAATGTGAATAAACATGTTAATAAAAATGAGATAAAAATTTCGGTAGAGAAATTTTTTAACGTTAAAGTTGACAGTATAAAAACATTAATAAATAGAGGAAAATTTAAAAGAATCGGAAAGTACACAGGTAAATTATCAAATACTAAAAAGGCATACGTTAAATTAAAAGAAGGTCAGCGTATAAGCGCATTGGAAGTATAATAGGAGAATTAAGTTTATGCAGATTAAAAAATATAAACCTACATCAAGCGGGCGGAGATTTCAAAGTGTTTCAGATTTTTCTGAAATTACGAGGGAAACTCCCGAAAAGAATTTGACGACCGCCTATAAAAAAAAGGCAGGAAGGAATAATTACGGTCGTATTACCGTCAGGCATCAAGGAGGGGGGCATAAAACACGATATAGAATTATTGACTTTAAAAGAAATAAAAGAAATATTTCTGCCCTTGTTGCTGAAATAGAATACGATCCGAATAGGACGGCTAGGATTGCTTTATTACATTACATTGACGGTGAGAAAAGATATATATTATGTCCGAACGGACTTAAACAAGGCCAGCATGTTATTGCTTCGGAAGAGGCTGATATACAGGTAGGCAATAGTTTGCCGCTGTCTAAAATTCCTGTCGGAACGATGATTCACAACATTGAACTAAAGCCGAACGCTGGCGGACAATTAGCGCGCAGCGCAGGGGCTTATGCGCAATTGATAGGAAAAGATAATGGATACGGTCAATTAAAAATGCCTTCCGGCGAGTACAGGATCGTTCCTGAGGGTTGCTATGCAACAATCGGACAGGTAGGAAATATTGACCATGAAAATATAAGCATTGGAAAGGCGGGAAGATCAAGATGGTTGGGGAAAAGACCTTCGGTAAGAGGCGTTGCTATGAATCCTGTTGATCATCCGCATGGCGGAGGAGAAGGAAAGACATCCGGAGGAAGACATCCCGTTACACCATGGGGTGTTCCTACAAAAGGTTATAAAACAAGGAAAAATAAAGCAACATCTAAATATATAATAAAACGAAGGAAGCCGTAATTTTGGAGGATTATAGTGGGAAGGTCTGTTAAAAAAGGTCCATTTATTGATGAATCTCTAATAGAAAAAATAGATAAGGCAAATTCAAATAATGATAAAAAAATTATTAAAACATGGTCTCGAAGGTCGGATATAATTCCTGATATGGTCGGTCATACATTTGCAGTTCATAACGGCAAAAAATTTATACCCGTTTTTGTATCCGAAAATATGGTAGGACATAAGTTAGGTGAATTTTCTGCTACGAGGACGTTTACTATGCATTCGGGCGATAGAAAAGCTAAAGTAAAACAAGGGGCCGGAAAGACAGGTTCAAAATAAAATAAGAGAGGTTTTTATATGCAGTTTCAAGCAGAAGCTAAATATATTAGAGTTTCACCGCAAAAAGCTCGATTGGTTATAGACTTGGTGAGAGGAAAAAAAGTTTATGAAGCTCTTAATATTCTAAAATTTACAAATAAGAAATCATCAAATATTATATATAAATTATTAAAATCAGCTATTGCAAATGCTTTAAATACTGGAAAAGTTGATGTTGACAATCTGTTTATATCTACCGCATATGTAAATATGTCATTTTCTTTAAAAAGAGTTATGCCAAAAGCAATGGGCAGAGCGGCAACTATAAAAAAAAGAATGAGCACAATAAAAATTATACTTGATGAAAAATAATATCGGAGGTTAATTTGGGTCAAAAAGTTAATCCAATAGGTTTGAGGTTGGGAATTAATAAAACATGGGATTCTAAATGGTATAATAAAAAAGATTATAGCATAAATCTTCATGAAGATATTAAAATTCGCGCATTCTTAAAAAATAAATTGTATTCGGCCGGAGTAGGAAAGATAGATATTGAACGTAAGGCCGATAAGCTTATTTTGAATATTTATACCGCAAGACCGGGTATGGTAATAGGAAAAAAAGGTTCGGAAGTTGATACTTTAAAAGCTTCAATCTCTAACTTTATAAAGGTAAAAGATAAAGATTTAAATATTAACATAATGGAAATTAAAAAACCCGAAGTTAATTCTATATTAGTTGCCGAAGGAATTGCATCACAGCTTGAGAAAAGGATTGCTTTTAAGAGAGCTATGAAAAGAAGCGTTAATTTAGCATTAAAAAGCGGAGCTAAAGGAATTAAGATTTCATGCGGAGGAAGATTAGCCGGCGCCGAAATTGCACGAACCGAATGGTATAAAGAAGGCAGAGTTCCGCTGCATACTCTTAGAGCTGATATTGATTATGGAGTTGCAGAGGCTAATACGACTTATGGGAAAATTGGTATAAAAGTATGGATATATAAAGGGGATATTCTTTAATCTCATATATTTTTTGATTAGTCTGCAGTTTTTATATTAAAATTTTAATATAAAAATTTATTAGAATTTAAACAGTATTAAGCTTAATTGAGTTTAATAAATTAATAAACAAATAGGTGAATTACGATGTTAATGCCGTCTAAAACTAAGTTTAGAAAACAAATGAAAGGCAGAATGAAAGGTGTCGCTACCCGCGGTAATTCCATAGCATTCGGAGATTTTGGCTTAAAAGCATTAGAATGCGGATATATCACCTCTCGGCAAATAGAAGCTGCAAGAATTGCAATGACTAGATTTGTAAAGAGAGGAGGGAAAATATGGATAAAGGTATTTCCAGATAAGCCTATAACAAAAAAACCTGCCGAAACAAGAATGGGTAAAGGAAAAGGAAGCGTTGAAGAATGGGTCGTTGTTTCTCGTCCGGGATTAATTTTATATGAAATGGGCGGGATTTCCAAAGAAGTAGCTAAAGAAGCATTAAGGCTTGCATCCCATAAATTGCCGATTAAGACTATTTTTATTGAGAGAGGGGAATTTTAATAATGAAATATAAATATAAAGAAATAAAAACTTTGGGATTGGAAGAGATTAAAATAAAAGAAGATGATATAAAAAAGGAAATATTTAATCTTAGAATACAAAAGTCCATAGGTTCTTTAGAAAATCCTAAAAGATTAAATATACTAAAAAAACAAATTGCATGGATAAAAACTTCATTAAACGAAAGAAATAGAGGTGTAAAATGAAAAAGACGTTTATCGGCAATGTATCTTCTGATAAAATGGATAAAACCATTGTTGTTTCAGTGTCTAATTTAGTTATGCATCCTCTTTTTAAAAAGTTTATAAAAACTGTTAAAAAATATAAGGTGCATGATGAAAATAATATAGCAAAAATAGGGGATAAAGTATTATTTTATGAGTCAAGACCTATATCAAAAGATAAAAAATGGAACCTCAAAAAAGTATTAGATAAATGATTTAATGGAAAATAAATTTAGGGGAATAAAAAAATGATTCAGATGCAAACAATTTTAACCTCTGCTGATAATTCCGGAGCTAAAAAGCTGATGTGTATTAAAGTATTGGGCGGTTCAAAAAGAAAATACGCTTCTATCGGCGACACGATTGTTGTTTCAATTAAAGAAGCTGCGCCTAATTCTAAAGTAAAAAAAGGGGATGTAGCAAAAGCTGTAATTGTAAGGACGGCAAAAGAAACAAGACGTCCTGACGGCACATATATTAAATTTGATAATAATTCTGCAGTTTTAATTAATGCTCAAAAAGAACCTATAGGAACTCGCATATTCGGTCCTGTCGCAAGGGAATTAAGAGCAAAAAAATTTACTAGAATTATATCTTTAGCTCCTGAGGTTTTATAATATGACTATTAAATTAAAAAAAAATGATTTAGTGCAAGTGTTGGCAGGTAAAGAAAAAGATAAAACTGGTAAAATACTGCGGATTGATAAAAAGCACAATAGAGTTGTAATTGAAAAGATTAATATGATAAAAAAGCATATTAAACCTAGAAGCGCTCAGGAACCGGGCGGTATTATAGATAAAGAAGGGTCAATAAATATCTCTAATGTGGGAATTTATTGTCAAAAATGCAAAAAAGCCGTTAGATATTCTATTAAGATAAAAGATGATAATAAAAAAGTCCGCATTTGCAAAAAATGCGGAACTGAGCTGTAATCGGGGGAATTAACGTGATATCAAGATATATGGAATTATATAATAAAGAAATAATACCTCAATTAATGACGGAATATAAATATAAAAATATTCACCAAATTCCGAAGGTAGAAAAAATAGTAGTCAATATGGGATTAGGCGAAGCTACGTCAAATCCTAAAATAATAGAAAAGTCTACTGAAGAGCTAACTAAAATAGCAGGACAGCATCCTGTCGTTTCAAAAGCTAAAAAATCAATTGCCGCATTTAAACTTAAGGAAAAACAGGAAATAGGGATTTTTGTTACATTACGCAGCAAAAGAATGTATGATTTTTTAGATAGACTTATTAACATAGCATTGCCTCGTGTTAGAGATTTTAAAGGTGTTTCAAGAAAATCGTTTGACGGCAGAGGCAATTATACTTTTGGAATCAAAGAACAAATTATTTTTCCTGAAGTAAGCTATGAACTTGTTGAAAAATTAAAGGGGTTCAACATTACAATTGTAACTACCGCAAAAACAGATGAAGAAGCTTATAATTTATTAAAAACATTTAAATTTCCTTTTAAAAATTAGAGGATAGGTGTATGGCGAAAAAATCATTATTCATAAAAGCTTTCAGAAAACCAAAGTTTAAGGTAAGGCAGCATAATAGATGTCCTATTTGCGGTAGACCCAGGGGCTATTACAGAAAATTTGATATGTGCAGAATATGTTTCAGAGCTTTATCTAATAAAGGTGAAATTCCCGGGGTTACAAAATCTAGCTGGTAAATTTTATTTTAATAATATGAGTACTTTAAGTATTCAGGTATATTTTACAATAATGATTGTTTATTTAAATAAATTAGAATATAATGTCACTTCAAAATTATTTATTTAATATATTTATTTAATTATTATATAGTTTATAGTTTATAGTTTAATTTTTCAAAATTGCATAATGGGAGATAATAAATGCAGGACCCTATTTCAGATTTAATCATCAGAATTAAAAATGCTTCTACGGCAGGAAAAAAATCTGTGGTAATTCCATATTCAAAAATAAAAGAAGAAATATGTCTTAATTTACAAAAAAATGGATTTATTGAATCTACGACCATAACTAATTCGGAAAATATTGCAAAAAAATCACTTGAAGTATTGTTAAAATATACTAATAAGAAGAAACCTTTAGTTGTAGAAATGAAAGTGACAAGTACTCCCGGTTTGAGGCAATATAAAAGCGTTAAAAATATCAAACCGTATAAGAATGGATTAGGAATGGAAATTTTTACAACATCTAAAGGCATAATTGCAGATTATGAATGTTTGGAACAAAATGTAGGCGGATTATCATTATTAAAAATTATGTAAATATATATTAATAAAATAGGATATAAATATAATGTCTAGGATTGGGAAAAAACCGGTTAATATACCGGCAGGAGTGAAAGTTAATTTAAAAGATAATTTGTTCACATGCACAGGGCCGAAAGGGTCGGTGTCTAAAAAATTACCGGAAAAATCTTCCGTAGCTATTAACGATTCCGTTATCACGGTTAGTTTAGCCGATAATGACAAAAATAATGAAAAATTTACTGGATTAACTCGGACAATTATTGCAAATTGCATAGAAGGTGTTTCGGATGGATTTTCTTTAAATATGGAAATTATCGGAGTTGGGTATAAAGCCGAGGTAAAAACAAATTCATTGAATTTAAATATAGGTTATTCCCATCCGATTATTTTTAATATCCCGGAATCAATTTCAATAAATGTTGAAAAGAACACTTTGTTAAAAATTACAGGAAACGACAAAGACCTTGTCGGTCAGGTTGCGGCTAAAATTAGAAGTTATAGAAAACCTGAGCCGTATAAAGGCAAAGGTATAAAATATAGCGATGAAATTATAAAAAGAAAAGTCGGGAAAGCTTCAGGAAAATAATTTAAAAGGAAAGCATAAATATGAAAACGAAATTTGAAAAACGATTGAGAAGAAAGGTTCAAATTAAAAAAGCTATGCGTAATAATAAAAGACCTAGATTATGCGTTTACAAAAGTCTTAATAATATTTATGCTCAGGTTTTTTCTTTGGACAATAAAGTATTGGCGCAGGTGTCTACATTGTCAAATGAGATAAAAGACGAAATCAAAGGGCATAAAGGCAATGTCGAATCTGCAAAAATAATAGGTGCCAAGATTGCTGAACTTTGTAAAAAAAATTCTATCAATGAAGTTGCTTTTGACAGAAATGGATATATATATCACGGCAGAGTTAAGGCGTTAGCCGATGCTGCAAGAGAAAACGGATTAATCTTTTAGTTTCGGGAGGATATTTTGGAGTTACTTAATGCAAAAGACTTAAATTTTAAAGACAAGGTAATACATATATCTAGGGTAGCCAAAGTTGTTAAGGGCGGTCGCCGGTTTGGTTTTTCTGCTTTAGTTGCAGTCGGAGATGAAGGCGCAGGATATGTCGGGATTGGACTCGGAAAAGCCAAGGAGGTTCCCGAAGCGATAAGAAAAGCGACAGAGCAGGCTAAAAAAAATCTATTAAAAGTAAAAATTTTTAAAAATACAATTCCTCATGAACAAGATGCGAAAGCAGGCGCGGGATATGTTTTTATGAAGCCTGCTCCTGAAGGAACAGGAATTATTGCAGGCGGCGCAATGAGAGCAATATTTGAATTAAGCGGTATAAAAAATGTATATGCAAAAAGTATAGGCTCGTCAAACCCTCATAATGTTGCGAGAGCCACTATAAAATGTTTGTCTTCATTATATTATAAGAAAGAATTAATAAATAGAAGATTTGAAAATAAGGAAAAATAAATGATAAGCTTAAGCAAATTTAGCAAATTAGGAAATAAAAATAAAAAAAGACTCGGCAGAGGTCAGGGGTCAGGTCATGGCCAAACGTCAGGCAAGGGCAATAAGGGTCAGAATGCGCGTGCCGGAGGAGGGGTCAGAACAGGGTTTGAAGGCGGACAAATGCCCTATATCCGCAGAGTTCCCAAAAGAGGATTTAATAATCCATTAAAAATAGAATATATTATAGTAAATTTGAAAGATATTATTGATTTAAAAGAAGATAAAATTGATGTTAATATATTAAAAGAAGCAGGTTTAGTTAAAAATATCAACGGTAAAAAATTTAAAATATTGGGTGTAGGCAATATTGATCGTAAAATTAATATAACTTGTGATAAAATTTCTAAAAGCGCTAAAGATAAAATAGAAAAAGCTGGCGGAACTGTCGAGATAATATAATGGCGCAAAGTTTTGAAAATGTAAGCAAAATCCCAGAATTGCGCAATAGAATATTATATACATTATTGATGTTTATAATATTCAGGCTTGGCGTGCATATTACTACTCCAGGGGTTAATGCTGTTGCTTTATCTGCATTTTTTAATAAAGCGAATAGCAACTTGTTTGGAATGTTTAATATGTTTACGGGCGGCGCTTTATCCAGATTTTCTATATTTTCTCTGGGTATAATGCCGTACATCAGTTCGTCTATTATATTTCAAATGCTCCCGATGGTTTTTCCTTCTATGGATAGGCTGCAAAAAGAAGGGGAAGCAGGAAGAAAACGTTTAATGCAGTATATAAGATACGGAACCGTAGGATTAGCACTGCTTCAATCCATAGGTATTAGTTATGGGATTCAAGCAATGAAAAGTCCAAACGGAATTCCTATTGTATCAGATCCAGGATTGTCTTTTATGATTATATCCGTAATTACTTTAACTGCGGGCACGGTTTTTGTAATGTGGATTGGCGAAGAAATATCGGAAAATGGCATTGGAAATGGAATATCGCTAATTATTTTTGCAGGAATTGTTGCAGCTTTGCCTGCGGCTGCTATAAATACGTTTAAACTTGTCGGCGCTGGCGAATTAAGCCCTATGCTGCTCGTTCTAGTTGTCATTATGATGGCGCTTGTTATAGGATTTATTGTTTTTGTTGAATCTGCCCAGCGCAGAATTCCTATACAATATCCTAAAAAAATGGTAGGTAGAAAATTATATTCTGGACAGGTAAGTTATTTACCGATTAAAGTTAATACGGCGGGAGTAATTCCTCCAATTTTTGCTATGTCCATATTACTTTTCCCTGCTACTATTTCAAATTTTATAAAAGATCCGTTTTTTGAATCCGTATCTCAATATTTGAATCCGGAAGGTTTTTTATATAATTTAATATTTGTTATTTTAATTTTTTTCTTTTGTTATTTTTACACGGCAATAACTTTTAAAGTAGACGAAGTATCCGATGACTTGAGAAAATATGGCGGGAATATTCCTGGAATTAAACCTGGAAGGTCCACCGCAAATTTTATAGACAAAATTCTTAACAGAGTTACATTTATAGGCGCTGTATATCTTTCGGCAATATGTTTATTGCCTACTATTTTAATAGATAAATTTCACGTCCCTTTTTATTTTGGCGGAACGGGTCTATTAATTGTAGTCGTAGTTGCAATGGATACTATTGTTCAAATTCAGTCGCATTTATTATACAGGAATTATGACAGTTTATTAAAAAAAGCATCTAAGAAAAAATGAAAGATAATTTAGTTTGTATACTAATCGGGCCGCCTGGAGCAGGGAAAGGTACACAGGCTAAAAATATAGCGAACAGGTATCAATGCAAATTAGTTTCAACGGGTGATATACTCAGAGAAAATGTTGAAAATAATACTGTATTGGGAGTTCAGGCAAAAAAATATATAGACAATGGAAATTTGGTACCTGCAGAATTAGTTGCTGCTATGATAAAAAATACCATGGAGCTATATGGAATAAATATAAATTATTTATTTGACGGTTTTCCTCGAGATATAGAGCAAAATATATTTTTTGAAAAAATATTGAACGAATTTGATTTATCAGTTAAAGCTATGATATATATAAATATAGAAGATGATATTGTTTTCGATAGACTAACAAATAGAAGAATATGTCCTAAATGCCATAGAGTATATCATTTAAAATATTATCCGCCTAAATTTGATAATTTATGCGACGATTGTAAAGTTGAGTTAATAACGAGAGACGACGACAAAAAAGATGTAATAAAAAAAAGATTAGAGGTTTTCCAAAAATTAACGCATCCATTGGTTGAATATTATAAAAAACAAAATAAAGTTATAGAAATTGATGGAAATAAAAATTCTGAAGATGTTTTTAAAAATATTATTTCAGGAATAAATTGTTTTAAATGATTAAATTAAAAAATAAAAATGATATTGCAGAAATTAGAAAGTCCGGTAAAATTGTTAATGAGGTATTAAATAAATTAGCCGATATAACTAAACCCGGTTTAGCAACAAAAATATATGATAAATTAGCAGAAGAGATAACATGGTCATATAATGCGAAATGTGCATTTAAAGGATACAAAGGCTTCCCGCATTCTATATGCGTATCAATTAACGAAGAGGTTGTTCATGGTTTTCCTTCTGATAGAAAATTACATGAAGGGGATATCGTGAGTTTAGATTTCGGCGTTTTATATAACGGATATTATGCCGATTCAGCCTTAACTGTTCCAGTAGGTTCAGTTTCAGATAAGGCTGAAGAATTAATAGATATTACAAGGAAATCTTTATATGAAGGTATATCTAATGCTAAAATAGGAAATAATTTAAATGAAGTAGGCGGATCTATTGAAAATTATGTTTTAAATCATAATTTTTCAATCGTGCGGGATTTTGTAGGACATGGTCTCGGATTTGAATTGCATGAAGATCCCCAGGTGCCTAATTATATTATTAAGACTTCTAACGTAATTTTAGAAGAAGGCTTAGTTATTGCAATAGAACCTATGGTGAATGAGAAAAATTATAAAATAAAAATAAAGAAAAATAATTGGACGGTAATAACCGCAGATAAGGGATTATCCGCCCATTTTGAACATACAATAGCTATAACGGAAAATGGACCTGAGATTTTAACTTAAAATTTATAATTTTAATTTAATTTATTTTAATTATATTATATTATAAAAAATTAAATTTATATAAATACGAAATTAAATAAAAATATGGCAAAAAAAGAGGACTTAATAGAAGTTGAGGGAATTGTCTTAGAACCTTTGCCTAATGCTATGTTTAAGGTAGAATTAGAAAATGGACATAAGGTTCTTGCCCATATATCCGGCAAGATGAGGATGCATTATATAAGAATTTTGCCAGGAGATAAAGTTACGGTTGAGCTTTCGCCTTACGATCTTACACGAGGCAGAATTATATTCAGAACAAAATAAATAAATTAAATTTAAAGATAAATAAAAACAAGATAGGAGTAAAAAAATTGAAAGTCAGATCTTCGGTAAAAAAAATTTGCGATAAATGTAAAGTAGTTAAAAGAAAAGGCGTTGTCAGAGTTATTTGCGAAAATCCAAAACATAAACAGCGTCAGGGATAAATAGGAGGAACACATGGCAAGAATATCAGGTATTGATTTACCAAAAAATAAACGGATTGAAATAGGATTGACTTATATTTTTGGAATAGGAAAATCTACCGCAAAAAAAATATTATCCAATGCAGGTATTGATTTAAATATTAAGGTTAATGATCTTACTGAACCCCAAGTTAATTTGATACGGCAGGCTATTGATAAAGAATTTAAAGTTGAAGGAGATCTTAAAAGAGAGATTCAAACCAATATTAAAAGACTTATAGATATAGCTTCATATAGAGGGCTTAGGCATAAAAAAGGATTGCCTGTAAGAGGACAAAGAACAAAAACAAATTCAAGAACTAGAAAAGGACCTAGAAAATCCATAGGGTCATTGAAAAAGGCTTAAATAAAAACTTAAACATAGCTTAAATTAAATAGCTTACTAATTATAATAATTTGAATTCTTTAAGAGGTTTAAATGGCTGAACACAAGAAAAAACTTATTAAGAAAAAAAAAGAAAAGAAAACAATACAGAATGCAATTGCTCATGTAAAATCAACTTTCAATAATACAATAGTAAGCATTTCCGATTTAAACGGAAATGTTATTGCCTGGGCAAGCTCAGGCAGTTCTGGTTTTAAAGGTTCTAGGAAAAGTACTCCTTATGCAGGTCAGATAGCTGCAGAAAATGCCGCTAAAAAAGTTTCTGAATACGGCGTATCTAATATTGAAGTATATATTAAAGGTCCAGGGAGCGGAAGAGAGTCGGCTTTAAGAGCGCTGCAAAGTTCAGGGCTAAATATTACCGTTATAAAAGATGTTACGCCCATACCTCATAACGGCTGCAGACCATCTAAAAGAAGACGGGTATAATATATAACAATTGTTTAGTTTGATTTATATTAAATTTCAACATATAGTTTATTAATAACATTAATTTTAATAAAATAAAGAGGTTAATAAATGGCTAAATATACTGAAGCCAGATGCAGATTATGCAGAAGAGAAGGATTAAAGCTTTTTCTAAAGGGTGAAAGATGTCTTACAGATAAGTGCGCTATTGAAAGAAAAGCTTACGGTCCTGGTCAGCATAAAGGAGGAAGAGGCAAGTTTTCAGAATTCGGCGAACAATTAAGAGAAAAACAAAAATTAAGAAGAACATATAGTCTTATGGAGAAACAATTTAAAAAAGTTTATCGCTTAGCTGAAAAAATGGAAGGTATAACAGGAGAAAATTTATTAATATTACTTGAAAGAAGATTAGACAATGTTATTTATGAGATGGGTTTTGCAAGTTCACGTTCGTTTGCAAGACAGCTTATAAGACATAAGCATGTCAGTATTAACGGAAAAAAATTAGATATACCGTCTTATACCGTTAATATTGGAGACGAAATAACACTTTCTGAAAAAAGCAAGAAAAATGATTTGGTAAATAAATCTATAGAATTGTCTATTAGAAAAAATACTTATAATTGGTTAGAAGTTGACAAGGATGCATATAAAGGTATTTATAGAAATTATCCTGAAAGAGATGATATTGCTACTTCAATAAATGAAAAGCTTATTGTTGAGCTATATTCTAAATAAGGAGCCTAATATAATTTTTTTTTGGAGGCAATATGAAAAAAAATTGGCTTTCACTTATTAAGCCAAAGAGAATTGAATTTGAAAAAGATACATATACTGATTATTACGGAAAACTGATAGTTGAACCATTAGAAAGAGGATTTGGGATTACCGTAGGTAATTCTTTAAGAAGAATATTATTGTCGTCTATAGTAGGGCATAAAATATCGGAAGTAAAGTTTGATAATGTATATCATGAGTTTTCAACTATACCGGGCATCATAGAAGACGTTACCGAAATTATTTTGAACTTGAAAGAAGTAGATTTTAACTTATTGTCGGATGGAGCTGAAACGGTTTATTTAGATATAGACAGGGAAGGGGATGTGTTTGCGGCGGATATAAAAACCTCTCACAATATTGAAGTTATAAATAAAGAAAAAAAATTATTCACAATATCAAAAGGCGGTTATTTTAAAGCCGAAATGTTAGTTACAAGCGGAAGAGGATATGTCTCAAGCGAAGTTATAAAACGTGAAGATACGCCGTTAGGCACCATTACTCTTGATGTTGCATATTCGCCTATTAAAAAAGTTACCATTGATGTTTCATATGCAAGGGTCGGTAAAATCATAGACTATGATAAATTAGTAATGGAAATATTTACAAACGGATATCTAACGCCTGAAGATGCATTAAAAGAAGCATCGTGGATTATGCAGGATCAATTGTCTGTTTTCGTATCTTTTGAAGAAATGGAGCAAATGACTCCAAAAAATATCAATGCAAGTGAAGAAACAGTTAAAGAAGAAAAAAATAACGATAATCTTAATAAAAGCGTAGATGAATTAGAATTATCCGTAAGGTCAGCCAATTGCCTAAAAAATGCTGATATAAAAACATTATATGAATTGGTTCAAAAATCCGAAAATGAAATGTTAAGGACTAAGAATTTTGGAAGAAAATCGCTTAATGAAATTAAAGAAGTTCTCGCTACTATGGGACTAAGTCTTGGAATGAAATTAGATAATGTTAAAAATATTGAAGAAAAAAAAGAAAATAATCAGGAATCAACCATATAGAGGTCAAAAATGCGTCATAGAAAAATTAAATCGAGACTAAATAGAACATCATCGCATAGATCTGCGCTATTACGAAATATGGCATCATCTATGATAGAACATGAAAAAATTGAAACTACTCTTCCAAAAGCTAAAGTTATAAGAAGTTATGTAGAAAAACTTATAACGCTTGGGAAGAATGATACTACTTCAAATAGAAGATTAGCGTTTTCAAGATTGAGAAATAAGTCGGCAACTAAAAAATTATTTGGAGAATTAAGCCCTAGATTTAAAGAAAGACCGGGCGGTTATACCAGAATTATAAAAACAGGATTTAGGGCTGGTGACGCTAGTCCAGTTGGATTTATTGAATTTATTACGGAAGAGAAAGAGAAAGATAAAAAATAACCCCCCCTTTTTTTAGATTTATTATTGGCGTAAAATATTGGAATAATAAGTTTAATCCTGTAATATGATTTGCAAAATTAATTTAAAAATATAAAATTTAATTACAGGATTAAACAAAGAAACAATCTCCAAAATTGCCGATAGAGATTGTTAAATATACAGCCTTTCGAATGCATGACACCTAATGGGTGAACTTTTAAAATCTTTCAAAGTTATTTCCGCGAAAGCCGCAATTCAAAACTATAAATTTTTATCAGCAATTTTGGGAATATATAAATATGTCCAATTAAATAAAATTGTGATATAATTTCATAATTATGTCAATAATAAATAAAAAAAATATAAAAAATATTGCTTTATCATACAATGTCATACCTATAATAAAAGAAATTAGCGGAGACATGGAAACGCCGATTTCTATATTTTCTGCATTTTCCAATGAATCTTCCGCATTTTTTTTTGAAAGTGCAGAGGGTGTCGGCAAATGGGGAAGATATTCTTTTATTTGTTTAAATCCGCATTTCACCGTTAGTCTTTTAGATAAAAAAATTACACTTAACAAATTTGAAAACAAAAGCATTATTTCATCGGATTATTATAATGTAGACGAAATAAATAAAGATGTCTTTTCTTTTCTTAAAGATTTAATTTCAAAATATAAAATATATAATAAAGATCTTCCCGAGAATTTTACCGCAGGTTTATTTGGATATTTAGGTTATGAAATTTGCAATTTAATTGAAAAACTTCCTCCAATAAAAAAAGATATAACCAATGTGCCGGATCTTTTTTTTATGCTGCCTAAAAATATTATAATATATGACTCTTTACTGCAAAAAATACTAATTGTAGTTCTTCTTATAAATGACGATTTATCTGAAGAAATAAAATTATTAGAAGATAAATTTGATAATGCAATTAATAATATAAATAATCTTATATCTTTAATTAAAAAAAATAAAAATAAAAATTATGCATATTTGCCTGAAAAACTATGCGTTAAAAATCCTGAATCTCAAAATATAGAAATAGTTGATGAAGTAGATTTTAATTCATATAAAGAAAAAGTATTAAAAGCGAAAGATTATATTTGTAAAGGAGATATATTTCAGATTCAAATTTCCAGAAGGAAAAAAATTTTAAATTCTCCCGACCCGTTTTGTTTTTATCGCGCCTTAAGATTAGTTAATCCTTCTCCTTATATGTTTTATCTTAAAATAAATGATTTTGTAATAGCAGGATCTTCGCCCGAAAATTTAGTAAAATTATCAGACAATATAGTAGAAACAAGACCTATCGCAGGAACTATCATAAGAGGTTCCAATCCTGCAGAAGATGAAATACTCGCTTCTAAGCTTCTGAACGACCCTAAAGAAAGAGCAGAGCATGTAATGCTTGTTGATTTAGGAAGAAATGATATAGGACGGGTATCTAAAATAGGTACTGTTAAGGTAGATAAGCTAATGTATATTGAAAAGTACTCGCATGTTCAGCATATAGTAACAAATATAGTATCTGAATTAGAAGATAAGTTTGATGCATTTGATCTTATTAAAGCTGTTTTCCCGGCAGGAACTCTAACAGGAGCGCCGAAAGTAAGAGCAATGGAATTGATAAACGAACTTGAAGATTCTAAAAGAGGCGTATATGGAGGAGGAGTTGGATATTTTGGATTCTTAAATAATGCCAAATGCGATAAAATGGAATTTTGTATTACAATTAGAACTGCATTATTTAATAAATCGGCATGCTATATACAGGCTGCAGGCGGATTAGTGTTTGATTCTACGCCTGAAAATGAATTTACGGAAACTGAAAATAAATTAAGGCATCTTATAGCCGCTCTTAATATGGCGAACACTCTTGACGAGAATATACTTAATTAAATAGATAAAAATAATTAGTTTTGTTTACAATAAGAAAATTAAGAAAATTAGGTATTAATTATGATATTAATGATAGATAATTATGATTCGTTTACTTACAATATAGTGCAGTATATAGGCGAATTAGGACATGAAATAGTTGTATATAGAAATGATGAAATTAGTATTGACGATGTTAAAAAAATAAATCCCGATAAGATTGTTATATCGCCAGGACCGAAATCTCCTTCCGAAGCCGGAATTTCCGTTGATATAATTAAAAAGTTTTATGATAAGATGCCTATATTAGGAGTATGCTTAGGACATCAGGCAATAGGATATGCGTTTGGCGCGGAAATAGTTCAGGCGTCTAATATTATGCACGGAAAGGTTTCATCTATAAAGCATAATTCAACTTCTATTTTATTCAATAATATCCCCGATACCTTTGATGCTACCCGATATCATTCTCTTATAATAAGCAAAAACAATATTCCAGAGATTATAAATGTGACGGCTTATTCGAAAGACGACGATGAAATTATGGCAATAGAACTTAAAGGTTATAATGTATACGGCGTGCAATTTCATCCTGAATCAATTTTAACTTTTCAAGGGAAAAATATAATTAATAATTTTTTAAAAATTTGAAATATATGGAAATCAAAGAAATTATTGAAAAATTAATAAATCGTATTGATTTGACGGAAGACGAGACTTTTGAAATTTTTAATAAAATATTTCTGGGGCGGCTTACCAATGCGCAAATAGCCGCTATTTTAACGGGATTAAAAGCTAAAGGCGAAACTGTTTTAGAAATAGCGGGAGCCGCTAAAGCTATGAGAGGCAATGCCGTTTCAGCAATAATACCTGAAGATGCCGCATTTAATCTTGTGGATACATGCGGGACGGGGGGAGATTATAAAAATACTTTTAATATTTCTACCTGCGCTGCAATTATATCAGCCGGAGCAGGCGTTAAAATTGCAAAACATGGAAATTATGCAGTTTCTTCCAAATCAGGAAGCGCTGACGTTCTTCAAGAGTTGGGCGTTAATATTCATGCAGACTTAGATATTATTCTAAAATCTATTGATGAGGCAAATATAGGTTTTTTATTTGCGCCAAAATTTCATGGAGCTATGAAATTTGCAGCTCCTGTCAGAAAAGAGTTGGGAATTAAAACAATATTTAATGTACTTGGCCCTTTAACAAACCCTTTTAATGCTAAAAATCAGGTAATGGGCGTTTATTCCGAAGAAATAGGGAAAAAAATTGCCGGCGCGGTTAGATTATTGGGAATTCAAAGGGTTTTTATAGTGTATGGCAAAGATGGAATAGATGAAGTCAGTTTGTCAGATAAGACAATTATATACGAAATTGATAATGAAAAAGATATCTTCTACGAATTTAATCCTGAAGATTTAGGTTTTAAATTATGCGATATTAAAGAATTGCAAGCATTTTCCGCTGCCGAAAATGCTGCTATAATTAAAGATATAATTTCAGGTAAAAAATCGCCAAAAAGCGAAATAGCAATTTTAAATGCGGGATTTGCGATTAAAGCTTCAGGTAAAACTAATGAACTGGAAGAGGCGATTTATTTAGCAAGAGAAAGCGTTGAATCAGGAATGGCTAAAAAAACTCTTGAAAAATTTATAAAAATATCTAATAGAAAAATATAAATAAGTTAAAAACAGGTTATTTATATTTTTTTATTTTATTAATTTATATATAATGTAAAATTATGATATATGCGCAAATATAATAATAATATTTAAATTTTAAAATAAGAATTGCGAAGAGTAATGCAAATATAAATATAAATTATACGGAGTTTATTTGTGATATTAGACGAAATATTAAAAAATAAAAGAGCTGAAGTTGAAAAGCTTAAAGAAAAAATAAATATAAAAATTTATACGCAAGAAGCATTTGAAACTTTTTATGATGCCAGAAATTTCAAAAAAGCTTTGAAACCGCGTTCTAACGGTGAAGCAGTTGCTTTTAAAATTTGCAGTATTATAGCAGAACTTAAAAAAGCTTCTCCTTCAAAAGGCGTATTTATCCATGATTATAAGCCTGAAATTCTGGCAAGAAAATATGAAAATGCCGGCGCAAGCGCCCTTTCCGTTCTTACGGATAAAAAATTTTTTATGGGAGATACTAAAGATATCATTAAGGTAAGGAATGCCGTAAAATTGCCTATTTTAAGAAAAGATTTTATAATAGATGAAATACAGATTTTTGAATCAAAAATTATAGGCGCAGACGCTATTCTTCTAATTTTAAAAGCTATTTCAAAAGAAAATTATTTAAATTTTTTATCGCTTGCCAAAGATCTATCTTTAGATGTATTAGTTGAAGTTTCGGATGAATATGAATTAGATACTGCATTAATGTCCGGAGCCGAAATCATCGGAATAAACAATAGGGATTTAACGACATTTAAAACCGATATTTCTAAAACTATTAATTTGTCAAAAAAAATTGCGCCCGGAAAAATCGTCGTAGCGGAAAGCGGCATACAAAAAAGACAGGATATTGAAATGCTTATACATAGGGGAATAAATTCTTTTTTAATAGGCGAAGCTTTAGTTGCTTCAGAAGATGTTGAAATGAAGATTAAGGATTTTTTGGCTCCTTATCCTATTGAAAATTATAATTTGGATATTTAATAATTTGCCCATATTACAATCTATCGGATGGCAAAAGCTATGTGTTTAAAATTAATACATAGCGGAATTAATAATATATTTAATAAAATTTGATTTATACAGTATGAGTCTAAAGGTTAAAATTTGCGGCATAACTAATTTTGAAGACGCTTTCAATTGTATAGAAGCAGGAGTTGATTGCCTCGGTTTTGTTTTTTATGAAGATTCTAAAAGAAATATTGATTTACATAATACAAAAAATATTATAAATAAAATTAATAATCTTAATTTAAATTTAGAAAAATTTTTTTTAAAATCAAATAATACGGTTTTAACCGCAGGAGTATTTGTTAATAAAGACATAAACGAAATTAATAAAATTATAAATGAAACAGGGATTGATATTATTCAGCTTTCAGGAAATGAAACTGCAGAATATATAGATAAACTTATTAAATTAGATAATTTTGAACATAAAATTTTAAAGACAGTCCATATAAAAGATAAATCAGATATTGATAAAATAAGTTATTATGAAGATTCAGGCGTAAATATTTTGCTTGATACTTATGTTAAACAGGGTGTTTACGGAGGAACAGGAACGGTTTTTGATTGGAAAATTCTTGACGGCGTGGATTTGTCTGATAAAATTATCGCAGGCGGAGTTTCTTATGAAAATATTGCTTATATTAAAAATATATTAAAACCGTATGCCGTTGATCTTTCAAGCAAAGTTGAAAAATTTCCGGGTAAAAAAGATCACGATAAAGTAAAATTATTTTTTGAAAATCTAAAAATTACCGATGATAATTAAATTTTTGTTGAATTTATTTTTTGAAGTAAAATTCATATGATATTATTATTTATTTTATTTATTGTATAACTTAATTATCTTAACCCGACTTCACCATAATTAACAGCGGCATATTGATATTACTATATTTATGGGGGCAATAAAAATGTCTATGGTGCCTACAAAATAAAAAATAAAATGCAATAATATAAATAAGTTATAATTTTATAATAATAAAAACGATAAAGTTGAGTTAATATTTTTCAACATATTAATTTTTAATTTATTAAAAACGATTTGGAGATAAAATGAAGTATCCGGACAATAAAGGACATTATGGAGAATATGGCGGAAGATATATTTCTGAAACATTAATGCCTGCGATATTGGAATTGGAAGAATTTTATAAAAAAATTAAAAATAATAAAGAATTCAAAGATGAATTTAAAGGCTATTTAAAAAATTATGCAGGTAGGCCGACGCCTCTTTATTTTGCTTCAAGACTTTCAGAATTATATTCTTCAGATATATATTTAAAGAGAGAAGACTTGAACCATACCGGTTCCCATAAATTAAATAATACATTAGGGCAAGCCTTACTTGCCGTAAAAATGGGTAAAAAAAGAATAATAGCGGAAACGGGAGCAGGTCAGCATGGAGTTGCTACGGCAACGGTATGCGCTTTATTCGGTCTTGAGTGTGAGGTTTTTATGGGCACCAAAGATATTGAAAGACAGAAACAAAATGTTTTAAGAATGGAAGTTCTCGGCGCTAAAGTTACCCCTGTGGACGCAGGTTCGTCAACATTAAAAGATGCTATGAACGAGGCTATCAGAGATTGGATTACCAATGTAAGAACAACTTATTATATGATAGGCACTGCGGCAGGACCGCATCCTTACCCTGAGATAGTCAGGGATTTCCAGTCTGTTATAGGAAAAGAGGTTTTAAAGCAAATAGATAAATTCCCGGATATTTTGATTGCCTGTATCGGAGGCGGCAGCAATGCAATCGGTTTATTTCATCCTTTTTTAAAATATAAAGAAGTAAAAATGTACGGAGTTGAAGCTGGCGGATTAGGTTTAGAAACAGGAAAACATGCAGCTTCTATATCAGGCGGAAAACCCGGTGTTTTGCACGGCAATAAAACTTATTTATTACAGGATGAGGACGGAAGAATTAAAGAAGCGCATTCAATTGCGGCAGGATTAGATTATCCGGGAGTAGGACCCGAGCATAGTTTTTTTGCCGACAAGAAAAGAATAATTTATGATACTGTAACCGATAAAGAAGCGATAAATGCTTTTAAACTGCTGTGTAAATTAGAAGGCATTATACCTGCGATAGAAAGTTCGCACGCAGTTGCATATTTAGAAAAGATTAAAGACGAAATTAAAGGCAAAACCATTATAATAAACCTCTCAGGCAGAGGCGACAAAGATATAGATACAATAGCGAACTATTTATCGCAAAGCTAAACCTGAAATTGAGGATTTAAATTTAATCAATGATAATATTATAATGGTAACATTAAGGGTTAATTTAATATGAAAATCAATGTAAATAAAATAGACAATCTTTTTATAAATTATAAAAAATCAGAAAAAACCGCATTTATCCCTTTTATTTCAATAGGAGACCCTGATATTAAAACCTCATTTGAAATAGCGAAGGTATTAATCTCGAACGGGGCTGATATGATTGAACTGGGGTATCCTTTTTCTGATCCTATGGCAGACGGCAAGGTTATACAAAAATCATATGAAAGAGCTTTAAAAAACCGGGTGTCTATGGCTGATGCTTTTAATTTTATAGAAAGACTAAGAGAAATTTCAGAAATCCCTGTGATATTTTTTACTTATTATAACCCTATTTTTGCCTATAATCCTTCTAAATTTGCCGAGAAAGCATCGGCTGTCGGAATAGACGGTGTTTTAGTCGTTGATTTGCCGCCTGAAGAATCCGATGAATTAAAAAAATTCACCGACGAGGAAAATTTGGACCAGATTTTTTTATTGGCGCCAACTTCGGATATCTCAAGAATCAAACTTGTTGCTTCATACGCAAAAGGTTTTGTATATTATGTTAGTGTTACGGGAGTAACCGGCGCAAGAAAGAGTTTGCCGGCGGAAATGCGCTCTAAAGTCAATGAGATCAAAAAGATCAAAGATATTCCCGTGGGTATCGGATTCGGCATATCTAATCCTGAACAGGTTAAAGAAATAAAAAACTATGCCGATGCAATTATTATCGGCTCAAAAATAATTCAATTTATTGAAGATAATTTAAACGACAAAAAAAATATTATTAAAAATATTGCGGAATTTTCATATAGTATAAAATCAAGTCTCATGTGAATATTAGTTGAAAAATAAACAAAATTTAGGAGCAAACTACAAAATCCTCTCCTTATTTAAAAGAGAGATATATTTTTAACAATAGGTTTGGCGAAGTATAAAATCAAGCATTATGTTGCAATCTGTAACATAAATAATAATATAATATAATATAATATATATTTTATAGCATATATGCATTTATTTAAATTAAAAAATAATAATAAAGATAAAAAAGACAAAAAGGATGCCGGCAAACCAGCAGGTATTCCTGAAGGTTTATGGGTTAAATGTCCCGGATGCAGCGAAATAATTTACAAGAAAGAGCTTGAAAGAAACCTTGAGGTATGCCCTAAATGTAATTATCATTTTAGAATAAATTTTGAAAGCAGAATTAAAATAATTTTTGACGAAGGCAGTTTTATACGTTTATTCGATGATTTAAAGCCTACAGATATTCTTGATTTTAAAGACACAAAAAAGTATAAAGACAGATTAAAAGAAGACTATGAAAAAACCGGATTGTCTGATGCAGCCGTTGCAGGATACGGTTTAATAGAAAAGATAGAAGCGGCATCCGTTATTTTTGATTTCAATTTTATGGGCGGTTCTATGGGAAGGGTTGTTGGAGAAAAAATAACGAAGACATTTGAGTATGCTATTGAGAAAAAGCTGCCGGTTATAATATTCACATCTTCAGGCGGCGCCAGAATGCAGGAAGGTATTTTTTCATTAATGCAGATGGCTAGAACTATTGCGGTAATTTCAGAATATGAGAAAACAAGGCTCCCTTATATATCCGTTTTAACGGATCCTACCACAGGAGGGGTTTCGGCAAGTTTTGCAAGTATAGGAGATATTATGATAGCCGAGCCTAAAGCCCTAATAGGATTTGCCGGTCCAAGAGTAATTGAAAAGACTATACATCAAAATCTTCCCGAAGGTTTTCAAAGAGCGGAATATCTTTTAGAACATGGTATGATAGATATGATAGTAGAAAGAAAGGATATAAAAAACACCATTAAAAATCTTTTAAATTTATTAATTAATTATTAAAGAAACTTCTAAATAAAGAAACTTCTAAAGAAATTAAATTTAAATTATTAAAGATTTAAATTGCTAAATAATAAATGTTCAAAGAAAATGCGCTTAGAAATAATCTTGATTCGGTTGAAAAATTATATCAAAAACAAGGTTTTAAAATGAATTTCGGTCTCGGCAGCATTGAATATTTATTAAATTACGCAGGCAACCCGCAGAAAAATATTAATTTTATTCATATAACGGGCACTAACGGAAAAGGTTCGGTAAGCCGTATTATTTATGAAATTATTAAATCGCATGGTTTAATTGCAGGAATATATACTTCACCTCATCTTTTAAGGTTTAATGAAAGAATAATCGTTAATGATGAGCAGATAAGCGATGCGGATTTAGACGATCTAAAAAATTATTTTTTAGAAAGCGGACTTAAATGCAGTTTTTTTGAATTGACCACTGCTATTTGTTTTAAATATTTTAAAGAAAAAAATGTTGATATTGCCGTTATAGAAGCAGGTCTCGGCGGAATGCTAGATGCCACCAATGTTATTGAAAAGCCGTTGATGTCAATAATTACAAACATATCTATAGATCATTCTGAAATTCTCGGTAATTCATATAAAAAAATAGCTCTTGATAAAGCAGGTATTATTAAAAAAAATTCTATTATGATAACAGGCGAGAGAAAAACAGCCATAAGAGAGATTCTGATAAATGAAGCAATTAATAAGAATGCTTTGTATTTTTCGACAAACTTAATTAAAATAACACATGTAAAGAATATATATAATTATTACGGATTATATAGTTCATTTGAAGATATTTTATTCCCTTCTTTTGCGTCATATCATAAATACAACTTAGCTATAGCTTTACTATCAATTGAAATTTTATTTAAATATTATAAAGATAAAATTAATAAAAATTTATCTGAAGAGTCGGTTAGAAAAGGAATATCTTATTTTAAGAATGAAGGAAGATTTGAAATAATACATGTAAAAGATAAAACTATAGTTCTTGACGGGGCGCATAATCCGGACGGAATAAAGAATTTAATTATATCTTTAAAGAATATTTATAAAAATTATAATTATATATTTATATTTGGAGTAATGAAAGATAAAGATTATAAGACAATGCTCCGTCGATTGTCGAAGATGGATAGTGTCCCTTATAAGGCGGATATAATATTTACAAATGTTAACAACGAAAGATCTATGGATTCTAAATTACTGCAAGAATATTCGGACAATTTAAAATATTTTAATAATTCTTATGCAGTAAAAAATATTAAAGAAGCTATAGATAAAGCATTCCATATATATGCAAATAATAATAAAAATAAAATTATTGTGATTTGCGGCTCTCTATATCTTTTAGGTGATTTTAAAAAAATAAATTAATAAAAGCTATATTAATTATATTTAATTTAAATTTAAATTATGCGGAATTTTTTTTATAAAAAAACTATAAAATTAATATTAGCAAAATTAATATTAGCGATATTAGTTTTTCTTACTGTTTTTTTTGGGATTTTAAAAGTTAATAATTCCTGTGCGGCTGTGTTTTCAAACTGCTCAAGCGGCAAGATTAAGATACATAAAGCAGATGGAGAAGGTAAAGCAGAGCACAAAATAAAAATAAAAAACAAAACGTCGAAAATAAAAATTATTGCGGATAAAATAACGTATTATAAAAAAGATAATAAATATATCATAACCGGAAATGTTTTAATAACGAGACGGCATTTTCGTTTATATGCCGATAAAGTCGTATATTTTTATAAAACAGGGTTTGCAGTTGCGACGGGTCACGTTATTGCATATTCTAAAGGCAGTGTGACTAAAGCTAAAAAGTTAGACGTATATTTAAAAAATAAGTTTGGAAATATTTATAATTCGCATATACATTATTTAAAAAAAAATATTTTTATATACGGTCAAAAAATTACACATAAAGCAAAAGGATTTTATCAAGTTCAAAACGGTTATTTAACATCTTGCAGAAGAAAACCGCCGTCATGGAAAATATATTCTTCGTTTTCAAATATATACGTAGGCCAATACGCATTTTCTTATAATTCATTTTTTTATATACATAATGTGCCTGTTTTATATTTTCCTGTTATGATAATGCCGATTAAAACAAAGAAATCTTCGGGATTGCTAATACCTACGGCAGGATACAGCAGTCTTACCGGTTTTCAGGCTGGTGACGGCTATTATTTTGACCTTGGAAGAAGCCAGGATCTTACATATAATTTAAATTATTACAGCTATCTCGGCATAGGAAATTCGCTAAAATATAGATACAGTTTAAATCAATTTTCGCACGGCTCTATATACGGTTTTTATATTCATGAAAACAGCGGTTCTAAAAGTCTTGCTTTATCCCCGCATTTATCCCGTTATTTGCTGCTCTCTCATAATGCGGATTTTATAGACGGTTTAGCAATCAAGACAAATTTAAATATTCCAAGCGACCCTGCTGTTTATATAGATTTTTCAACAAACGTCTATCAAATGACTAAAAATAGGCTTTCTTCCAATTTTTCAGCGACAAAAGATTTCGGCAGTTTTTCGTCGAGAATAAATTTTTTAAGATTAGATAATTTATTTTTTCCAAATTATGCTACCGTTGACGAATATCCGAGACTTTCGCTAAACGGCGAAGAAGAGCTTAAAAAGTTTTATTTTGCACCTTTATATTTAAAATTTAATTCATCTTTAAATGTTTTAAGAAGCGCGAATTATTATAGCGCAAACAGATTAGATATTTTTCCTGATTTATATATGCCTTTTAAATTATTAAGCGGCATAAATATTACTCCTTCGGCAGGTTTCAGATATACAGGCTATGATGATATAAAAAATGCGGGAGTTAGCAGCGGAAATTATCCAAATAAAAGCAGAGAAGTATATTATGCAGGCATTTCAAGTAATGCAACATTATTTAAGAATTATAAAAATAATAAAAACGGCAGCGGATTAATTTCTTTTGTAAAACCTTATGTTAACTACAATTTAATCAGACCGGTAAATCAATCGGGGCTTCCTTTATTTGACCAGACTGATTATATACCGCCGCAAAGTGCAGTTAAATATGGATTTAGCTGGGATTTAGAAAATTATTCAAAAACTAATATATCAAATTTGTTTAGATTAAATATTTATCAATACCATTCATTTTCAGGTAATTTTATTAATCCGGTTAATTATTTCAACTATAATAATTTAAATTCAGATATTATTGGCAGGCTAAGATATCATCCGTTCGGTAACATTCATTTTATAGCTTCATGGAGTTACGACGATAATAATTATGTTTTTAATAATTACAATTTAGGCACGCAATTAACTGATTTTAGAAATGATTCTTTAGGATTTGGATATACTGCGGTTAATGATATTCAAGGCTATCTGGGGGCGCTGAATATGTTTAATTCGAGCAATCCTTCATTGTTTCCGCAGGGTCTTTCTTTAATCACTCCTACAAATACATTGGCGTATGCAAGTATAGCCGCTAATTTAAATATTATTGACGGATTCAGTCTGAACTTGGCAGAAAATTATGATGTTACAACTCATAAAGATATTTCAAATTCTATCGGAATAATATATAATCTGGGTTGTCTCGGGTTTGTTGCAAGCTATACTAATATGCCTTATTTTCATCAGTGGGCTTTTTCATTCGGTCTGGTGCTTAAAGGAATAGGAACTTACGGTTTCGGCAATATGGTTTCGCCGGGGGCAAACGCAAGCGGAATTAGCGTAATGACGCCTAATTATGCTTTTAATCCTTGATGCGATAACATTAAGGCGTTATTTATAACATTAGCTATAATTAACTATAAATATTAAACATTTTTTGGAATTTAAATTTTAATTAAGAATTATATTTATTTATAATTAAATTTTATTTTACATTATCAATTATATTATTTATATTATTGCAAATTTATTATATCTTTATTATTAATATTTTTAATTTAATGATATTCGGGATTTAAAATTATGAAAACATATCTTGTAACCGGCGGATTGGGTTTTATAGGAACAAATTTTATAAAATATGTTGCAAGCAATAGAAAAGATATAAAAATTATAAACATTGACAGTATTACATATGCTGCAAACCCCGACAATATAGACGAAGAAAAAACAATTAATTATAAATTTTATAAAATTGATATAGCAAATAACGATGAGCTTTCAGAAATTTTTAAAAAAAATAAAATTGATTATGTAGTTAATTTTGCGGCAGAATCCCATGTGGACAGATCAATTTTAAATCCTTCTATATTTATAAAAACCAATGTTGAAGGAACATTAAACCTGCTTAAATTGTCTTTAGAATATAAAATAGAAAAATTTCTTCAGATTTCTACCGATGAAGTATACGGTTCATTGGGGAAAGAAGGTTTATTTACGGAAAAAACCCCATTATCCCCAAGAAGCCCTTATTCTGCTTCAAAAGCATCCGCCGATATGCTTGCAATGTCATTTTTCCATACTTACGATATGCCCGTTTTAATTACAAGATGTTCAAATAATTACGGTCAATACCAGTTTCCTGAAAAACTGATACCGTTGACTATCATTAATGCATTAACGGGAAAAGACATTCCTTTATACGGCGACGGCAAAAATATCAGAGACTGGGTACATGTGGACGATCACGTAAAAGGGGTACTTGCCGTTCTTGAAAAAGGAGAATTCGGGGAAGTTTACAATATAGGCGGACGGAGCGAAATGCAAAATATAGATATTATTTCTTTAATTCTTAAAAAATTGAATAAGCCTTTATCTTTAATTAAATATGTTAAAGATAGAGCCGGACATGATAGAAGATATGCCATAGATTTTTCTAAAATTAATAAAGAACTGGAATTTAATCCCCAATTAAATTTAGATAAGGGATTAGACTTAACCATTAATTGGTATTTAGCAAATGAAAAATGGTGGAAGAAAATAATTTCAGGAGATTATAAAAATTATTATAAAATTATGTATGAAAGAGAAAAATAAAAATTATTGCTTTTTTGCGAACCTTGCAGTTAGCAAAAGAAGGGATTTTACGGCAATTATGAGGTGATTTAAATGCAAAAAGTTATTGCGATTATAGGTTCTACGGGAATGCTCGGAATAGACGTCAATGTAGCTTTAAAAGACGAAAATGCTGCAATTCATAATTTTAATTCCATAAATCTTGATATTACGGAATTAAACAATGTTATGAATGCGCTGATTAAGTTTAAACCTGATTATATAATAAACTGCGCCGCATATACAAATGTTGACCTGGCGGAAACCGAAAAGGATAAAGCCGATAAAGTTAATCACATAGGGGCATTAAATCTTGCAATCGCATCGAAAGAAGTCAATGCAAGATTAATTCATATAAGCACCGATTATGTTTTTAACGGTCTAAAGAAAGCGCCTTACAATGAAAATGACGATGTTAATCCTGTTAATGAATACGGTCTTTCAAAATTAAAAGGCGAAAATGCAATTAAAGATTCAAAAGCAAGCTATATTATATTAAGAACCGAATGGCTTTACGGTAAAAACGGCAAAAATTTTGTTAACACGATATTAAAATTGACAGATACTAAAAAATCAATAGAGGTTGTAGATGACCAGTTTGGTTCGCCTACATATACTAAAGATATTGCTTTTGCAATTAGAGACATCATTGCTAACGATAAAGGAAATAATGGAATATATAATATAACTAACGCAGGGTATGCTTCATGGTATGAGTTTGCGGCAGAAATTATCAAGGTTTTTAAAAGAACTAATTGCGTCATAATTCCTGTTTCATCCGATAAATTTGTAAGACCTGCCAAAAGACCTGCCGATAGCAGACTTGATTGCTCCAAAATTAAATTAGACTATAAGATTGAATTGAGAAATTGGAAAGATGCGTTAAAAAAATATTGTTATGATATAGGTTATTTTATCTTATAAATAAAAGCTGTTATCTGTGAAGCACCTCTATTTACGAAAGAGGGTGAGCCGTCCAAAAACTGACGGCTTAAAACCGTACTTGGTTCATAGACAAGATACTTTTTAGGAGCAATATTATGAATATCTCACTCGGTCATCCATAGAGCTTGTTTCCCTAAGCTTAAAAAATATTTATGTATTTATGATTTATTTATATAGTTTGAAAAATTTAATTTTATGGATATAATATAACTATAGAGATAAAGTATGTAATTTATTTTAAATATATAAATTAATACAAAGTAATATAAAATAATTTTAAAACAATTTACGGAGGGTACGATGAAGAAATTTTTAGTTTCCGTTCTTTTTTTAGCAGCTTTAGTAATTTATTTGCCTTTAAATTCTGCAAATGCAATGGTTTCCGGAAAAAGCGGTATAATGCCGTCGGCACATAGAAATATGCAGCATAGAATGACTGCCAGAAAAGCAAAACTTATAGCATACGGTAAAAAACTTTTTTATTCTAAATCTATCGGTTCTAACGGTTTTTCATGCGCTACCTGCCATGTATATAGCGCAGATACATATATTAAGCTACACGGCAAGGGCATGGTTATTATGACCGTAAAGAATGCCAAGCAAAAATTAGCAGCAATGAATAAAATAAACCACACGCATATGACTCTTGTCCAACGCGTTAAAATGTGCGACAGAATGGCATTAAAAGGTCACTTAAGAGGTAGAAAGCTTAGAGCTTTAGTAGCTTATATTAAATCTTTGTAATTTAAATTTATACAATCAATATTTTTAAAAATTCAATAATAATTAAAATAGGCGTTTTTTATTAGATATTTTAATAAAAGACGCCTATATGCATTTAATTTGATTATAATTATAAAAAATATAATATAATATAATATAATATAATATAATAAAATTATTGCAAAAATTTAATTATATTGAAATTAAATAAACCATATAGCATAAAAATTATCTTACCATGCTGCCGTTTTGTTATTATAAATACGCTATTTAATTTTATTGCGGGCACTTTTATAAATAAATTTTTTATCATAAATTAATGTATGACGGTATAAATTTAATAAATTAAAATAAATCAATATAAAATTCAATCAAAATTAATGAGCGCGTCTTTCGGCAATAATCTAAAAAAAAAGTTTCTGGCGGGATTAACAATAATTATTCCTGTTTTAGTAATAATATTTGTTATTGTGTGGCTTCTTGATGAAATAAATATATTATTTAACCCTTTTTCATTAATTATAAAACATTATTTTCACGTATATATACCTGATATAGGTTTGATACCTTTTATAATTATTATATTTATTGTCGGATTTCTTGTTGCAAATGTAATAGGTAAAAATATTATAGGTTTTTTTGAAAAAGGAATTTTAAAAATTCCGCTTGTAAATCTTTTATATCAATCTACAAAACAATGGATTGATATATTTTCTTCCGATAAAGCTTCGTTTAAAAAATTTGTTCTTGTCAGATATCAGGATAACAAGTTTTTATACGGGTTTTTAACTTCCGAAACAAATATCGGAACAAAAGAAAATACGAATTCATATTGCGTGGTATATATACCTATGAATCATCTTTACATAGGTTTCAGCATTATTGCAAAAAAGGAAGATGTTATAGAAACTGATATTAGTATTAAAAACGGCATACAGATTATACTGTCTGCAGGTATTTCTTTCCCAAATTATATTGAGTTATAAGGTGTAATAGTGAAGCACCTCTATCTTACGAAAGAGGCTTCTTGGTTCAACGACAAGATACTTTTTAGGAGCAAATTATGAATACATTTACTCGGTCATCCATAGAGCTTGTTTCCCCAAGCGTCAGTTCGGGCACTTCCTGCCCTACTACGCAATGTTTTCTTTTCTTTAGGTCTGGTTTCCATATGAGCGGTAGTATTATTTATAACTTGACCGCCAAAACACTGCTAAAATACATCCAGACTATTTTCAGGAACTTATTTTACGGTATCACCTTTAGACAGATACCAACCGCATATAAGTTATCAAAGAACAAAGGTTTTTTAACCTGTAAGGATATAATATCATGAATAAAAATAAAAATAAAACATTAAAAATAAATAAATAATAGATTAATAAAATTTATGAAATTAAAAACATCTCCTTTATTTAACCCGATATTTTCATTTATATTAGATAATCCAGCAAGAAAATTTATTGAAAATCCGGAAAAAAAAATAAAACTAATGGGCGTAAAATCAGGAATGAAAGTTCTTGAAGTCGGCGCTGCCAACGGTTTTATAACGTATTATCTTTCAAGGCAGGTTGGCAGTGACGGTTCCGTGATATCAATAGACATCCAGAAAAAAATGATTGATAAAGCATTAAGAAAATTTTCTTTTTTGAGCAATGTTAGTTTTAAAACTGAAGATGCGGCTAATTTAAAATCAATTAAGAATAACGAGGTTGATTTAATATTTCTTTATTATGCGTTTCATGAAATTAAAGAAAAAGAAAAAGCCGTTAAAGAATTTTATAGAGTTCTTAAAAATGGCGGTATTTTATCAATTAAAGAGCCTAAATTTGAAATTAATAAAAAAGATATTATAGATTACAAAAATATTATTGTAAGCAGCTCTTTTAATGTTATAGAAAATGAAAAGGATAGTGATCTATTAGGGCGCTATATTAAATTTATAAAATATTAAAATATTAATAATTTTATTTAAATTTTAATCGCAGTATTTATATTGTCGGATATAATAATTTATAATTAATTTTTTATAATTAGACAATTTATTGAAATATTAAATTCACAATTATTGTAATTATATCTTGTCTAAATATTATATTATAAAAATTATTTTATATAATGCATAATAGATTTTATGTTAATGATTTATCAGATAAATTAATAGGCAAAGAAATAGATTTGCCGTTAATATTAAATCATGTTAAAGCATTAAGATTAAATAACGGTTCGGAAATAAAACTTTACGACGGCTCAGGGATATTATGTACCGGAATTATAAGTTCTATTTCAAAAAAAAACATTACAGTCAAAATTTTGTCTTTTGAAAAATTTACTGAAAAGCCTGTCAGAATCCATCTTTTTTTACCGATTATTGCTTCAAATTTAATGGATATTATGCTTTCAAAAATTTGCGAGTTTGATATTTATTCAGTATATCCGCTAATAACCTCGAGATGCATAAGGCATTTAGATATTTCCGATTCTAAAGGCAAAATTGACAGATGGAAAAAAATATCTGCATCCTCAATGATATTGTCGGGCAGAAATAAAATGACTAAAATATTACAGCCTGTTGATTTTAAAGAAGCGTTTTCTTTATGCGTCAAATTTGATATTAAATTTATAGGCGACTTATCTTCAAATGAATTATTAAAAGATTATCTGTTAAATCATTTATCATTAAATAATTTAAATAGTAATGAGTTTCAAAATAATTATTTCAATATTGCTTTGTTTATAGGACCTGAGGGAGATTTTTCCGATGAAGAATTAAAATTGGCGGAAGAACAATCTTTTATTCCCATAAAATTAGCAGATTATGTAATGAGTTCTTTCAGTGCAGCTATATTTTCCGCTTCGGTACTTGCTTGTTTTTTTATGTAAAATAAAAATAATAAAAATAATAGATTATTTATGCAATATAATTATTATGAAACTTAAATATATTGAACTTTTCGGATTTAAGACTTTTCCCGATAAAGTCAGAATACAATTTGACGAAAAAATCAGCGTTATAGTCGGACCTAACGGCTGCGGCAAAAGCAATATTGTGGATGCCGTCAGGTTTATTGCCGGAGAACAGAATTTAAAAGAATTGCGTCTTAAAAATATGAACGAACTTATATTTAACGGTTCTGCTTCAAAATCAAAAAATGTATCTTCCGTTGCAGTTGCAAAAGGCGTCTTTTTAAATGACGGAGAAATTGATTTCAAATACAAAGATTTTTCTGAAATTATGGCGGAAAGAAGGCATTATAAAGACGGAGAAAGCGAATACCGGATAAACGGCACCATCGTATCATACAGGGATTATACAAATTTTTTTATTGAAAGCGGAATATCATTCAAATTTTATTCTATTTTAGATCCTCTTAAAATAAGTTCTATATTAAACTATAAGCCTGAAGAGATGAGACTGCTTTTTGAAGAGGCTTCCGGCATTATAAAATTTAAAAACCAGAAAAAAATTGCATTAAGAAAATTAGAAAATGCTAATACAAATTTAAATAGAATACAGGATATATATAATGAAGTAGAGAAACAGGAAAAAGTTTTAAAAATTCAATCGGAAGCTTTGGATAAGTTTAAGAAAATCAGTGAAGAAAAAAGATTATGCGAATTTGTTCTATATGACAGATCTAGAAATAAAGCTATTTTATCTATTGATGAAAATAAAAAGACCGCCGAAAAATTTGATATTGATATTCAAGATTTTGATAATGAAATAATTTTAAATGAAAATTTAATAATAAAAGAAAAAACTTATTTTAATGAACTTAATGAAAAATTTAAATTGGCGGAAGGCAATAAAAATAAGCTTATTATAGAAATAGCCGGAATAAATTCAGATATAAAATATGACGAAGAAAAATCGGCAATGTTAAATTCGGAAAAAATTAAGAAGGAAAATGAATTAAAAGAAAGCGAGACTTTTAAAAGCAGAAATGTTTCAAAATTAGAAGATTTAAAAAATAAAAAAGAAGAATTTGTATCGGTTTTAAAAAAAAATAAAGAAAAAATGTTATTTATAAACAATGAAATACAACAAAAAAGAAAATATATAGAAGAAATAAAAAATGAAATTGAAATATTAAACGATGATATTTTAACGACTATTGAGAAATCACAAATGTTAAATAATAAAATAGCGTTTAATAAGAAAAATATAACGGCGTATTTTTCAAGAATTTCAAATTCTGAACAATTAATTGATAAAATTAATCAGGAAATTATAGGTGACGAAGAATTACTTAATTCAAAAAATAATTTAATAAATGATATACAGAATACATTAAATGAATTAGAAAACAAATTAAGGTCAAAAAATGAAGAATTGGATATAATTATAAAACAAACCGAAGAACTAAGACTTGCACACAACAGAGATGAAAAAGAATTAATAGAATTAAAATTACATATAACAAGATTGGCGGAGTTTTTAGAACAGCATGAAGGTTTTTCCGAAGGTTCAAAAAAACTTTTAAGCAAATCTGATGAATTTAACATATCAGGAAGTTTAGGGGATATATTAGAAGTCTCCGGCGGGTTTGAAAAAATAGTATGGGAAGCGGCAGGCTGTAAATTGGAAACTATATTTATTGCAGATATAGAAGATGCAAAAAATGCTGCATCATATTTAAACTTAAATGATTCAGGTTCGGCGGATTTATATGTTTTAAATAATAACGGCAATAAACCTGATGACGTCAATAATATTGACGATGCAGACGTCGAAATTAAAAATTTAATTAATCGGCTCGGGCTTTTACCTTTAAGGGATAAAATGAAATTTATAGATTTTACGGAAAAATATAAGGAAAATGAAAATAAAGATAATAATAAAGATAATAATGATATAAATAATGCAGAAAATAAAAATACATATCTCGCCCAATTTAATTCAATATATAATTATTCTATAATTGAAAAATTAGATTTTAATTTTTATTATACGGAAAATACTAATGCAATATTTGCTTATATAAAAAACGAAGGCCATTTTCCAAAAATAAATATTATTTCTCAAGACGGAACTATTTTTCTACCTTCAGGGCTTATTAAAGCAGGAAGGGATAAAAAAGCTGAAAATGAAAATATTTTATTAAATAAAAATAAATTGGTGCAATTTAAAGTAAAAATTTCAGAAATAGAATATAATATTAATCAAAAAATATCTGAAATTTTAATTAAAGAAAATAGTATAAAAGAAATTAAAAAAGAGACGGAGAGCATTAAGAGTAATATTCAATCCGGCAAAATGCAAAAGCTGACGGAAGAGAATGATATAAAACATATCGGCAGACGTATAATACAGTCTAAAGAAAGATTGAATATTATTAAAAAAGAATTGGAAAATATAATTACAGATAAGAATAAACTTGACGATGATACGGAAAAATCAAAACAGGAGCTAAATAGTTTAGAAGTAATTTCGTCGGAGCAAAACATCCAAAAAAAGGAATTTGATAAAAAATTAATAATTAAGGGAGATGAATTTGAAGAAATAAAAGAAAAGGAAGTTAAACTGAGAATTGAATTATCTTCAGCCGAAAATAATTTAGCCTATTTAAACAAAGAAATCGGGAACGTTGAACTAAGTATTAAAAATGGAATTTTTAGATATAATAAAATAAAAGATGAAATAAATGACGTAAATAAAACAATTGAATCAATTAATGAAAATATTTTTCTAAAAAAAGACAAAATTAATAATTTGAATATAAAACTAATTGAAATTAGCGATAGCATTAAGCAGCTTGATTCTGATTTAGAAAAAATAAAAATTACGATTGAAGAAAAAACTTTAATTTCCGGAAAATTAAAGCGGGAAAAAAATGAAGCTGAAAAGAAAAAAGACAACGCTTTAACTTATATTAAAATGTTTGAAGAAAAACTTAATGAATTAAATGTTTTCGGTTTTACTGAAGAAGAGGAAAAATATTTTAATATATTGAATGAAAAAAATGAAGAAGAAGATAAATTTCAAAATATAAGCGAACCGGAGCTTAAAAAAAAGATCAATGAACTTAAAATTGAAATAGATAGCGCAGGAAATATTAATATGAACGCATCCCAAGAATATACGGAAGTTTTAAGCAGGCTAAATTTTTTATCATCGCAAAATAACGACTTAAATGAATCAATCAGTTCATTGGAAGATATAATAAAAAAACTTGATATCGTTTCAAGAGAAAAATTTAATTCAGATCTCAATAAATTTAAGGAAAAATTTAATGAACTTTTCAATTTTTTATTTGGCGGCGGGCATGCTGATATAGTAAACGTAAGAAGCAAAAGTTCATCAGCCGGCGTTAATATTGCAGGCGAAAAATTTTTCTATAGCAATAATACTATAACCGATTTAAGTATTAATAAAAGTAATACTGCAGATACTTCAGGAATAGAGATAAATGTTCAGATACCAGGTAAAAAATTATCAGGGCTGAATCTTTTATCGCAGGGCGAAAAGGTATTGGTTATAGCCAGTCTTATTTTTGCTATTTTTCTTGTAAAAAAAAGTCCGTTTTGCGTCATAGATGAAGTTGACGCTCCGTTAGATGATGCAAACAACGCAAGATTTAATAAATTAGTAAAAGAAGTATCAAATTCATCCCAGATTATTATAGTAACGCATAATAAGAAAACTATGGAAATAGGAAACTATATTTTTGGTATTACGTCAAAAGAACCCGGTATTTCTAAAGTGGTTTCCGTAGCTATGAATTAAGCCAAAAGACTTGTAAGTTCTTAATAGCTAATATTGCAGACTGCAACAATTGCAAGCATTAAGATTTCAAATATATTTTTATAACTATGCATGACATGAATTACATCAATTTAATTTATATATAAGTATAAGCATTTAGCGTGGATTAATTAGGAGTTTTCATAAATGAAAATATTTGATAAATTTAAAAATTTTAGTTCGGCATTAAAAAAAACTAAAAATAGTATTTCGGAAAAAATCAATTCTGTGTTTAGTTCTTCAAAACTTGATGATGATTATATAGAAAAGATAGAAGAGGCTTTAATTACTTCAGATATTTCTTTTGGGACATCAAATGAAATTATAGAAGATTTAAAAAAAATAATTGCAAAAGAAAAAGAATTGAACCAGGACAAAATTCAAAATGCTTTGAAAAAAGTTATTAAAGACAAAATATCTAAGGATTTTCCTCTTATTGATTTTAATAATAAAAAAACAATATTTTTAATTGTCGGAGTAAACGGCGCAGGTAAAACTACCACAGTCGGAAAACTCGCCAATTTTTATAAAAACGAAGGCAGAAATGTTTTAATCGCAGCTTGCGATACATTCAGGGCGGCAGGCAAAGAACAGATGGAAATATGGGGAGAAAAAATAGGTATTCCCGTGGTAACAGGCAAAGAAAATCAAGACCCTGCTTCCGTAGCACACGACGCATCAATAATGCTTAAAGAAAAGGATTTTGATGTTTTAATAATAGATACGGCGGGAAGGCTTCATAATAAAAAACATTTAATGGAAGAACTTGCCAAAATTAAAAGAACCGTTTCTAAAGCCGCAGGAATTTCGCCCCAAGAAACCATTATAGTTATTGACGCAAGTTTAGGGCAAAATTCTATTGCCCAGATAGAGCAGTTTAAGGAATTAATTGATGTTTCAGGTATAATAATAACCAAGCTTGACGGTTCGGCAAAAGGCGGAATAATTATAGATGCTATTTCAAAATTAAACCTTCCCGTCAGATTTATAGGGACTGGCGAAAAAATAGACGATATATCGGAGTTTTCTCCTGAAATGTTTGTTGATAATATTTTTTAGATATTTTTATATAATTTCTATATATTTAAATTTGTTTTTATGGTTTAATTTTTGTATTAAATTTAAAAAAATTTAAATGATAGATAGTAATATATAATAATGGATAACAGAAGATAATGATAAATAAAAAGAAAATTTCAGTAAAATTAATTTTATTTAAGGATGTTAATAATGGATTATAAAAATGCGGGAGTTGACATAGAGGCAGGAAAAATTGCCGTTGATTCAATATCCGATATAGTTAAAAGTACTTTCAGAGATGAAGTTGTTGATAATTTTGGGTCATTCGGTTCTTTATTTTCCCTTTCCAATTTAATTTTTAAGTATAAGGAGCCTGTTTTAGTATCGGGTACCGACGGTGTAGGAACAAAACTTAAAATTGCTTTTGATGCAGACAGGCATGATACTATCGGGTTAGATCTTGTGGCTATGAGCGTTAACGATATAGCCTGTCTTGGTGCAGAGCCGCTTTTTTTCTTAGATTACATTTCTACATCTAAACTAAACCCTGAATCTATAAAAGAAATTATAACAGGTATTGCCGCCGGATGCAAAATTGCAGGCTGTTCATTAATAGGCGGAGAAATGGCGGAGATGCCTTCTTTTTATAAAAATAACGAGTACGATCTTGCTGGATTTGCCGTTGGAATAGTAGATAAAAATTCAATTATAAACGGCTCAAACATCAAAGAAGGAGACTCTGTAATAGGCATTGCTTCAAGCGGGCTGCATTCAAACGGGTATTCCCTCGCACGTAAAATAGTATTTGATATGATGTCTTTAACCATTGACGATAAATTTTTAAACGACGGCACGACCGTTGCAGGTGCCTTATTAGAGCCTACTATTATATATTCGGGTCTTATCAATAAATTAGTAGAAAAATTCGAAGGAAAACAAAATATTAAGGGTATAGCGCATATTACAGGAGGAGGTATCCCTGAAAACTTAAAAAGAATTATACCTGATAATGCCGCAGCCGAAATTAATAAAAATTCATGGAAAATCCCCGAGATTTTTAATATATTAAGAGATAACGGAAATATTGAAGAAGCTGAATTTTATAAAGTTTTTAATTGCGGGATAGGTATGATAATAGTCGTAAATAAAGACCAAGAAAATAAAGTTATTGATTTTATAAATAATTTTAATAATTTAGATTCAATCGGCAGTGTTAGTCAAAATTTTTATAAATCATTTAAAATCGGAAATATAATTAAATCTTCCCCTATAGAATCTTCTATGAACATTAAAATAAAATTTATTTAAACTAAAATTTTAAAATATATGAAAAATTTTCATAAAAATATAATAATACTTGCTTCAGGCAACGGCTCTAACGCCATTAATATAATAAATAATTTTTCAAGCGCAAATAGCAGCGTATCTAAAATTAGCATTAAAGCATTAGTATGCAATAACCCTGATGCTCCGATAATTGATAAAGTCAAAAATATGTATGCGGATATAAATTTATATTGCCTTCCTTTTAAAAAAGCGGCTGAAAGAACTTTATTCGAAAAAGGATTAACTGAAATAATAAATAAATATAAAATTGATTATATTATCCTTGCAGGATTTATGAAAATATTATCTAACGATTTCGTTTTAAAAAACTTAAATAAAATAATAAATATTCACCCTTCGTTATTGCCTGCTTTTAAAGGAACGCAAGCTATCAAAGATGCTTTTGATTACGGAGTAAAAGTAACGGGCGTAACCATACATTTTGTGATACCTGAAATTGATTCGGGTCCTATAATACTTCAAGAACCGGTTATTATTGAAGAAGATGATACTATTGAAACCTTGGAAGAAAAAATTCATAAATTGGAACATAAAATGTATATTAAAGTTCTTGAATTGATTTCATGCGAAAAATTAAGAATTGCAGATAATAAAGTAAAAATATTTTAATCATCAAATTAATCTTCGTTTGTAAATCTATAGCCTGCGCCTCTTATAGTGTCTATAAATTTAACGGTTTCATCTATTTCAATATTTGAGCGGAGCCTGCGAATGTGTACGTCAACCGTCCTTGGCTCTACAAATGAATCGCTGCCCCATATATTGTCCAATAATTTTTCTCTTGAAAAAACTTCTCCTGCATAAGTCATTAAAAATACAAGCAGCTTAAATTCGGTAGGACTTAGTTTTATTTCTTTATTTTTAACCATTACGCTATGTTTAGACACATTGACATTTATATTTCTAAAATTGAATTCGTTTGGCATAGACGGCTTGCCGCCGTCGGAATCAAGCAAATGATTTATCGTGTTTGCGTATGTTCTTTTAAAAATAGCTCTTATTCTTGCAATAAGCTCATTAATAGAAAAAGGTTTTGTCATATAATCTTCCCCGCCTGCTTCAAAGCCAAGAATTTTGTCAACTTCTTCCTGCTTAGCCGATAAAAATATAATAGGAATTGAACTTGTTGCATAATTTGCTTTAATTCGTTTGCAAACCTCGTATCCCGTTAAATCAGGCAGCATTAAATCAAGTACAATCAAATCCGGTTTTGTTAATTCGGCGAAATGTATTCCGTCATAGCCGTTTAAGGCAAATTGTATGTTATACCCGTCTTTTGCAAGGTTATATTTTAGTAATTCTATCAGGTCTATCTCATCATCTATTACGAGTATATTCCCTTTTTTGTTATTGTTTGCCATAATTAGATTATTTATTAATTATTATTTTTGCCACAATATTTGACTAAATTCTAACGGAACAACCGCATCCGGATGGTAAGGAATAACTCTTATAGTATAATCGTTCGGCGGGACTTCGGCTGTAGCTTGCGCTTCATAAATAAATCCGTTGATTGCCCCTGTTATGCTTTTGTTTATTTTCATATCGGTAATGAGCGGTTTTCCGTTTAATATAGTATATAATTGGACACTTATAGCTTCAGGTTCAATTATACCGAGCCAAATTGTACACCTTACATTATATATGGTATTAACTTTTTCAAATGAGGGATTTGCAAAATGTATTCCTTTCCAATTTTCATTTAATTTATTTCCCCATTCTACTATTTCAAGAGCTATTTTTCCGCCGTTCTCATTTCGTTTCGTATAATTTTCAGACATAGGTATGTAAGCTTTTTCAATATATTCTTTCATCATCCTGTAAGTAGAAAAAGCAGGTGTTAACGTCGCCATGCTTTGTCTGATTTTTTGTACCCATTTTGCAGGAATACCGTTTTTATCCCGGTTAAAAAATTCAGGAATAATAGTGTTTTCTAATAAACCGTAAAGCGCTTCCGAATCAGCTTTATCGTCATTAAAATACTGAACTGTTTCAGACTTTCCTCCGATTGCCCAGCCAACGTTTTCATTGTAGGCTTCACCCCACCAGCCGTCTAATATTGAGCAATTAAGCCCTCCGTTCGAAAGGATTTTCATTCCGCTCGTGCCGCTGGCTTCCAACGGTCTTTTCATGCAATTAAGCCAAACGTCTATTCCACCTGTAAGTTTCTGGGCAATGTCCATATCGTAATCAAGCAAAAAGAAAATTTTGTCGTTTAATTCTTGTTCTGATGCGAATTCTATCCATTCTTTTATATGCTCTTTTCCTTTAACATCGCTCGGGTGCGCCTTACCGCCAATTAAAATTCTGACGGGATAATTAGTATTTGTTAAAATATTTCTTAATCTGTTTTTGTCGTTAAGCAGTAAATTTAATCTTTTATATTCGGTAAATCTGCGGGCAAGACCTATATATAATGCATTTGGATCAAGAAAAGAATGTTTTTGAGTTAAGTTGCAGCATACCTGCATTTTATTCATATGTTTTTGAATTTCATTAATCATATAAAGTCTGTTTTTCATTTCAAAATCCCATATATCGGAGTCTGAAACTTTTAATATAAATTTTGAATTTTCAGTTGAGAATTTTTTATGCTCAGGCAAACCATCGCAATATTTCGTCCAAAATTTGTTTGATTCTTCAGATAGCCATGTAGGCGTGTGTATTCCGTTTGTGATATAATCTACAGGGATTTCATCAAGAGGCCATCTGTCGAATAAATCGGAAAACAAATCTTTACTGACCGATTGATGTATTTTACTGACCGCATTGACAAAATTGCTGCCCCTTATAGCTAAATAAGCCATATTAAAAGGTTCATTGTTATCGGCGCCGGGGTTCTTTTTTCCAAGGTTAATAAAATTTTCTACGGTTATATTGCATCTTGTAATATAATGAGACAGATAATGATATATAAGAGAAGGATCAAATAAATCAAAGCCTGCCGCAATAGGCGTATGCGTTGTAAAAATGTTTCCTGCTCTTGTTGAAGCCAATGCTTCATAAAAATTTCCGCAATTATTTGTTATCATCCAGTCATTGATTCTTTCAAGAACTACAAAAGCGGCATGACCTTCATTCATATGACATAAATTAAAATCTATTTTTAATATTTTTAGCAGTTTAAAACCGCCTATACCGAGGATCATTTCCTGTATAAGTCTTACTTCTTTTCCCGATTCGTAAAGGTCGCCAGTTATACCTCTATCAATGGGTAAATTTACGGGATCATTCGAATCTAAAAAAAATAGCTGCGTATTACCTATTTTTGCAAACCATACTCTAAGAGTAATAGTTCTTTCAGGAAGAGTAAGAGGGATTCTGAGCCATTCCCCTGAATTGCCTCTGAGAGGAGCAATCGGTAATGAATGAGGGTCGTTGTAGGGATAAACTTCGTTTTGTATTCCTGAGCTATCGACAATTTGATGAAAATAGCCCTTTTGATATAACAAACCTATTCCAATTACGGGAACACCTAAATCTTCCGCAGTTTTAAGATAATCTCCTGCCAGAATTCCAAGACCTCCCGCATAAAGAGGCAAAGATTCATCTAAGCCAAATTCCATACTGAAATAAGCAATATTTTTAATTTTTGTGTCCGGATAATTTTTTGCAAACCAGGTGGCGGAGGAATCAAATTTTCTCCACTCCTCTTTAATATTGTTAAGATTATTGATAAAAGTTTCATCTTTTGCAAGATTATTGCAATGGTCCAATGATACGGTTTCAATTATAAGATAAGGATTATGTGTTAATTCCCAAAGGTATGGATCAAGTGCTTTAAAAAGTTCATCGGCTCTGTGATTATATGTCCATCTAAGATCAAATGATAATTCGGCTAAAAATTCAAGACCTGCAGGTAAAACTCTGGTAGAAAAATGTTGAAGCATTTTTTCTCCATTAAAAATTCATTAATTTAATTTTAACGTTATATTAAATATTAAACTTGATATGCATGAAATAATTATTAGAATAACATAGTATTTTACCTGTGTCATCTATATATAAATATAATATAATTAATCATTATATATAGTATATATAGGATAATCAATAATTTAAATTATATCAAGACAAATATTTAATACTCAAAATTGCCGATATAAATCTTTCTTAACCAGCTCTCTTATCAACCAGGGCTTTTACAAGCCTACCGTTTTAACGGTGGGTGGTTGACAATTCACCATTAAGGCGATCATTTAAATTATATCAAAATAACTGAAGAAAAATGAAACTTCAAATTTTGCAGATTCTAATGAATCTGAGCCGTGAACTATGTTCCTTTCAATGCTTTCCGCATACATTTTTCTTATTGTTCCTTCAGCGGCATCTTTGGGATTAGTTGCACCCATAATTTCACGATTTTTTAAAATAGCATTTTCTCTTGACAGAACCATTGGAATTATAGGTCCTTCTGTCATAAAATCAACAAGACTTCTAAAAAACGGTCTTTCTTTATGAACATAATAAAAATTTTCAGCATCTTCCTTTGTAAGAATTAATTTTTTTATTGCTTTAATTTCAAATCCATTGTTTTCAAATAATTGAATAATGTTTCCCGTTAAATTTTTTTTTACGCCGTCAGGTTTAATTATTGATAATGTTTGCTCAATCATTTATTCTCCGCATTTTATAAACTTTTTATTTTTTTAATTTTTTTTTGCTTCCCTTCCCAATCTAAAGCCAATTTCCAGCGCCTTTTTGTTATAATCTTCAAATCCTTTAGGCACTCTTTTCATAAGAGCTTTTTCAATAGAATCTTTAGATACTACGCCTGATATTTCAACCAAAACTCCAAGAGCTATAACATTAAGTCCTAATAGTTTTCCAAGTTCTTCCCTTGCGGATTTTACCATGTCTATAATATACAGCTTGCCTTTGGCTGCGGAAAAGTCGGTCACGAGTTCTTTATCTGTAATTATTGTGCCGGTATCTTTTAAATCACAGGCATATTTAGAAAAAGACTCCTGAGTTAAAGCAACCATATAATCTAAGGACGTTGCCTTAGGATAAGCAATAGGTTCATTTGATATTACAACTTCCGATTTAGAAGAGCCGCCTCTTGCTTCAGGGCCGTAATTCTGGGTTTGAACGGCATTTTTATTTTCATAAATTGCTGCGGCTTCGGCTAAAATTATTCCTACCAGTATTAAACCCTGACCGCCCGAACCGGCAAATCTTATTTCAGTTATATTATCCATTTGCCTTCTCCTTATTGTTTAATTAATTCTAATTGTTTATAAGTTTCTTCAACAAACTCTAAAGAGTCTTTTTTCTCATAGATAAGCCCTGTTTTAAATCTTCCCGTGAGTTCTTCCGGAGTCATATTGCCTGCAGACCTGTTTGGAACGGCTTTTTCTTTCTGATATTTAATCATTTCAACGGGAGATTTCATTTTATTTCTTCTTCCGTATGATATATGGCAGTTAGTTATAACCTCCAGTACTGAAAAACCTTTATGGGTTAAAGCGTCTGCTATCAGTTTTTCAAGCTGAACGGCATGATAGGAAGTTGATCTTGCAACCCATGTAGCTCCCGCAGCTTTTGCAAGTTCGCATGTGTCAAAAGGAGGTTCAACGCTTCCGTAAGGAGTCGTAGTGGCAAGAGACCCGTAAGGCTGAGTCGGAGAAGACTGCCCGCCGGTCATTCCGTAAGTATAGTTGTTAAATACTATAAGAGTCATATCTATGTTTCTTCTTGCGGCATGTATAAAATGATTGCCTCCTATTGCAAGAGCATCCCCGTCTCCTGAAACGGTAATAACTTTTAATCTCGGCTTATACATCTTTATACCTATTGCAAAAGTAAGGGCTCTTCCGTGAGTTGTATGAATAGTATTAAAGTCAACATAGCCAGGAAGTCTTGAAGCGCATCCTATACCCGATGTTATAACTACATCGTCTTTTTTATACTGAAGTTTGTCTATGGCTCTTAAAAGAGATTTTAATATTATTCCGTCTCCGCATCCCGGACACCATATATGCGGAAGAGTATCTTTTCTTAAGTATTTATCGTAATCAAATTTAATAGTGGTTTTAGGCATATTAGCCTCCTTAACAATTTAACAATAAATTAAATATAAATAAAATAATTTATAAATGCATATAACCATATAACTATGCAAATATAAATAAAATAACTGCTATGAATATAAATAAAGATTATAAATTAAATAATCTCTATAAATATATATAATAAATATTTCTGCAGTAATATCAGTAATATTTATTTTAAATAACCGCCACGTCAGTCACGGTGCGGTTAAAAAGAACTATTACATCATTTCTTTAATTTTTAAATATATCTTGTCGGGTGTTATCGGTTCTCCGCTGACTATGTTAAGTCCTTTTACGATATTATTGCATGCTGCTCTTTGGACTTCTAATATTATCTGACCCATATTCATTTCAGGAACGAGTATTTTTTTTATTTTTTTAGATAATTCTTTAATTCTTTCTTCCGGAAACGGCCAAATCGTAATTGGTCTAAACAATCCTGCTTTTATCCCGCCCGCTCTTGCCATAGATAAAGCCGCTTTTGCGGAACGCGAAACTGAACCGTAAGCAACTATTAATATATCTGCATCTTCGGTCATGGTTTCTTCATATTTTTCAATGTCTTTTATGTTCTTGTAAATCTTGTCTATTAGCCAGTTTTGCATATCTTGCAGCACTTCCATTTTTGCCGTAGGAAAACCTGTTTCTCCGTGGCTGAGCCCTGTTACATGATAGCGGTAGCCTTCTCCCATAGGAGCTAAAGGCGTAACTTTGCCGCTTTTATAATTGTAGGGCTTGTATTCCGAAGGCGGCACATCCGGCAATTTTACGTCAATTATTTCCAAAGTGTCTTTTTCAGGTATTATAACCTTTTCTCTCATATGTCCGATAATTTCGTCAGTTAATATCAATACGGGAGTTCTATATTTCACGGCAAGATTTAAAGCTCTTATAGTTTCATAAAAAGATTCGTTAACGCTTGAAGGGGTAATGGCTATTATAGCATGGTCTCCATGAGTTCCCCATTTTGCCTGCATAATGTCGGCCTGGGAAGGCAATGTGGGATTACCCGTAGACGGTCCTCCTCTCATAACATTAACTATGACGCACGGAATTTCACACATAGAGGCATAGCCTATATGCTCGGATTTTAACGACATGCCCGGTCCCGAAGTAGCCGTTAAAGCTTTTGCTCCGCCGAGCGCAGCCCCTAGAACCGCTCCTAATGCCGCTATTTCGTCTTCCATCTGAATTACGATGTGACCTTTTTTAGTGAGTTTTGCCGATAATATTTCTGAAACTTCGGAAGAAGGAGTTATGGGATATCCAGCAAAGAAATCGCATCCTGCAATCATTGCTCCTTCGGCAATAGCTTCATTACCCTGCATTAATTTAATATTTTCGCTCATATTGTGTTTCCTCCTATTCTACAGATATAGAAAAATCCGGACAAAGATATTCACAGATGTTGCACTTTGTACACCTGGAAATATCTATCACTTCCGCAACTTCTTTGTTCATAGCAAGAACTTCTTCAGGACAGAATGCGACGCATAATTCACATCCTTTGCAATAGTTGACTACTATGTCTATTTGCACCTGTTCTTTTTTACCCATACCTGAATATTGTTTAATTTTAAGCTTGTTTTCAGACTTAACGGTAATTTCGATTGAATTGCAAGCCCTGTAGTTGGGAATCGTTGTTTCTGCGGATTGATTTAAGCTCGGGTTATTGTTAGTTTTATGTTGATTATTCTGATTGGGCATATATACCTCCCTAAATTAATTAAAAAATTAATTAAAAAAAATTTATTTTAATGCTTTTATCATAGTTTCGGCAATAACGGAGGGGTTTTCGGCAATATGAATCCCGTTTTTTTCCATTATTTTCAATTTTTCCGAAGCGGTACCTTTTCCTCCTGAAATTATTGCGCCTGCATGCCCCATTCTTTTTCCTTCGGGAGCAGTTTTCCCTGCAATAAACCCGACTACGGGCTTTTTCATGTAATTTTTTACATATTCGGAAGCTTCTTCTTCCTGCGTACCTCCTATTTCGCCGATTAAAACAACGCCTTTAGTTTCGGGGTCGTTTTCAAACATTTTTAAAAAAGTTAAAAAAGAAGAACCGATTATAGGGTCTCCGCCTATCCCGATGCACGTCGTTTCCCCGAGACCTGCTTTTGTCAGCTGATTAACTGCTTCATACGTGAGAGTTCCGCTTCGAGATAATACCGCAATTTTACCTTTTTTATGAATAAAACCGGGCATTATTCCAATTTTGCATTCATCCGCCGTAATAATTCCGGGACAATTAGGTCCTATCATAATTGAGATAGAACCTCTTAATGCCGCTTTAACATTCATCATATCTACAGTAGGTATTCCTTCGGTTATGCAGACGATAAGAGGAATTTCAGATTCTATTGCCTCTATAACGCTCGAAGATGCAAATACCGCAGGAACAAAAATAACGGTTGCGTCAATTTTAACATTAACCTTAGCTTCTTCTACCGTATTAAATACCGGAATTGAATTGTTAAATAACGAGCCGCCTTTAAAAGGAGTTACGCCTGCAGTAATTTTAGTTCCGTATTCTAAGCATTTCAAAGCATGAAAAGAACCCTCTTTTCCTGTGATACCCTGTACTATAACCGATGTTTCTTTATTAACTAAAATGCTCATAAATTTATACCCTGCTTTACAGTAATAATTTATTATTTATTTATTTATATTTATTAGCTATCTATTATTATTTATTTAGTATTCAGTAGCTCAACTTAATTATTAAATCAAATTACCGTTTTATATGTTTTATATTATATAAAGTAGCCGCCGGCTTTTTTATATAATTTTTAACGCTTTAATGCCAAATAAAAAAATTTAGCCGTTAACAATCTTTGACACTTTTTGAGCACCGTCAGCAAGGCTATTTCCAACAATAAAATTTAAACCTGAATTTTCTAACAGCTCAGACGCCTTATCGGCATTAGTACCTTCAAGCCTTATAACGACAGGCAGTTTCAATCCTATATTTTTTGCAGCCGTAATTACGCCGTCTGCTACCATATCGCATTTTACAATTCCGCCGAAAATATTAATAAAAATAGCTCTTACATTTTTGTCCGATAATAAAATATTAAAAGCTGTTTCTACTCTTTTGCTGTCGGCTGTGCCTCCTACGTCAAGAAAATTTGCGGGCGCTGCACCGAATTCTTTGATTGTATCCATCGTAGCCATAGCAAGCCCCGCTCCGTTTACCATACATCCTACATTCCCTTCAAGCCTTATATAGTTAAGTCCTACACTTTTGGCTTTTATTTCAAGCGGGTCCTCTTCGTCTTCGTCAATAAAATCGTTATAATAAGGATGCCTGAATGCAGCATTGTCATCAAGTGCGATTTTTGCATCAAGAGGTATAAGATTCCCGTTTCCCGTTAAAATAAGAGGATTAATTTCAAGCATTGACATATCCTCGGCTAAAAATGCGCTATACAATAAGTTGACAAGATTATTAAATTCGCTAAATATAGATTTATCAAAATTCAAAAATAAAAACATTTTTAAAACATGATATGATTTGATACCGTAAGAATGGTTTATTAAAACCGTAAGAATTTTCTCAGGGGAATTTTTTGATATTTCTTCTATTTCCATTCCTCCTTCTGCACTAACCACAAATGCAATATTAGAAGTTTTTCTGTCAATAGTTATGGATAAATAAAATTCTTTTTTGATATCCGCACCTTCTTCTATAAGCACTTTACGGACGACCTTACCTTCTTTACCTGTTTGGGCAGTTATTAATGTCATTCCTATCATTTGCTCGGTAATAGACTTAGCATCATCTGCCGTTTTAGCAATTTTAACCCCGCCCGCCTTGCCTCTTCCGCCTGCATGCACCTGAGCTTTAACTACAACTGCCTGCGAACCCAAATTAATTGCCGCATTATAAGCTTCATTTCCGCTATGGCATAAAATTGAGCGTAAAATTTTAATATTGTTTTTTGTCAATAATTCTTTTGCTTGATATTCATGGATATCCATAATTAATTAAATCCCTATTATTAATATTTATTTATTTATTTAAATATTTAATTAAATAAATGCTTAAAAACTGAATCAAACAATTATATTAATTTATAAACATTAACACTTCCATAAGAAACTTCATGAGGCTATAAGCCGAGGCCGAAAGCTAAACGGTCATCCAGAAAATAAATTTCTATGGAAAGATTAAAGATAAAATTTAAATTTATTATTTTTTTATAATTTATACTATTATGTTGTTATTAATTTAATAAAAAATTTTAAAAAAGCTATTTAAATTTGCCTGCAAATTTTGATTTTCCTTCATCGTATAAATCACCGCCGAAAATATCGTTTACTACTACCGCCGGAAAATCTTCAACCGTCAATTCCCTTATTGCCTCTGATAATAGTTCTTCATATGCAATAACCTTAGAAGATTTAATAGATTTTGCAATTAAAGCACCCGCCCCCCCGATTGCGCCAAAATATACCGCTTTATATTTTTTGACGGCATCTTTGACTTCAATTGACCTTTTACCTTTGCCTATCATTCCTTTAAGTCCGTATTCCATGAGAACCGGAGCATACTTATCCATTCGGTAGCTTGTAGTAGGACCTGCAGAACCGATAACTTCACCGGGTTTTGCAGGAGACGGTCCCACATAATAAATAATTTGTCCTTTAATATCAAAAGGCAAAGGTTTGTTTTCAAAAATTAGGGCGGTAAGTCTTCTGTGCGCTTCGTCTCTTGCCGTATAAATTGTTCCGCTGATCAATACTTCGTCGCCTGTTTTGAGCCCCGCAATAACATCTTCGGTTAAAGGAGCCTTGATTTTTTTAAATTCCATTTTGTTGTTTTTTTATAAAATAATTTCTCCGTGTCTATGAGAATGACATTCTATATTAACGGCCGCGGGCATGCTGGCAATATGACAAGGTTCTTTGATTATATGTACTGCAAGAACCGTGCATACCCCGCCAAATCCCATAGGTCCAGTGCCTATATTATTGACTTTTTTGTATATAGTTTTTTCAATTTCAGCAAGTTCTTTGTCAGGATTGATTGTCCCGATATTTCTAAAAAGCGCTTTTTTTGCTATTACGGCAGACCTTTCAAAGTTGCCTCCTATACCGATACCGATAATATTAGGCGGACACGGATTTGGTCCTGCTATTTCCATGGTTTCAACGGCAAAATCAATAATTCCTTTAATTCCGTCGGACGGTTTCATCATTTTTATTCTGCTCATATTTTCGCTGCCGCCGCCTTTAGCCGCATATGATATCTTTAATTTATCTCCGCTGACAAATTCATAATGTATTATAGCAGGCGTATTGTCTCCTATATTTTTCCGAGTTAAAGGATCGCATGTTGATTTTCTCAGGTATCCGGCTTCGTAGCCTCTTCGAGTTCCTTCATTGATGCTTTCGGTTATAGTTCCGCCTTCTATTCTGACGTCGCTTCCTATCTCTACAAAAAAAACAGCCAACCCCGTATCCTGACATAGAGGCTTATTTTCATTTTTTGCTATTTCGGCATTTTTAATAATTTTATTTAAAACACTCTTTCCTGATTCAGAAATTTCAATATTTAAAGAATTACCGAGACTTTCGGCAACATCTTCGGGAAGATTGGAAGCCGCATGTGCAATTAAATCTATAACAGCGTTTGAAATTTGATTATATGTAATTATTTTCATATTATTAATAATCCTTAAAAATCAATGTTCTTATTATTTTACACATTTATAAAATAATTTCAAGAAAAAAATAAATAATAAAATAATTTTTTAATTTTAATTTATTAATAACCTTTATCTGACTGAATGATTCATGTATAATTTATAATTAAATCTATAACAGCGTTTGAAATTTGATTATATGTAATTATTTTCATATTATTAATAATCCTTAAAAATCAATGTTCTTATTATTTTACACATTTATAAAATAATTTCAAGAAAAAAATAAATAATAAAATAATTTTTTAATTTTAATTTAATTTTAGACCTCAATCCTGTAATAGAAACTACTATCCGTTATCCAGAAAATACCTTTATAGAAGTAATTATTTTCTATCGCAGAATTAAGAAAATAAATTCCTATTGCAGAATTAAAGTTTATATATTATATATAAATCATAATATATAATATATAATATATACGACAATATTAATAACAACAACAACAAGATGAAGACGCATGAAACTTTAAAATCTGATAATAAACCGTATAAAATTTTTATTGATGCGAGGCTTATGTTTTATGCCGGCATAGGCAGATACCAGCGAGAATTTATACTTAATGTTTTAAAAAATAATACAAATAATGAAAGGAATAAAATTAATGCAAAAAATGAAATTAATCTAAAATTTTATTTGCTCGGAGATAAAAATAAAATCAATCAATTTATATCTTCAAATGATTTGCCGGAGGATAAATTTATCGTAATAAACAATACATCAAAAAAATATTCTTTTAAAGAACAGTTTTCCCTTTTTTTTATATTATTATATTACAGAAAAAAAATAGACCTGTTTTTTTTTCCGCATTATAACATTTCAATCTTTTATATACCAAAAAATTCAATAGTTACAGTGCATGATTTAACTTTTTATAGATTTTCTAATTATACTTGGAAATTTAAAACAGCTGTCGGAAAATTTGTTCTAAAAAGAGTTTTAAAAAAAACTAAAAAAGCGATAACCGTTTCTAATTATGTTAAAAATGATATAATAAATATGTTTGACAAAATAGGCGGATTAAATCTTCAAAATAAAATTAAAGTTATATATCCTGGGTATAGTTTATTTTTTAGCAGCCATGCAGACAAAAATATAACTTATGCGATTAAAGAAATCAATGGTGCAGAAGACACAGGAGACGCTGAATATAAATATAAATCATATAAAAAAAAATTTAATTTTGATAATAAACTGCCGGATAGCCTAAAACAAAATATTTCCTATCCTTATATACTTTATCTTGGAAACAGAAAAAAACATAAAAATATATTAAATTTGATTAAAGCTTTTAAATTAATAAAAGATATTCCGCAAAATCATAAAAATAATCAATTAGACATAAAAAATAAAGTCAATAATGATAATGATAATGATAATGATAATGAAGATAGTTATAAAAATATGTCAATCGGCAATACTTATGAATTATGCGAAAATTTCCAAAATTTAAAACTTGTATTAATAGGTTCAAGATTTAAAAAATATGATTTTATTGACGAATTTATAAAAAAAGAAAATATAGGAGATATTATTCAGCTTTCAAATATTTCCGATGAAGAAGCCAAAATTTATTATGAAAATGCTAAAGCGTTTACATTTATTTCAATAAGCGAAGGTTTCGGTTTCGCTCCTCTGGAAGCCGCGGTTTGCGGCGCACCTTTAATACTTGCTAACGCAGGTGCGCTTCCGGAGGTATTTAAAGATGCAGCTCTTTTTGCAGACCCTTTTAATATTGAAGGCATAGCAGATTCAATTAAAAAAGTGCTCACCGACGAAAATTTGAGAAATGATTTAAAGAAAAAATCTTTAGCCCTGTCAAATAAATATTCATATAAAAAAATGGCTTCTGAAATGCTGGATTATTTTATTTGCGATTAATAATAAAATTAAAATACATTAAATTTTAAAATAAACAAAATTTTTTAATAATTGTAAATTACAAACTAAAGCAAAAAGGAGAAATTAATATTATGGGGTTAAAAATCGGATTTATCGGGGCAGGAAATATGGCATTCGGTTTAATAAAGGGAATAATGAATAATAAAAATATAAAAGATGCCGGTATATTTATATATGACCCGTCATTAGAAAGGCAGGAGTTTATGAAAGACAGCTTTAACACTGCAATTTTAAACAGCGTAGGCGAAGTAGTCGAAAATGCGGATATTGTTTTTATAGCAGTCAAGCCTAATGTGGTTGCAGATGTTTTAAACATAGCGGCAGATACTATTATACGTATGTATAATGAAGTCTTTAGCAGCAATGATAACCCCGATAATATAAAAAAGGCTGGCTCATCAGCAGGCTCATCAATAAATATATTAGATGATATTGTCGACGGCGATAATAATAATGATAATTCTAATAATGCCGCGAACAAGACAATTAAAGATATTATTTTTGTTTCTATAGCAGGCGGCGTAAGGATAGAAGCGATTGACAGAGTATTTCATGAAAAATTCCGCGGTAAATATAATCCTAAAATTATCAGAATTATGCCTAATATAAATTCGCTTGCAGGAAAAGGGATGAGCGCTGTTTGCTATAATAATGCCGTCAAAGAAGAAGACTATAATAAAGTAAAAAATATTCTTGAAATGTCTTCAAAAGTTTTAGTCCTTGAAGAAAAATATTTTGATGCAGTAACCGCTGTAAGCGGAAGCGGTCCCGCATATTTCTTTTTGATTGCCGAAGGTTTTATTGAAGCAGCCGTTAAACTTGGACTGCCCAGACATATTGCGTCTATTCTATCTATACAAACGCTGGCAGGATCGGGAGAGCTTTTAAATTCCGAAGAATTTAGCAAATACTCAACTAAAGACCTTAAGGATTTGGTGACTTCACCAGGAGGTACTACGGCATACGGTCTAAACAAGCTTGAAGAAGGCAGAATTAAATATGTTATAGATTCCGCCGTTAATGCAGCCTATTTGCGTTCCAAGGAACTTGGAAATTAAAAATGATTAAGCCGCGTATAATTTTAGCGTCGTCCTCGCCTCGCAGAATAGACATTTTAAAAGAACATAAAATTAATTTTATTTCTAAAGAACATAAAATTATTAATGAACCTGAATATTCAAGCGGCACTGAACCTTGCGAATTTGTAAAAAATATTGCGCTTGATAAAGCTAAAAGTATTGAAAGCTATTATCCCGATGATTTTATTATAGGCTCTGATACCATAGTTATACTAGATAATTCAATGAACAGATATAAAAATTTTTTTACCGATTTTAATTCTGATATTGATGACATATTATACAATAAAACCAAAAATGCAAATAGCAGAATCAATAAAAGCATAAATAACAGCGTAAAAAATATAAATAGCTGTAATCAAAATGAAGATATATGTCATCCGTCCCTTATATCTTTGGGTAAACCGAAAGATATAGTTTCCGCTTTCAATATGTTGAATATGCTATCCGATAATATTCATAATGTTTATACCGGCATTGCGCTAATTAATAAAAACAGGCAAATTTATGAATTTTCTTATGATAAAACCGAGGTTAAAATAAAAAACTTATCCGATGAAGAAATATATAATTATATAAATAAATTTAAACCTTTTGATAAAGCAGGATCATATGGAATTCAAGATTCTCAAGATATTGTAGAATCATATGCGGGTTCTTATAAAAATGTAGAAGGGTTATGTATAGAAAAATTAATCCCTCTTTTAAAGAAATATAATTTAATGTAATTTATGTTTTACGCAGGCGGCTTTTAGCCTGCTCATCCCATCTGCCTTTAGGCATATAAATTATAATTATTCAGATTTTGGCAATGTCCATGTTATATAATCGCATTTTGGATAATTTGAACAACCGTAAAATTTTCTCCCCTTTTTTGTTTTTTTTATAACAAGATAGCCTCCGCATTCATTTGGACACGGTATATTAGATTTCAGAGGTATAGGTTTTGTATTTTTACATTCAGGATATCCGCTGCAGGCAAGAAATTTTCCAAATCTGCCTGATTTAAGCACCATAGGTTTCCCGCATTTATCGCAAATTATTGCTGGTTCGCTGATTTGCTGAGCCGTATTTACCGCGTTTCCTGAATTATCCGTATTATTTTCGATATTATTTGAACCCTGCGCTTCATTTTTATTGTTTTCATTATTTTCGGAAATTGAAGAAAGCTCTCTAGTATTTTTACATTCAGGATATCCGCTGCAGGCAAGAAATTTTCCGAATCTGCCGAATTTTATCACCATAGGTTTCCCGCATTTATCGCAAGTTATATCGGTAGCGATAGACGTACCTTTTATATTTTTAATATCTTTTCCTGCACTTTCTAATCTATCAACAAGCTTATCGTAAAATTCTCTAAGCAATGTATTTTTATTTAAAGTTCCTTTTTCTATTTCATCAAGTTTGTTTTCCATATTTGCCGTAAATTTAATATCTAAAATATCGGGAAACCCTTCTTTTAAAATATCTGATACTACAATTCCAAGCTCCGTAGGCTTAAATCTGGCTATAGAGCTTGTTTCAGTTTCTGTTTCGACATAATCTTTATTTTTAATGTTTGATATAATTGTCTGATAAGTGGATGGTCTGCCGACGCCGTTTTCATCCAATGCTTTAACAAGAGTAGCTTCAGTGTATCTCGGCGGCGGCATAGTAAAATGCTGTATAAGATCTAAATCTTGAATAAAAGCAGGGTCATTTTCTTTTAAAATTTCAAATATTTTTAAAATATATTTGGAGTTTAATCCTTTATTTTTTTTATTATCTTCTTTATTTTTGCTTTCATTAACATTAACATTTTTTTCGCTATTGTCTGCATTTAAATTTAAATTGCTATTTATATCCTGCTCCGATTTCTCTTTTGGATGTTCATATAATTTATTAAGAGCTTTTAAATATCCTTCAAATTTAAGAATGCTTTCAGTAGTTTTAAATAAATACTCATTTTCTCCAATATTTTCTGTATGATTATCTGTGTCCGTTTTATTGCCCTTTTTATTTTTAATTTTTTTAATGTTATCGGTTTTGCCGGTGTTTTCAGCTATGTTATTTTTGGCTATTTCCCCATTGCCGCTTATTGTTATATTATACTGGTCAAAAATACTTTGAGACATTTGGGAAGCAACAAAAAATGTCCATATTAAATTATAAAGTTTGTATTCATCCGTAGATAAATAATTTTTTATCTTTTCGGGGGTCAAAAAAACATTTGATGGTCTTATTGCTTCGTGGGCATCTTGAATTTTTTTTGGTTTTTGTTTTTTTGAAACAATTGCAGTGCCGCTTTTGGCAAAATCTTCCCCGAATTCTTTAGTAATAAAATCTTTTGCAGCTTTAGAGGCAACATCGGATATTCTTATGGAATCAGTTCTCATATAAGTTATAAGACCGGTAAGACCTAATGGACCGCTGCCTGCATTTTCTACCTTGCCTAAATCAATTCCTTCATAAAGTTTTTGGGCGACGCTCATTGTTTTTTTAACGGAGAATCTGATTGTTTTAAAAGCTTCTTGTTGTAATGTGCTTGTAATTAAAGGAGGCGGAGCATTTCTTTTAACGGATTTTTTGCCGATATTATAAATTTTATATTCTGCTATATTTAATAATGAAGTTTTAATGTTTTCAGCTTCGGAGGCATTTTTTATTTCAGGGTCTTTCCTGTTTATTTTTGCAAGTTCCGAAGTAATAGTAAATGAATCTCCCGAATTGTTTTTAATTAAAAAATTGGCCGACAGCGTCCAGTATTCTTCTTTGACAAAATTATTGATTTCTTTTTCTCTTTCTACTATTAAATATAATGTAACAGATTGAACTCTTCCTGCGGAAAGCCCTCTCCCGACTTTTTTCCACAAAAAAGGACTTAAATTATAGCCGACTAATCTATCTAATATTCTCCTTGCTTTTTGAGATTCAAACATAAATTCATTAAGGTCTATCGGGTTTTTAATAGCTTCTTTAATAGCATCTTTTGTTATCTCGTTAAAAAGAACTCTTTTTACTTCGGGCCTTTTGCCTTTTATAGTATCTATAATTTCTTTTACGTTCCATGCTATTGCTTCCCCTTCTCTATCAGGGTCAGCAGCCAGAAAAACGGTATCGGCGGTTTTAGCATATTTTTTTATTTCTTCGGCAACTTTTTCTTTGCCTTTTATAATTTCGTAAAACGGTTCAAACCCATGTTCAATATCAACGCCTATTTTGCTTTTCGGCAAATCTTTTATATGTCCCATCGTAGCTTTTACCGCATAGTCTTTACCGAGATATTTATTTATCGTATTAGCTTTTGACGGAGATTCTACTATAACTAAATTTTTCATATTTTTTTTATTACCCCTGAAATTTCCCTTTTTATTACCCCTTTAATTTCCATTAAAGAGATTGATTGAAGAATCATTTTTTTAATTTGATTTGTATCATTTTTATTTATTTTTTGAACAATTTTTATTAGATTATTAATTATATCGTCGGCAGTTATATTGATGTTGTTATTTTTTTTATAATTATAATCTAAAAAACTTAATATTGTTTTTTCAATATACTGTAATTTATTTATATTTTCATTTTTGTCTATTATATATATATCTGGATCATCTATAGTATTTATTATATCGTCATCTTTTATATTTATTATATTTGTATTATTATTGTCATCGGCAATTTTATTTTTTTCAATAAACTTTTCTATGATATTAACATTTTTATTTAAATTTTCAAATTTTTTAATTAGATTATTTAATGAACTTTTTTTTGACAAATATAGCACAATCATTTCCGATGAGATATTTAATATTAGATTGTTCCTGTAAATATAACAATATTTAAAATTTGTTTCAAAAGGATCTGTTGCCGAAATAGCCGAAAAATCTGAGTATTGGGAGTAATTTTTTAAAAAATGAATCATAGGATAATGAGGCGCTAATATAATTTTATTTTTATCTTTGAAAACTTTATCATAATTTTTTATCAAATTATTTTCTGATTCGCTTGCCGTCCCTATAAAATATGAAGTATTTATACTTTCGTCTAATTTATTAAAGTTGCAGCTTACGTTGCTTAAGCTGTTCAAGTTGTTGCAGCTGATTAAATACTCGCTCAAGCAGTTACTTGAAGAGCAGTTACTTGAATAATCATTTAATCTGAATATGCCGGCGTCTTTATATCTTGAAGATGTAATAAATATAAATTTATTATTGTTATTTATATCGTTATTTGTTATATTGCTGCCGCAATTATTATTTATGCCGTTTATATTATTTCCATCAAAATATTCATCATTTGGGTATATATTATTTATTTTTTTACTTATATGATTTATATTACAGGCTAAAGCAGCTGTTTTTTCTAAAGCCTCTTTTTTATTAATATTATAATAATAAAGAAAAATAGGCAGACTGTCATTATAAATATTCAAAAAGGGTATAATATTGAATTTGTCTAAAGCATTACTTTCGTTTTCCGCAATTTTTTTAGATTTGCCAAAAATATTTTTATCAATTTTATATGTTTCTAATGCCGTATTTTCCAAAATTTTCGCAATATCGCTATAATAATTGAAATTATTATAGCTATTATTATCAGTTATGTATAATTTAATAATTTTTTTAAATATTTTTTTCACAGCGCTTTGCTTTATGCTTTTAAATTGCGAGAAAATCCTGTGATAAAAATACAGCAGTTTAATTAAATCATTATCTAAATAAATATTTTTGCCCATTTGAACTGTTTGATTTTTCATATTGCTTTAAATATTTTTTATTATATGATATGATAATATAATAAAAAACAATAGGTTGTTTCTTAACAACAGATAGCAGTTATTAAATAATTATAAGATTTATTCTATGTATTATTTTTTAGAATTATTTAGCTATATAACAAATATTACAATATTAATATTTAATTTTTATAATATTATAACGATAATTAATTTTTAATGAAAGATTTTAATCGCAATTTAAAATACGGCTTTTTTGATATTTATGACAATTATAATTATAAAAACATTTTGTCTTTAGTTATTATTATAGCCGTAAGCAGTTTTTTAATCTTGATTTCAGGTTTCAATAATTTTAGCGGATGTTACGGCTATGGCGCAAGTCTATCAAATAATACAGGCATAAAAAACGCAGATAATAAAAATAAAAACCCGGAAATTAAAAATAATTCGGTTAATATTGCTGTTACTGTTCCTACAAATGGGCGATATAAATATTTCGGAAAACAGTTCTTAGACGGAATTCTTTTTTCTATACAAAAAAATAAAAAAGCGAATATAAAATTTATTATTGTGAGTCTACCCTTTAATGCGGGCAGCAGTTTCATTAAAAATTTATTTAAAAGCATTAATAAAAAAAATATCAGCGCAATTATCGGTCCTTTATTTGCTAATCAGATTGCTTATTTTTCAAAATATTCATCAATATATAAAATTCCTGTTTTTACTCCCGCCCCTTTAAATTTTTCAAAGTATAAATCCCCGTATTTATTCCATTACGGAATGACGGTAAAAAATGAAATTTCGGCAGACTTACAATATGCCGAAACTAAAGGAATAGATAAAATATCGGTTATTTATCCGGATAATGCATACGGTCAAAAAACAATTCAATATATAAACGCTATAGGAAATAAATTAGGGATAGATATTGTTGACGAAACTGCTTACGAAAGGCATACGGTTGATTTTTTTTATAATTTTAATTTACTTGTAAGGTTTCAAGATATGGGACATGGGCATATGACAAAAGCAGAGGAAAATCAATTAGGGGTTACTCCTTACGATCTTATGCACGGTATTACAAAAGCAAAACCGTATATCCCTTTTGACGGTCTCTTTTTAATCGGGTCTACCGGAAAATTAAAATTAATATTAACTCAGCTTGCTTATTACAATATTACCGGCATCAAACTTTTTGGGTTAAGCTCGGTAGACAATACAAGGTTTTTAAATAAGTATAGTTTTTATATGCAGGGAATAGTTTACCCAGGCGGATTTTTTCCTGACAGCAAGAATAAATTCGTTAAAAATTTTGTAAAATCTTATAATAATTATTATAATGAAAAACCCAACATACTGTCGGCTGAAGGATATGATATGGGCAATATCGTAATAAAGTCGATTATGATGCACGGCGGCAGTAATGCTTATGAAAGCACAAAAAATACCATACAGGCTAACGGCGGCATTAATAATAACAGACAATTATTATACCGCAGTTTATTAAAACTTAAATCTTTTAAAGGAGTATGCGGTATCAGCCGTATACGCGGCAGAGATTTTGCAAAGGGGCTTTATCTTTTTCAATTGAAGAATAATAAAATATATATAATAAAGAGCCCTTTTAATTAATTTTAAATCTATTTAATTTAATTACCGATTATATGTTTTATCTTATTTCATAAGCATTTCAAAGATACATAGAAAAATACGAGATATATTTATTTATTAAGGCATAAACGATAGATAATAAACGACAGCATATATTAATTATTTAGCAGGAAATTTTAATTATGAATAACGGAAATAGAAATAATACAAAAAAAGAAACTGAAAACAAAAAAAAAAGAAAAAAGAAAAGTTTACTTAAAATAATTTTAATTACAGTATCTATAATTATAATAGCGCCTATTGCAATAGTGGCTATATTATATTTTGCGCTTGCTTCAACAGTCCCCAATATCACATCTTTAAAAGATTATCATCCGCAGCAGGTTAATTACGTATATTCGGCAACAGGGAAATTAGCCGGATATATAGGTCCGGTCAATAGAGAAGTGGTACCTTTTTCAGATATACCTGTTCAGGTAAGAGAGGCTTTTTTGGCTGCGGAAGATAAAAATTTTTATAATCAAGGACCTCTAGATTTTAAAGCAATCTTAAGGGCTTTTGTCGTAAATTTAATGTCGGGGCATATTGTAGAAGGCGGTTCCACCATTACCCAGCAGGTTGCGAAGACCATTCTTGTTCCTTATCAGAGGACTTATATATGGAAATTAAGAGAAGCTATACTTGCCTATCGCGTAGCGGATCATTTATCAAAAAACGATATTTTAGACGTATATTTAAATCAGATTTATTTAGGTAACGGTTCTTATGGGGTAGAGGCTGCATCTTTGAGCTATTTCGGCAAACCTGTTTGGAAGCTTAATTTAGCCGAAGCGGCTATATTAGGCGGATTGCCGCAGGCGCCTTCTTTCCTTGACCCTTTTGTGCATTTTAATGATGCAAAAAGGAGGCAAAAATATGTTTTGAACCAGATGTATAAAAACGGTTTTATCACTAAACATCAGGCTATTCAAGCCTATAATACGCCGATTGTATTAAACGATTATTTTAAATATAACGGAGTTGCGCCTTATTACGTCGCTTTAATAAAGCAATTAATAATTGCTAAATACGGCAAGCAGATTTACAAAGAAGGCGGATTAAAAATTTATTCAGCTTTAAGCGCCAGAGCTCAGGAGTATGCCGATAAAGCGGTTAAAACCCATTTAACGGTATTATCGCATGAATACGGCTATACCGGTCCGTTAAAAGTTCTTTCATATTCTCAAATGGAACGGGCATTGAAAAGAGAAAAAAATAATACAAAAGATCTTTACGTAGGCTATAAATATAAAGGATTTGTTACAGGGACGTCAAAAAATGGACAAACCGCCTATGTGTCTGTCGGAAAATACCGGGGTATTATACCTGTAAACAATATGAGATGGGCATCTAAATTTCAACGCTATGTTTATTTTGCTTACAGAACAATCAGCAATGTAAGACAGGCATTAAAACCGGGATACGAGATTCTTGTAAAATTTGACGGTTTTAATAAACATCATATTCCTGTATTTTCTCTCGAAGAAAAAGATGTGATAGAAGGGGCTTTAGTATCAATAGACCCCCATAACGGCTATGTTAAGGCAATGGTCGGAGGCTATAGTTATAAAGATACCGAATTTAACCGGGCTCTTTATTCTAAACGACAAACGGGTTCCGCATTTAAACCTTTTGTTTATGCGGAAGCTTTAACGCAGGGGTATACCCCTTCTTCAATTATAAATAACACGCCGGTAATTTATCCCACGGGCGTTCCGGGGAAATATTACAAGCCTCATAACTTTTCAAGAAGATTTACAGGACCCACGACTCTTTTGATAGGGCTTGCACATTCCATAGACGTAATAGCAGTGAAACTTTTAGATAAAGTCGGTATTAATAAAGTTACAGCTTTAGCCTCAAAGATGGGTTTTCATCATCTTGTGCATAATCTCACGATGGCATTAGGCTCATCAAGCGTAAGACTTATTGATTTGGTTGACGGATATACCTCATTTGCAAATAGCGGCGTTGAATGTAAACCTGTTTTTATAATAAAAATATTAACCCCTCAAGGCAAAATTTTATATTATAAGAAACCTGAATGTAAACAAGTTTTATCTCCTAAAGTCGCTTTTGTTCTGACAAACATGCTTGAACGCGTAATTACAAACGGAACAGGCGTTACAATATCAAAAATAAGAAATATCACTCCTTACGTAGCGGGGAAAACGGGCTCTTCCAGCCAGTATAGAGACGGGGTGTTTGTAGGGTATACATCTTCTTTGGTTACAGGCGTATGGACGGGCTTGGATGATTTTCATTCTATGGGAAGATTTATGGTTGGAGCTATAACTGCGGCACCTATATGGAATGCTTATATGTCAAAAGCGTTAATGATTTTCCCGCCTAAATCGTTCAAAATACCTTCAGGGATTGTTTTTGCCGAAATAAATCCGCATACGGGATTGCTTGCAGATTCAAGCTATCAAGACCCTGTTTTAATGCCTTATATTGCAGGGACAGAACCTAAATCAACGACAAAAGTAAAAAAAATATCAAATCCCCAGTCTTTTTTTGAGATGCCTTAATAATTAAGAATTTCTGCTAAGTTTAAAAGATAATAAATATAAATAAATAAAACAATAATAAATTAAATATAGATAAATAAAACAAATTGGATATTATTAATAATAAAAAAATTAATAGCAAAACTGAAAATAGCCTGCCAGATAATTTTTTGATTGACGGGTTTGGCAGACAAATTACTTATTTAAGAATTTCGTTAACCGACAGATGCAACTTAAGATGCGTATACTGTATGCCGGAAGATGGAGTGAAACTGATTGAACATAGCGAAATGCTGTCCTATGAAGAAATTTTAAAATTTGTCAATATACTGGCAAGTCATGGCGTTAATAAAATAAGAATAACCGGCGGAGAACCTCTTGTCAGAAAAGGAATGATTAATTTTATTAAAAATTTGAGCGGCATTATCGGTATAAAAGATATATCTATGACGACTAACGGCATATTGCTTGATAAGTATGCGCAAGATTTGTATAATGCAGGTCTTAAAAGAATAAACATAAGTCTTGATTCATTAAATAATGAAACTTACAGCAAGATAACCCGCGGCGGCAATCTTGATGCCGTGCTTAAAGGCATAAGCGCTGCAAAGGCTGTAGGTTTTCATCCTATTAAAATAAACACTGTGCTTATACGCGGCACTAACGACAATGAACTGATGAATTTTATAAGTTTTGCGATAGAAAACGAACTTAATTTAAGATTTATTGAATATATGCCTATAGGGCAAAATATAAGCCGGACAATTACGACTAAAGAACTCACGGAAAAAATTAAGGCGGAATATAAAGATTTTGAATCTAATAAAATTAGCGATTCTTCCGTAAGCAAAGAATATTATTTTTCAAATAATAAAAATAATAAGGCTGTAATAGGCTTTATAAGCCCGCTATCCGAGCATTTTTGCAATGATTGCAATAGACTTAGATTAACCGCATCGGGAAAATTGCGGCTTTGCCTTTTCTATGATGAAGAATATGACATTAAAAAAATTTTAAATAACAGTGTAAATGATGAAGATATTTACGATTATTTGTTAAATTTGCTGCAAAAAAAACATCAAACCCATTTATTTAATAATAAAAGAGGCGCAAATAATTGCAGCGGACATATTAACATTATAGAAGATAATACTTATATGAATAAAATAGGAGGATAATTTTTAAAAATAAATATATTATATATTACCTAGTATATACATATATTAAAATTATATATTATTATAAATCAATCGGAGGTTAAAGCTGTAGATGGAGCAGAAAAATATTATCAATATTAATATAGAAGACGAAATGAGGCAGTCTTATCTTGATTATGCTATGAGCGTTATTATAGGAAGAGCGCTGCCTGAAATTAAAGACGGATTAAAGCCTGTTCACAGGAGAATTTTATTTGCTATGAATGAAATAGGCAATGACTACAATAAACCGTACAAAAAATCTGCAAGAATAGTCGGAGATGTTATAGGTAAATATCATCCGCACGGAGACTCGGCAGTTTATGACTCTATCGTCAGAATGGCGCAGGATATTTCATTAAGATATCCATTAGTTGACGGACAAGGCAATTTTGGTTCTATAGACGGAGATCCTCCTGCCGCAATGCGATATACCGAAATTAGAATGACTAGACTTTCTTCTTTTATGCTTGACGATATAGACAATGAAACGGTTGATTTTATTCCAAACTATGACGGTTCATTAAAAGAACCCACGGTTTTGCCCGCTAAATTCCCTAATCTGCTTATTAACGGATCTTCGGGAATTGCGGTAGGCATGGCTTCAAATATACCGCCTCATAATTTAAGCGAAACCATTGACGCTTTGCTTTATTTTATGGATAACCCCGATTGTTTAATAAATGATCTTATGGAATTTATGAAAGGACCTGATTTTCCTACTGGCGGCATAGTTTACGGCTATTCCGGCATAATAAACTATTTTAATACTGGAAGGGGTATTGTTAAAGTAAGAGCTAAATATCATACCGAAAAAGATAAAATAATTATAACCGAAGTTCCATATATGGTTAATAAAGCAAAAATACTTGAAAAAATTGCCGAACTTGTCAGAGAAAAGAAAATAGAAGGGATATCCGATCTTCGCGATGAATCGGACAGAGAAGGGCTTAGAGTCGTAATTGAACTTAAAAGAGATGTGAACGAAACTATTTTGATGAATAAACTTTTTTCGCATACGCAGCTAGAAGAAACATTCGGGGTAATTATGCTTGCGATAGTAAACAATCAGCCGAAAGTGCTTAATTTAAAATCAGTGCTTTCATATTTTATTGATTTTAGAAAAGAGGTAGTAGTCAAAAGAACATTATTTGAATTAAAAAAGGCGCAGGCAAGACTTCATATATTGGAAGCTCTAAGAATAGCGGCTCAAAATATAGATGAAGTTATTGAATTAATTAAAATGTCCGCTTCTCCGAAAGAAGCCAAAGCTGCTCTTATTAAAAAATACATCTTTTCGGAAATTCAAGCCCAAGCTATTCTTGATATGAAACTTGAAAAAATAACCAATCTAGAAAGAGAACAGCTTATAAAAGAATATGAGGAAATATTAAATAAAGTTAATAAATTAAAAGAAATATTAGCTAATGAGAGCCTTATTGCAAAAATTATAAAAGACGAGCTTATTTTTATAAAAGAAAAATTCGGAGATGCAAGAAAAACCGAAATAGTTGTTGAAGAAACGGAAGTAAATGAAATAGATTTTATCCCTAATGACGAAATGATTGTTATGATGACGGGAAGCGGTTACATAAAAAGAACCAAGCTTGATTCTTTTCAATCTCAGCACAGAGGAGGACGCGGACATATAGGCATAAAATCGAAAGAAGATGATTTTGTGACGGATTCTTTTTGCGCAATGGCTCATGACAGTATATTATTTTTAACTAACTTAGGTATAGCATATAAACTTAAAGTTTATAATATTCCGGAAACGCAAAAACAGTCAAAAGGCAAACCTATAGTTAATCTTCTTAATTTAAGAGAAAATGAAAAAATATCATTTTTTGTGCCGGCCGAAAACTTTAATGAAGGCTATTCCTTAGTTGTTGCAACAAAAAAAGGACAAATCATAAAAACATCCTTGATTAATTTTGCAAATGTAAGAAAAGGCGGATTGATAGCCGTAAAACTGAGAGAAGGAGACGAAGTTATAAACGCTAAGATTGTTGATAATTCCTTAAAAGACACATTAATAACAATAGCAACAAAATTTGGAAAATCAATCTGCTCTGATATTAACGATTATAGGCTTCTTGCAAGAGGCGCAATGGGCGTAAGAGGAATAAAACTTCTAAAAGGCGACGAAGTAGTTTCTATGGATATTTTGACTTCAAAAGATGATTTTCTTGTAGGCATTACAGAAAACGGATACGGCAAAAAAACGACTATGACTGAGTTCCGTAAGCAAAACAGAGGCGGAAGCGGTCTGATAGCCATTAAAACAGGGAACAGAAACGGCAATGTCGTAGCTGTTTTAAAAGTAAAAGAAAATAATGATATTATTTTAATAACTTCTTCAGGAAGAATTATAAGAATTAAAGCATCCAATCTTCGCAGCATAGGAAGAAATACAATGGGCGTAAGGCTCATCGGACTCAGTGAAGGAGAGAAAGTTTCTAATGCTATTGCGGCATTGGCATCCAATGAAGGAGAAGAAGAAACCGCAGATTAATATTTAATATATTAACTTTTTAACTTTAATCCTTTTATTTTATATAGTTAGTTCTAAATATGCTTTATGGAAAAGAATAATAATGCAGATTTTGTGCCGGGAATTATAGGTGCGGGGAGTTTCGGGACTGCATTGGCGGTGAATTTTTCCAAATATACGGATAAAGTTTATCTAAAATGCAGGAATCCCGAGTTCGCCAAAAAATTAAAACAATGCAGGCAAAACCCTGATTATCTGCCTGGAATAGTTTTAAAAGAAAATATTATTATTGAAGACAGCTTTGAACCTGTTTTTAAAAATACAAATATAATATTTTTAGTTGTTCCGTCAATAGCTTTAAAAAGTACTCTTGAAGAAATTAAACGATATGATGCACAATTTAATTTTAACGATTATATCTTTATTAATACCGCAAAAGGAGTAGGACTTGATACTTTAGAGATGTCGCATAAAGTATTTTCTGATGTTTTTGGAAAGCGAATGCTTGAAAGATATGCCATGTTAAGCGGACCAAGTTTTGCGGCAGAGGTAGCAGTCGGTCTTCCTACGGCGGTTTGCATAGCTTCTTTTAATAATTCTGTACTTACAGGCGTTAAAGAATTTTTTAAAAATAATCAAAATTTCCGTATATATACTTTAAATGATGTAATAGGTTTAGAACTCGGCGGAGCGCTTAAAAATATTATAGCGATTGCATCGGGTATATCGGACGGGTTAAAATTAGGCTATAATGCAAGATCTGCTTTATTAACCCGCGGCATTGCGGAGATTACCAGGTTCGGTGAAGCTATGGGCGCCGACAGGCAAACTTTTGCCGGTTTATCAGGGATAGGAGATTTAATTTTAACTTCTACATCCGATTTAAGCAGAAATAAGACGGTAGGATTAAAGATTGCACAGGGAATGAGTCTTAATTCAATAGTAAACGGTATGAAAATGATTGCCGAAGGAGTTACGACTACTAAATCGGTACATATATTGGCAAAACAAAAAAATATTTATATGCCTATAACCGAAATTGTCTATTTAGTGCTTTATGAAGGTTTAAAGTTGCAAGATGCTATAAAAATGCTCATTCAAAGAGATATAAAAAATGAATTTGATTAATTAAAAAATTTTAAACAAATAATAATTTTTTTATCAATTTTATTTATGTTTATTTATGCAATTTTATACAAACAAAATATATAAATATAAAAAGTAAAAAAATTTAATTAATAAACAGAGGTAAGTTATTATGCCAAACACAATGGAAATCAAACTTAAACATATAAAAAATTTGCGATTTGAGGGATACTCTTCATCTAATCCTGATTATAAAATCATTTTAGACACATCAAAAGAAGTAGGCGGAAATGATGAAGGCGTAAAACCTACAGAACTGCTTCTTATCGGCTTAGCAGGGTGCAGTTCTATGGATATTATTTCAATTCTAAACAAAAAAAAACAGATAATTGAATCTTACGATGTAATCGTCAAAGGACAGAGAGCGGCATCGCACCCCATGGTTTTTACCAAAATTAACATTATATATAATTTTAAAGGGGTTAACATAGACGAAGATGCAATTAAAAGAGCAATTTCGCTTTCAAAAGATAAATACTGCAGTGTTTGGGCAATGCTTCAAAAAGCTGCCGATATAGAATATTCGTATAATATTGTGTAATATAAATTTAATATTAATAATTTAATAATTTAATAAAAAAGGCGAATATAAATGGAATTCAATTTAACTGAGAATGAGAAAAAACTGTTAATAAAAATTGCCAGAAAATCTATTGAAGATTCTTTGAGCGGAAAAAAAGATAATTATTTAAATTCCGAGGAGCTTGCAGGCTCTTTGACAGATAACTTAAAGAAAAAAGCGGGCGTATTTGTAACTTTAAAGACAAACGGTGAACAATTAAGAGGATGCATAGGAAACTTTGTTTCAAATGTACCCATTTATACTAATATATATAAAATGGCATACGAAGCGGCATTTAACGACCCAAGATTCAGACCCCTTGATTCTTTGGAAATTAATAATATTAGTATAGAAATATCGGTTTTAAGTCCTTTGGAAAAAATTAGCAGTTTTGATGAAATAATAATAGGAAAACATGGCTTGTATATAATGAAAGGACCATATCATGGTGTTTTACTGCCTCAAGTGGCAACCGAATATCATATGAATAAAACACAATTTTTGGAAGCAGTATCTCAAAAAGCAGGGCTGCCTAACGATGCCTATAAAGAAAATGCGGATATTTATATATTTTCGGCGGAAATTTTCAGTGAATAGGATTAAAGTTGAATGAAATGCGGTAATGACATTGAGGGATTTTAAAAGTTTGCCAGTCATATGCAGTTATTCCGAAGGAAGCAGGAATCTAATATTCATTTAATTGCGATATATTTGACAATCCTAACGGCAAATTTGAAATATTATAATGAACCTATAATACATTAATGTATTAATAAAAAACATATTACAATTATTTTATGAAATATTATCCGATCGGTTTAAATATTTTTGATAAAAAAGTGCTTGTCGTCGGAGGAGGTAATGTCGCATCAAGAAAAATAGAGCGGCTTATTGAAAAAGGTGCTGAAATTACCGTTATTTCTCCTGAAATCATAAGTGATATTGACACCATAGCAAAAAAATCAAAAATTAAATGGGTTAAAAGAATATATGAAATTGGTGACGAAGAAGGTTTTTTCGCAGTTTTTTGCGCTATTTCGCCTACCGATGAAAATACAAAAACGGAAGAAGAGCTATATAAAAGATGCATTCAAAAAAATATTTTAATAAATGTGGCTGACAAACCGGATTTATGCACGTTTACGCTTCCTGCCTTAGTATCAAGAGGAGAATTTGACATTGCAATATTTACAGGAGGATTCAGCCCTTTGTTTGCAAGAAAGATAAGGGAAGGTTTAGAAAAAATATACGGAGAAGAATATACTGTTTTTGTAAAAATTTTAGGTTTAGTAAGAAAAGAAGTAAAAAAGAAAAATTTACCGCAAAAAAAAAATCAAGAAATATTTGACAGACTTCTTTCTTCGGAACTTTTTGAATTAGTGAAGGAAAAAAAATATAATGATATCAGTTTATTTTTAAGCAATTTTCTTGAGGAAGTCTGTTAATGATTTTTAAAAATTATTATTTTATCCCGCTTGCATTATATGTTTTATCTTATGCGGTTCTTTATTTCAAAAAAGATAATCCGTATAAATCTTTTATTTTTTTTATATATTCGGCTTTTATTATCCAGAGCGCAATTATTTTTATAGGTTTAGATAAATATCATTTTACTATGATTATACCGATTGACCTGATGATTTTTCTTAATTCATGGATACTTATGCTTATCATTATTCTTTTTGAACTTTTATATAAAGCAAAATATATTGTTATTTATGCGACTCCTTTAGTCATTGCAGGATTACTGATATCATATTTTGCTCCTTCCGCAGATATTACCGCTATATTAAGAGTAGATTCATGGCTTTTGATAGCGCATATTGTTCTTATATTAGCCGGCGATTCACTGTTCACGCTTGCATTTATTTTATCTTTAATATATATTTTTCAGGAAAGAAAGCTAAAACTTAAAAAAAATTTAAAAATCGTCAATAATAGCAATAATAAAAGCAGCAATACTAAAGCCGGATTATTTAATCTTCGCAAAAATTTTAATTATTTTAATTTAGGGAACGGATATAACTTAGAATTATTGGATAATATGAATTATCAATGTTTAAAATTGGGATTTCCCGCCTTAACCGCGGGCATTGTTATAGGCATATATCTTTCAAGTGCTTTGTTTAAGTCTATGTCGTCCGTTAAACCTATTGAAATTATTTCATTTATTACCTGGCTTATATATGCATTTTTATTGCATGAACGCGTTGCAAAAGGTTTAAGAGGCAATAAAGCAGCTTTGCTAAGCATAGCAGGTTTTATTATGATTTTATTAGCAGTAGGTTTTTCTTTTTATCTGTTTCCGGAGTTTCATGGTTTTAAATAGACTGTAAATTAAGCAGGATTAAGTTAATTTGTAATAAATTAAAATAAAAAAATAGTTGCATTAAATATTTATATAAATTAATAAATTAAAGCATAATAAAAATAAAAAAACTAAAAAATTCTAAACATATAAAATTGTTTAAATAAATATAACATTATTTATAATAGTATCTTATAATAAATTAAAATGGAAATTATTATTACAGGTTTAAACCATAAATCGTCAGATATATTTCATAGAGAAGAAGTGTCTAAGAAAATTCTCACAAAAGAATTAAGGAGTAAATTTATTTTTGATATTAAACAATTGTTTAATGAAGAAATAGGAAAACAGCTAATTCAAGAATCGGCGATAATTTCTACATGCAATAGAGCTGAATTTATATTTGCAGTATCAGGCAGTTCTAACAACAGTAATAAAAATACTGATTATGCCATAATTATAAAAAATATTATACTTAGGTATTTATTCGGTAATAATTTTGAGAATGAAGAATTGCAGAGTATGTTTTATATATATAAAAATTTTGAAGCAGTACGGCATTTTTTTATCGTTACATCAAGTTTAGATTCCATGATAATAGGCGAACCGCAAATTTTAGGCCAGATAAAAGAGTCATATAACGAAGCCTGCGAATTTAAAAATACAGGCTTAATTTTAAATAAGCTTTTTCATAAAGCTTTTTACTGCGCTAAAAGGGTAAGGACAGAGACAAAAATAGCAGCTGCGCCGGTTTCAATAAGTTATGCGGCGGTAGAACTTGCCAAAAAAATATTTAACGATATAAGCAATAAAAAGGTTTTACTGCTTGGAACGGGAGAGATGGGGAAAATTGCAGCTAAACATTTCATAAAACAAGGAGTTAGCGAAATATTTATTACAAACAGGACAAAAGAAAAAGCCGTTAAACTTGCGGAAGAACTTGACGGATATGATTCTAAAACAATTATTGACTTTAACGAATATTATAAAATATTAACGGTAGCCGATATAGTATTATGTTCTACCGGTGCGGAAACGTATGTCATAAAGTACGAAGATATTCAGCCTATTATTAAAATGCGAAAACAAAAACCTATTTTTTTAATAGATATATCGGTTCCGCGCAATATTGACCCTGAAATAAATAAAATTTCCAATGTATATCTTTTTGATATTGACGATATCGGCAAAATTATTGAAAATAATCTTGATGTAAGACAACAGGAGGCAGATTTTGCGGAAAAGATAACAGAAGAAGAAGCAAAAGACTTCATGGACTGGAAAAATTCTCTTAACGCCGTTCCGATAATTGTAAATCTAAGAAGCAAAGTCAATGATATTCTTTTTACCGAATTGCGCAAATATATTAACAATAAAGATGAAAATATAGAAGCAATAGCAAATTCTATTACAAATAAAATTCTTCACGAGCCTATTACTAAAATTAAAAGATCGGAGATTGATTTCAACGGTTTAAATCTTATGGAAGCCGTCAAAATACTTTTTGATTTAGATTTAAATATTGGCAGTGTATCTAAGGAAAACAAAGAAACTAAAAAAGAAATATTGAACTGCGGAGATTATAGTAATGACAGCAGCGACAGTAACAATAACAACGAAAAAAATGATTATTATAATAATAAAATTATTCAATTAAATAATAAAAAAAGTTAAATGAAATAACAAAACAATCAATAATAAAGTAAAATAATAAAATTATGCAATTAAAAAATAGTAAGTATATCGTAAAATTGGGCACGCGCGGCAGCAAACTTGCACTTTATCAGGCGAATACCGTTAAAGACAAACTTTTAAATGTTTTTAAAGAACAAAATATAGACGCTGATGTAGAAATTATCACGATTAAAACATCCGGCGATAAAATTATGCATGCTTCCCTGAGCTCTTTCGGCGGTAAAGGTTTATTCGTAAAAGAAATTGAAGAAGCTTTGCTTGCAGGCGAAATAGATATTGCAGTTCACAGTTTAAAAGACGTGCCTCAGGTTATACCCGATGAATTGACGATAGGATGCGTACTAAAAAGAGACGATCCCCGAGATTGTATAATATTAAAAAATGAATCCGCAATAGACCAACTTAGCGGTAAAACAGCCCGCATAAATTTAAATTTAGAGCTTGCAAACAATCATATAAATAATAATAATATAGATACAAAAAAAAACGTGGCTTCATTTGTTGATGTCGTCAGTTTGCTTAAGCCTCATTCAATAATCGGGACATCAAGCTTAAGACGAAGAATTCTTATGCAGAGACTAAGAGATGACTTAATTTTTGAGCCGTTAAGAGGTAATATTGACACAAGAATTCAAAAAGTGAAAAATGGTTTTTTTGATGCAATTATACTTTCATCAAGCGGATTGATAAGATTAGGTCTTGAGCATTTGATTGATTTCTATCTTGACCCGTTTGTTTTTATCCCCCAATGCGGACAGGGTGTGATAGCAATTGAATTTGCAAAAGAAAATCAAGGTTTAGGCGCAATTTTGCAATTTATTAACGATGAAAACACCTTTGTTTCAACTTATGCCGAGAGGCAGTTTATTAAAATATTAGATTGCGGGTGTGCTTCGCCTGTCGGCGTTTATTCATATTTTGATGCCGATAGTAGCCTTAATAATGAAATTGAAATAAATATTAAAGGATTTGTTTCTAATATTGACGGGCAATATTTAGAAGAACAAATTAAAGGAAGTAAATCGGAATATAAAGAATTAGGCAAAAAACTCGCTCAAATTATTATAGAAAAAGGCGGTGCGGAAATTTTATCTAAAAATAAATAAAAATAACGAAAATAATAATAAAAAACGTAACAGCATAGGAACATAAACTGCAATAAAAATAATAAAATAACGAATATGATCAATATAAGGAAAAATTTTATATGAATAAACCTTTAGTTTATCTTACTGGGGCAGGGCCGGGTGACCCCGAACTTTTAACTTTGAAAGCAAAAAGAGTTATAGGCGAAGCAGATGTTATAGTTTATGATAGTCTTATTTCTAACGACCTTTTAAAATATGCGCGAAAAGACTGTGAAATAATATATGCGGGCAAGCGGTCTTCAAATCATACGCTTCCCCAGTATTCTATAAACGAATTGCTGGCGCAAAAAGCAAAAGAAAATAAAACAGTCGTAAGACTTAAAGGAGGAGACCCCTTTTTATACGGAAGAGGCGGGGAAGAAGCCGAAAAATTATATGAAGAAGGAATAGACTTTGAAATAATACCCGGCATTTCGTCTTCTTTTGCCGTTCCTGCCTATGCAGGCATTCCTTTAACACACAGAGATTATTCTTCAACGGTTGCCATAGTCACGGGACACGAAGGAGAACATAAAGAAGAAACTAGTATAAACTGGGATAGAATAACGGGAGCTTCTACTATTGTTGTTTTAATGGGATATAAAAATCTTGCCAATATTATTAATGAAATGGTAAATGCGGGAAAAAACGAAAATACTCCCGCTGCCGTTATTCAGGAAGGAACAACCGCAAATCAAAAAGTTGCCGTCGGAACACTAAAAACTATTGAAGAAGAAGTGCGCAGCAAAGGTTTAAGAAGTCCTCTGATATTAATCGTAGGAGATGTAGTCCGCTTACGGCAAAAGATAAAATGGTTTGAGAAAAGACCGTTAAGCGGCGTTAAAGCGCTAATAACCCGTTCTACAGGAAAATCTTCCATGTTGTCCGCCGATTTAAAAAGATGCGGTGCAGAAACAATAGAACTCCCTTTGATTGAAATAATAAAAAAAAGCGGAAATATTGACGAAGCCGCAATTTTTAAGTCAATAGAAGAAATTAATTATTATGATTTCTTAATTTTTACAAGCGCAAATGCCGTAGAAGGATATTTTGAAAGAATATTTTCACAAAATAAGGATTTAAGAATATTAAGCAATTGTAAAATTATTTCAGTAGGTTCTGCAACATCCGCAGAATTAAAAAAATACGGTATTATAGCCGATATTTCCCCTTCGTCGCCTGAAATATTTTCTCAGGGGGGGATTATAAAAGAATTAGAATTTTTAAACAATAAAATAAATATTAAAGGAAAAAAATTTCTATTTCCGCAGGCTTTGAAAATAAATAACGAATTGCCTGAATACATTGTTTCTAACGGAGCTGTCTTAAATAATCTTCCTGTGTACGAAACTGTTTTGCCTCTAGAATCTATAGAGAAGACAAAAAATTTATTTAAAAATTTTAATGCAGAAAATCCTCCCGTAAATCTTATAACGTTTACAAGCTATTCAACAGTTGAAAATTTTATAAAATGTATTGAAACGGCTCAGAAAGGTTTATTGGATAAAATACTTAAATCTAATTCGGATGGTTCAGCAGGCATTCATTTTGCCTCGATAGGAAAGAAGACAGCCGAATATGCTTTCAGGTTTGGTATAAAATCTGATATAATATCTAAAGATGTGAATATTAATTCTTTTGCTGAAGGAATAGTAAGTTTTTATAGTGAAAAATTTTAACCCGACTTCACCATAATTAACAGCAGCATATTGATATTACTATATTTATGGGGGCAATAAAAATGTCTAGGGGGGACTATAAAATAAAAAATAAAATGCAACAATATCAATAAGTTATAATTTTATAATAATAAAAACGATGAAGTTGAGTTAATAAAATTAATAAATTAAAATAAATAAACGAGGTTAAATAAATAATGATAGGAATTTCAAAACTATATTGCGGCGGAGTACATGCTTCCGATGCTTTGCGCTATGGAAGAATGTCGCAGAAATTACCGTCTCATCTTTTACAATTTTCAGAAGATAAAAAACCTGTTATAGTATGGAATATGACTAAAACTTGTAATTTAAACTGCATACATTGCTATTCGCAGTCCAAAAATCTTCAATATAATAATGAATTGACATTAGAAGAAGGAAAAGCTTTTATAGACGATGTATCTTCTTTCGGATCTCCCGTCATGCTTTTTTCAGGCGGCGAACCCTTAATGCACCCGCATTTCCTTGACCTTGCATTCTACGCAAAATCTAAAGGAATGAGAGCCGTAATATCCACAAACGGAACTTTAATTACAAGGGAACTTGCGCAAGAGCTTAAACAGGTCGGATTGTCTTATGTAGGAATAAGTCTTGACGGACTTTCCGAAGTTCATGACAAATTCAGAGGGAAAAAAGGAGCTTTTACCGAAGCGATTAATGGAATAAATTATGCTAAAGAAGCAGGAATCAAAGTCGGGTTAAGATTTACTATAAATAAAAGAAATGCTCAGGAAATACCCGGAATTTTTAAACTTTTAGAAGAAGAAAATATCCCGAGAGTTTGTTTTTATCACCTTGTTTATGCAGGAAGAGGCACAAAACTGATGGAAGAAGACCTTACGCATGAAGAAGCAAGGCAAACAGTAGATACTATTCTTGAGCTTACAAAAGAAATATATTTGAAAGACAACGCAAAAGAAGTTTTAACCGTAGATAACCATGCGGACGGACCTTATATTTATTTAAAATTATTAAAAGAAGGACAGACGGAATTGGCAGGTAACGTTATGGAACTGCTTAAAATGAACGGAGGAAACAGCTCCGGCGTGGGAATAGGTTCAGTCAGCTGGGACGGAGAAGTTTATGCAGACCAATTCTGGAGACATTATTCGTTCGGCAACGTAAAAGAAAGAAAATTCAGCGAGATTTGGTTAGATACCGCTTCAAATTTTTTAATGAAACAGTTAAAAAATAAAAAAGAGTATGTTAAAGGAAGATGCGCTAAGTGCAAATGGCTTGATGTATGCAACGGCAATTTCAGAGTTAGATCTGAAGCTGCTTCGGGAGATTTGTGGTCTCCTGATCCTGCATGTTATCTGACCGACGAAGAAATAGGATTGTAAATACCGTAAATAACATATGTAACGTAATAGCAGAGAGCGGCTGCAAACAAATTAGAAATTATATAAAAATATCAATATAAATCAATATCAATATAGGTGCATGACAATAACATAAGTAAAACAATAAACAATAAACAATAATATAAGTATCCTAAAATTGCCGATAGAAAATTTATTATGGATTTCCGCTTATGCGGAATGACTTTGAGGGATTTTAAAAGTTCATCCGTCAATTTTGGGAGTATAAATCAGGATTATAAATTTATGATTAACAATAATAATCAAAATAATAATGCGAAAACAGCAGATATAAAAGATAAAGGCGCAGGACATCCTCACGGCATGTCAGGAGTAATGCCTGATGCGTCAATATTAGGGTCAATGGCGGGTACGGCAGGCAAAAAAAATGAATTAAGATTAGTCTTCTGGGAGCTTACGGCAAGATGTAACCTTAAGTGTATTCATTGCAGAGCTGAAGCTCAGGAAGAAAGGCAGAAGGATGAGCTGTCAACAGAAGAATGTTTTTCCGTGATAGATAATTTATGCAGTTTTTCAAACCCTATTTTAATATTAACAGGCGGCGAACCTTTATATAGACAGGATATTTTTGAAATTGCTTCTTACGCATCAAATAAAGGGCTCAGAGTTGCATTGGCAACTAATGGAACATTGATTAACAAAGAAACTGCAAAAAGAATTAAAGAATGCGGAATAAAAAGAGTGGCTATAAGTTTAGACGGTTCAAACGCCCAGACCCATGATTCTTTTAGAATGATGCCCGGGTCATTTGACGCAGCTTTTAACGGAATTAAAAATTTGCAGAATGAAGACATGGAAGTTCAGGTTAACACGACTATTGCTAAACATAATGAAGACGAAGTTGAAGATATACTTGAACTTGTTTTAAAAAATAATTTAAAAGCGCTGCATATTTTTATGCTTGTGCCTGTCGGATGCGGCGTACAAATCGCAGATACACAAATGTTAGATAAACAAAAATATGAAGATATACTATCATGGTTTTACGATAAGACAATGGAATTTAAGGATAAACTTGAACTAAAAGCAACTTGTGCCCCGCATTACTTTAGAATAATGCATAAAAGGGCTAAAGACGAAGGTATCGCTATTTCTCCGAAAACGCATGGCATGGCGGCAGTAACGAGGGGCTGCCTTGCCGGGAGTTCCGTTATGTTTATTTCAAGAAAAGGAGATGTACAGCCATGCGGCTATCTTCCTGCACTTGCAGGCAATGTTCTTAAAGAGCCTGCCAAAAAAATTTGGGAATCGTCTGAAGTGTTTACAGACTTACGGGATTTAAGCTTATTGAAAGGAAAATGCGGTATATGCGAATATAAAAAAGTCTGCGAAGGGTGCAGAGCGAGGGCCTATTATGAAACTGGGGATTATTTGGCTGAGGAGCCCTATTGCATTTACGAACCGTCATTAATACAAAATAAATAATAAATTAAATGTTCAATTTATTTAAACTTTTTAATATCAGATAATGGAACAAATTGCAAACAAACTTAACAGATTTATAGCAAAAGCTGTTGATTTGCTGATAGTCGGCTTTTTCAGCGAAATATTTTATCCTTACGGTTTAATGGCAGGTCTTTTATATTTGCTGATAGGCGACGGTTTTTTTAACGGGCAGAGCCTCGGAAAAAAATTAATCGGACTTAAAGTCGTAACGGCATCTGACGAAAAAAAAATTGAGTTTAAAGATTCAATTATAAGAAATATGTTTCTGGCTGTAGTCCTTGCGTTTGCATTTATACCTCTGTTCGGTATGTTTTTAATGTTTACGGCAGGACTTTTTATATACGGTATTGAAATATATTATATTATAACTAATCCAATAGGAGAAAGAATAGGCGATAGATTAGCTTTTACAAAAGTAGTTGATGTTAAACAGAGGGAAGATAATTCGAAAGTGCAGAATGTAGAGTGACATTATACACTATAATTTAAATAATATTATATAATATAATATATCTATATAATCCAAATACAATAGGTTTAGGCTGAATGTCAATATTGCGGACAAATGCTTGTTCGCCGTCAACTTATTATTATATTAATTAATATAATAATAAGTTGAATTTGATTAAAGTATTTTCATTTATTATTGCGGTTTTTTTTAATGGTAAAAACGCTTAATATAAAAAGCGATATTTTTCTTATAGATTCCAGTTCATATTTTTACAGAGCTTTTTACGCATTGCCTCCGCTTGTTAATTCTAAAGGGTTTCCCACAGGAGCGGTTCTCGGGTATACCCGTATGCTTATTAAACTTAAAACAAAATTTAATATAAAATACGGCGCATGTTTATTTGATTCCAGAAAAAGTTTCAGAAAAGAAGTATATAAAGAATACAAGGCTAATAGAATAGAAATGCCGGAAGATTTAGTCAAGCAGGTTGATTATATTACTCTAATATCTAATTTGCTCGGTTTTAAAACCTTTAAACTAGAAGGATACGAAGCTGATGATTTAATAGCTTTGATATCAGAGAAATTTTCAAAATCAAATAAAACAATTTGCATAGTAACAAGCGATAAAGACCTTAAACAGCTGCTATCTTCTAATGTTTGTATATATGATGCCCAGAAAGATATCGTTATAACTCAAGAAATATTTGAAAACGAATACGGTATTAAGTCCGAAGAATATAAATATATTCTTGCGCTTATGGGCGATGCATCGGATAATATACCTGGCATTAAAGGAATAGGCGGAAAAACAGCATTGAGTTTAATAAAATCTTACGGCAGTTTAGACGGCATATATAGCAACTTAGATTCAATAAAGCAGTCAAAAATGAAAGAATTGCTTATATTTCATAAAGAAGACGCTTATAATTCTTTAGAATTAGCTTCTTTTTATAAAGATATATCATTAGAGAAATCATATTTTACTCCGCAAATATTATTAAATGCCGCAGAAAATTCTGATGTTAATTCAGGTTTTAATCCGGAAAATTCTCAAAATTTAAATTTGGATTTTGACCGCTCTTCTAATTTTCGCAATAATTTATATAAAATATCTTTTATCTATAAAGAAAATAATAAATTTGAAAATTTGGAAGATTTTGCTTTAGAACGGCCAAATGACGGCGAGCTTTATAAAATATTCAAAGAATTTGAATTTCATTCTTTGATAAAAAAACTCAAATTAGAAAATACGGAATATTTAAATAATAATATCGCAGGAATAAATGCGGACGGTGATATTCATAGCAAATATAAAGACTATGAAGACGAAGATAAAAAAAATATAGATAAATCTAAATTATCCGGTAATAGCGAAAATAAATATAATTGCGCCGAATTACCAATACCCGGTGAAAACGAGCTTTCAATTTATATTGATTATGCAGGCAGCGCAAATAATGCCGTAAAAAATATAAAATCATTAAAATTAGTAAATAATAATGATGGCGGTTTGTTTGACGATGTAGACAAAACGCCGGACTATGTGCATTTGTTTTCAAAAAAAGACGGATATATTTGTGTTAAATTAGAATATTTTTTAAAAAACGAACATATTATTACAGAATTAGCCGACGCGACTATAAAAAAAATAGGATGCGATATAAATTCTATCCGCAGATATTTAAAGCCTTACGGAGTTGAGTTGAATAACCGATTTTTTGATATCGGTATAGCTTCTTATCTGTTAAATCCAATAATCCATAATCACACTTTTGACGATTTATATAATGAATTTTCAGACAAATTCGACGAATTAAGCCGAATCATTTTAAATAATAAAGAAAAAACGGACGATGGAAATATTAATATTAAGTCGGAAGAATATAATGTTAAAAAATATAGCGACAATAAAGCTTTTTTATCATATTTTATTTATCGCTGCCAGCTTAAAGAATTAGAAAAAGAAAACGAACTAAAAAAGATATTTTTTGAAATAGATATGCCGCTTGCTATTATTCTTGCCGACATTGAAGATGCCGGTTTTATGGTAGATAAAGATAAATTACTTGCTTTGTCCGCCGAGTTTGAACTTGAAGCGCAAAAAATGGCGGCTATAATATGCAAAATTGCAGGAAAAGAATTTAATATAAATTCCCCTAAACAATTAAGCGAAATTATGTTTGACGGGTTAAAATTTAAAAGGATTAAAAAAAACAGCACTGATATAGAGGTTCTTTTAAAATTAAAAAATGAAATAGAGACCGCATCTCTTTTAATGAATTATAAAAATAGCGATAGCGATAGCGATAATAGTAATGACAATAAAGAATACGACTTATATAAAAATTATCTGTTATTTTTAGACAGCATAATTTCATACAGAAATAAAATCAAACTCAAGACATCTTTTACGGACGTTCTTTTGAAGAAATTAGATAAAAATAGCAGGATTCATACTTCTTTTAGTCAGATAAAAACTTCTACGGGAAGACTTTCAAGCCAGGACCCTAATCTTCAAAATATTCCTATTTCGGGTATTGAAGGAAAAAAAATTCGGCAGGCTTTTATAGCCCCTCCTGCCAAGTTATTAATTTGCGCCGACTATTCGCAGATAGATTTACGAGTTATGGCTTCAATTTCAAAAGATTCTTCTTTAATTGAAAGCTTTAGGAATAATGAAGACATACATTTAAAGACGGCTTTAGAAATTTTCGGAATTGAACCTTCAAAAATAGATGCAGATTTGAGAAGAAGGGCAAAAGTAATTAATTTCGGAATAATTTACGGTATGAGCCCTTACGGATTGTCAAAAGAATTAAATATAACGCAGGAAGAAGCAAAAACATACATAAATTCATTTTTTGCAAAACATTATGCTATAAAAAATTATATGAAAAACATAGTACAAGAAGCTAAAAACAACGGATATGTTAAAACATCTATCGGAAGAAGATGCTACATTAAAGATATAAATTCCCCTATAAAAAATGTTTCTTCTTTTGCCGAAAGAGCTGCTATTAACGCCCCTATTCAAGGAACTGCCGCCGATATTATCAAGATTGCAATGATTAATATTAATAACGAGCTTAAAACGAGGCGGCTGAAAACTAATATGATACTCCAGATACATGATGAACTTATATTTGAAGCGGAAATTAACGAAGTAGAACTTATTGAAAGCATAATCATAACTAAAATGACGGATAAAAATCTGCTAAGTGATGTTCCGTTAGCCGTAAATATAGGCAAAGGCAAAAATTGGGACGAAGCTCATTAATTAATAATAATTATAGATACATATGGAAAATCAAACAAGATTGGAACGGGGAAATATTGGGACTTTAGGCGCTATTGCTCAGGAAATTGCGGCTATGGCTCCTGCATGCGATACCGTTGCTTTTATGACGGCAGCTTCAATTTATGCTTATGCTTTAACGCCCCTTTCATTCCTTCTTGCAATGGCAGTTATGTATCTGGAAGTTAATACCCTGTATCATTTATCAAAAAAACATGCAAGCGCAGGAGGTTATTATGGCTATGTTGCAACCGCATACGGACCGTCTCCTGCGGTTTTAACGGGTTTTCTGTATATTATGTATCAGGTGGCAAGCACTGCAGCGATACCCACTTATATAGGAGGCGTCGTTTTGCCGGGTGCCCTGAAGTATTTTTTTAATATCAATATAGCAGGGTGGCTATGGATGCCGTTAATTTTAATATTTATTATAGTTCCCATTATGCTCGCAATATTAGGCTTAAAAGTCCAGATGAAATATATAAAAGCGGCGGCTTTATTTGAAATTATATTTTTACTTGTTTTATCTTTAATAATTATTGCAAAAGCTCCCGATAATACCTTCAATGTATTTAACCCTTTTGCATGGCCGAATTATAAAAACTATTTTGATCCCAACGGAGGTCCTATTTCTTCCGTCGGCCTCGGTATGATTTTTGCTATAACCAGTTTTATCGGATATGGCGGTTCAGCGCCTTTAGGCGAAGAAGTAAAATCCCATAAGGCTATAACTAAAGCTTTAGTTATCGGACTATTAATAACAGGCGGAGTTTTAACCGAAGTTTCCTATTCTCTCGTGGTAGGCTGGGGAGTTAATAATATGGTTAGCTTTGCTCAAAGTCCTATACCCGGTATTTTAGTTGCGACTTTTTATACAGGTATTGCAGGGGGTTTAATGCTTGCTTTAGTTGCTTTAAATTCAGCATTTTCAGATTCGGTAGCAATGCAATCTAATGCAGGCAGGGTTTATTTTGCAATGTCAAGAGACCATATACTGCCTGATTTTTTTTCGGCTATTCATAAGAAATATAAGACGCCTTATAAATCTTTGCTGCTTATCGGCGCCATGGCTTCTATTGCAGCAATAGTAACCGGTTTTATTATGCTTCATATAGAAGGTATAGGTTTTAGCAGGATATTTTCAGTTTCCGCTGCAAATCCGAAATTACAGAAGGGACTGACTGAAGCATTTGTGTTTTTAACTACAATAGCGCTATATGGTTTGATAATAACGCATTTTTTATTAAATACTTCAATTATGGTCTTGTATAAAAGATTGAAAGAAAAGCATAACGGTCTTTTAAAAAAAATCATTCACCCTATTGAACATTATATTATGCCCGGTTTAGCTACGCTAATATTTATGTTTGTTTTATATGAGTCTGTTATTCCTCCGCTGTTTCCTATTTTTCAGGCAAGCGTTGTATCTATTATTTTTATATGTATTGTGATAATTTATATAATGTATTTAAAAAAATACAAAAAAGAAACTTTGGCTAAAGTGAGCGTAACTGTTAATATAGTAGAAGAAGAAGGATGCGAAAGCGAAAGTTAAAGCTAAAATTAAAGTTATATTAATCTTAAGAATAGACATAATAATCATCAAAAATATAAAAGCAAGAAAAAACATCAAATATATTTATAATATTTTATAGATGATACTTTTGATATCTAAATAATAAAAAAGTATCAAATAATAATTATAAAATATAATACAAATAATTAAAAATTACATAAAAAAGGAAAAAATTTGAAATCTGCAGGTTTAAAAAATTTTTGCGAAAGCAATCCCATGAAAGCATTAGGTCTTGTTTTCGGAGATATCGGGACAAGCCCTATCTACACTTTAGCAGTTATATTCGCATATTTAAGACCGACCGTTTTTAATATATTAGGCGTAATATCCCTTATTATATGGACTTTAATAATAATAGTCTCCGTTCAGTATGTTTGGTTTGCCATGAATATCAGCGAAAATAATGAAGGCGGAACTATTATATTACGAGACGTATTGAGAAAAGTCGTAAAATCTGCAAGAGAGATGGCGTTTATTACCATAATTTCTTATATTGCATTGTCTTTATTAATAGGGGACAGCGTAATAACTCCAGCAATAAGCATATTAAGTGCCGTGGAAGGTATTACTTTGATTCCTGCTTTTAAAATGACGACGACGTCTTTTATAGTTTTTATATCTGTTATTATAGCAATATTTTTATTCTGGTTTCAGCATAAAGGAACCGATAAAGTAGCAAAAACCTTTGGTCCCATAATGTTCGTATGGTTTATCACGCTGGGAATTACGGGATTTATATCAATATTTTACAATCCTGTTATTTTAAAAGCAGTAAATCCATATTATGCTATGGTTTTTATATTTCATTTCAATATGAATGTAAGAAATATTGTAGGGCATGGTCTTATAAGTTTATTTGTGCTATCCGATGTTATTTTGTCTGCTACAGGCGGTGAAGCATTGTATGCCGATATGGGGCATATCGGCAGGGACCCTATAAGAAAAGCTTGGTATTTTGTATTCGGCACGTTAGTGCTAAGCTACATAGGGCAAGGTTCTTTTATGGTAAATCATTTAAAGTCAAGCAATGTATTTTTTCAAATGATATATGAAGAATCCCACTTATTATATATCCCATTTTTATTTTTAAGCATAATAGCCACCGTTATAGCATCGCAGGCTGTGATAAGCGGTATATTTTCCATTATTTATCAGGGAATTACGACGAGAATTCTGCCGCTTTTAAAAGTTCAATATACTTCGGATAAACTTCAATCGCAAATTTATATAAATATTGCAAACTGGTTTTTATTTATTTGCGTTGTTTTAGTAATGGTTATATTCAGAACATCGGACAACATAGCTATGGCGTACGGTCTTGCGGTCAGCGGGACTATGACGTTTACAGGCATAATGATAAGCATATATTTTTATCATGAACGCAAATTTATATCATTTATATCTGCTATATTTATAATATTTATAGATGCTTCTTTTTTTACATCTAATATCTTGTTTAAAACGTTAAAAGGCGGCTATGTCGCTCTTCTTATAGCGGTAGTCCCATTCTTAATAATTTTAATATATACCAAAGGGCAGGAAAAATTATATAAAGCATATAAGCTAACGGATATTGATAAATTTATTAAGAAATACAATGAGTTATATAAAAGTATGCCAAAAATTAAAGGGTCGGCTTTATTTTTTGCGAAAGATATAAGTCAAATACCTTATTATATAACCACAACATTTTTTGAAAACAATATAATATATGAAGACAATATAATAGTTTCAATTCATACAAAAAATACCCCATACGGCATAGACAGCAGGTTTGAAAGCAGCAGCGTTGCGCAGGGTCTAAAACATTTTATTATTAAAGCGGGATATCTTGAAATATTAAATATTGAGAATATTCTGCGCAATTATAATGTAAATGAAAAAGTTATATTTTACGGCATAGAAGAAGTAATAAGCAATAATGTTATATGGAAAATATTTGCTATAATAAAAAAATTATCCCCTTCTTTTGTGAGATTTTACAATCTGCCGCCTGAGAAAATTCATGGCATATTAATGAGGATAGAGATTTAAATATTTTTTATAGTATATTTATTATTATAGATTTTTTCTTTAATATTTAATAAATGTTTGAGTTATACGTAATTATTATTATTATATTATAAATATAATATAATAATAATAATTTTAAGTGTATATTCTTTCCCCGAAAATAACGGTTCCTAATCTTACTATTGTGGCTCCTTCTTCAATTGCGGCGGAGAAATCGCCGGAAGTTCCCATAGAAAGTTCTGTTAGTTTATTTTTATACAAATTATTTTTATTGGTATAGTCTAAAAAATCTTTTAAGGCTCTAAAATATATTCTATTATCTTCCGGATTAGCAGAATAAGGGGGCATTGTCATAAATCCTTTAAGCGCGATATTTTTTAAACAATTTAAATCGCTTATTAATTTTTTCGCATTTTCTATATCAATTCCTGATTTGGTGGATTCTTCGGCGATATTGATTTCAATCAATATCTGAGCCGTATTTTGTATGTTTTTTTCATTAAATATAAAACTATTTTTATTGCCACTCCAAAATTTATCAATTAATTTTGCAAGTTCAAAATTATCGACGGAATGAATCAGACTAACCTTTTCCGTAATATATTTAACTTTATTTTTTTGTAATTTTCCTATTAAATGCCATGTTAGATTTGGAAAACTGCGGCCTTCAATTTTAACGCCAAAATTTTTGTTATTAAAATATTCATATTTGCCTAAAAATTCCTGAACGTAATTTTCTCCGAAAACTGTTATGCCGCATTCGTAAGCTTTAATAATTTCATCAGGGGTTCTGGTTTTTGAGGCGGCAAGAACTGTAATATCTTCAGGATTTCTGTTGCTTTTGGCGGCGGATTGCTTGATAATATTATTTATTTTAAGAATGTTTTCTTCTATCATATTATATATTATTTTATATATCGTTCATATTATATATTATTGCAGTATATTTTGGCTAAGCAATAAGCAGGCGTTCTAATTAATTTTTATTTATATTCTATTTTAACATATATCTATATAAATAATATAATCTATATATAATATAATTCATAATTTTCAAATTAATTATTATATTTATGCTATAATTATTTGATAATATCAATATTATTTGATTATTGAATTATTTATTACAAATATTAACTTAAATTAAATTTGAGCCGTAATGTATCAAGTATTAGCCAGAAAATACAGACCAAAAACTTTTGATGAAGTAATAGGACAAGACGATATTGTAAAAACTCTTAAAAATGCGGTTGATTCCGATAGGATAGCTCATGCCTATATTTTTTCCGGAACCCGGGGCGTAGGCAAAACTTCCATAGCAAGAATACTTGCAAGGTCTATCAACTGCGAAAAAGGTCCTGATTCCAATCCCTGCGGAGTTTGCCATGCATGCGTTGAAATGTTGAACGGTAATTCGGTTGACGTTATAGAAATAGACGGCGCATCTAACACAGGTGTGGACGATATAAGAGAGCTTAAAGAGAATATAATGTATTCCCCGCAAAGCTTAAAATATAAAATTTATATAATAGATGAAGTGCATATGCTTTCAAAGAGTGCTTTTAACGCTCTTTTAAAAACCCTCGAAGAACCTCCCGAACATGTTAAATTTATTTTTGCCACTACAGAAATTTATAAAGTTCCTGAAACAATATTGTCAAGATGTCAGAGATTTACTTTTAAAAGAATCGCTCCATCCGTCGTATATTTAAAATTAAAAGAAATTGCAGGCGAAGAGAAGATTGAAATTTCCGATGAAAATCTTATGACTATAGCTTCTTTAAGCGACGGCTCTTTGCGGGATGCGCTTTCTACTTTTGATACCGTAATATCATATTACGGCAAAGAAATTAAAGAAGATGTAGGGGCTATTTTGGGAATAACAGGAAAAGATACCGTTAAAAAAATTACTGAATATATTTTTAAAAAAGATTATGAGAGTTCTATAAAAATTATTAACGATATTTATATAGCAGGAACTGATATAAGGCAGTTTATAAGACAGCTTGCATTTTTTTTAAGAAATATTCTTGTATTAAAATTAAATTACAAAAGTATAATAAGCGATATGCTTGAAACAGACGTCAATTCTTTAATTCCGCTGGCTGAACTTAAAGGGGAAGCTGAAATTTTAGATATGATAGATATTCTTCTTGAAGCCGACGGAAGATATCAGCGCGTTACATCCCCGCTTCTTATGATGGAATTAGTGATATTCAGGCTTATCACTACTCCTTCAAAAATGGAGATAAAAGCAATATTAGAGAAATTAGACAACGTAGATAAATTGGAAAAAATTGATTCAATAAATAATTTGCCTAATTTGGAAAGAAAATATTCATCGGGAAATATCGACGCCGACAGTATTAATAATATAAATAATATAAATAATTTTAATAATAAAAATAATATTAATAATATAAGCGCAAATAATCAAATTTCAAAATCAAGCATAGAAGAAAATAGCATAAACACTAAAGATGCAGCAAGAAATAGTATCAAAGATAAAGATAAAGATAGAAGAACTGGCGAAGATACAGAAAAAAACATAGATAAAAATAAAGAAAAAGAAGATATTTTGAACAAATCAGGCGACAGTATCGGCGGCAATGCTGCGGCAAGCAATCCTATTTTAGCTGATGGCGAAGATTTTTTGGATCATATAGATTTTATTACTAATAAAAATGAAAATAAAAAAACCGTTTATAAACAAGATTTAATTAAAAAAAATGCCGGTTTAAATGATTCTAAAAATATAATTAATAGCAATAGCAATAGTGATAATAATGACATCGGCGATGATTACACAGCGGACTATGAAGAATATATTAATGCAGACAAAAGAAATGACTATAACAGCAAATTAATAAATAATGTAGCAGATAATTTTAGTCAAAATAATACTTCAAATATTGATAATAACATAATTAATGCCAATGCCGATAAGGATTATATGGCAGAGGATAAGTTAAATAATAATAAAGACGGTAATAGCAATAATGATGGCGCTATGATTAGAAATTTATTTGAAGAAATTTTTGACGGATTTATTGAGGACATTAAAGATTGAAACTTTTTGAAATATGATGAAAAATTTTCAGATTTTGTAAATTTATTGAAGACATTGAAGATTGAAACAATTGACGTATGTTCAGTCTTTCAAGCTTTCGGACAGGGGAGTTTAATAGCTATTAACGGCAGATTAACGGTAAATGGTATAATATTATAAAAATTTTTTGCAGTATTTAATAAAATAAGTAAAATTTTTATTTATATTTTTATTTATAAAAAACCGTTTAAATTTTTATTGATAAAAAATTAATAATACATTAAATTAATATAATGAATATTATATATAATATTATATATAATATAATGATGATGAAATACGTTAATTTAATTATACCTTAAATCACCATTAGAAATTTTTTTTATGGATTCCTGCTTACGCAGGAATGACTTTGCTAAGATTTAAATTTTAACCTGTTTAGTGTCATTCCCGCATAAGCGGGAATCTAATATTTATCATATGCTGAATCAGTTTTAATAATTTCTAACGGTGATTTAAATTTATATTATATTGAAATAAAATAAAATAAGAATTAAGAGCAGTTGAAAAAAAGTAGTTATATAAAATTTAAAATTATAAACAAATTATATATAAACGGAGGCTTAAAATGTCAAAAAATATTTCAGGAATGCTTAAGCAGGCACAAAAACTTCAATCAGATATGGTTAAAATGCAGGACGAATTAGCAGAAAAAATTGTTGAAGCCAGTTCAGGCGGCGGAATGATTACATCTAAAGTTAACGGCAAACAGGAACTAATTTCAATAACAATAGATAAAACCGTAGTGAATCCCGATGACGTGGAAATGCTTCAAGATTTGATAGTCGCATCTGTCAATGAAGCTTTAAATAAATCTAAAGATCTTATTTCCAGCGAAATGTCAAAGCTTACGGGCGGTCTTAATATACCGGGTTTATTTTGATTATATTTTCAATGGAATTATAAATAACTTTTCGACAGGGTCTTAATTAGTATACTATGTTTATTTTGATTAATAATTGTTATATCTATAAATAAATTAATATATTATATATAGAAAATTGACTATAAATAAAAGATTTAAAATAAAATTTATAGAATGAAATAAAAAAATTAAATAGTTTTTTAATTCAAAGACGTAACTAATAAAAATCAAATCTTAAAAATAACCTAATATAAATATTAAATATGTCTAATGAACACAATGATTATGTGAGAGATTTAGTTTTTTCGCTAAAGAAACTTCCTGGCATAGGTGAAAGATCCGCAAGAAGATTAGCATTTCATATACTGTCTCAAAATGATGCGGCGGCTTTTAATCTTGCAAATTCTATTGTTAATGCTAAAAAAAATGTAAATCTTTGCAAAGTTTGTTTTAATTTGGCAAGCGAGGAGCTGTGTCCTGTATGCTCAAATAATTCTAGAAATGAAAAAATGCTTTGTATAGTTGAAAACCCCGAAATAATTTATGTATTTGAAAAAAGCGGTAACTATAACGGCTATTATCATGTTCTTCATGGATTAATTAATCCTTTAGAGGGTGTGGGTCCTGCCGATATTAAACTTAAAGAACTTGTTGACAGAGTGGCAGGTGAAAGATTTGAAGAAATAGTTATTGCTTTAAATCCTAATTCAAACGGAGAAGCAACATCTTTTTATATCCAAAAATTATTAGCTCCGTATAATGTTAATATAACCGCTTTAGCCCGCGGCATACCTATAGGTTCAGATCTTGAATATGTAGACAAGGATACCCTTGCCGAAGCTATTTCAGGCAGAAAAAAGTTTTAAAAAGAAATTTAATATTATCCTTACTAAACTATTGCAATAATTTTTGTTTTTAATTAAAAATTCCTTCCAACCCCAACATCTTTTTAATATTTTTTCATTCATTTTAAGTAAGTTAATATTTGGTAAAATAATATTTATATGTTTTTTTAGTCTTATGTAATATGTGTTTTATAGCATTTAACTTTATTTATATTTATTAAAAACTTAATGACATATTAAATATTTTTATTGAAAAAACAAAAAAATTATGTTATGAAATTAATAAATGATATTTTAAAATATCATATTAATACGCAATATTGAACATTATATAATATATCCTCTCAAATTTTATAAAAAAAGTTTAATTTATTAACAAGCAAACCTAAAAAATATTGAATATTTAAAATTAAAAAATATACCGGCGATATTTTGCAACTATCTATTATTATTGGGATTTAATAAGTGATTAACTTAATTAAAAGTTAAATATAAAATATAAATAAAAGGATAAAATTATGAGAATTAAAATTTTATTGATAGTAAATAAATTGCCTATTTTATATAGACATAGAATTATATCGTTTATTAAAGAATCGTTAAAAATATCTAACATCGACTATAAAGAATCATTATATTCAGGTATAAATGCAAAACCGTTTACATTTAGCTTGTTAATGCCTGCAAATAGAACAGTGCGAAAAGGGATTATACAAATAGATAAAGATTTTATTATTGAAGATAATATTTTTACATTTGATAAAGATAGCTATCTATCATTATTTATTTCATCTTATGATTATAAATTTCTTTTAAATCTTTATAATGGCATTAGAAAGCTTAAAACATTTCATTTTAGTTCCGACGATAATATGCTTGTTGATAATGATAAAATTGACATTATGGTTGATAAGATTAGTGTTTTAAATGAAAAAAATACAAATAATAATGAAGTAGTTTTTAAAACTAATTCGCCTGTAATTATTAATGATAAAGATAACAAACCTATATCATTTGAAAACTTAAATTTATTCAATGAAAATATCAATATAATAGAAAATAAAATATTTAAATCCATAATAGGAAGAGATTTAAAAAAACCGTTAGAGTTTATTCCTATCAATATTAAAAAACAAGTAGCCAAGCATACATTGAGCGAATTTAGAGAAAAAACGCATAAACCTATTATGTATTTAAATGGAATAGAAGGAATTTTTGAATTGAAAGGTGATGTTGACGATTTAAATATTTTGTATCAAAAAGGATTAGGATTGCGAACAAGCCAAGGTTTTGGCATGCTGGAGGTTATATGAAAGAGAGGATTTACCTTAGCAATTGGGCTTTTAACGCAGGTATTATAGGTTTTATAAAAATAAACATAGGTAATCAATCTATTCAAGAACAAAATATGTTTACAATTGGCAATAACTATATAGAATTTGATGCATCTATATTAGAAGGTTTTACGGATAAATATTTTGATTATTTTGATAAGTTTAATAAATATAAAAATAATATTAAAAAGTATATAGAAAAATTATCCGATAATAATTTAAATAATAATATAAACATAAAAGAATATATTAAAAATATAGATGAAATAAAGCGATATATTAAAACTACATTAAAATATGTAAAAAATGACATTGAAGAAATAAATAAAAAAAATTTAAATAAAGAAAAATTATTATTATTCTACAATCAAGTTAATAATATATTATACGATAATCAAGACGAATTTAAAATTAAAGACATTAAATTATATAGTAAAATTTTCTATGGAGAACAAAGCTTTTTAGGGCATCATTCTAAAAATAAAAATTATTTAGAAAACAAGCAACAATTCTATAATGATTTTGTGAAACCTATTTTAGAAATAAAAGACATTCAAGCAAATAAAATATGTGTATGTTGCAATAAAGCAATAATAGTAAACAAAGAAAATAAAGAATTAAAAAATAATTATTTTAACACAAAAACTTTTTTTACATACGGAGCCAACAAAGATAACTTAAATTTTTTCTGGAATTTCAATTCTAATTCCGCATTACCGCTATGCAAAATCTGCGAATTAGTATATTTTTGTAGCTTTGCAAGTTTAAGTAAATCGTCAACTAATTATGAAAAATATCATTTTGCCAATCAAGATGCATCTATTTATGATCTATATCAATTAAATGTAATATTAAACAGTATAAATAATAATGATAATTTTAAAGATAGTTTTTTTACAGAGATTGCTTTAAATATTGAATCGTTTAAAGCAAAAAATATTTCGGTAATAGAAATAAACAATAAAAAAAATTTTTCTTATATAGAATCTTTTAATATAGGCAAAAATAAAGCAATTTTTTTAAAAGAAAACAGAGAGATTTTAAAAAAGTTTGAAAAATTAAATTATCAACATATAAGCCAAAAAAAACATTATAATTACAATATCTTAACAGATTTAATAAAAATGATTCTTGATAACAGCTTATCATTTAATTATATTTATAAATTGCTTAAAATATATATGATAGGTAGTAAAAGCACGCAATATAATTGTTATTATAATCCTAAAAATCTTCAGTATATAAATTTAATAATTAACAATAAAGAAAAAGAAGGAGGTATTATGTCTGATAAAGAATTATGGAATATACATTATAAGGGACAAGAACTGCGTAAACAATTTTTAGATAGGAAAAGAGAAAATCAAATTAATTCAATTGCTTATAAATTATTAAATGCTTTAAAAATCAACGACGTAGATACTTTTTTAAATGTTTTGATGAGACTTTACATAGGTTTTAATTTAGAATTTCCTTCATCGTTTGTTAATAGTTTAAAGGACGATAAAAATTTTAATTTATCAGGATATAGTTTTTTAACGGGATTTATAGGTTCTAATAACAATAGCAATATACAGGAGGCAAACCATGAATAAAAAAGGATTAACGATTACAATTATTTTTGACGCAATGAGCTTAAATTACGGCGAAGGACTTGGTAATATTTCTGAATTAAAGAAATTAACAAAACACGATAAACTATTTTCTTATATGTCAAGACAAGCCATAAGATACAATATTTATAAAATATTAGTAGATATGTTTAATATAACCAGAGATAAAGCAAATCCGTTAACAGCAAATAATACGGTAATACAGTTTAAACCGGAATCTAATATAAAAGATTATGCGGAGCTTGATTTATTCGGTTATATGAAAACAAAGAAAAAAGATAAAAGTAAATCAAAGAAAGAAAATGAAGACCCCCAGGACACTAACGAAACAGGAAGCGCTACGAGGTCTGCTATAGTAAGAATAAGCCCAGCTGTTTCATTAGAAAATATGTTAGTTGATATAGAATTTGGTTCGAACAAAAATTTTGCGGATAGATTGTCTATAAACCCAAATCCTTTTCAATTTGAACATCACAGCTCTTTATATTCTTATACCGTTACAATAGATCTTGATAAAATAGGCATTGATGAAAACGATAATATTGAGATAAATAATATTGAAAAAATTAAAAGAGTTAATATGGTTCTGGAAACTATTAAGATTCTTAATAGAGAAATAAAGGGCAGAATAGAAAACTTAAATCCTTTATTTATTATAGGCGGTATATATGATATTTATAATCCTTTTTTTCTCGGCAGAATAGATGTAAATTATAATAATAATATTAAGAAATATGATATTAATACGGATATTTTAATATCCACGGCTCATATGACTTTTAATGATAAAAACATTAAAAACGATACAATGATAGGATATGTCAAAGGATATTTTGCCAATGAAGATGCATTTAAAAACATAACAGATAATATTTATGATATAAACGGTTTTTTTGGCAATTTAGAAAAAAAAGTTAATGATTATTACGGAGAGTAAGTTTATGCAATTATTAAAAATAGAAGGCTATCAATTATTTGCCAATTATAAAAAACCATTGTCTTATGGCTACTGGGAAACTTATCCGTTTCCGCCTTTATCTACATTAAAAGGATGGTTTCATAACGTCATAAACGCAAAAAAATATGTTGATTTGTCTATCGGGTTATGTTTTGACTATTCTTTCATTATAAATGATTTCCAAAAAATTATTAAATTTGATAGAAATAGAGGCAATGCAAATGATAATTTGTTAACATCTGTTAATAAAGCAGTTATTTCATCTATGGTTTATGTAGCCAATGTTTTTGATATAAATTTAACTATTTATTTTTATGCCGAAAAACAATATTTAGATATATTTAAAAACAATATTTTTAATAATTACAGGCACATAGGCAGAGGTGAAGATTTAATAAGAATAGACAGTATAGATTTTATAGAGCCTGCGGAACAAACATTCACTAACTTAAAGCCTCATGAAATTGATTATGGCATTATATTGAAAAAAGAAACAGCCGAAAAATTGAATATTCAAGGACTTAATTATCATTTGCCGTTTAAGTACGATAACGATAAATTACAAAAAACAAATATAAGATATTTTAATTATGTAGATATCGTATATCCGGATCCAGATTCAATATCTCTAATAGACATAAATAGTATGCTATTAGATACTAATAACAATAAAATTATAGAAATGATAGGAGATTACTCTTGGAATTCTACGCGAAAAAATATGGAAATAATTACGAAACAATAGAATCTCATACAAAATTATTAATTAAAGAATTAGATGCCTTATATAATATATACAGGAACGAAATAAACAATTTAAAATTAGATAATAATATTTATAATTATATAAAAACAGCCTGTATTTTTCACGATTTAGGCAAATATTCCGATTATTTTCAATACAATATTAAAAACGAGAAAAAACCTTTAAATTTAAAAGATATAAAACATAATTATCTTTCAATTGCTTTTATCTACGAATATTTAGCAAAAAACTATAATAACGATATTTTTTATAAATTATTTTACGCCATAGCTTTTCATCACGATAGAAAAATTGATTTTAATAAGGATGATTTAAACGCATATCAGAATGGACTGAATCAAAAAATAAATTATCTTACCTGGGTTAAAGATATATTCCCCGATTTTGAAATTAAAAATTTAAGAACCGATTATTACGGTTATTTAAAAAAATATTACGACGATAAATTAATTTTATTACAAAATAAAACCGACATAAAAAAAGATAAAGATTATATCTTTTTAAAAGGCATGCTGCATAAATTAGATTATGCAGCCTCTGCTCATTTATCGGCAGAAGAAAATAAAATTATAAATTTTAATAAAAAATTTAATAAATATTTAAATTCGAAAAATATTAAACTAAAAAATTTTCAAAAAAAATCTAAAAATAATAGTGATAAATCATTACTTTTAATAGCACCCACAGGATCCGGCAAAACAGAATTTGCTATAAACTGGTTAAACGGAAATAAAGGATTTTACATATTACCGTTGCGAGTTTCAACAAACGCTATGTATGAAAGATTTAATTCTATTTTTAAAGATAATATAGGTTTATTACATGGCGATAGTTTATTTTACAAATTAGAAGAAAAAAATAATATAGATGAACATATTAACAATATTAAATTAGCGCGGCAACTATCTATGCCCATAACTATAACAACCGCGGATCAATTATTCCCGGCGGTATTTAAATATTACGGATATGAAAGAATTTACGCGACTTTAATGTATTCAAAAATCATTATAGACGAACCGCAAAGCTATTCGCCGGAAATGCTTGCTATTATAGTAAAAATGTTAGATGAAATATCAAATTATAACGGAAAATTTTGTTTAATGAGCGCTACTATTCATCCTATTTTATTAAATAAAATTAAACAAATAAAAAATACCAAAATAATAAATTTATTTAATAATCCTAAATTTAATCCTTTAAATAAACATAAAATACAATTTACGGATCAACCTATAGAAAATCTAATAAATAATATTATAAATTCATATAAAAATAATAAAAAAGTATTAGTTATAGCTAATACGGTTAAACAATCACAAAATCTATATAGATTATTAAATAAATACAAAGAAGAATATGATAAAAACTTAAATATTAAATTAGTACACAGCCAATTTATACAAAAAGACAGAATAAAAAAAGAAGCGGATATTTTTAAAGACGCTGGAAATACTACAAATAGAAACAATAATCCCATTATATGGATTTCTACACAAATTATAGAGGCTTCTTTAGATGTAGATTTTGATATTTTATATACTGAAATTTCGTCGATAGACAGTTTAATTCAAAGAATGGGAAGAGTTTGTAGAAGATTCGATAAAACTATAAATAAAAAAGATACGCCAAATATAATAATCTCTTTACAACCGTCAAAAGGGACATATAATATTTATAATAAACAAATTGTGGAATTTACTATCAAAGAACTTAGTAACTATAACGATAAAATATTAACGGAACACGATAAACAAAATATTATTAATAATGTATTTTTAGACAACGACAATGAATTTAATCAAAAATTCAAAAAAAGTATAGAGCTTTTAGAATCAGGATATACGGAAGATAATAAAAATGATGCTTTAAGATCATTTAGGGATATCAATACGGAAAATGTTATTCCTTACGGCGTTTTTGAAAATAATAAAAAAGAAATAGAAAAAAACATTGACATCTTAAAAAATAATAAAAAACTTAATGAAAATAAAATCAAAGCATTAAATGAACTAAATGGTTACATGGTTAATGTTTATTTTTATAAATTAAACAATCATTCTTCTTATAATAGAGAATTAGACGCTAGAATATTAAATTACGACTATAATGAAACAACAGGAATCGATTTTGAAAAAATTAAAGAAGAAGATTTTTTTATTTAAATTGTAAAATTATGGATATTTCTTTAAGTTCATTTGAAAATATAAAAACAAATGGCTTAAAAATTAATTATTATTTTATTTGCAAAAGAAAACTATGGCTTTTTGATAGAAAAATAACAATGGAAGATAAATCCGATAAAATTTTGATAGGTAAAATTCTACATCAAGATTCATATAAAAAAGAGAAAAATAAAGAAGTTATTATAGATAATTTAATTTCAATTGATATAATAGATAATATAAATATTAGAGAAGTTAAATCTTCCAGTAAAATGGAAGAAGCGGATAAAATACAAATTCTTTATTATCTTTATTATCTGAAACAATTGGGTGTAGTTCGTAAAGGGATTATTAATTATCCAAAAGAAAAGAAAAGAGAGTTTATAGATTTAAAACCGGAAGATGAAATAAAAATTAAAGATATATTAATTGATATAAAAAATATTTTATCACAAAATAAACCTTTTCCTGTGATAAATAAACCTTATTGTAAAAAATGCGCTTATTTTGAATTTTGTTATGGATAATTTATGGATAAAAGATTTTATATTAATTCAAATGGACGAATAAAAAGACAAGATAATACAATATATGTTGAGATTGAAAAGAATGGCGACATTATTAAAAAAGCTTTGCCCGTTACCGACATAGATTCAGTTTATGTTTTTGGTGAATTGGATTTTAACTCAAAAGTTATAAATTTTTTATCTCAAAACGATATTTTAATTCATTTTTTTAATTATTACGGTTTTTATTCAGGAAGTTTTTTGCCCAGGAAAAAAAATATTTCAGGATATTTGTTAGTTGAGCAAGTAAAACATTATATAGATGACGAAAAAAGGCAATTTTTGGCAATATCTTTTATTGAAGGTGCTGTTTTTCATATTTTAAGAAATTTAAGAAAATATAATATTTCAGGAGAAGATTTTGAAGAAATAGAGAAAAAACTAATGTTAAAAATTTTTGAAACAAAAAGAATTTCAGATTTAATGGCAATAGAAGGGAATATTAGAATTTTGTATTATCAATTATTTAACAAGATAATAAATAATAATGATTTTTATCTTGAAAAGAGAGAAAAAAGACCGCCTTCAAATCCCATAAATGCTTTAATTTCATTTGGTAATTCGCTTATATATAATACAGTATTATCAGAAATTTATAGAACTCAACTTGATCCAACTATAAGTTACTTGCATTCACCTCAGGAAAAACGATTTTCTTTATCCCTTGATTTAGCTGAAATATTCAAACCGATTATTATAGATACTATAATTTTCTCTTTAATCAATACAAAACAAATAACAATTCATGATTTTGATGAAAATTTAAATTTTACATATTTAAATAAAGAAGGAAGAGAAAAATTTATTAGAGTATATGAAGAAAAATTAAAAACTACTATAAAACATAGGAAATTAAAAAGAAATGTATCTTATAAACAACTTATAAGATTAGAATGTTATAAACTTATTAAATATTTTATTGAAGATGAAATTTATAAACCATTTAAAGCTTGGTGGTAATATGTATATTATTATAACTTATGATATTGCTGATGAAAAAAGATTAAATAAAATTAGAAAGATTTTAAAAAAATACTTATATTGGGTTCAATATTCTATTTTTGAGGGAGAGATATCGGAAGGTAAATTGAAAAAGTGCCAAAGTGAATTAAATAAAATAATCAATATTAATGACGATAGTGTGTTTTTTTATAAAATAAAAATACCTGAAAATTTAAAAAAAAAGGTTTTAGGTATTGAAAAAAATTATATGGACAATATATTATAATTTTAATTTGCATTTTGATATTTTATATTAGATATGAAAATATATATAAAATTAATAACTTATGATATTATTAAAAAATTATTTAAATATATTATAAGTTCACTGCAAAATTATTGATTTTTGAATTTAAAATAGCAATAAAAAATATTATAAGTTATTGAAAATAAATAAAAATTATATTATTATTTTATTGTTTAATTAATGGGTTTTATCTTAACGTTGTGGGATTTAAAGATTACTGATGATTTACAGCTTGCAGGGTATGAAATTGTTTTATCTTAACGTTGTGGGATTTAAAGGTCGAGCCGTTTCTCTGTTTCGTGATTACCAATTCCGTTTTATCTTAACGTTGTGGGATTTAAAGTTTATAGCAAGTCTTGTCACGGAATTCACGGAATTAGTTTTATCTTAACGTTGTGGGATTTAAAGTTTGTTTTAATTGATAATAGAAGTATTTTTTGATAAGTTTTATCTTAACGTTGTGGGATTTAAAGAGAACGGCAAGCCGCTTATGCCATGTAGTCCTGTAAGTTTTATCTTAACGTTGTGGGATTTAAAGATTGACTATTTTAAAATAAAACTTAACGAATTCTTCGTTTTATCTTAACGTTGTGGGATTTAAAGTATAAAATCTTAATTACAAACGTCAATGAAAGGCTTTGTTTTATCTTAACGTTGTGGGATTTAAAGGTAATAAATTATTTGTATTTATTGAAATATCTGCATGTTTTATCTTAACGTTGTGGGATTTAAAGATCGTTAGCCCGAACATATATACAACCGCATTTAAAGTTTTATCTTAACGTTGTGGGATTTAAAGTTTTTAATATATTCTTTATCAATTTTCTTTTCTAATGTTTTATCTTAACGTTGTGGGATTTAAAGTTTGTAGCATTTTGAATATATTTATGAACCATTTGAACGTTTTATCTTAACGTTGTGGGATTTAAAGATAAATTTACAGGTATCTTTTCGGGTATAGAGATAGGTTTTATCTTAACGTTGTGGGATTTAAAGTAATCAAAGATATAATAGGTTTTATAATATTGATAAGTTTTATCTTAACGTTGTGGGATTTAAAGATTGTTTTAATTGGCGGTATTGTAATAGTATTTATGTTTTATCTTAACGTTGTGGGATTTAAAGATTTAAACAACGCTTTTGCAAGTATTACAGGCGGGGGTTTTATCTTAACGTTGTGGGATTTAAAGGTTAATATGTTAGGACAAATAGAACCGATACCTTTTGTTTTATCTTAACGTTGTGGGATTTAAAGTTTACAAGCCCGTATTATGTAGGGGCAGAGAATATGGTTTTATCTTAACGTTGTGGGATTTAAAGGTATATCCGCCGCCCTGATATATTGAACCACTAAACCCGTTTTATCTTAACGTTGTGGGATTTAAAGATATCGATTTACGTTGCGCTTAAATATGTATATGAAGTTTTATCTTAACGTTGTGGGATTTAAAGACTCGCGCTTGTAGATGTTGCTACTATTTCATATAAGTTTTATCTTAACGTTGTGGGATTTAAAGACGCTTTCGGAGATATATTAACCGCCGGAGCGATAGGTTTTATCTTAACGTTGTGGGATTTAAAGGTTATCAAATTTATCTTCGCGGGGTTCGTCTGTCCATGTTTTATCTTAACGTTGTGGGATTTAAAGGTTGTTAAAAAATCGTTTTATACTGTGGGTTCTAAAGTTTTATCTTAACGTTGTGGGATTTAAAGTAAATAATAGCATTGGTAAATACATATTTTCCTCCGGTTTTATCTTAACGTTGTGGGATTTAAAGGATTAATAGCACTGGTATCTTGACTAATAGCAGTATTGTTTTATCTTAACGTTGTGGGATTTAAAGTAAAAATCGTCCGATTCATAGAGGAACGGGACTGGTTTTATCTTAACGTTGTGGGATTTAAAGATATCAAAAGTAACTGACCCCCCTGAATTATTACCGGTTTTATCTTAACGTTGTGGGATTTAAAGTTAACAGTTGATGGTGATGCAACAGTTGCCGGAACTCGTTTTATCTTAACGTTGTGGGATTTAAAGTTAGAGCCAATCTGCGTTGTTGCAGGACTTAATTGAGGTTTTATCTTAACGTTGTGGGATTTAAAGGTTTTTCAAGAAATAGAAAATATCAGAAAAAAAATCGTTTTATCTTAACGTTGTGGGATTTAAAGTATTGTTTAGTATGTTTATCGAAGCGTTCTCATCTCTAGTTTTATCTTAACGTTGTGGGATTTAAAGATAAAATGTTTATAAACGATAAATCGCAAGAATTAACGTTTTATCTTAACGTTGTGGGATTTAAAGTTAAATCCGCATAAGGCATTACATAATTTCCGACAAAGTTTTATCTTAACGTTGTGGGATTTAAAGATTAATTGGAAAATGATAGCGCATTGGCAGAATTGGTTTTATCTTAACGTTGTGGGATTTAAAGACCGCTCAGACTAATAACGGCAACGTATCAAGCACGGTTTTATCTTAACGTTGTGGGATTTAAAGTATCAAGCCTAACTGCCCCCATGAATAAAGCGGATTGTTTTATCTTAACGTTGTGGGATTTAAAGGGTTAATATATTTCATATCGGATCTGAAAAATTTTAAGTTTTATCTTAACGTTGTGGGATTTAAAGTTTGTATTCTGTCTAATACTTAATTTACAGAAGTTTGTTTTATCTTAACGTTGTGGGATTTAAAGATTTGAAAATCTTGCTCTATACTTTGAATTGTTAAAGTTTTATCTTAACGTTGTGGGATTTAAAGAATTTTAAAAGGTTTTTTATTATTATATCACAATAATGTTTTATCTTAACGTTGTGGGATTTAAAGGACTGCGTATAGGTTATGCTGTCGTATCTGCCGTAAGTTTTATCTTAACGTTGTGGGATTTAAAGTAAACTTTTTACGGAAAGGAACATTGTTTGGTTAGGTTTTATCTTAACGTTGTGGGATTTAAAGATCTGGGCTATCTTTTGTCCGGGTTCAAGTATTATGTTTTATCTTAACGTTGTGGGATTTAAAGACGCTTTTTTTATTAGATGAGCTTTCTAATTTTGAGAAGTTTTATCTTAACGTTGTGGGATTTAAAGGTCGAAATCAAACTAAATGAGACTAATATTACACAGGGTTTTATCTTAACGTTGTGGGATTTAAAGCCTTAAGTTTAATTAACCTGCAATTTGTGTTAAGAAGTTTTATCTTAACGTTGTGGGATTTAAAGGCATTTATAGCATTAACATATGCTGTTGACCAGTAAGTTTTATCTTAACGTTGTGGGATTTAAAGTTGCATCTTTCCTTGACGCAGAACGATATTTAAGAGGTTTTATCTTAACGTTGTGGGATTTAAAGGAATTAGCGTAAGGATTAGCCGAAGCCTGAGCTTGAGGTTTTATCTTAACGTTGTGGGATTTAAAGTTATTATTAAATAATAGAACAATACTGTCTACTAAAGTTTTATCTTAACGTTGTGGGATTTAAAGGTAAATATGCTGCTGATAACGCTTGAACTGTTCGCATGTTTTATCTTAACGTTGTGGGATTTAAAGGAATTAGCGTAAGGATTAGCCGAAGCCTGAGCTTGAGGTTTTATCTTAACGTTGTGGGATTTAAAGTTCATCATCCATAAAAAATATCTGAAAAAATTCTGCGTTTTATCTTAACGTTGTGGGATTTAAAGAACGAGCAGCCGAGCCAGCCGAGTAAGCAGCCAAGCGTTTTATCTTAACGTTGTGGGATTTAAAGTTTCTATGCACGATAACTTTTTCGCCAAAATGCTCTTGTTTTATCTTAACGTTGTGGGATTTAAAGGTTTATTCCAATATAATAAATAATGTTCTAATAGGGTTTTATCTTAACGTTGTGGGATTTAAAGAAAATAAGGGTAAGGGGCATAAGGCGCCCATTGCCAGGTTTTATCTTAACGTTGTGGGATTTAAAGACGGGAAAGCTGACGTCAATGCCGGCGGGACAGCTGGTTTTATCTTAACGTTGTGGGATTTAAAGAACGATATATATACATTTAAAGCAGATGCTATTAATGTTTTATCTTAACGTTGTGGGATTTAAAGCTGAAAAACTCAACATCTGATTTTTCAAGAAGCTTGGTTTTATCTTAACGTTGTGGGATTTAAAGATGAGTTTGGCAAAGGTTGCTAAATCTTTTGGACTTGTTTTATCTTAACGTTGTGGGATTTAAAGATTGTATAAATCACTTCGTAAAACCAATGAAAGCACAGTTTTATCTTAACGTTGTGGGATTTAAAGAATAATGTATGTGCACTATTAGCCACACTTGAAACAGTTTTATCTTAACGTTGTGGGATTTAAAGTAAATGCACTATACCCCGTGATAAATTAGGGTAGTTGTTTTATCTTAACGTTGTGGGATTTAAAGCTATTAAAGAAGCTAAAGGAGGATTAATTATCTCAAGTTTTATCTTAACGTTGTGGGATTTAAAGATTTTTGGAAAAGGAAAGGTGAGCGCAGCGGTTAGGTTTTATCTTAACGTTGTGGGATTTAAAGACCCTCAAATTTGTCGTTGACAGGGATAATGAAATAGTTTTATCTTAACGTTGTGGGATTTAAAGTTAAATGGTTGGATAAGGGTGCTAGCCCCGCCCGCTTGTTTTATCTTAACGTTGTGGGATTTAAAGTTGAAGTTGCACCGCTTGGGCTTACTTGATTAGCCAGTTTTATCTTAACGTTGTGGGATTTAAAGTTTGCAGGTATGCGCTTAATCATCCATTGGGCATTGTTTTATCTTAACGTTGTGGGATTTAAAGTTCGTAATATACTGCTCAAGAGCCTCAGCTCCTTTGCGTTTTATCTTAACGTTGTGGGATTTAAAGATATTGGTTTATGGGAAATCGTAATATGCGTCATTTGTTTTATCTTAACGTTGTGGGATTTAAAGATTAAAAGAGCTTCTAAGCAGTATAGAGAAAAATCAGGTTTTATCTTAACGTTGTGGGATTTAAAGCGAGATTGGTGAGCTTCGCTGGACTTCGTCCGCTAGTTTTATCTTAACGTTGTGGGATTTAAAGTTAATCCTTCCGGCATACTAAACAGCTCAACTAAATGTTTTATCTTAACGTTGTGGGATTTAAAGGATTTTTGGTTATTTTGATTATTGATGAAATTTTCTTGTTTTATCTTAACGTTGTGGGATTTAAAGTCGGAAAGACTTAAAATAAAATATGAAGATGTGGATGTTTTATCTTAACGTTGTGGGATTTAAAGACTTCTCTGCCTGCTTTTGCCATATCAAAATTATTTGGTTTTATCTTAACGTTGTGGGATTTAAAGGTTGAAACTATTAAAGAGATAAAAAAGCTTAAGAATGTTTTATCTTAACGTTGTGGGATTTAAAGGCATGAAAGATGAATTGATTTTACAAATATCGGACAGTTTTATCTTAACGTTGTGGGATTTAAAGTTTAAAAAGTTAATTAAAAGCGGCTTAAAATAAATTTGTTTTATCTTAACGTTGTGGGATTTAAAGAAATATACTGTTAATGTTCCGGTTGGCGCAGGAGTAGGTTTTATCTTAACGTTGTGGGATTTAAAGCTTTGCTCCAAGTATAATTAATATTAATTATACTCGTTTTATCTTAACGTTGTGGGATTTAAAGTGCCTAATATGGAAAAAAAGGTAGAGGATCAGGCAAAATTAGCGCAGCTTGAAAAAACTAATCCAAATCAGGCTTTTTTGCTTAACATGAAACAAAAAGAAGAAAATTACCAAAAAGTTTTAGTCTCTCAAAGAGCCGTGTCTCGCTGTGAAATAGAAGCGGGAACAACAATCCCCGCGGTTTTAATGTCAAAAATAGATTCTAATCTTCCGGGATTTATAAAAGCTCAGGTTATAAATGATGTGTATAGCTATAACGGACAGTGTCTTGAAATTCCGAAAGGAAGCTTTTTGATAGGAATGTATTCGTCTCAAATCACGACAAATCAATCAAGGTTATTAGTAGCTTTTAAGACTTTAGAGCTTCCGGATGGAAGGCAGTTAAATTTATTAGGAATGCCCGCGGAATGGAAGGGAACGGTACGGCGGGTTTTCACGATCTTGTTAATACGCATTTTTGGACGATGTTTGGGACGTCTTTATTATTAAGTTTTATAAACGTAGGTTCTCAGGCGTATGGAGCAGGAACAGGGGCAATGTCTTCAAACGCTTATGGAAGTATGGCGCCTGTAACTCCCGCGGGAATAGGCGAATCCACATTATCTAATGCGGCGGGGACGTTAAGTCAAAATATGCTTTCAAAATACGCCAATATCCCGCCTACATTAATTATAAGGCAGGGATACAGGTTTAATGTTTTCATGAGCAAAAATATGGTACTGCCGAAAAGTAAATAAACATTATTTAATTTGATATAATATATTTATTATGAAAACATTAAATGAGATAGAGAATATTCTTAAAGACCACAAAAAAGAGCTTGCAGAAAAATATCATATAGCCGAAATCGGCATTTTTGGTTCTTACGTTAGGGGCGAGCAGAATGAAAACAGCGATGTGGATATTTTAGTGGAATTTTATCCTGAAGCGAAAGTGAGCTTATTAGACAGAGCGGCGGTTAAAAATTATATATCTGATTTATTGCTTAATAAAACCGATGTTGTTCGTAAACGGAGCATAAAAAAAGAACTTAAAGAAAATATACTAAACGAGGTTATTTATTTATGAAAAGATCTAAAGAGTTTTTAATTAAAGACATTGCGGAATATTCAGCGCTGATTCAAGATTATACCGAAAATATATCATTTGAACAGTTTATAAATGATAGCAAAACTTGCAACGCGGTCATAAGATGTATTGAGGTAATAGGTGAAGCAACTAAAAATATACCAGATGAATTAAAAGTTAAATATACGTCTATTCCGTGGAAAAATATAGCGGGCATGAGAGATATAGCTATCCATGATTATTCAGATTTAGATTATGAAGAAGTCTGGCAGGTAGCTAAAAAAGATATTCCTGATTTAGTCAATAAAATATCCGATTTAGCGAAAAAAGAAGGAATAAACATAAAAGAGCAAAAACAAGAGATATCTTCACCTGATGATTTAGTGAGAAAAAATACTTTCACTGATTTTTTAAATAATAAAAATAATAATACTAAAAAATTTGGGAGGTAATTATGTTAAAAATATTTATTTTAGCTTTTATATCTATATTTATTAGCGTTTCAAGCGCTTTTGCTCAGGTTTCTATAAATACCAACAGTTCTTCCAATAGTTCTTATCCGCATCCCGCGGGTTCTACTTTTACGCCTGTAACGGTTACGCCTGCCGCTCCGGCGGTAAATAACGCTAAAGTACAACAGGAAGAAAATTCTACCGCATCGGAGAATAATGCGGCTGCTCAAGCGGTAACTAATACAAATAATCAGGTAAACAGCGTTGAAAGTAGTCCTCAAACGCAGCAGGATTTAAACGCTAAAACAGGCACTAATACGACATATCAGTCACAGACTACAAATACTCAGACTGCAAATTAAACGAGGTATTATTATGAAAAAAATTAAAAAAACTAATAAACAAGAGCTTTTGATGGTGTCAAGCCGCTTGACACTTATAATATTTTTATTATTTTTTAGTATATTATTTATTCCGCAAACGGCTTCGGCGCAGATAATAACGCTTGATCCCGTGACGGCGGGGATTCAATCAATAATTCAGGAAATTACCGCCGCCAATACCGCCATACAGGCGGCAGAATCTAAAATACAGGTAGAGCTTTCAGCTCTTAAATACGTGAGGCAAGGTCAACAGCTGGTAAATCAGGTTCAGAATATGCAGCAGGAAGCCTCAGGATTAATGGGAGCGGTTAATAATCTTGAAGGCACTGTTATGATGATGCCCGCTAACGAACTGCAGGGGCTTAAAAATTCGCTTACGGCAGAACAAGCAAGTATGACTAATATCATCAGTATGGAAAACGGCAATCCGGCAATGCAGGGGTTTTTACAGAATTATCAGAATACTTATGGGGGTTCAAGCCTTTATAATTCTAATTTACCGTCGCAAAACACAGCTATGCAGAACCAGTATTCAACGTCTAATACTCAATCTGGACAGACTGCCGGATACGCGCAAGGAATTTTGAATAATTCACAAAATCAACAACATTTAGTCGAGCAGTTAGGTTCTAATATCGGAAAAGCTAACTCCGCAGTTTCAGCGGAGCAGGCAACGGGGCAGGCGGTAGTGACACTGACCGAAGAAGTAAATCAATTAAATAAACTTGAAGCGGAGCAGGCAAAACTTGCCGCTATACAAAACGGAATACAAACGTCTAATACTCAAATAGGATTAAGTAACGCAACCGCTCCTGTTACGATAGTTACGCCTATATTAAATAATTCTGCATACGCAGGTAATCCGTTTGGCACGTATCCGAACGTGACTAATTTTGGAATAGGAAAATAACATGACTTAAAGGGGGTTATATTATGTTTCAAAAATTAAGTTTAGCTAGTATAGGGATAGGAATTTTAATGATGATCATGCTATTTTCGGGCTGCGCTAAATATTCGCCGGCGTTCCATAGTAATAAGTATTATCTTAAGCATAAAAAAACCGCATTAAAGGTTTATAATTGGTGTAATAAAACTTATAAGAAAAATAGTCTAAACGAAGTATTAGATAAACACAGAAATAGATTAATAAACTGTGATAATGCTATGGCTGTTGTCATTGACGGAAATTAACTAAAGGAAAATAAAAGAGGTTATATTATGAAAAAATTATCGCTAATATTAATATTATTTATATCTTTAGCGTTCGCAAACAAAAGCTATGCTCTTGGAAACGGGACGGGAACTTTAGGCGCCACACCGGGTTTTATCTTAACGTTGTGGGATTTAAAGAATGTTAAATTTTTCTAATATGAATTTAAGCGAATAGTTTTATCTTAACGTTGTGGGATTTAAAGTTATATGATGAAGACGAAGCAGTGCTTGCCGTGTTTGTTTTATCTTAACGTTGTGGGATTTAAAGTGATAAGCATATTCATCAATATATATATTTTCCATTAAGTTTTATCTTAACGTTGTGGGATTTAAAGATATCAAGGGCTTCGTCTACCATTATGCCGATGTCGTTTTATCTTAACGTTGTGGGATTTAAAGTAAGCGATTGCTTGTGCTGTTGAGGTTATGCCTCTGGTTTTATCTTAACGTTGTGGGATTTAAAGTTTAAATTCAGGCGCATCACCTGATAATGATGTGATAGGTTTTATCTTAACGTTGTGGGATTTAAAGGCCGTTGCAATAGTTGCATCAGTGGAAAGATATATAGTTTTATCTTAACGTTGTGGGATTTAAAGGTTGGAATTGCAACATTTTTTTACACTCTAAGTTAAGAATACTTTATTTATTTATTTCTTATTTTAAAATTTACCACATTTTATTTAAAAACAAATTCAAGGAACCACTGCATGTCCCTTCGTTGGGGACTTGCGCTTTTTTTTTGCTGAAAAGAAGCAAAAAAAGGCACTTTTGTATTTATGCGGCAAATTTATTTTGCATAAATAATTTCATGTAATTTTTAGGACTAAGAAATCCCAAAAAGGAATGAAGCCTTACCATATTATAAAAACACTCTATAAATGTGTATTCCGTTCTTATTGGACACCCTTTACGGAAATTACTGGACACCCATGTTGCAATTAATTTGATATTTGTTTAATAAAAAAAATAATTTTCAATAAAATTAATAACAATTAAATTTTAACAGATTTTTTCAATTTAGGAAGTTAGATTCTTAAAAACCTGTCTTGATTTATGGGTTCATTATACACATTAGACATTCGTTTTTGCATTGATGGATTAGAAACGGCGCTTATGGACTTAATGCCCGAGATATTCAATTCAGACCAGGGTTCCCAATTTACTGGCAAGGAATTTACATCTAAACTATTAGATTCCGGCATAAAAATAAGCATGGATTCCAAAGATCAGGCGTTCGACAATATATTCGTAGAAAGGCTGCGGCGCAGCGTAAAATACGAAGAAGTTTATATTAAAGCATATGCGTCTCCAAAAGATGCTTACGACAATTCAGCCTATCGATAAAGCTAAATTTATCTGACCGGTTTGCTAACAATTTTTTCAACAACAAAAGACAGTTATTGAAAAAATCATTACCAAACCTTGACCAACCTAATTGCGGCGGCGATTAAAAGATTTTTCTTGACAAAGGCAAAAGAATAATGATTTATTATATTAATATTATTTTAATATATCTTACTTACATAAATAATTAAAGAATAAATAGTCATATATATATTATTTAATAAAATACTTAATTAAACAATGCTATCACACCTTAAGAATACGAAATTTTAGTCCGAATATTGGGGAGTAGTTTAAAGTTAAACTTAACTGATATTAGTTAGATTATTATTAGCGGGTAATATTATTAACCTATATTATCTTGTTCCAAAATAATTTGACATTGCAATAGATATAAAAATGTAATATTATATTATCGATAATAATTAATAACAATATAATACAATACAATAGAATAGAATACTATAATTGTTAAAGATGATAAACAGGGCGCATAACTCAGGGGTAGAGTGCTACCTTCACACGGTAGAAGTCGGCGGTTCGAGACCGTCTGCGCCCACCA
>JAJZVN010000041.1 GCA_021845685.1 bacterium
ATTTGTCCATTTTCATATTTATAATATGTTCTATAACTTATATCTAAAGATTTTGATATTTCAAAAGACGATATTTTAAGTTCCTTCCGGCGTTCCTTTATAAATTTACCAGCAATTTTAGAAAATTCTACCGAGTCATATTTTAGCTTTTCTTTTTTTAAAAAGTGCAGTATTTCTTCTTTGCTTTTCATCATTTTTTTAAGTGTTTAAAATCTTCTTTATATTTTTTAATATTAAAATAAAGTTCCCTGCAATCATCAAGCGAAATATCAAGAATCTTAGTAATTTTAAAAAGATTCTCCGGAGGAAGATTTATTGTGCCATTTTCATAACCGTAATATGTCGTATATACAATATTTAAAGCTGAAGCTATATCAGTAGGTGAAATATTCAATTCTTTTCTTCTATCTTTTATAATTTTACCTATAAAGTTATTAAATTCAACAGTTTCGTAAATTTTCTTTGCTTTTTTAAACTGCTTATAATCTTCATAATTTTCTATTTTCATAATCACTCCAAATTAAATTTACTCGTTTTCTTTTCGCTATCTTTATCATTTTCCGCTTTCTTTTCAAAATCCTTATCTTTCGTTTCGTTATTTATTTTTTCCCTATATTTAGCCTCGATATTTATATGCCGTTTTTCTTCTGCTTTTATAATTTTAAATGCTGCATACATAAAAATAATTTCAAGAAGGATGATATTTTCTATTAAAAAATAAAAACTGAGCATTACTGCGCTATGGTCAATATTTAGATAATTAAAATATCTCCATTCCCCATTTGTTATCATCGTTTTGAATAATAAATATTCCTGCCAAAAATTCTTTCCGTAAAACCAGTTTAAAAATAATATCGGTATTAATATACCACCCAAAAATGCAACTCCTATGGCAATTAACCACATCTTCGACATATAGTTCTGGAAGCTGTGTCCCTGCCCTAATCCGCTCGAATTATTATTATTGCTTGTCTGCTGCATAAATCCTCCTTTTATTAATAATCTTACCTTTAAATAATTCGCTTTTGCCTTTCTCCCCCATTGCTAAGGGGGCTGGGGGGTTAGGTGCTTTTAAATTTAAAAGATTTTGACCGCCGGCGTCGCAATTTTCAGAAAAGTTATCAACAAAATTTGATAGCGTTTTTTGCTGTCAAATTTTGCGTAGCATTGAGTTTTAGGAAATTTGATAACAGTTTTATCGTTGTCAAATTTCCGTTAAGAAACTCAATGTTGATTACTTTTCGTTATGAAAATTGCCAGAGCTTTAATGCTCATCTTTAGCCCCAAATGTTGTAAATTCGAGTTTAATAAAATGCTTTTTACAACTCTTATTTCCCCTCCTTATCTTTCAATCTCCACTCTGTTAAACTCAAGCCCAACTATTTCAAGCGTTCCGTCTATCATTGTTTTTGCATATGCCTGACCGGGCTTTAATTTGCTAAATGCCTGCGGCTGTATAATATAATCCCGCCTTTCGCTTTTTGCTATTCCCAAAGTTCCTGCATTGTCCTTACTTTTCGTATTGTATTCAAATATTTTATTTCCGAAAAGCTTTGATATATCTTCATTTCTTATGCTGTCCTGCTTCATAAAGTATTTGTTTTGGCTGTTTGATAAAAGAATATCAAGCAATGCGCTGTCAAACCTGTCTGCGTCCGATAAGCTCTGCGTCATCATTACCAACTGCACTTTAAAGCTTCTGATTTCTTTTATAATCTTTGAAAATGCGCTAAACATTAAATCAGCAAACTCATCGATGCATAAACAGACTTCGTAATTTAATTCTTTAGGCTTCCTAAGTCTTAAGTTTTCGATTATCATTCTTCCCATACTGTTTTCTTCCTGAATATTTCTTAAACTTACCCAATTCACCTTTGAAAAGTTGATATTTTCGCCTTCCTCAGTATTGAAGTTTTTAGATAAGGCAAAAGGTTGAAGTTTATCTAAAAAGCCGGATATATAACCGCCGTAATTTTTATCTTCCACTAATCCGCCTGCTATTAATTTTTCAGCCTCGCTCATTTTACCGGCATGCTCTTTATAAAGTTTTAAAATATTGTCTTTATATAATGCTATAAAGATTTTTTCAAAAGTAGGATTCTCAATATATTTCAAAACAAATCTTAAAGCCTGCGTTGCGAAATTTTGATAAAAACTTTCCGCCGTCGATATTTCCTTCGGATATAGACTGTTAATTATAAGCTCCGATATTTCTTTTTCGCTTAAACCTTTAAGTAGATTTATATTAGATTGAAAATCATAAACGATCGTTTCCGGTCTTAATTTTTTTGCCGTATCTTTTGCCGCCAATTCCCCTTTGCCGTCAATAATAGTTATAATCTTTTTCCCTATCCAAAAATTTAATAATACGCTTTCGGTTTTACCTGCTCCGGTCTCTCCGAAAACAATAGTATGTTTGTCCGGCAAACCTATTTCAATTTCCTTTCTCGTCTCCAATATCTCACAATTTGCAAACATCTTTCCTCCTATCTTATTAAATTTTCTTTTAATGCTTTAAGTTGAATAAAATTAGTTAAAGATAAAATTTCATCTCTCGTCAATAATAAATTTCCCATAATTCCCGTTTCCATAAATATTAATTTTTCTAATCCTTTTTTGTCTATAATTTCATATCTTGCTTTTATCAAATCAAATATATCCGTTTCCATTTTTAAGTCCTTTTTATATAGAAGTTTTTAATAAGTTTTTTTCAATATGCCCTTGCTTTTGTCTTTTCCCCTCCCGACGGGAGGGGCAGGGGTGGGGTCAATCTCCCCCTCTTTAGAGGGGGGCGGGGGGGGGTGTGCGCCCGTCGTGCGTGAACGCTCCACCCACGGCACGACCACCCCAAAAAAAGCGTTTACGGTTTTTGCGAAGCAAAAATAAATTTCGCAAGAAATTTAAGTGCGGTCTTGTTTTAAAATTTTCGTCAGAAAATTTTAGTTTGGCGAAGACAAACCACGAATTAGCGAAGCGTTTGCCGAAGGCAATTTGTGAAACAAGATTTTTTGGGGTGGTCGTGCCGTGGGTGGATAGCGAAGCGTTTGACGAAGTCAACCATAAACGGCACGCACGACGGGCGCAACAGGGGGGTAAAGGGGGGATGTGCCCCCCTTTTATAATTGTCCGTTGCTTCGGAAAGCGTTTCGGAAAAGTTATTTTTACCTTTTTTCCGCTAAAACTTGGATTATTTTTTATCTTTTTCATTTCCATTACCTTTCTTTACCGCTGTTCTTTTTATAATTTTTCTTATCTTATTCCTGACTAAAAAATCCGTTAATTTATGTTTAGAGATTTTACTATCAAAAGATTTATTTATGATTTTAATCTGTTCTTTTAACGGCATTTTGTTTTCGTTCATCTTTTTTAATTCCGATAAAAAATCGTTTAACAGGTATGCTGCCTTATCTCTTTTCTTGATATAACTTTCTATCTCGTTATTTATTTCCTCTTTAACTTTTTCCGTATCCATAATGTTTCACCCCCTTTATTTCACCGGAAAAGACTTGTTTAAAATATTAATTAAATCGCTTACTAAATTCTGACTTTTAAAGGCTATCTTTATTACCGCCGCTTCTCCAGTCTGTATTGATGATAAGCTATACGATTTAATATCTTTTGCTTTGCCGAGTTCTAAAACTATATTATTGTGCTGAATATTAAACCGCTTAATTTTATCTTCCAAGGAAACGTCCTGATTATTATCGTCCTGCTCTTGCGTTTTTGTATTCGTTTCTTCGCCGGTTTTAATATTGCTTTTTTCATCTTCCCTGCCCAACTCTTTTAGCGGTTTTTTTATCATTTTTTTAATGTCGTCCGAAGTCTTAAGATATTTTTCTATATTATCCTCAGAAATTCCTAATCCGAGCAAAGCTTCTTCCGCTTGCTCGTGCGTAATAACGTCGTTTTGATAATCTATAAGCGTTCTGATATAATTTCCTTTACCGTTTTGTTTTGGATTATCTTCGCCTTCCGTTCTTGCCTTTTTTATTTCTTTTGTCGAAATATTATCTTTCCCAATTAGTTCTTTTCTCTTGCTTTGGTCTTTGATTTTTGAAAGCTCCACCGCTTTTTTAAGTGTCCGCCCGGCGGACAGTTTTTCATCGTCGTTAAGCTTTGAAATGGATAATACTTCCTGGACGTGCGATTTGCTTTTGCCGATTTTTTCGGCTATCTCCCTTATAGACAAACCGGAGTCCTGCAATTTTTTATAAACGGCGTTAAGTTCTAACGGATTTAAATCTTCCCTTTGTCCGTTTTCAATCAACTGCAAAATAATGATGTCTTCGTCCTTAATATCGTATTTAATAATACAGGGGACGTTTTTAAGTCCGGCAATCTTCGCCGCCCTAAATCTTCTTTCTCCTGCAATTAATATATACTTATTTAGTTCTTTAGTCTCTCTAACGATTAAAGGTTCTATTACGCCGTGCGCTTTTATGGACTCTGCAAGTTCGTTCAGCCTTTCTTCGTTAAAGTCTTTTCTTACCTGTTCTTCGGTTATTATGCTTTCAAATTCAATAAGGCTAATACTGTCCATAAGCTTATTTTTATTTTCCCCTATCCAGGAAAGCGGATCATTTAATTTTTTCATAGACTTCTTCTCCTAATTTTTCATAATCTTCATATCCTCTGCATTTCTTATACCCAAATATGCTTTTGCCTGCCCCTGGAGCTTCTTTTAAGTGTGTGTTTATTCTTATCACAGTTTTAAATACCTGCCCTTCAAAATGGCTTTTAAGGCTTTCCAAAGCGTCTTTAGATATCGCCGTATTATCGTAATTAGTAGCGAGATAACCTAAAATCGAAAGTTTATCGTTTAACGTGCTTTTAACTTTCTGGACCGTTCTTAAAAAGTCTGCCAGTCCTTCCCTTGCAAAATAATCCGTAAGAACCGGAATAATAACTTTATCCGCCGCAGTCAAAGCATTAACGGATAATAAACCTAAGCTCGGCGGACAGTCGATAATAACTACGTCGTAGTTAATCTCTTTCAAAATGTCCTTTAATATCATTTCCCTGCCTATCTCGTTTACGATTTGAAGTTCTATTCCCGCCAGACTGATATTGCTCGGCGCCACGTCGATACCTTCTGCATTTTTTACGATATCCGGTATTTTCTTCGTTCCCGCAAACACGTTCGCGATAGAATTATCTCCGTCCGCCCTTATGCCCAAATGCGTTCCCGCATTAGCCTGCGGGTCCATATCGACAAGCAATATCCTTTCGTAATTTCTTTTTAAAGCAACTGCTAAATTTACCGCCGTCGTAGTCTTTCCTACTCCGCCTTTTTGATTCATTATTACTATCACCATACCGCCTCCGTTTAAAAATTAATTTACTGTCCGCCGGGCGGACACTTTAGGACGAGTTATCTGCCGCATTAGAATTTTTGCATAATTTTAACCTGAATTTATTTAAAAAATTCGCAAATTCTTCGTAATTTGTTGCATGCGTAACTGTTATTCCCTTAATTGTATTATTCGTCCTAAACGCTATTTTTCCCATTAAAGCGATAATTTCTTCTATTTTTTCGTTTTCGTAAACTTCAAAATTCCTATACTGCATATTTAATTTTTCTACGTCGCCGTTTATGTTAATATTTTTTTTCTCTTCGCTGACCTCGGAGTATAATTTATTCCGCAAGGTAGTAATTAATAATCCCTCAGGATTTCTTACCGTTATTTTTTTATTAACGTCTTCGATATATATTGCCGCCTTTAAAACTTCTTTTCCGTATCGCTTTACTAATTTTTCTAAAATACCTGTTCCGGAATTTTTATAAAGTTTTATTTCTTTGATTTTTTCGATTTGCTTTTTAATTTCATTTTCACACACATCTTCTTCTTTTTGTGTGTGTGGTTCTTTTTCTTTAAATGATTCTTCTTTATATATGGTTCTTAATAGTAGTGGATTTACCGTTGACGGATTATCCGTTGACGGATTTTCAGGGCACGGATAGGATTTAGTATTTTCAAGGGTTTGCGGATTTTCAGTTTCTTCTCCGATAAATTCTTTATATATAATTTTATAATCGTCGCTGATCGATAAAATTCTATAAATGGTTCTTGAAAAAAAGCCGTTTTGTCTTTTTTGTTTTTTAAGAAGTAATTTAGTTTCTATTAGCTCGTTTATTATCCTGTGCAGTTTATCCCTTCCCACTTTTGCTAAACTGCATAAATATTCTATTGAAGGGTATGACGTGCCGCCAAACGACCTTAATATCATATATAAGCCTATCGCTTCTAATGATAGCGATTTAGACCTAAGAAGTTCATTCTCTACCCACGTAAACGGAGCTGTTATTTTATTTTCAAATGTAATTTTTTCTTCAGCCATATTTTTATAGTATGTCTATTTTCATTAGGTTATATTTGAATTATTTAAATGTTCTTTCTATAAATTACAACATCTCGTTGTAATAGTCAAGTAAAAAATAATTCATTTAAGTTGTAGTAAAAATATTTAATTTGATTAAAATTGTATATAGATACAATAATTTAAAATTATTCATTATGCCGAAAAATACTGAAAAAGAGTTGTTCAAAATTATTGGTAATAAAATTAAACTTAGGAGAATGGAATTAAAATATTCTCAGGAGAAATTGGGGGAGCTTTTAGATATTTCTTACACTGCTATACAAAGATATGAGAATGCAAGCGCCAAGATACCTATTGATAATTTATTGAAAATATGTAGGATTTTAGAGGTTGATTTAAGTTATTTCCTCAAGGAAGCAAACTCCGCAAAATCCTTAAATCCGAAACTTTCTCCCTCTAAAAACAATTCGGAATATTATAAGCATGTCTCTATGTTAAGAGAAATATATGAAAATAAATCAGAGGATTTAATTACGGTAGTCAATACCGGTATAGAAAATGTTTATTCAGCTTTAAAAAAACAGAATAAGCAGAAAGAAAACCCAAAACCTGTTCAGAAAAAAAGGCTTGCAAGTAATAGTAAATCATAATTTTAATGAATAATATATAATATACGAAAAATATCAATTAATGTCAACTTGTAAAGAAAAATGATTTTATGCTTCAAAATACAACATATATTCAAATTTTAATCGGCGTTTTTTTATTAATAATAGGTGCTCTATTTGCTGGAATTGGAACACTAATAGTGGAACATTACAGACTTAAACAAGAAAAGCTGTCAACCGCTTATGCATTTAAAGGAGAAATATGCGCAATATTAGATATTATAAATGATAGAGAGTATATAGATTCATTAAATAAAATGATAGATAGACACAAACAAGCACTATATGAATTAAAAAATGTTTACGGCAGTCAAGATTTATTAATATCTTTATCAATTATATATAACGTTAGACCACTATTATCATTTTCTTTTTCGATAAATGAAGATATTTTTTTTGTTAAAAAAAAATTAGGGAATAAGATTGGATTGTTAGATAATGCTACTGAGAAAATTATTAGTTTTTACGGTTATGCAAATTCATTTTTACTAGATATTGAAAATAATGCAAAAAAAAATGACGAATACGAAAAATTGCTAAATAATGATAATGGATTAGAGAAAACAATAAAATATTTCCAAGATTATTATAAAACATACAATATTCCTTATATGGTTCAAAATAATATTGGTCGTCATGAAGAAATGCTTAAAATAGCAAAAAGGATTATAAAGACAGGCGATGAATCAATAGAGGGGTTGGATGCATTTATTTCGAAGCAAATATCATAAAAAAATAAATATAAATGCTGGATATAATTAAATTAAGAGGTTACAAAATGAAAAAAAAAGAAGATGAATTTTTAAAATTTTTAACTGAAAATAAAAAAAAAGCTGAAGATCAAAAAATCAATTGGGAATCAAATAAACAAAATTGGTTTGAAGCCATAGAACAATTTTTTAAAAAAGTTGAAGAATTTCTCCAGGAATATAAAGAAGATGATTTGATTAAAATTAAGTATGAACCATTCTATATTTCAGAGGAATATCTTGGTAATTACCGAACAGAACAAATGACTATAACGACTGCGGACAATATGATAGCTAAACTTCACCCCAAAGGTATGAATATAATTGGGGCAGCAGGAAGGATAGATTTAGAAGGGAAAAATGGTATAGTTAGATTTGTTTTAGTTGATAAAAACTCAACAATGCCTACAATTAAAACTCAGATTATAGTAGGTAATAAAACAACCACAAACGACAATATTAACCCAATGCAAGATATCGCAAAAAAAGAATTGGTATGGAAAATAGCTACGCCGCCGCCTAATATTCAATATAAAGAATTCAATAAAGAAAACTTTATTAATTCTTTAATGGAAGTTATGAATGCCTAAGAATATACATTTTTCAGGAAAAAATCTATCTTTAACTGAAATTGCAGAATATTATAATAGTTTGAAGAGTGCTATTAATTATTATTATAATAATTACCAAAATTTTGATAATTTTTTATTATATAGCATAGCAGAATTAGAAAGTGAAAAAATTAAAATACTCGAAGAATTAGATAAAAGTTGCGTGTTTATGGTTTTGTCATCATTAGAAGCCAGTTTTAGAATAGATTATTTACAGAGATGTCGTAATAAATATAAAGATCCCATTTCTAAAAAATTTAAACCAGTATATAAAAAGTATGAAGAAAGAGCAACGCTGGAGGATGAAATACTTAAAACTTGGAAGGATGATAGCAAAAGAGAAATAAAAAACACGTTATGCCAACTTATGGAAGCATTTAAATATAGACATTGGTTAGCACACGGCCGATATTGGAAACCAAAACGAGGTTCTAAAATTTATGACTTTTCATCAGTTTATATATTGGCAGAACTCATTTATGAAAATTTGGAATTTTGCACATAAAAGTCATATAACAATTGAGAGTTATATTAATAAATATTAATTGAAATAATTAAAAGCTTGTATATGTATAAAACAATTCTAGAATTATCCAACGAGGATGCAAAACATTTCTTTCTAAAGCAAGAAAGCTATTGTAATATAGATTTGCCAAAATATATTAATTTTAGCAATATTTTAGAAAATATATGCAATATTTTAGAAAAAAAAACAAAATATAATTTCAAAAAATCTAAAGATATTTATGGCGTTAATCATACAATTTTTAGCAATAAAGATGGAAAATATTCATGGAGACCGTTGGAGCTTATTCATCCTGTTCTTTATGTTAATTTGGTTTTAAAAATAACCGATCCTGATAATTGGAAAGTAATTTTAAATAGGTTTAGAGAATTCCAGACTAATAAAAAAATTAAATGCATGAGTATCCCAGTAAATTCATTAGGAAGAATAAATAATAAAGCCAGTCAAATAAATAAATGGTGGGATGGTATAGAACAAGAATCATTGAGACTTTCACTAATCTATAAATATATTAGCCATTCGGATATTACCGATTGTTATAGTTCTATTTACACTCATTCAATAGCCTGGGCGATACACGGAAAAGAAGTGGCTAAAACAAATAGGAGATGCACAACTCTAATAGGCAATATAATTGACAAAAATATACAGGGAATGAGGCATGGACAAACAAATGGGATACCGCAAGGGTCTAATTTAATGGATTTTATAGCAGAAATGGTTCTAGGCTATATCGATGCAGAATTAACTGAAAAAATTAAAGACATCAAAGATTACCATATATTACGATACCGTGATGACTACAGAATATTTGCAAATAACTCGAATGATAGCGAAAAAATCTTAATGTGTTTAACTGAGGTGCTGCTCGGCCTTGGACTTAAACTTAATGTCAACAAAACTAGAATAAGCGATTCCATCATAGAAGATTCTTTTAAGCCAGATAAATTATATTGGATTATTAGCAAGAATTACGAAAACAATAAACAAAAACATTTATTAATAATTTATAATCATTCAATTAAATTTCCTAACTCAGGGAGTCTGCAAAGAGCTTTATTGGATTTCTATAAAAAAATTGTTAATATTAAAAAAAGTAATAAAAAAGATATCGAACCGCTTATAGCGATAATTTCCGATATTGCGTTAAGAAATCCACGTACTTATCATATTGTTTCTGCTATATTAAGCAAGTTTATTTCTTTTATTTCGGAAGATGAAAGGGAAAATATTATAAAAAAAGTTAAAAATAAATTTTCCGAAATACCAAATACTCGTTATATGGATATCTGGCTTCAGAGAATTGTAATAAATTTCGATTTTCATAAACATATTGATTTTAAGGAACCTCTTTGCCAAGTTATAAAAAATAAAATATGTTTAATAAAGAATGATATCCATATATGGAATAATGAGTTTATTAATAAAGAATACAAAGAACTAATTGATATTATAAATACTAATGCAATTGTTGATGAAAAAATTATAAAGGAAACTGAATTAATAATTCCGGTTAAAGAATTAAGTATATTCCCAGAATATTAGAATATAAATAGACTTGATGCATATATAAATCCAATTAGCTGCAAGGATTAAATAATGAAATGTATTAAATGTGTACATAAGATTTTGAAAGTTGATAGAAGAAAAGAGATGACCTATTTAGGTGAAGATGCAACTGAAGAGCAGATGGCAGACTATTTTATTGCTGAGTTATCCGGATATATAGGCGATTGGTGTTTAGGGATAGTTAAGTATAAATGCACAAAGAGTTATATATAATGCACAAAATATAATTTAATGTCAAATAGAATAACTAAAACAATATGAGATAAAAATGTCATACAATATTTTTATAAGCCATAGTTCCAAAGATTATCCTGTTGCAAACAATATTGATAACTGGTTAAAACAGATACCTAATGTTACTACGTTTCTCTCTGAAGAAACTATTATACCCGGAATATTAAGTGACAAGATTTTAAATGAGATTAAAATATGCGACGTTTTTTTGCTTTTGTATAGCATAAATTCTCATAATTCCCAATATGTTCAAAATGAAATTGGAGCAGCATTGAGTCAACATAAGACTTTAATTATTCTTTCACTTGACGGCACAAAACCTAATGCAATGTTACAAGGCTATACTTATTATCAAATATATGACCAACAAGAAGCTGGAAAATTCTTTCCTAAGCTACATCAATATATTAGCGAACAAGTTAAAGCTAAAGCAAATAATGACCTTTTGCTCAGTATGCTAGTTATATTTGCCGGCATAGGCGGAGTAGCAATATATATTGCAAGTCAAAAGTAAAATTAAAATATGGTGATTTTAAATGGATTTTAAAGCAGGACAGTTTGGTAAAATTGGCGAAAATATGGTGGCTTTTGAACTTTCAAAAAGAGGTTGGATTGTATTTTTACCTCCTTATGATGAAAGGGTTGATATTTTAGCTATGAAATTTATTTGCGCCAAATGTGGTTCTCCTTGGGATAATACACATACTATTCATTGTATAAACGCGAATTGCAAAAACTATGTAATTATTGAAAAAACAAGCATAAAAAAAGCAAAAAAATGCCGTAAATGCGGAGGAATATTTACAAGAAATGACGTGAGTTCGCAAAGCAATACATGTCCAGTATGTAAGACAAATACCCTCGAAGAATTTCCTATTTGCAATTTATGTAATAGTCCTGTTGCAGTAAAAGAAAATATGTGTAAGAATCCTCAATGTAATAGCACAGAATATAAGATTATATTTCGTTCCGTTCAAGTGAAATCAACCCATTTAGTCGATGAAGGTAGGAATCTCGGTTTTAATTTTAAGTATCAAGATTTACTTAATGACGATAGACATTTTTTTGTCGTTTATTTAAGAGATGAAGAAAATTGCGTTGAAAAACATAGATATTGGGTAATGAATGAAAATGACTTCAAAGAAATAAAAAATATAGAAACAGCGTCATTTAAAATTTATCAAAATGACAGAGGGCATTATGATCCCTCCAGCCTAGATAAATTCAAATATATGGAAGAAGAAACATGCGAATTAAAGAAGGAATTAGAGGAGGCTAAGGATAATAAAGATTACGATAAAATAAATGAATTACGGAACAAACTTAAAGAGAAAGATACCTTTTTAAAATTCGATGAAAAATGTATTAAAGATTAAATTCTAAGTCTAATTCGGATACGGATTGGTCGTTAAAATTATCATTAATTCTATTTAAAATAACGCTTCTAAAGCTTTT